>NZ_JADCKV010000006.1:0-651160 GCF_014982105.1 Enterobacter cloacae complex sp. P18RS | reverse complement strand
GAAATGTTTTTGTTCTTTATGAGAGTGTCGTATCCAAGAGTAAAGAGAAGTGATTATGAGGATCTATTTGCAATTAAAAGTGGGAATATATATCATAAAGAACTCATTAATGTAATTAGTAATTACTCATCTCATCTGGTTCTTGGCTACTCGATTACTTCTTTTGTGCCCTTAACGAAAGTTTTCCTAGAAAGAGTCGGTGGCCGCATAATCATGTTCCATCTTTATAATCAGATTATTGGTTACCATTCCAGTCTGTATAAAACTAATTGCACACGCTCATCCTTATACTCTAAACTTAAGATCTCCAGACCTCAAATTAACAGGATTTTATCTTCTGCTGAGGAAAATAAACTTTTATCAATTGACAACTCAGGCCATATTTTTTTGAACAACAGTTTCATCAACCTTATTGATAATTATTTTGCGGTACTAATGTCACTTAATCAATATTAGTTGAGGTCATATTAACACCAGGCCTCATCATTTACTATGATAGATTACGCTTTATGATGCGAGAATATTTAAATTATAAACATCATCAAATGTAATCTTGTCCGGTTTCGCATCGCGGATCTTTCCAAATATATCTTCTTTGCACGACTTTAATCTCAATCTAAGATTATTCAATTAAGTTACTAGGATAGAAATCATATTGATGATTCGAACTATTGAAATAATTATAGCTTAAAATCAACGCACTTTCAGAAGGTCGGTGAACCTGGTGGTGTACCGCGGAGAAACCATTTCACGCTTCATCTGCCACTGCTGCTGTATGCCCTGCCCGGCAAAGTAGAGTGTTCCTTTTCCATCTTTAGCGTTCAGGTGATCGAGCACCTCCATTAGCTTCTCGCTACCAGCTCGTGGGGCACTGTCGTCGAACAGGTTGAGCTGGGCCACTCCCTGGCTAAAGAAGTCCCCAAGCATAATGCCGGCTTTCTGGTATCGGTGACCATCCTTCCAGATATTGTCCAGGCACTTTACCGCAGCGTTGATGATGTCTCGGGAATCCTGAGTGGGGGTGCGAAGCTTCATGGACGCACTGTTACCGTAATATGGCTCGTTAAGCGCAAAGGGAGAGGTCTTAACGAATGCAGAGATAAAGCGGCAATACTGGTGCTCACCGCGAAGCTTTTCAGCACCCCGAGCGGCATAGGAGCAAATAGCCTGACGCATTTGTTCGTACTCTGTAACGCGTTCACCAAACGACCTGCTGCAAACAATTTCCTGCTTTGCTGGCGCAAACTCCTCCAGATCCAGACATGGCTCACCGCGAAGCTCTCTGACGGTTCGCTCGAGTACCACGTTAAAGTGTTTGCGGATAATCCATGTGCTTTGTTCTGAGAGGTCCAGAGCTGTTTTGATACCCATAGCATTGAGCTTCTTGGTGATGCGCCTGCCGACGCCCCACACGTCCTCTACTGGTACCAGAGCCAACAATCTGCGCTGACGGTCGATATTGGACAAATCAACCACCCCACCAGTCTGGCGCTGCCATTTCTTAGCGGCGTGATTTGCCAGCTTAGCGAGTGTTTTTGTCTGTGCAATGCCAACCCCAACTGTCAGATGTGTACGCTTCAGAACCGTTGCGCGGATCTCTTTGCCAAACTCCGTCAGGTTCCGGCAGCTGCGAACTCCTGTCAGGTCGCAAAAAGCTTCATCGATGCTGTAGATTTCGACGCGAGGGCTCATTTCCTCTAGCGTGGTCATCACACGGTTCGACATGTCAGCATAGAATTCGTAGTTACTGCTGAAGCAAACAACCCCAGCACGCCGGAAAAGCTCCTTTTGCTTGAAGAAAGGCTCCCCCATTGTAATTCCAGCAGCTTTGGCCTCGGCGCTGCGCGCTATGACGCAGCCGTCATTATTCGAAAGAACAACCACCGGCCGTCCTCTCAAATCGGGCCTAAACACTGTCTCGCATGATGCGTAGAATGAATTCACATCACAGAGCGCAAACATATCAGCTGGCCGATTTAACAATGAAAGTAACTACGCCGAAAACGTCCAGCGTATCTTCGCTGCCTACCACAATCGGACTATAAGCACGGTTCATCGGATTGAGCTGAACAGTTGGACGCAGTTGAAGGCGTTTAACAGTAAATTCCCCATCCACAGCCGCAATCACAATGTCTCCGTGTTCAGCAGTCCGTGAGCTATCAACCACCAGCAGATCACCGTCGCTGATCCCCGCTTCAATCATCGAATCCCCTGCGGCTTTAACGAAATAAGTTGAGCTGGGATGGGAAACAAGCAACTCATTAAGATCAATACGCTGCTCTACATAATCAGCTGCGGGGCTGGGAAAACCACATTGCACCAAATCGCTGTATAGTGGGATGGCGATAATTTCTCGCAGTTCAGTAGGCCTGATAAATTCCATTACGCATACCTCAAACACTGTTTTTATATACAGTAGTTTCGTTTCTGCCAGCGCGCAATACACCTTAGTCGTAGCGACTGTTTAAAGCTTCACCGCTTCGTTTCTAAGTTTCTATCAGGCTTCGAATTATTATTTTTGTAAATTTTCCGTCTGAAATGCCAGATGCACAAATTTAAGCCGGTTTGGATGCAGGGAATTTTTTATAAAGCGTACAGACAGCAACATCATAGATAATTGCCACCTGCTTTCTGTCCACGCCGTTTGAAATCAACCTGCCAGCCTGCGCCCATTGCTCTGGGGTTAACTTCGGACGCCTGCCACCTATGCGTCCCTTCTCCCGGGCTGCCGCCAATCCTGCCCGGGTGCGTTCCACGATTAACTCCCTCTCCATTTCGGCCAGGGCCAACATGATGTGGAATATGAAACGCCCCATTGGGCTGGAAGTGTCGATGCTGTCCGTAAGGCTTTTGAAGTGGATGCCGCGCTGCCGGAGTTCGTCCACCAGCAGAACTAAATTTCGCATGCTTCGCCCGAGGCGATCCAGCTTCCACACTACCAGCGTATCGCCCTCATTCAGAGTTCGCAGAAGCTTTTTAAGCGCTGGCCGGTTCGCTACCGTCCCGCTCATTTTTTCCTCAAAAACCTGTTCACATCCTGCGCGTTCGAGAGCTTGTCGCTGGAGATCCGTATTTTGGTCATTTGTTGACACCCTTACGTAGCCAATTTGCATGTTTTTCACCCAATATTTTCTGCAAAAAAATCAGGTGAAGTTATCGGCATGGCTGCCGCAGGGCAATCTATAAAACGTCGGTTTAGGAAGTAGCGCGACTAAGAACGTTGGAATGTCAGTGGGAAATGTAATGGAGGTGGGCGCGTTTGGGTTCGGAGGCAAAGGAAACTCATTCAACGCAGATACAGTTGCTGAAGTATGGGCAAACCTCATGGATAAAGGTTCTCGTGTATTTCGTAACAACAAAACTGTTAACTCACAAACATCTTATGCTGCATCGCTATATTTTGCAGCTGAAGATACACATGCGATCATCAGCGTTGCTTACGGAACTGGGGTGGTGGGGGTCCTGGCAAGAAACACCTCAGGAACCTCCGCAACCTCAACCTTTAACATGCTTTACGGCACAGCCAACACGACCCGCGCCAGCGACGGTACATTGAAAGCTGCATCGCCAGTGGTGGCGATATTCTCGGATGGCTCATACCGGACGAATGACGAATCGGAGGGCTGCACTGTAACCCGTTTGGCCACCGGCCAATATCTGGTTGAAGGATGTCAGGGGCTGAACTCAGATGCAGCATGGGGCGGCATCGATGGCGGTTTTGACATCCCAACCGATCGCAACAAGCAACCGCTTATCTGGCTGGATTATGAGGTTAACGCCGATGGATCTTTACTGTTGAAAACCTATCACCGCACTCACCCTGATGCGCCAGCGTTCGCCAGGAACGAAATAGACGGCGTAAGTGACGGTGATCCGGTCGACATCCCGCGTGACCAGTTTGTGTCCGTTCGTGTCGAAATGCCTGCTGATTCTTTATACAACCAAAAAATTAGAGCAGCAGAGCTGGCCATGACTGCTGATGCGGGTGAATAAAGGTCGGTTTGGGAAACAGCGCTACACGAGACGTTGATAGTCAGTTTGCCCCGGTGTCATCGTACATAAACGGAGCCGCTGTTATGGCCCAGGTTCATCGTGATTTCCGGCCACTCGCTTCGTATGATCTGATTACTCAATACCCGCTCGGAATGTCTTTCGGCATCCAGCTGGGAGCGAATGCCTGGGGCGGGGGAAGCGGTGTAGATGTTTACACTGGCATGTTAACGCTGCGCGGTTGGCATGATGCAACTGGGGGCGGATACACTTCATGGCAGTTAGCATCAACGTCTCAGGGGCTTAAATATCGCCAGGGAAACGGCACTGTTTCCGGGCTAACTAACGTTGGTTTTTCTACTACGCATACTCTTTATTCAACGCAGAACACCACGAAAGCCAGCGACGGTACGCTTAAGGCAGCATCCCCAGTAGTTAAGCTTTTTGCAGACGGTTCGTTTGAAACTAATGACGAATCAGAAGGCTGTTCTGTAACTCGTATGAAAGCCGGAGAGTATCTGATCGAGGGCTGCATGGGTATGAACTCTGATGCGGCGTGGGGTGGGATTGATGGCGGTTTTGATATTCCTAAAGATCGCAACGGGCAGGCCCTGATCTGGCTTGACTATGAGGTAAATGCCGACGGGTCAGTGCTCGTGAAAACATTCCACCGGGAATACTCGACGGCACCGATATTTGCGAGGAACTCCCGGGAAGGTCTCGCAGATGGCGAAGCGGCCGACATTCCGGCCGATCAGTTTGTCAGTGTCCGTGTAGAGATGCCGCAAAACAGTATCTGGAATCAACGTGCGGCTATGGCTCAAGTCCCTGACTCATCCGCTGATTAAAGGCAGAATCATCAGGCATATCCAGGCGAACATCGATCCAGCTGTTCGCTGGCACGTCCATCGGTTCCCCTTTCGTTTTGACGGTCTCCCCGTCATCGCCTAGCAGGTATTTTCGCTTAAACAGGCGGATAGTCAGTCCTCCGTTTTCGGTTTGCTCTGCCTCAACTACACCCAGTTCCCCCATGCCGACAGGGTCCATTGGCGGCAGTAACTGCCATCCCTCTGACGCCAGGCCTGCCGAACCTGTCAGCACATAAACACCAACATCGACCCGGGAAATTTTGATTCCTTCAGCTTCGGTGTTCGCAGTACCGCAGCCGCACCAGATAAAATCATTTTCATCAATATCGGTGCGCTGATTCTCGTTCTGAGATTTCACGATTCTGGCCACCGGCGAAGCTGCTTTCAGCGTGCCATCGGAGGATTTAGTGGTATTTTCAGAAGTGTAAACAACTGAGCCTGGCTTCACAGACAGCATTGTTGAGAATGCATCGGTGCCATTATTTCTTCCTGCGATTTGGTAAGAGACGGCACCACCAATGCCTGCAACACCTGCCCTGAAGCGAGGAGTACCGTTAACCATCACCGTATGAACCCATACACTACCCACCGTTGAAAGTCCTTCAACGGTAAAAGCGTAAGGGTTGCCAGCGATACCTGCGATATTCAGAGCATTCGTTAATGTACCTCCGCTCAAGCCCAGCGCGCCAAGGTTTGAGAGTGCAGAACTGGCAGTCTTTGCACCTGTTCCTCCCAGTTCTAATGGGATGACACCATTGCTGTCTACCAAACCGANNGAACCTACCGTAACTACGTTCTCACGAGACTCGCCAGTATTAAGAGTGGCTACGTTTCCCAAACCGAGGTTTGTGCGAGCGCCTGCGGCATTCGTTGCTCCGGTCCCGCCGTCAGAGACTCCAACCGCCCCATTGCTCCCTTTCTGAGCCAGTTTACCGATGCCTGGGATGGTTACGGCGGTGCCGTTGATGGTAACGGTGATGTTCTGGTTTGCTGAGGTGGTGGCGAACGTCTCCCACGCGCCGATGTTCTCGTCATACTCTTTGATGAGCTGAGACATGCTCTGCGCCAGGCCGTCGACCGAGAGACTATCAGTAACCAGAATGCCGTACTTCTGGCCGCTCAACGCCGGAGACGCGGCAGGCGTAACCGTCAGTGACGTCGCACTGTTGATGGCGGTGATCTGAAACATCTGTACCGGGTTAGAAAGTACAAACAACGTCTGGCCAACCCGGATCTGGCTGGCCGGTGCCGTCCAGTTCGTGCCGGTGCCGGTGGCTGTATTTCCGTTAATGGCGATGGTGCCAGTGTTATAAAGCATATTTTCTCCAGGCAATAAAAAACCCCGCCGGAGCGAGGTTGATTAAAAAGTCAGTTTATTCAGACGTATATATCGGGAAGAACGGGAAGGTTCAGTGGAGTTACCGTGTCATTACCAAAAATTGCATACCGCTCGCGCCCCAGATATTTCCCACCCTGAACTGAAGCACTGCCGTTCTGTATTTTTATTCCGAACATTCGATACACGTACATGCCATTTACTTCGTGAGCCATCAGCCCGAATCTGCCCAGCGGAACATAGCCGCTGCCGATGCTCACGGTATTTTTCGAAGGCGTCCAGAGTTGATTGAGGTAAACGAAAGGCCGCCTTGTCGTCGAAAACGTGCAAGCCCCGGCTGCATTGAAGATGTTTAGCCCGGTGCCCGGCTGCGGCGCCACACCACTGGCGAAGATGACAATATCTATCGTGCCGGTCGTCGGAGCGTCATCGTTGGTGGATGGAGGGCTGAAGAACCTGACCGTGTTGCCATCGAAATCGACGGTGTTAACGCTATTGCAGCGCCCAAAGACAATATATTTGGACTTGTCGTACCCCGCTATCGTGGGAACTGCCCAGCCGCCTGTGGGGACATTGACGGTCCCCTTCCAGATACACTGCCCTGACTGCGTGGCATTGGTTATTGAGGTGAAGTCAGTGCTGTTGCTGATTAGCAGCCCCACCCCACTACGCTGGCCTGACGGAAATATCTGCCAGAGACTTCCGGGGAACGTGTACGTACTTTCACGCTCACTGATGCTTACATCCTTCATCGTTGAGTTCTGCGTCACGCGTCCACCGGATATGGTGACCGAGTTCATTTTATGAAGCAGCCCTGAATCAAGATAAGCCGTCGCGTGAGGGATAAACAGCACCTGCGCCCCGGAAACATAACCGGCAACATCAGCGTACTTGGCTTTCTGGTAGCCACTGTCAAAGTTGGCCCCAAATGACGGGCACCGCAGGCCCGCCGTGATCTCCATTCGTTTTCCACCGTCATTAAGTTCTATCAATAATCCTGTCGGCATTTTATGTCCATGTCCCCAGTACGATGCGACCTCCACCCGGAATATTAATGGTTACGCCATTACCATTAATCACCGTTGTGTTGCCGGAGCCATTGAAAGAAAAATTACCGTTTGTGGCGTAAATCGAGCCGCGAACGGTCACGTTGTTAAACGTCGCGTAGCCAGATTTGTTGATGTGCCAGCCAACGTTCCCGGTGCCGTCCCAGGTTGAAGATTGGATATAGCTGCCGATCTTGGCGTTTCCAATCGTCCCGTCTCCAATGACCGTGTTCCGGATTATGGTCTGCCCGTTCTGGATAACGAACGGAAGCGTAACGGTCGCTCCTGCCTGGTGAGTAACGGCGAAGCGGTCAGCCAGGAAGATAACCTGCGACTGCATGCCGGACGGCGTATTCTCCACACCTATTCCCATCCCTGCGGCGTAGTACTGGCCGTTGCTGGATAACCCGACCTTGATGCTGTACATCGCCTTCAGGTCCCCGTTGACGTTCGCAATGGCCTGCGCGTTGGTGGTGATCGCTGAAGTATGCCCGTTGACGGTTGCCGTGATGCTGTTTACCTGCGTGGCCATAGCCTGCTGGTAATCGGAGAACGTCTGGTTCAGGCTGTTGATGGATGCCTTGTTGCCGTTCACGTCAGTCTGCAAACTCAGCAGCGAGCGCGCCGTCGCCTCCTTCTCGTTGACGATCACCTCATCAATGCGGTCCAGCTGCGCGCTGTTACCGGCGACGGATGCAGACAGCGTTTTGCGCGCCGCTACCTGCGCCAGGTTGCCCTGAATAATCGCGATGGCGGAGTTCTTCACTCCTCCCGTCATGCCGTCCATAGACACGCTGATGTTATCGATTCGCTGACCCAGTGCGGTATCGGCCGTCGCTACTGTCTGCTCAAGCTCGTTCAGAGAAGAAGACACATCTCCGACCTTGCTCGACAGGTTTGTAACGCTGGTCTGAACCTTCCCGATATCCTGGGCATTTTGGGCAATTTTCTGCGCCTGTTGCTCCAGTTCGTCGTTGGCCTGTTTGATGTCGTCAGCCATGCCAGCAATTTTTTCATTGCTGTCCACCGCGTTCTCGATCAGGTCTTTGAACGTATCGGAGCCTTTCATGTCCTCCAGGATTGCATCGGTGATGTCGGATACATCGATGCTGGCCTGCCCGCGCACAAACTCTGTATACCCTGATTCGTTTCCGCTGCGGTCCACCAGCTGCGCGCGGTACCAGAAAATTTGCCCTGCCTTTAGGCCCATCTGCTGATACTTGCGCTGCGGAAAGGGTACGTCTGCCAGCAGCATCACATCGTCTTCCGTCCCGGTCAGGCTGTACTGAATTTCCGTCTTCAGCGTGTCGTCGGTATTCGCGGGGAATCCCCAGCTCAGCTCAATACCGAATACCACGTTTTCAGAAGCGATGAAGCCGACCGGCTTCGGTGGATTGCCCACTTTCCCCGTCAGCGTTTTCTCTTCTGAATAGCCCCATCCGGACGAGATTTCTGCGGCATTGATTGCGCGTACGCGCACTAGGTAGCGCCCTGCATAAATCCCGGGGACGTCGAATGACGTGGTGGAGCTGCGCGGCACGTTAACCCAGTTCCCGTCGTTGCGGCGCCATTGCGCTTCATAGGCGATAGCGTTCTGCGCTTGGTCCCAGCTCACGCGCATCGTTTCGACGCTGATATTTTGCTGTACCACAGAAAACGAGCTGATCACGATGTTCGCAGGCGGCGACTGGTTGCCCGGCGGGATCACGCTCACCGGCCGCTGGTCAATGATGGCTCCCGTATCAATGCGATCGAATTTATCCGGATCGTGATTTGCACCGACGATTGTGAACGTGCCGTCATTATTATCAGTTACCGTAATAACGCGATACTGCTGTGCGTAGAGCTCATCAGACTCAATGCCCCATACGGCCTCAGCCACAGGCGTTTCGCTGTAAGCAGTCGTAACGGTTACTTTATTGCCCCTTATCGACTGGATGGTGCGTGACTGCGAAACCCCTGATGGCAGATTGACAATCATCCTGTCGTCCGAAGATGCATCCGGTGCCCTGTCCAGCGTCAAAACACGACCATTCACCGCAGAAACACGGCCGCCAAGGTCACGTCCGGAAAGATTTCGGTCGGCTACAGCAATTACATAGCCAGGCTGTGGAATGTTACCGTCTTCCCCTACATTGAAAGTAACAACGCGATCTTTGTTATTGGTGAGGATCCCCCATCGCCCCTTTCGGTTCGCCTCCGATTGCCGGGTACAACCAATAGCTGTTATCTCAAGTTGATTAAAACCATAACGCGAAACCAGCGCCTGTTCAAAAACAGGTTCCATCGCATCAGAATAGGCGTTATCAGGATCAGACCAGGATACGAGCGCATTGGTATAACGGTTCTTTGTGGTGCTGCTGGAATAGGTAAACCGGCCATCGATAACGTTCGCATGAGTGTATGTAAAATCAACATCCCTCGGCATGTCCGCCAGCGCAACAATCTGGTCGTCGCCCCAGTAGGTCATCCCGCGGAAGATAGCAGCAAAATCACGCAGGACCGTATAAGCGTCGTTGCGTTCCTGAATGTATACGTTGCAGGTATAACGTGGTTCGGTGCCACTTCCGCCTTTGCCATCCGGCACCATCTGATCGCAATACTGTGCAACCTGGTAAAGTGTCCATTTGTCTATGTTCGCTGTTGTGAGACGATCCCCAAGCCCGAAACGGTCGCTAACCACCAGGTCGTAGAATATCCACGCAGGGTTATCTGTCCAGGCCCATTTGAATGTCCCAAGCCACGTACCGCTATAAGTTCTTGTTTCCGGGTCGTAAGTATCCGGTACGCGGATGACACGACCACGTGGTTCACAGGCAATTTGTGGAATAGAGCCATTGAACTGGCTGGAATCAAACTCAATGTACAACAGAGCTGTGTTTGGATAGCGCAGTTTGGCATCGATGACCTCTGTATAACTTTGGAGCGTCATCGTGTCGCCAATTTTGGCACTGTTTGCGTCAGCGGTAATTTTGCGCAGTCTGATGGTCCAGGTGCTGCCAGCTTTCGGTAAATCGATGCGATGGCTGCGTTCATAACCGGATGTGGTTTTCCCGGTCACGCTGGTATTGAGTACCGTCTGCCATGTGCCGCCGTCCGTCTGCAGGTCAATCGCGTAATTAACCGAGTAACCGACCAGATCGCCGTCGTCCTCCTGCTTGAAAAGCGAAGGCCATTTCAGGCGCAGGCGAACAGCTGAAAGCTGCGTATTAGTAAACGTGCGCGTCCACGCTGTAGCGCTCGATACCTCAGTTCCCACGTTGATTTCGTTTTCGGTACCGGGTATGCCCTGAATATATTTTTGCGCCTGAGTTCCCGCGCGAAATTCCCACGTAACGCCGCTGAAGTTTTGAGAGCCGTCAGCATTCTCAAGAGCCGTTCCGTCCAGGTAGATATCTTTCGCCGTCAGTTGCCCTGCAAACTCCCCCTCTCCCAGTGCAACGAGGATTTTTGCCTTTGCTACAGATTGCAGATCATCAGGCTGTTCGGTAGGGGTTCGGGAACTTGAGCTGCCGCCCTTGCGGCCTTTTATAGCGATTGCAGTTGCCATATTGCGCCCATAAAAAAAGCCACCCGAAGGTGGCCTGAAAGAAGGTGATTATTTATTGCTGATCTTCGACATAAATCCCGGCAGAAATAATCGCGCCGCCGATTCGCCGGCGGCCATAAAGAAGTGGTACCGGATTCCCCTGAGCTGTCGTGTTTGTTACTCCACCAAAGGCGTAGCTGGCTTGGTTATCCGCAGATTGCTTACTGGCGAGCCCGGTTGTCTGTGGAGAAAGCATCTGGACTACGCCGCCGATCGCCATTGATGCCCCAATCCCCGCCACAGCGCCCCATCCACCAGCGAAAGCGGTACCCCCAATCCCGATCGCGGCCCCTCCCGTAACGAACGCAGCAACAGCGACAAGGGCAACCCCGAGGATTGTCTGAAACACACCGGCTCGCTTACTGCCGATGATCACCGGCGCGATGCGGATTTCCTCTTTGCTCCTGTCCATACTGAGCTCATCGTTTAAGAGGTTTCGTTTCCCGCTGAATACCGCATAAGTTAAACCTCGTTGCTTACTGGTATTCAGGAAACGCTCAAAACCCGGCACGATAACGCTCAGGGCGCGGATGGCCTCTTTAGGTGAAGCTACTGACAAACGATATTCACGCCCGAAGGTGGCGCCTAGCACGCCGTACAATCGAATTGTGCGGACCGGCTCAACATTGAGTAATGCAGCCATTTTTCCCCCATAAAAACTGCCACAGGCGGTTATCAGAAACAGTCTTTAAAGCGCAGTATTTTCATTGTGCGCTCACGCCAGTAACCGCCATAAGGTACGCGCTGGCTCAGATGCCCATAAAGGTGATGCAGTAGCATGTTGCCTTCCAGCAGAATCCCCGCATGATTCCACTTATCAGCCTGAACCTGCATGATCACCATATCGCCAGGTTTTGGCGGCCCGTCGAATTCACGGAATCCGCACTCATACCAGCAATCCTGATAGAAGTTGTCCGGGTAGTCGTTTTCCCACCAGGGATAATCGACCCGGTAATCGTGAAGCTCTATCCCGTGTGTTTGCCGGTAATAGCTCATCACCAGACCCCAGCAGTCGAAGTGACCAAGCACAAACGGTCGCTCCAGCAGCGGCAGTTCTCCACGCGGCTGGATGGTCCGTAAATCCCCCTCCGGCCAGCTCACGATATGCCAGGGTAAAAGGGTTGCATCGCATTGCGCTTTATCCAGCTCGCTCGGTTGCGTCGTGGCATCTGGGTGACTGTGAGCGATGGCGATCACCTTCCCCCAGTCTTCTGCAGCTGCATAGTCTTCGGGGCAAAGTACAAAATTGTCCTCCGGCGCCGCGGCAAGATTCCGGCACGGGAAATAACGTTCAACACGGCTTTTCTGCGCCACCACGCCGCAACACTCGCGAGGATACTCAGCTGCAGCATGAGCCATAATCGCATCGATGGTTTTCTGACGCATATCAGCTCCTGATCAAAGACGTGCCAGGGAACCCACCGAACGGCAGTTCGTTGCCGTCTCCATGCCGGAGCTTACAGGCCGTAAGCGTGCTGTTGCATTCATCCAGAGAGGGGTCGCTCACCGGGTTGTTGTTTTTATCGAAATAGCGGGTTCCGGCATAGTCGCAGCCATCGCCGGTGCGATATTTATTCCGGATACACCAGGTACACAGAGAATGAAGTTGACGTGTAGGAATCATCTTTCCCTGTAACGACATCGGGCTATCGAGTACGAATTCGATACTTTCACCAGGAATTTCGCTTTTTTTTCCATCAATGTAGAAAACGCGTTTTCTGACCTGTTGTGGATCAGCTGTTGTATTACCTTCCGGGAAGTTCTTCGCGTCGAGATAATGCGAATAGGTATCATGGATAGTGACTTTCGCCTGTAGCATATCGTCATAAGCCAGGCACAGCGCTGTAATCTTGCTATCGATATCTGCAACCGTGAGCGTTGGCTGGGCGCTGTTGCCGTCTGTGGAGGCTTCAAGCCCTTCAATTTGATACGGCCAGGCGGCATATTCCTCCCCCTGCCACCAGATACTTTTCGCCTTCAGCTTTGATTCATTGCCACCAGCGGCAGCGATTTCTTCTTCTGTGTGCGGGAGGTTGTATGCGTGAAATCGCAGTACATCATCCACGCCGAACGTAGAGCCATCAACTTCGATAAGCCGGACTTTATTACCGGGCTCAAGGCTTTGATAGTCTGCTGTGATCATGGTGCGTACGCCTGTTTGAATGTTGCGGAAATGGTCAGAACGTTGCTGGATAAGGGCTGTGACTTGATTGATTCGGCCTCAATCCGGTAGAGCCCAGTTTCACCAACTGGCGATGTCCAGATGAATGACTTTGTAATGTGAGAACGAAAGAATTTCAGGGCCTGGAGCATGTCCGTTTTTTTGCCCGTTAGGGTTACAGGCCATGACTGCTTTTCAGGGTTGATGCCTTCCCCGGCAATCTGCTCATAGCCGTCGCCAAAGGTTGCAGAGCGCGTTTTTAGACTGAACGACCCTTCCATTCCCGACTGTATCTGTGTTCGCCAGGTGAATGTTTCGATTGCCACGTTTCCTCCGGGCATAAAAAAACCCGCCGAAGCGGGTTAAGTAGTGACTATAGATCAAAGATATTTTTTCTTTAAATCTTCGAGCCTGCTATTTTCTTGCTCAGTAAAGGCAGAAGCATCAAACAGCGCCTCTTTATCTGCACCATTTACTCTCGTTACTGTAACTGTGAAGACCGCGTCAGCTGGAGCATCAACCTGCCCCCATTCAGAAAACTTATTCGGAGCCAATGCCCAAGTAGCTTCTTCACCCGGCTCCAGCCCGCCCGCAATTTCGTAGTTAAAGTCTTTTTCCAGCCATGGAACTGAACGTCCATCGCTGGCTATCACTCCATTGAAGAACACTCGGGAAATAGCTTTATCAGTATTGTTTTTCACAACAAGGCGAATAATAGGTTGTGGCTTCCCATACTCTTCAGGTTCCAGGCTAAATCGAGATGATAGAACCTGTACTTTTTTGAGCTCTTCTTTGGCCTTCTCAGAATCAGCTTTTTTCTGTTCAAGCTCTTTGATTTCCTGAATTGCCTGCTCTTTCTGCTTAAGTTCCCTCTCGGCAGTAACTTGCTGAGCATAAGAAATGATTTCATCACCAGTTTTGCCAGACAAGGGTTCGCGCATCTTCTTGCTTAGGTCTTCTTTATCACTTTCCGACGATGCACGCATTAGGTCAGCCATGTTAATGTTACTGAACGCAACGACTTTTAAAGCGTTATCAAATTCATCCCGTTTATTTTCTGGAAGTGACTCTCTGACCTTGGCTATAGATGATTTCATTGCATCATCAGTTGATGAGTCAATTTTAGGTTTCTCGCACCCGGCCAATAAGAAAGAAAGCAATAACACACCGACAATTTTTTTCATGTCTCTATTCCATCAGTAAAAATTGGGATTAATCCTATCAGGTGTTAGCATAACGACAAAATTTGCTACTCAAATCATCTTGATTTCGTCGCATTCCAGATGAGGCCACCAGGCTGAAGTTGTTTCGCAATACCTGCCCGAACAGATTGATCAATAGTCTGCTTGTAAGCGCGAGAAACAGCATCGTTATTTGCAGAAGTCTGCTGCTGTGAATTTTGGTTTTGAACAACTACGGACGTTTGAATACTTACCCCACCGGCCGATGATGACTGAAGCCCATACATCGGAGCGTGGCCAACATAACCGCCATTTGCATAACCCTGTGCGCTTCGCATAAGTGAATAGAGGTTTCCAACCCCCAGCGCACTTGTTGCCTCTTTGGTAAAGACGAATTCACCGCCATGAACGACACCTTTTGGCTGATATTTTCCCCCATCTCCGGTATAGCCAACCGCGCCGCCCTTATCAAACTCAGGAATGTAACCACCTGACCAGGCCTGTATTCCGAAGAAATTACCTATTGCCGTTCCACCAAAGGCTGACTTCATTCCGTTGACCAATGCCAACTGCGTAAGCATTTGGGCGGTGCCCTTCAGGAAGGTAGACAGGAAATCTGAGAAGTTAGATTTACCTGTAGTAAAAAAGTCGGTGAGCGTGCTGGCCATCCCGGTGAACGCATTGCTGGTAATAGTCTGCACCTGCGAGTAAACATTGGTCGCGCTGTCCTCAAATTCAGCCCAGCCCTTTTTCGCGCCAGTCAGCCAGTCGCCACGTAACCGGTCCTCGGCATCATAGTAATCATTCGCCGCTTTAAGCTGCTTTTGATAACTCTCGTCGTCAAGCGTGCCGCCTGAGTTGATCCAGCCAGAAGCAAGCTGACTTTTCGCGAGTTCACGCTGAGCTAACCGATCGCTCATTCCAGCTCCACCAACCAAAGCAGCCTGTTTCTCAGCCATCTGCGTGACATATTTCTGAGAGGTATCCATTCGCTTGTTCAGCTGGTCCTGTGCGGTAATCTGATCACCTAACAGGGCTTTCTGCCGTGCCAACTGAAGCACCTGGTCTTTACTCGCCAGCAGGGATTGTTCCTGCTTCGTCAGTGAACGTGAACGCGAGGCTTCTTCCAGTACCTGAAATTTCGCCTCAGTGGTCCACAGATCTTTGCGCTGCTGGCTGATAGTGTCGTTCAGCCCTTTATGCTGCTGAAGAGCACGCAACTGCGCCTGAAGCGCCAGCAATTCGGCCTGAGCAGCGTCAGCACTGCGGTCGCCAGCAGATACAGTGCCCTGTTTTCCTGTTTTCGTTTTTTTGCCAAACGAAGCGACTGCTTCCCGATCCTTCTGAGTGGTCGCGGCGCTTATCTTGCGGGATGTATCGAGGTACTTGCCTGCGCTAATGTCAGCCGCGTCCCAGTCCTTTTTCAGCTGAGACACGCTGTTACCATAAGCGCCGGCCATTTGTTCGTTATAGTCCTGCCATCCCTGCAAAGTATCAGTTTTCGCCCAGTCAGGAACGAGATTAATCGCAGCCGCGATAGAAGAAGAAATAATCTGGTTCAGCTTCTGGAAAACTATCGCGACGCTGTAATAAATTGCGTTAAATTCCTTTAGCGTGTTTGATGCCAGTTCAGCCACCCACTGACCGATGCTCTGCATAGCCTCAGACGCCCATCCCTTGATATCAAGCCACAGGCGGCCAAATGGTGTCAGCGAGTCGTAAGCCTGCTCTCCGCGCTCTGCCATCGTGTCGCCAAACAAACCCATAGCTTGAGTAACGGCAGCGGTCTGGTCTTTCTGCTTAACTAGCTCGTCAATGTGCTTTAGCTGTGAAACGGTGAGAAAGTTGAATTGCTCATTAAGGTTCTGAAGAGCCTTAACCGGATCCTTTTCAATATCCTTATAAGCTTTGGTAATGTCCTGAGCCGAAACGATACCAGTTTCAACTGCCAGTGCTGTCGCTTTGGTAGCTTTCTCAAGCTGTTGCTGGGTCATTGAGCCGATACCAACCAGCTCTGTCATCAGACTCTGGACAGTGCCCACCGTAGCCCCGGTTGAAGCAGAGATTGACTGGGAGGATGCCATAATCTGTAGGGCTGACGTACCGGCTATGTTTCCGGTGCGGATGATAGCTTTATTGATTTCGTCATAGGCTGTGAAGTAGTCCGATCCCGCTTTTGCCGCAATCAGTACAGCGCCAGCCAGACCACCAATCGCAACACGCGCCGGGGTTACCATGGATAACATCGCTTTTAGCGCGTTCCCCACTCCGCCAAAGGAATCACGCAGCTGGCCACCCTGCTGGATAGCGACCATATAAACCGGCATACCGGAGGCCAGTGAGGTCACAATATCCGTCATTTGCATTGGCAGGTAACGCATGGCATTACGGTACTGCCCCGCACTGATAGCTCCAGATTTCCAGGACTCTTCCTGCTCTTTTAGTCGGGCAATCATTGGCGCAGCGCGATCCGATACGCCGAGCTGGGCCGCCGTCAGTTCGAGCAACTCTGCACGGGTTTTTCCGATTGCTGAAACCTGGTCCTCAAGTGAGTCGATAAAAGTTTTGCCTGCGGCAGCTGCCCGTTGTGCTGCCTGTGCCTGCTCAATGCGAGCACGGCCCTCCGCTGTTTCAGATTCCATGACCTGCGCTAGTTTCGCGCGGGTCGTCTCAAGCACGCTGTTGTAACGAGTAAAGTCCTCGTCACCCACCAGACCTTTGCTCCGGAATTTAGCCAGGCTTTCCTGAATGATATCCAGCTCGTCCAGCGCCTTGTTAACAGGGCTGATTTTATTCAGCAAGTTTTGCAGTTCCTGCCGTTGCTGTTTCAGGCTTTCGCTGTTTTTTTTCTGGTTGTCGATCCCGGTGCGGAACGTACTGTTCAGGTCATCCGCTTTACCTGCCGCGGCGGACGCAGACTCCTGAAAGCGATCCAGCGCCTGGTTGCCGCGCTCCAGTTCACTGGTATTTACGCGCAGCGAAATAGTAGCGATGTCGTTACTCATCCAGCACCCTCTTTATGCATAATTTTTAGCGCGGTTCGCTCCATTATCTGGAGATCGGAAAATGCGGTTACCTCGTCGTGTACGTTATGCAGACGCATTACCCAGGGAAGGACGTTGTAATCAAGCCCTGTTGCGCCGCCCATCCCCGTGCGCCACTGCGTACTGACGGACTGAAATACCAGAAATGAAGGCCAGACATCTGGCCAGACATCGATGTATTGATCGTCGTAATCATCCGGCGTGAGCCCATATGGTGCCAGCTCTTCCGCAGTGGGCTCAGGCGTATAGAACGCCGAGGCAACCGCTATCAGTTTTTTTCGCGCTGCCCCATCAGTTCGCGATAGTAGGTTTCAGGGATAGCCTTCATTGCAGCCGGATAGTTTTCCAGCAGCACCGAGAGATTTTCCGCGTTGAATGTATCGGGGAGCGCCCAGCCAGAAATAATTTCCATCAGAAAATCAGTGGCGGTTTTGCCTTCCAGTTTTTCCAGATCAGCAAGCTCTTTGAGTGGCTTATGATTAAACGTGAAGGTCAGCACGCCATCCTCATCGCCGGCGCGCGGGATCGAGACGTTGGCCTTAAAAGTTGGTTTGGGCTGGAGGGTGAATTTGGTAGCCATATTTTTCCCGTAGAGTTGTGGCCCCGAGTGGGGCCGGGATTAATTTGCAGCAGTAACGGTGACATCACAGGTCGCGGTTTTCGCGCCATCGGCGGTCGTACCTGTGACAGTGGCATTGCCTTCCGCAATACCACTGACCTTGCCAGAGGCATCAACCGTTGCGATCGATTCATCTGAAGATGTCCAGATCACCGTTTTATTGGTGGCGTTAGATGGTTCGACAGTAGCGATCAGCGTGGCGGTTGCCCCTTGTTTAATGCTCAGGGTTGGCCGATCCAGGCTGACGCCGGTTACCGCTACTGTCTCAGTTTTTCCCGAGTCGACCTTGTAGAAGGTCATTGCAGGCGATTGCAGGTTCAGCACGACGCTTACCGTTTCGACTTCGTTCACCGCCGTGGCCGGCGTGTCGTCAAAAGATGCCGTGGCCGCCCAGTAACGGTTCTCCTTCGCCTTCGGTACGTACATGTACGCCGCCACAGTCTCTTCGTCTTCGTCCAGCTGGCGCAGAAGCGGATAAACCGGCAGAGTTGAGTCGTGAGCAATCGAATAAGTCTGAGAGACAGCGGATTTATAGGTATTCAGGTTGCGCTGGCGATCATCGCTGAGGAACTGAATCTGCGTGGTGTTCTGATCACCACCGGATTTCGATACCTCAGTGATTTGTGGCAGTTCGGTCCATTCTTCAATTTTGCGAATAGAGCCGGAACCGCCACCCGCCGCGTATTTGTTTTTGTTGGTGGTATTGATGTTGCGAAGAGTGACAGCATTCTCCGCAATCGCGTCGATTTTCGCGATAACGTTATCAATACCCGACCAGTTGCAGTTCACGTGAACGATATCGCCGACCGCAATATCGTCCGCGGCGCTGACGGTGATCACCGCGTGCTCAGCATTCGTCGCGCCGGTGAAAGTAATGGCCGGGCCATAGCCCGACGCCAGATAAACATGAGCGCCGTTAGGCAGTGCAAAGCCCATAATGGTTTCTCCTTCAGAAACGGGAAAACCGGCTCAAGGCCGGTCAGTTGTGGGACATCACTGAGGGAATCAGTTGGTGATGTCTGCCCTATAATTCAGGCTGACAGGAACGGAGTAGGACACAGGTGTAGGGACCCCGCGGAATATGCCAGGCGCGCTGCCAATCCAGCAGGTAAAATCTTTGCCTGCAATTTCCAGCCCCTCGGGGAACAATTCCGCTACTCTGCCAGCCAGGGCAACGACGGAGGTACGGCCGGAGCCGGCTGGCGCCACGACATTAATCTGGTACACGCCTGAATAAGTCCGGCAGCGCAATCCGAGATCGATTGTTCTCGGCGTAACAGGCATATCGTGAACGGCCAGGTACATCTCGTTAGCAGGAGGTGTAAACGGCACGTTCTCCCATGCAACAGAAATGCCCTCGGCATCGGCCCAGGTACCCAGTCTGGCGGCCAGTGCAGATGCAATATCAGGAATCACCTGGACACCTCCTTGACAGCTTCCTCAAAGAAGCGTTGAAACTCAGCAGCGGTTATACGGACCATTCCGCTCGGTGCCTGTGTGGAATGCCCCATTTCAAGCGGGTATGCATACGGGACGTTGTTGCAGAAATAAATGGCCTTCATCCCGACTTTGAACAGTGACAGCGTGTAGTTCCCGGCTGCTTTTGTCAGGTCGCCGGTCTTGTCTATTCGCCCTGTTTCATCAGCTGTCGGAGCATCAAACGATACCTGCCAGTTACCGCGAAAGCGTCCGCCCGTATACCCCGGCGGTGCTTTGATATCCATCCCATCCACCACCCGAGCTTTTTTCTTCAGTCGCCCGGTTTTGGTCAGGTTGTCGGGATTTGCCCGCTGCGCCTCGTTATGGTCGTAAACAGCGCGATTATAGGAAACGGCTGTCTGGTTAACTTCCCACAACTCCGGGTTGCCCACTGGGGACATCATCACCAGTTGGTTAAGTATTTTAATACCAACCGTGCGCACCACAGCTTCTTGATTCGCTTTGGCCTTATTGACGAAGGCTGTGATTTCAGCGAGGAATGCCGTGTTCTCGCCCATGTTAAGCCCTTAGTTGCGCTTTGTAGCAGAGAACCAGCGAGGCAGGTTTTGCAGGGTTGGGGTTCACAATGCGGTAGGTTGTGCCGTCTATATCAACCACATCGCCGATTTTAATTTCGTGCTCTGCGGTAAAGACGATTCGAACATCACCGTTTACGATGACTGTTCCGTCTATCTCACCGGGTGCGTATTCCGTTTTAACGCCGATCGCAGTGAACTGAACATCATCCGTTTTATGCTCGACTCCACCGATAACCGTTACTGAACCCTTGCGGGTGACGTTGTATAACGCTCCGTTCTGCATGAGCATACGCGTTGTTCTGGCCTGCATACGTAGGTAATCAATCGCCATATCAGGCCCTCTCTGCAAATGCATTAATGGCGTAACCACGACCACCAGCAAGGTCGCCCAGCAGCGCCATGACAGCAGGATATGACGGTGTAAAGACTTCGCCATCTGCGACCGCATAGGTCATCGTGACAGCGCCTTCCACACGTTCAGTCTTCACAGCGGCTTCGCGCACGCTGGAGAGTAAATCGCCGTCGATTGCCTCTACCGCCAGCATGCACTGCGCGGTTATAACCTGCCGTGGAACCCCATCCGACGGGAAATTATGTTCATCCAGAACGACATTCACGCGTGGCCATGCCAGAGCCTGTCTCGGGTCAGCTTTTGAGCCAACCCAGTCCAGACCTTCCAGATAATCCATGGCCTTAATCAACAAAGGTGTGAGCTTGTCGGGCAGTTCAATGCCGCGTATTTCCGCAAATGAGGCAAGATCCTCTTCACTGGCGTAGCTGTTGGCATCAGGAGAGGTGATATCGGTATTGACCATCGAATCATCCTGTTTATGGGGCTTTCGCCCCATTCGTTATTCCCCGGAAGGAGCAGTGAAGGTGATCTCATCAGTGGTTTTCGCCACTCCTTCAATCGTGCCGGTTACCGTGAAGGTGCCAGCAACGTCTGATGTGAGTTTCACCGTTGCACCACCAGCAGAGCCGGTTTGAGAACTGGCCGTGCTAAGCGTGCCGCCTGTAGACGTCCACACGACGGTTTTACCGGATACACCGGAGCCGTTCAGCGTGTACTTCAGAGAAACAGTTACCGCATCTGTGCTGTCAGCGGTTGCGGAGGTTTTATCCGCTGACAGCGTTACTCCCCCACTGCGGATTCCAGTTTGATCAGCACGCCTGCCGTTGATTTGTTGCTGGTGAAGTGCTTCTTCCAGTTGCCAGCAGTGCCGATGGCGGTCAGGTCAGGGTTATCACCTTTGGCGGTATCCCAGCTGTAGCCCAGCAGATCAACGTTCACCACGCCTTCAGCGCGATAGCCAACCGCAAGGTTTTCCTGATCGTTGATATCGTAGGAACGGAAGCCCGGCGCCTGAGACTCGGTAACGGTCACTGCGCCGGCTACCAGCCCAAGGATCGCATCAGCATCCATGGTGTCCGTCACCAGCACTGGTTTACCAAGCGTGCCCGGCTGCCCACCGTAAACTACTACGCCCGCTTCTTCGTAGATTTTGTTGGCAATCGCCTCATCCACAATGTCGAAGTAGGTCGCGGAGTGCATCACGAACAGAACCACTCGGTTAAACTTGTCGCCATATTTGCGCAGGCCACGCGTCAGGGTCTTTTTACCGTCGGTCTCAATGTCGGCGGTTACGACCATGTCGGCGTTAGCACCAATCGCCGCAGTCAGCGCTTTCAGGCCATATTTCACATAGCCTTCCAGCGTGGCATCTGCGACATCAACGCCGATCACTTCGGAGAACTCATCAACGGAGCGGCCACGGCGTTTAAAGGCCTCTTCCGTGGTTTCATACGGACCGTATTTCCACGGTGCTTTAACGGATACCGCTTCACCGGCACCGATTTTTTTACCTGTGACTTTATCGACAGAGTTCACATTGCGCGATTCAATGGAACCGCCAACTTTGTAGAAGGCGCGTTTACGGAAGTCGCCTTCAATCAGTTCGTTATCCAGCAAAATCGCACCGTTGGAGGAGGCGTTGAACACTTCCAGATTGTCCTGGCGACGCTCAAGAAACGCGGTCTGCGCCAGATCGTCATAAATAACCAGGTCGGTATTAACAGTCGTTGCCATGGTTTAAATCCCTTATTTCGGAAGTTTGAGGAAGGCCTGCTGGCCGTGTTTGCGGATGTAGTCCGCTTTGTCGCTGGCGCTCATTTCGGAACGTTTCAGGCTTCCACCACCGTTTGGCTTGTGTCCGCCCGCGCCCGTGCCTTCTGCGCGAGGGAACAGATGCGGAGCCGTCTCCTTGAGTGACTCCGCCCACTCAAGCGGGCTTAGTGGGGTTTTGCCGTCTTTGCCGAACAGAACATCGCCATTTGCATCAACCGCTATGGCCTCGCCTTCGTCGTTGAGCTGGAATGTGCCTTTGGCACGCAGAATCAGATCGTCAGAAGCTTCAGGCAGCGCGCCCGCTTTAGAGGCTGCTGCCCGGATTGCATCCCCGAGGACCCGATCCCGGAATTTGTTGGAGAACGCTTCAGCTTTTTCCGCGCGCTCGTTTGCCGCTTTGATCTGCTTATCAACGTCAGCACGCAGACGCTCGGTACGCTTATCCAGCACCTCGTCAATTTTTCCGGCGGCGATAAGCTTCGCCTCTTCATCGTCAGAAAAACGCTGGAGAATGCCGCGTACAGCGTCTGGGTCGATACCGTCAAAACGTGACAGGTTTTCTTTTTGCTGCTTGATGGTGCCCAGCAGCTCAGAGTTTTTTGTTTTCAGGCCTGTAACTTCATTGGTCACACGCTCATCAATCAGCTTCTGGATTTCGGGGGTGATTTCGATACCGCCACCACCATTGCCCTCACCGCCGCTTTCAGGTGCGTAATATTTCAGAAGCATGTTTCGAATTAACATAATTTCCCCTCGGGATTTAGTCGGGCCTCGCCCATAAAAAAGCCCCGGCGGATGCCAGGGCGTGTAGAAAGTGATGGTTGTCAGGTTCAAGGACCTGATAGATGCTTAAGACGTTCCAGGCTGATCCACTCGCCTTTGTCAGTGAACATATCAGCCAGGTCGATTTCACCCGCGCGGAACAGACGGCCACGCTCGGCCCCCAGGACCTGATCCTGCCTTTGAGCTGGCTGACGCGCGAGCCATTCAAGATACGTGGTTTTAGCAGGTACCTGCCCATCCATGCTGGCACGAGTGCCCTCGTCCATCTCATCAATATCAATGCCGAGTTCGCGCCAGGACTTGATAATCAGGGTTTCAGTAGAACGGCAGCAGAAATGAATTTTCCCGGGCCCTTGCAGGTAAGGTATTTTGTGCCCGATCGGTTTATTATCCAGGGTGTAGCGCAGCAGGTCGCGAATAATGCAGTCGTGGCTTGTTTTATTGTCCAGCGTAGACAGCCACTGCTTACCCTTTACGATATCACTGTTGGCGCTGGTGAAGCTGTTGCGCGCGGTGGCAGCAAGATGATTCACGGCTGTTTTAGCGATGCTTGCGGCGTTTGCCCTGCTCATCTGGAGCGCGCCGTCGCGATAATCTTTATTCGCATGACCCCGCACGCTTCTGGCGATGGTTTCAACCGTGTCGCCAGCAAGATAGCCACGGCGTACAGCGTTTACGATCCGCGCCAGCCTGTCCGACTCGAGATTCTCCGCCCACTCGCTCAGCAGGCGCCCCTGAAATGGCTGAGCCATCGCCGCGGCATAAACCATATCGGCGGTGATTCCCTGTAGCGGGTAGCGTGCCAGCATCTGTGAGGGAAGAAGGGAATCGAACAGGCTCAGCTGATAACTGACCTCGTTCCTGCAAAGCGCCAGCAATTCCCCTTCCAGCCCGGACTGCATCGAAGCGACAGCCTGATGATTAAGTTCGCGTACGCTGCCGAGCAAGCTTTCCAGACGTGTAACCGTGAAGCTATCAGCCGGGAGCCGATCCAGTGCATCCAGCAGACGGGCAGACAGTTCTGAGTCCGTCTCGTTAAGCAACTTCACCATCCGGTTAGCCACGCCCGTCGCATAGCGGCTAATCCAGACAGAATGGGCAATGGCCTCATCCCGCAAACTTTCGTTGACTGTTGCCATATCATCCCCCGGTCAATGAGGGAGCCTGATTGCGGAGCGCATCAATCACATCATCCGGGCTGTCTGCCGGGTTGATGAGGTCGAGTTTCTGAAGCGCCCGAATCATGTCAGTATCGCGCAGCGCGCCGGACTGCCAGGCGCTCACAATGGCGGTGACCATCCCGGATTCGGCAACCTTCGCTATAAATTCCTGGTTGATGATGTAAGCTGGCTCATCCCCATTAATGCCCAGGTACTTTGCACACCAGCCCAGCGCCAGCGTGTAAGCCTCAGAAACGTTCGAAACGCAGATACCTAGCACCGATGTTGATGATGTCTGCTCACCGCTCGCCTGGGTAGCAGTCTTGGCCGTGGCGTTCTGCTCAATCAGTCGGGCGCCCAGCTGCACCATGTAATCGCGCTTGCTGTCCATGGCCTCTTTAGCCAGCATGTTCGGCTGCGCCTGGGCATAGCCAAACGAGCCATCTTTAGGAAGCAAAAGCGGTGATCGGGAACCAATTTTCACGCCCTTCTTTTCGAGGTGATCGCGCCAGTTGGTATCAAGCCCAGTCATATACGGCTGCACCTGACCACAGAACCACACGCTGTCCTCATAGTCAGCGCTGTTTCGATAATGGCCATGGTTTATCTCCACAAGCGCGGCCAGCGGTGAATCATCGATAGTGGGATCGTTGTTCTGAGCACCGACAAAGGTGAACGGGATTTCATCCCAGTATTCCTTTCCTTTAGGCTTCGGATGATATTCGCTGTCGACGGCATAGGTTCCGCTTGCAGTGCCACCTGCCAGGCGCCATACACGGCAGATAAACTTCCCTTCTTCCAGCGCCAGCTCGCGGTACTGAATTTCGTCCTTGTAAGCGTAACCATCCGGCTCTTCTACGCATTCGCGCAGGACCACCAGCACCAGCTGATCGCGTCCGTTAATGCGCTTCGTTCGCCAGTTAATGATGTTCTCTGTCGGATAGCGGAGAATGATCGCTTCGTCTGATGCCTCTGCATAGTCAACATAAAGCCCATCTCGCGCCACCTCCAGCACGTTCTCGACCACCAGCTGTGACTGCTGATAAATGCTGGTACCCGCCCCGTCAGCATTATCCAGCAGGTATTTCAGCTTCTCAGGGCCGTTAAACGTTGGGTCTTTGCGATACGCCATGCCAAGCATGCCGATCTTCGTATTGCCAGCAATGGCGTAGAACACCGCACGGCTTAGATAATCCTCATTGCGCTTGCGATTGCGCGTGGATTTATCGGTTGGATCGAGATAAGGCAGATACTTATTGCCCGCCGCTTTTACGGCCTCAGCTCCTTTGCAAAAGTCTCTGTATTTCCGCCAGGCAGCAGAAGCCGCCCGATGTTCTGGTCGAACCCAGGTGATGTCGTCGTTTGCCATATCAGAAAGTGGTGTCCATGGTGATTGAGTATGCCGGTTTCACGATGGGGTAATCCTTCACAATAAAGTACCCACCAGCATCATTGGGGTGATCGTTATCCGCTGATTTATCCGGTTCGCCATTGGCCGCCCAGATTTGCTGCTCGAGGCTTTCGGTATAAACCGGGCAGTTCTGGACGTTCACCAGATAGCGGCGTTCGCCGTTGGCGTTACAGAACATGGCGTTCATCGAGTTAATGCGGTCCTTAACAGGAGGGTTTGCATCATCAACGATGACGCTGAATCCGGCATCATTAAGCTGGGCAATATCGGTCTTGCTGGCGTTCTGCGATTTGCGGGAGTCGCCTGACGCATCCGGATAGATGTAAATCTCCCGGCTCTTCACGTAGCAACCATCCTCGTAGCGCCAGAACTCTTCCTGTATACGCTTAATCATCGCTGGCGTGTCGTAGACCTTCACCAGCTCGCGAACCGCGCGCGGTAGCCCGTTACGCTTTACGTGAACAATCGCGGCCATTTTTCCAACGTTGAAGTCCATACCGATAAACAGCGGATCCCCATCCTGAATCTCGTCAGAACAGTTGTTCAGCTTACGGTTAAAGGTGTGGTAAATGGTCCCGCTGTTGAGGTTCGTAAACTTCCCGCGCAGGTAAGCCTGAATCAGTTCATCAGGATAAGAACTCAGCAGCGACGGGATGTAATCCGGGGGCAGGTTTTTCGCGTTGTCGAACGTACTGGCCTGTATCAGACCGTACAGAGCAGAAAGCTCGGGCTTTTCACGCACCGCCTTCACGAACTGCTGGTAAACGAATTTGAAGCCTTCCGGCGTTGTGGTGACATCGATGCCGTTACGCAACCCATCGACCTTGTAACGCATACGGGCTATGATTTTTCGCCATGCCTGTTGCGCTTTGGCTGCCGCCATAACGTCCAGCTCATCAACCATCGCGTTACCAATTTTGAAACCGACTATCGAGCCGGGCTTCTCCATTGAGCGGCAGATTGTTGTCCCGCGGTACCGTCGCCCCTCGTAGAAGTGAACTTCTTTATTCCCCTCATTGATTTTGACGCTCAGTCCCCAGTCAAAAGCCACCTCTTCAATAGTCGGGTAGAAGATGTCACGAATCTGCGGGTACGTCGGCGCGAAATAACCCTGGTTAATTTTAGGGTGCTCCCACATCCCCTTACAGATGCCGCCACAACCCACCCACGTCTTACCGGAACCGAACCCAGCAACGTAGGCTTTGAATTTGTGCTGCATCGCGAGGAAACGCGCCTGAGGAATGTTAAGTGTCGGGCTGATCCCCATCTTCCGCCCTCGCGTCCACTACGTTGATATTGATCTGCACTGGAGTCGGTTCGTCATCATCACCATCACCGGCCAGCTCTTTGCGGAGTTTTTCCACTTCCAGCTGCCGGCGGTCGATTTCGATTTGCTGGAGACGCTGCGCGAATTCGCTATCCGCCAGGCCAAGCCGCTTCATTACCGCTTCAAACATTCGCTCACGGCTGATAGTGGTTATCTCGACGCCATTCTTGCCGATCTTTACGCCGGAGTAAGCGAGCCGAGAAGTTGCCGGGAGCTTGCGTGTATCCGGGAAATAAGGCTGGCCGATGCCGTCACCGTTACAGCGCGGACAGCCAGGATTAGGCTCTCTGGTGTGATCGTAGCCATAGCCGCCTGTATCTTGCGGCAGCCTTGCCCCTTCCCTTCCCTCCGCCTTTGCTGTTTCCTCTTCGAACTCTACAGCGTCACGCCACTGATAGTGGTGGCCGAAGCCCCAGCAGTAACGACACGCACCGCGGCGATACTGCGAAAGTTGGTTTGCATCGAAGGTGGCAAGCTGCCACATCTGTGCGAGGACTTCATCGGCACTGCCAAGCGTGCGCTCAATGGAGGCTTTTTGCTGCTGCGCAATTGCCTGCGCAACGTTAGGATTCGCTATTAGCTGACGACCATAGTTTGGGTCACTATAGCCAGCACGTGCAGCGGCTGCCGTGGCGTTATTATCCTTCAGGTATTCAGCAATAAAGTGCTTTACCTTCGCGCTTAGCTTTATAGCCACCAGCTCATCTGCGCTTTTATCATTCTGCGCAGTGCGCACTATCTTTTGCGGGTAATTTTTTGTATTTTGCGAAGCAGTTTTCTTGATATAGCGGCGAGCAGTTACATAATTAAGATTATGTGTCTCGCACCATTTCTTAGGGGATATGCCAGTAGCAGCGTGATCAGACAGGAACCGCTTCTGCAGCTCGCCCCAGTCCGGCTTAGCCATTGTCACCTCTAAACTAAATGAACTTTAGACGTCACTCAGAGCTTCAGTGTTTGAAGCAAGGAAGTATTTTTCTCAAAGAAATCTTGAAATGAGGATTTAAGCTTACGAAATATGTATAACTATGATGATGTTCACAAAATCAAGGCCAATCTCGAGTGGATATTGCATCATGCCTCTGCCCGGTCACATTTGCGCACTGAGCATGACCAATTAGTGATTTCCGATCTAATGGAACTCATCCAGACTTATGAAACTCTTATGGACCTTGTAAGCAAATTTGGTGCTTCCGCCTTAAATTCGGAAATCATAGCGGGTCTATCAATCACAGAAGAATTCATTGCTAAAGTTAAGCGGAATGAGGGTGCGATGTGAGCGACCAACACATTGTGAGGCGATTGATTTGTGTTTTGAAGCTTCAAACTGGTGGATTGCAGTTTGAAGCTTGGGCTATTTAATTGCCGTACATCCGATTGAAAAGCGCATTTTTCATCGCATCAGAATCAATCGGATCCAGGTTTAACCAGGTCAATGTCTCTTGGTTCTTTTCTGCATTGAAATCAGAAAACACACCATGGATATCACCGTTATCAGGTGAGTAGAGAACAGCAATATTCTGTTCTGGACAACTATGAGGTTTACACCCTGACAGTGCAATATACTTTTTGCCTGCAACTGTAACTTCGGTTGATGGCGTGCTTGTGCCACCACTTTTTACCCATTCAGGTAATTTGTTTTTACTAATAAGCTGGGAGTAGCTTTTAGAGGTGCTTTTTGCACTGGCGAAGTCAGAGAGATACTGCCCCTCGTCAGCAACAGCACTGAACGAAACCAAAGCTATAGCAGCGATAATCACTTTAACCTTCATGTTATTCCTCGTTCCATAAAAACACTTCAACTCTATACCTTTGCCGTCGCTATGTCAGCCTTATTGATAATCAGAGTATTTAATGATACTGCCCAGCACAAATGGTTAGGTAAGGATTATCTTAATCACTAGCGCTTATGCTTGTTGATTACTGGTTGACTGCCAAGCTCTTCAAGACTCTGATGAGGAGATTGCCAACTCCAGGGAACCATCGATAAAAAAGAGCAAGTAAAACTGAGACTCCTCTTGCCCTTCTGGTTGGGGGGCATTTTTTATCACTTATTCGCGATAAGTATTACCCAGCCTACCAGTTGATGACCTGCGGTTCGTATAGATGTGGTGCCGGGTGCCTCCCGGTGAGCCTTTTGGTTAACCAACCATGACCCGCTTGCTTCAGAAATTCACGATGCCCTCATGAAGAAGAGTCGTCAGGTTAATTAGCCCCGCCGCTGAGGGGGATTCACCACGGTCTAACTGTAACACATGAATGCCGATCGAGTGCGGAGTTGTGAGACTTTGCTACGGTTAAAGTCCAGAGGAGAGACTGTGTCAGAGCCTCATGGATGAGGCTATATCTTGTATGGCAGTTCGCCTGCCACGCTTTGTTATGCGTCAAGATGTCGCGCTTTGTCTGCCGATCAAGAACGTCGATGTCGTGATCAGTCAGGTAGATTGGTTTTACCCAGTCACAGGAGGTTTTAACCACCTCTGGGATGCTTCCACATTTTACGCTGCTCGCGATAAACGATGCGTAGGTTACCTTTTTGAAGCGCGTTGTATTGAAGCAGGTTGGTAATCCGCCAGGCTATAGATACAATGGTTTGACATATGTTAAGTCAGGACGACCTGCTCATGATTTTTCTTTATTCTTTTATTGCACTTTCCTCCCTGACAGCATTCATCTTACTATGCTTTTTTGCAATTTATCAGTTTTCTGTTAAGGGTGACGTCAGCTTCTACGTAATGCTCTTCGCTTTGATATTCCTTTGCGCATCATTTTACGGAGCGGTGGGTTTTACTTACACAAAATTAAAAGATGCCGGAACCGTCATAAAAATTATCTAAATATGCTAAGGCCGCATCTCAAATAAATGTAGAAAGACCTTATTAAGCCCACCAGCAGCTGAGCTTAGTAATTGCTGCCATTGCCTGGAGTTGCCACACTCCTGCCCTTGAGCTGCTGTCGTTTCATCGACACTTAAAACCGGTACGTGTCTGGCGTTCGCGCTGCCCTATCGGAGCATTTACCCTTATTAACCCTCACCACGGTATGCTATACCTGCTCGCCATTACGCGACTCGGGGCAGCATTATGGCTGCTGCATGGCCTTATGGCTGCGGTCAACCCGCTTATTGCTTCAAGATCTTTAGCCCATCCACAAGTGAAAACAACCTGAGGAAATTCTTAATATCCCACGCTTACGCTTGTTGTTATCTGCCTGGCTGCCAGGCTATACATGACTCTGATGCGGAGAATGCCAACTCCGGGGAACATCAATAAAAAGAGCAACGAAACTGAGACTCCTGTAGCCCTCTCTGAGAGGGCTTTTTTTTGCAAAAAAAAGCCAGCTCGGACAGAACTGGCTGGGTCTAGCAGTAAGTAGGTATTACTTCGCACTCATTTCGACGTGTACCCTATTCCTTTAGTCAAGCATTCAGATGCCGGGTGCCTCCCGGTGGACTTGCATCACTCTGCAAACCCGCAACGTTACGTCCAGCAGTGACTGGTTGCCCCTCCGCTCAGGGGGATTCATCTGTATGGCAGAGATATCGAATCACTCGTGCCATTAAAATGTAGCTGACAGACAAAATAAAGTTGTGAGCATTGTTAAAATTCTTCGCTAATCATTCATTCCGCATACCCATCAGGCATTAGAAGAAAGTAGATTTTCGTTCCTTTGAGTTATTTATTTAATACACCTTTTTACTTTTGAGAAATGGATTACATTTACATTCTCTTGTAATGATGACCCCTTTGGTCTCCCTTCCGAATTGCAGGATTTCATTTCGGAAGGGACTTTTTTCCTTTCCCGCCTTGATAAATACTCATTGTTTTCTAGACTCTTACATAGACTTTGCTATGTCAGGTGAAGTCGTCGTTCAGGACTACCCGTGTGCTCAAGGATGAGCCACCCTGATTTGTTCAAGCTTTTCCCTGCTAATTAATCATCTGCGCCACAAGAATTGTCCATTTGTATAACAGAATTCTCAATATTTGCTACGGTTAAAGTCCAGAGGAGAGACTGTGTCCGAACCTCAGGGATGAGGCTCAATTTTTCCCGCAATTTGCTTTCCATGCTTTGTTATGCGCCAGGATGTCACGCTTCGTCTGCTTATCCAGTACATCCCAGTCGTGATGCGTACCGTAAATGGGTTTAACCCAGTCGCATGCAGTGTCCACCACCTCAACCCTTACGGGTCCATTTGTCCCGCAGCTCGCGATCAACATCGACGCCAGGCATATGGTTAACAGTCTGATGTACATTGCTGGCCTCTTTCGTTGCTTCTACCCGGCGTTCGGCTACCGTGACCGTTGCCGCTGCGTTATCTTCTGCGCGCTGCTGGTCGGCTTTCGCTTCCGCTTTGCTGGTGCCGCGAATATTGCCCAGGCCAAAAGCGCCGGCAATAGCGGAAATAACCAACGCGGCCAGCCCGATTATCGTTTCGATCCCCACATTCACCTCACACCAGAACGGATTTCGCCAGGTTAAACAACGCGCGGCGTTTATCCAACCCGTTTTTGCCGCCATTGATAAGAAGCGTCACGCGCTCCACGTCGCCGGAATGAAGCAGGCAACCTCGGGAAACATAAAACCATGCAGCTGAGCGCGCGGCGTATTCATCCTGTTCAAGCAGCTCCGGGTGGGTAACAAGTTCCAGTTTCAACGCCTGGCCACAACTGCGATAGTTGCTCAGGCCGGTAATCTGTTTCAGCCCACGACCGCGATATTTCCAGCCATCACCGGCAACCTGATTGCCAAGGTGTTCTTTTCCCCACTCTCCACCGTATACCAGATTGGCGATCGCTTTCTGGTTTGCTGGTTGCGTTGTCGTTCTGCCAAGTGCAGCGGCTTGCTGAGATGTGATGCGGTGGCTGCCGAACGTCGGCACCAAGTTTTCTGCCGCATAATTAAGATTTTCCACCACACAGGTAAATCTGGAGCTTTCATGCCCCATCTGGGCAATAAACATCGCCTGATCAAGCGGTGTGGTTATGCCGTATTCCTTCATAGCGGCGTCGATATGCGGAAACCAGCGCGCAGCTAACCCGGCGCTGATACCAGCCGCCTTCTGAAATTGTGTTTGATTCATTAGTGCCTCAGATGATCAACCAGACGTGCAACGTTGCCTTTGACGGCCACCAGCACGGAAAGGAATATGATGTTTGCCGCAATGGTGGCCCATGATGAATGCGGGTAAATCCCACACAGGTACGCCAGCGGTACAGCGCTATAAGTGACGGTAATCAGCCAGGCAAAACGCGAAATCCATGGCCGATGCCGCGAATCACCGCGGCGATAAAACATCAGAGTAATTACAACTCCGGCGCAGAGCAGCGCGTTGATAGTTGCTGTTGGGTCATTTAGTACCACCTGAACCTCCCCGGCGCGTTATCAGCGCCACCAGCGAGCCGATGTCCTGCTTGTTCAGGAACGTCAGGATTTGGACGGCTAACGCAGAAGCGATTACGGCACCGATAGCATCCAGAGGCTTCTCGGTGTACCCCGTCCAGGATGTGAGTTTTGAACCCAACAGCCCCGAACAAAGAATGCCGACGATATACGACACGAAGAAGTATGCCAGGCTACGTAACACACTCAGGTCAGCCGCTGTCGCTATGTAAAATACGGCGCCCGCAAATGCACCAAAAACAACACCGTAGTCAGTTCCGGTCAATAGACCGTAGACACTGGCTCCAGTCAAAGCTAAACCGGCCAGCCCCGTGCCGGAAAATGGATCGGACATCGGCCCCCCTCATATTGCTGTGAATCCTCTCAGTAAATTTGAGGGGAAATAAAAAAGGCCACCCTGAGGTAGCCTGTGTTCTTCAAATTATGTTCATAAAGGTGGGGATATGGGGCCTTCCAGAACGACCGCTTCACCGTTATGGCAAAGATCGTAGCCACGAGTTAGATGCCAGACGCCTTTGATTATTTTTCCTGTAACCATATCTTCAGTTTTACCGTGCGAAAAGTAGGCGATCTGGACACAGTCATTGTGTCTAATCCAATAATATCCCTCTTTCATAATTCACCTCTTAAATTGTTTCATTTAGAAGTGTATATGACGATTCAGAACCTGGTGGTCGACAAAACGTTTTTTTGAGGATGTGGCGCCGGGTGCCTCCCGGTGACTTATCTCTGGTCGTCAAAGTCGCGTGCATACCTGCACATAGCAGTTAACCAGACGCCCCATCGCTTAGATGGGATTCACCACATTCATAACTAAAACAAGAAACATTCATCTGGTCAATGGATGATTAATAAATGAAAAAAAAGCCTGCTCGGAAAAGCAGGCATAAATAGCTAAGTTGGCAATAACTGAGGGAGTGGTGCCGGGTGCCTCCCGGTGGAAATGATTACAGCGTTCATCTCCGCGCGCTGGTTGGACACTCTGGAAAAATGTCCTGCTGAACCGCCCCTCCGCTTAGGGGGATCCACCACAAAAACGCTTTCAGAAACATCCATTCCGCAGGATGCTTAAAAAGCATATGTGCAGTATGAAGAATCTGCCACGTAATCAGATGAATATATTCATTTAAATGGTACAGGCAGAAGGTCTTCAATCACCTCTACCTCTCCGTTGTGGCAAATGTCGTCTCCCTGCGTCAGATGCCAGACACCAGTTATCAACTGGCCCGTTTCAAGGTCATCGGTTACACCATCGGTGTAGTAGGTTACCTGAATTTTGCCGTTGTGCTGTAGCCAGTAGCAACCCTCTTCCATTTTCCCACCAGCATGGCTGGGAAATTAGAAGTTACTACGGGGTTGTATGGTTTTAGTAATTCTTAAATTGCTATAAAGCAAAAAGCCCTACGGGGTTAACCGCAGGGCTTTAAACGAAGGCAATAACCCATCGTTAGAGCAAAATTACCACAGATTCGGGAAAAGTAAATAGCTCACGATAAAATAACGCCCTATTTTGTTATCTGCTTCAATTGCGCATCGGCCCATGCTTCTTCGATGTCAAATTTGGTGATTAGCTGATCGTAAAAGGGCTTAACAGACTTCTTCCAGGTATCTAGGCTGATTGTATCCGTTATCTGGCGCACCGCAGCGTAAGCCTCAGTTGAGGGGATACGCTCATATCCACGTCCGCCGCAACGCTTACAGTTTGCAAGAACCGGCACGCCCTGCTTTTCAGTGAGGTCCTGATTCACTGCTTTACCGCGCCCGTGGCAGTCTTTGCAGGCGCAGCTGACAACTTTTTTACCTTTACAGGCCGAACATAGAACCCGCACCACCTCTTTCACCTGGCGTTTAACCTCGAAATCACTCGGAGATTGCTTAAGGTCTTTTGCCCACTGTGGAAGCCTCATGGTGTAGTGCGATTTCATCGTGAAAACATCAGCCTCAATGAATCCCTGCCCCGAGCAGCAATCACACTGTTTCACGCTTGCGGCGCTGCGGGAATAATCCTCAAAAGCGAAGGTGGCCAGCTGCCGCATTACCAGTGGCTTAACGGCATCGTCCAGCTTGCGCAGCGCGGCAACCTTATCGCATTTGGTTAACGCGTACTCAGCCAGCAACTCAATCGCCCTCGCCCGGTCGTTGTAACTGATGCCCATCTTTCCGAGGAAGGCACTGTATCCCATGGCGGCGCGTTCCTGGATCATGCCCATGGCAGCCATAACATCAGTCCCGGTCAGTGAATCTGAAGCAGTGGCGCGCGGAGAGTCGCTAATAAGCGTCGACTTGGCGAAGTGGTATTTGAGGGTATTTTCAAGATTCATGCGGTCTCCAGCTCAGTAATGGTGAGTTCTAATTTCCCGCCCTTAACAGCAGGCATCTTCACAACTCGATAGTCGACTACCTGGCAGTCATCCAGCCAGAATCCCGCCTTAGTTAAAGCGTCGAATGCAGCTTTTTGGAGGTTATCCAGATCGCGGCGCCGGCGGTCGGGCATGTGACATTCAATTCGGATTTTGAGTGGTGCGGCCGTCCGGATATTAAGCCGGGCGCTTCGAATGACACTGGCGACCGCATAGCGGTACGCGACGCCATCAGCACTAATATGCGTACGCCCGCGGTTGTGCCGGTAATACCGGTTGTTGCTCGGCGGCCAGGGCAAAGTGATTTGATATGTATTCACGTTCATCCCCACATCCGGTTTCGCCAGCGGCTATCCGGGCGCGCTGGTGTATGTGAGGTCGGAAGTAATGCACTGACAGTCCAGGTCACGTAATCCTGGTTAAGGCTGCGCTCCACTCTCACACTGCGCGCTCTGTAACGCTTAACCAGTTCGTCGGCCTGTTCGGTGCTGCATTCGGTATGATGGAACCATGAATGTTGCATGCCCATCACCCCGCAAAGCCAAGCAGCTGCGCGGCGACATTTTCGGCCTCATCGCGACTGCGGAATGAACGAGACAGGACCCAGCGCCAAAGAACATCGAGCGCAGCTTTATAAAGTTGCTGGAACTCGAGTTCGTCCATGTTGGCGAATGAGATGCTACGTGGATGCTTTTTGAGTGTGCCGTCAGGTAGCTGAATAGCATCAAAGTGCCCTGCCTCGACGATTACCCATGAGCGGTAAGCATCGAAGGACTTGCACAGGCTAATTCCATTCGTGACCCGGCGGTATGCGACTTGCTCCAGATACTGCTCAGCAGCATCGATCAGCGCGTTCTCATTCCCGCCATAAGAAGCCAGGAACTTTGCGTAGCCGGTGATTAGCTTCCGCTCGTTACTCGAGATAGCCCCGCCGATTGGTTCCCAGTATTCAAAACCGAGATTGAGAAGCGCGAAAAATCGCCGGTGGAATGCCGGGTTTCGTAGTCGCCTGAACTCGGCAACAAGAACATCGCCGAGCCGGGTTTTGGATTGCAGGATATCACTGGTCTCGGGTGTGGCCGGGATCAGTATTCCTGAATGGTGTTTGATAAGTTGTAATTCCAGCGCCATGGTTCTCTCCGTGGCGCATCAGGTATAGGGTGTTCAGGCCTATGAAAGAATGATATCAGACGGTGGTGTAATTCGGTACCCAAGCCGTTTTGCAAATTGCATAAACCCGTTAAGAGTGAAGATTTCTTCCTCTTCGAGTAAGGGTCGTAATGAAACTATTCCATTTACTCGATAAACCAGATATCTCCCTTCCGCCGGGAAGCTATAGATAACTGCATTATCGGCCCTTCTGACCACGTCGTACCATTGATCATCTGCATTAAAGGCATCTGCACTACACACTATTTCCCCCCAGAGCGACTTATTAACGCGGCAAACAGTAATCGGGAACAGCCAGGGGAACGCAAACAGCGATACTCTTTGAAACTGCTCCAGTCAAATTCACGCGATTAATAAAACCACTCGTCCGCGCTTTCCCAAGTCTCCTGCACGATATGTTCGACCTCTTTCTTGTCGCCCCCGAAAACAGTCAAACCATTATTACTGGCACGCTTAATCGTAATCTGGCAACCATCAAACTGCTTGCTAAGTCTTTTGAGCAGTTCTGACTCGAGCGCAGGTATAGCTCCAACAGGAAGTTTCTTCATGCGATCAATGGTTAACTCGATTTTCATTTTTCCCTCCGCAATGAACAACTGTATACATATACAGTATATTTATAAACGTATCTCACGGATTTTGCAACGATTAAAGAGTGTTCGCACTATGGAGCGCTTTCAGGCTTACAGGTATATGTTTTAAGTACGATATGGGGCAGATCTCAGATTTGGAGGTCTACACAATAGTTATGTTGAATAGATTTCAGCGGAGTTTGGTGCAGTTTCGCTACTAAATTGTGGCTTAGAAATGAGATTAATAAAATGAAAATCTGTAAAGGCTAATATGGAGCTTGCTGTTACTAGCAACAAATTAATCAGCAAGCTCTAAAACGATATGAAACATTACCAGAGCGTAATGTAATCCAACCGGTTATCGAAATTTACTGAGATGCAGGCACTGTATCATAATGACGAAAAGCCTCGATCCCGACTTTCTGACCATAAGAAAGTTCAAGTGTGTTACCATCAGGATCAGCGAAGAAGACATAATAACCTACCGGTTCCCCTGCCTGAACAGGTTCTTTTCGCAAGATGCCCTCCATCCTGGCCATCGCTACTTTATTGTCGATTTCTTCAATGCTTGAACAAGCTACTCCCAAGTGACCAAAATTACCTAAAGGGGTGTCAGTCACAGCATCAACCTGGACAAGGACAAGCGCAAAAGGGCGAGTTAGGTCACTTAACCACGCGACTTTACGTGCCTCCGGAAGGTCAGGCTCTCGCCTGTGTACGACTTCCATGCCAGCATAACGGCCGTAAAAATCAATACTTTTATCCAAATCTCTAACAACAAACGCAACGTGCGTAAAACCGACATCAATCTCTTTCATTAGGCTAATCCTTTGACTATCTCCAGAATCGCCATCTTAAAAGCTCAAGTTAAATTGAGGTCAAGAGCCTTTCAATCAATAATTTGCTGGATTTCTTGCACGTATTGTTCAATGTCGTTCAGGGTTGCAGCCTATGCTAACTAACTCCAGCAAAATGAAGATAAGGCCCGCTACGCACAGAAGAAAAGATAAAGTTAAAGCCGCAATAAAAACCATTAGAAACTCCATGTAATCATTTTTACTACCACAATCTTAGAATTAATTTTTACTTTGTCACGTGTGCACACCAGGCGATTTGATGTTGCAGAGCCAAACATATCTCGCGGGCTTTAACCACGTTTATTGAATGGTTTTTTTTGTTAAGCATTCTACTCTTCATAGACAATTTTAAGGTCACAGAACTCTTTTTTGTAAATTTTTTCAGTAAAATAGCACTAACTGTCCTTTCTCATGCTACTTTAGAAGAAAATCCTTAAAAGTGTGCAACTATGCTTACTACTCTCATCTACCGAAGCCACCTGCGAGCTGATGCACCAATTCAATCCATTATTGACATGGTCAGTGAAGCCAATTCCCGAAATGAACGTGCGGGAGTAACTGGTGTTTTACTTTTCAATGGGATTCATTTCTTACAGCTTCTTGAAGGTGATGAAGTAGCTGTTATGCAAATCTATAAAAAGATTTGTCTGGATACACTTCACTTTAACATTGTAGAACTCTTATCCGATTATGCCCCCTATCGACGATTTGGTCGCTCCGGCATGGAATTAATTGATATAAGACTATTCAGTAAAGACGAGTGTCTGGACAGGGTTCTTCAACGTGGAACAACCCAACATAAATTGCTTTACAACGACAGAGCTTTAAGGTTTTTCCGTACATTTATAGATTCGGCTGAGACAGATAGCTATTATGTACTTCCTGATAGATTCAGTTGGTTTTTTTCATCCGAGCAAATAGATGTATCATCGGTCGATCCCGCTATAATCCAAGACATGCATGCAGTTATAGATCCACTCGCTAGCCAGATTCATTCTTTTGTCTTGAGTGCAAAATCAGACAAAGACGATATAAAAGCTAATAATTTATTTTTTGATTTGGAATCGAAGAAAGATTTGTTAAAAATCGCAGGGAAGTTCATTAACTCCTCACAACGAATATCAATAACACTCCTGCCTTTAACCTTACTGAGGGTGCCTGATGCGATTGAAATATTGCTCGATTATATCAGAGAAAGTAACTTATACCCAGAACAAGTTATAGTTGAGTTTTCAGAGAGCGAAATAATCCCTGAAATTGATGAGTTCGCGCATTCAGTGCAGATACTCAAAAGTTGCGGATTAAGCGTTGCTATTAATGACTTTGGTATGGGTAATGCAGGTTTATTGTTTCTTTCGAAATTCCAGCCTGAGAAGCTCAAAATACACCCGCAACTGATACACAATATACATAAAGAAGGTTCCAAGCAGGCTATACTCGTAAGCTTAATCCGCTGCTGTGAACTTTTGGAAATAAGAATCTGTGCTACAGGAGTCGAGCAGACAGAAGAATGGATGTGGCTCGAATCCGCTGGGATATTTTGCTTCCAGGGCAATCTTTTTTCAAAATATGATAAAAATGGATATTTGAAGATCTTCTGGCCAGAATCTAATGAATTCAGCGAATGTTAAAAAGAACTAGTTGGTTTTCCAGCATGTCACAAAAGCGCCTCGTCACTACCCGAAGCGGCTTATCACGTGAAGGTAGTTTTTACGGTCATACACAGGCTGGAATTTCAGCTTTGTACCAGAAGCGGATGTTTCTAACATTTACATTCACTAATCCATCTAGAACTACATTCGCAGCATAGTTATGCAAACAAGCCGGGATAATCAGGCGCGTTTCGATATACAGACAGGAAAAGATACTGTAAACAGGCTTGAGGCCGCGAAACGAGATGAGGTCCTATCAAGTGGTGCAGGAAAGCATTGTTATGTTAAAAATGGGATGCGTGGTAGCCGCAGGATATTTCGTCATCACTCACCCGCCCCCGGGAGGAGCCTTTTCACCGGAGATAATGTCATTGCAGAAACTTAAGATCGTGCCTCGCCTGCTGCCGGACGTCCGCGCAGGCAGGAAGCTTCATACCATCCGCTGGCGGGAACGGGAAATTGTGCCGGGCCCTATGCTTTACGAAAATGCTCAGGATGCCTCTGACACGGTCATGGTATGTGTCACGCACGTTGAAAAAATGCCACTTTCTGTCGTTGCGGCCAGGCTTAATAAAAGTGCGGAATGGCCGGATGCCGAAATGCTGGAAGGGATGCGTGAGCACTATCCGTCCATAAAGATGGATTCCGAGGTTGTAGTCATCCACCATTTACCGCCTGATACGTGAGTTCGTGGCCGGGTTGTTATGTCTAATGTAGAATAACATCACTATCGCCATGATTTTGACATCCGCTTTTCGCTCAAAGCGGACCATTTCATCCCTGTGCCCTCCCATCGGCTTTCAACCGCTCGTATTTGGCTTTCAAGAGCTCCACTGGTGTTGGCCCCGGCGGAGCTACTGGTGCTGCCAACGCCCGTCGAACAGGCGGGATCGGCTTCCCTGCCAGCACCCGCTTTTCCCACATATCCAGAATTTCGCCAGCTTCACGCTCAAGTTCTTTCTGACTCAGTTGGCCATCAGTTCCGCGGCGCCGCAACTCTAGACAGATGTGGTAAAAAACCGGCTTCGGCCACGGATACTGCTCACTACTCGGATACCGGAACACCAGCTTACGCCACTTCCAGTATTCAGCCATCACATCAGCGGTGGTGATCCCCAGCACGCATCGCCCTTCCCTGCACCACTTGATGAACTGGCCAGGCGAAGGCAGGAATGGACGCTCTTGGCGCCGTACCATGCGCATACCGGCTTCAACCTGCTCCAATGTGGTAATCCCGTTTTCTTTGAAGGCCAGCACCCACTGTCGGCGGATCTCGTTCATGTCCTCCTGACTACGATTGACCAGGCTTGCCGGGAACGCGGCGGCCAGTTGTACGAAAAGCCCGTTGATAATTTGCGCCACCTGCTGCGTTTGTTCGCGCTCGGTGTACTGCTCAGGCAGGTTGTGCGCTACGCGGCGAGCCTGTTCCCTGTCAAAATTGCGAATACTCTCGGCAAGATTTTTCATTCCATCACCCCGTCAATCCAGTCGGTGTTATGCAGGTCGATGCCGCTCCGGGATGGCTTTGCCGTTCCGGTAGCGCGTAGCCGTTTTGTAGTGAGCTGATCCCACTGCTTTCGCAGACTTGAAGGGCTCAGGATGTTGTCTTTCCAGAACTCGTCCCGGTTGGCCCACTGGAACAGGTCACAGATTTCGTAGTGAGTACGCTTATCCTGGACGCGCATCAGCCTGATGGTGTTTGCCCATTCAGCCCAGTTTGGTTCAGATAGCGATGCGTTGACGGTGAGAAGCCTGTCGTAAATCCAGCGAGCGGCCTTGAGGTCGTCAGCGGATCCCCATGATTTACCTGCCGGGGTGTATATCCCGGCGGCAGCTTCTGGATGGCGCGAGAGAAACTTTTGAGTTTTCTGGTTTCGGGATTCGTCAGAATTCCGAGACGAGGATCTTTTAATATTGTTCTTGTTATAGTCTTGGGTGTCTACCGTTTCCGGGAAGGTTTTTCCCGTTTTCGGTAACACTTTTCCCGATTTCGGGAAGACTTTTCCCGTTTTCGGTTTGTCTAAAATCCAGGCAGAAAGGTCAGTATTTATACCAACAGTTTTCATAACGCCCTGCTTTTGACTGAAGATAATTTTGCGTTCTGCGAGCGATTTGAGCGCATCAGAAACATGCGAATCACTCAGCCCTGTAAGCTCAGCGATAACCGTGTTTGTAACGCGGTCCTGTTTCTTGTTCCAGCCGTAGGTAAGCCAGATCACCGCCTCAAAACACTGCCACTCCCGGCCTGACATTCTCAGACGAGGCTTGAGCTGTTGGATTTCGTTAGCGACCTTGGTATACCCGTTCGACAGGTCGGCCATACGACCTCCCGGTTGTTCAGTTCTGTTGGGGAAATTGATAATTTCAGCTGTGTTTGACATACTTAGCTCCGCAATTACACTCCGTTTTTGCACCTGAAAGTCGGTTCTGTTCGCGCAGACCGGCTTTCGCCTTTTCTGAAGTATTCACATTGCCCCCAGCAGGGTTGTGACCATCGCCAGCAACGGCGCTGTTAGATCCGGATCGACACGGAACATCTCGAAAATCCCCTCGCCTAACTCCTTCAGCTTTTCCTTCTTCGGTGCATCGAGCATCAGAGCTTGCTTCGCCTCACTCACCTCTTTTTCCAACCTAGCCATCCGGTAGGCAAACGAGTCGTTCTTTACGACACGGTCGCGGTATCGAAGTGGTAATACAGACATGATCGCGGGCACCAGCTGTTCGACGTTCTTTCGGTACGATGCGGAGTCTTCTTTGTTATCCAGCCAACGGAACAGCTTCACGTTCCAGACATCGGCCTGGCCTGAAAAATCCACGCCAACAACTTGAAGTTCTTCCGCTGCTTCTTGGATTTGAAGCGCAACAGCTACGCGCCCTTCTGCCGCAGCCCAAGCTCGAACCGCTGAGCAGATATCGCGATGATCAATATCCCGCTCTGCCGATTCGCTTTGATGACACGGGAATATCATTGGATTAGAGGAAGCTCTGCTACTCTGTTGAAATGAAAAAGTTTGCATTGTTAAGGCTCCTGTTTAGGTAAACCATCTGTGGGGTTTGGGTAGAGATCTGGGCGCAATTCGTGCGGGGAAATTCCGGTTGCCCTGAAAATTGTTAAAACCCGTTCTGCCGGCACGCCATTTTTTCGCCATAGGGAGACTGCCATTTTTGAAACACCGATAGCGGAACTAAGTGCACTTGCTGAGCCAAACGAGCGGATAGCATGTTCAATACCATTCATGTGACCTCCTTTGAAGGCACAAAGTAAAGCATCAATTTACCATACAGTCAATTGATGCATGCCTATCAAGAAGTAAAGCAAACATTTACAATGCGGGTATGAGCGAAAAAAAACCGATTAATGGTCTGGTAGACAGACTTCTAGAATTGAACGCTAAGGGCATTTCAAAAACCGAAATGGCCAAGATTGCTGGCGTCAGCAAGCAAGCTGTTTCAGGTTGGTTCAAAACAGGAAGAATCAGTAAAGAATCTGCGCTAGCTTTGGCTGATGCTACTGGAGTTTCTGTCCCATGGTTGTTGGGTGAAGATGTCGGAGAGAAAGATGGCCTTAAACCTGACGAGCAGCGTCTGTTGGAACTCTACAGGCAACTTCCCGATGAAAATGAACAGCAAAACATATTGCGTATCATGTCATTACGGCTGAAGGAATTGGATGAGCTTTATGAGAAGTACATGAGCCGAAGGATCAAAGGTGATTAGCGTAACATGATGAATTTACAATAAAATATCCCCTTAGTCATAATCCTTTGTGATTTTATTCATTCTGAGCGGTTTATTAATTCCATAAAATCATGAGGCTAACTTTAAAGAACCACCTATCTGTCATTAGAACAGAAGGTTATGTGTTTGCCAGGGCTGTTCAGGAAAACTTATGGATAACTTAGAGACTACACTTGAAGGGTATATCAAATACAAGCTCAACGAATTCAGGCTACAGTTTTTCCAAGAATGTGACATTATTACATACTACGGTGGGATTACTGATTGGGCAAAGTTTGTTTATCAACCAGTTATAGAAGAACTAGGTACTTTTGCCCTTAACCGTGAACATAGGTTTCTTGTGATATTGCTTCAAACAAATGGTGGTAGTGTTGAGGCTGTAGAGAAAATGGTAGAAATTACTAGACATTTCTATCATGAAGTCTATTTTATCGTGCCGGATAGTGCTATGTCAGCTGGAACCATTTGGTGTATGTCTGGTGATAAAATCTATATGGACTATGCATCATCACTCGGCCCCATTGATCCGCAAGTTCAATCCTCTGATGGTAAATGGGTCCCAGCTTTAGGATATCTTGACAAAGTTGAAGAAATAATCGCCAAATCAGCTTCAGGCTCAATCACGCAAGCTGAGTTAATGATGGTCAACAATTTAGATCTTGCTGAGTTAAGACGTTACGAAGAAGCTCGCGAATTGTCCAAAGACCTTCTAAAAAAATGGTTGGTAGAATTCAAATTTCGTGACTGGCAAGTGCATGAAACAAATGCTGCTAAACTTGGTCAGCCTGTGACCCAGGATGAGAAGATTGAACGAGCTAGAGAAATCGCCACGGTGCTCTCAGACAACAAAAAATGGCATTCTCATAGTAGAACAATCGGAATCAATACTATAGTTTATGATCTAAGATTGAAGATAGAAGATTACACAAACCAGCAAGACATGCGTTTAGCGATTAACGAATTGCATAAGTTGTTGAATGAATTCAGGTATAAGACAAACAGAGAAATCGTAGCTATAAGTTCGATACCATTTTAATTATGTTAGCGAAGAATCGTAACAGAGGAAGCCAAATGACCCGTGTTCAGGCGAAACCCGTACATGAAAAAGTTGCGGAATTGAAGCAAGTTTCTATTAGCCGTAATCAGAAAGAAATGATTGAAAATCTTAAAGATTTAGGCCTCTTAAACACGCCTAAGTTTACTTTAGCGTATGGTCCAACAGCTCAAGTTTACCAACCGCGTTAATCTCCATAAAAACCCGGCCACCGAGCCGGGTTTTTATCATTTACCTTTCACCATACCAACTCCGAACCCGGTCCTTTACATCAGGACTTAAGAGATGATCTTTCCTCAGAATATCCAGCACTAACTCTATCCTCCGCTCGAAAAGCCCCTTTCCAAGATCAGGCCCTCCTTTCCCCCGAAGCGGAGTTTTAATCACAAACCTGCAAGCTCATTTCTTAACCATCACCTACAGATTCTCAATATGGTAAAGCATTAGCTCACCCATCATATAAAGCAAAACTTGACTATTGTGTAAAGCAATGTTTTACTTATTTCACAAACACGAACCACCAAGGCAGGACGCCCACGAAGTAGCCGCCGACGGCATACGAACAGTCGGATGAGGTGGAGAGATTAACGCGCATCAGGTGTAAATGTTCCGCTGGCCGGCGATAAGGCAAACGAGGGTGAGAATGATTGATTTCGCACGCAAACCAGGACGGCAACAGGCTGTAAAGCTGAACTTCTTCGAAGTGATTCTTCGCCGCTTATGCTACCTGCTGGCGCAAAAGGGGGATCCAGATGTGTAACTCGACGAAATGCGGGTACTGCGGCAAGCCGGTTGAACCGGAGGAAGTAGTTAAAAGCACCCTTCTCTATCGCAACGGCTCACAGCTGGCGCGCAAAGAAAAAGAATACTGCTCTGAACGTTGTGCTTCGTACGACCAGATGGCCCACGAGGCATAACGTAAAAGCCGCGCAAGGCGGCCCGTACGTCCGGTGCTCCCGACCAAAGTTACACCGGAAAACTACTTAAACAACCAAAGTTCACCCAATGGGCGCTATCTCTGGCCCGGGGATCTTACATCCAAAAAAGAGGATCTCACATGGAATTTTTCTATGTAGTTAAGGCTACGCAGAAATCTGGCAAAGAAGACGCAGTGATTTGGTTCACTGCTAAATCAGAAGCCCGTGCAAACCTACAGCTCGATGTTGAGCTGGAAGATGCCGGTATTGAAACCGGCCGCGGTAAGGATTATGCCAAACCGGTTCGCACCGATTTCCCTGTTTACAACGACCTGCCGGAAGAAAGCACAGTGGATTACACCTGGTGCAAACGCTACGCCCTCCAGGACGATGGACGCTCCTGGCTGCCAAAGGCTGGTGCTGAGTCTACTGGAGCCGTGGACAATACTGCGGCACCGGAACCGACCGTTAAAGTCGAAACTTCCATCGAGAGTGTTCCGCTTGAAAACCGCACTCCAGCGGTCCGTTTTGCCGTCCACATGACCAGCGACAAATACCAGTCACATATCACTAAAGAGCAGCAGCTGGCTGCCAGCGAAATGTCACTGGATGAAGGCAACACCTATCTTCAGAACATGCTGCTGGCGAAGAACGACATCCCTGAAGTTGCCGAACTCAGCCTTAACGCTGAGTGGAAACTGGTTCAGGCGATTAAGCAGGTCTTCGCGCCAGATGAAGAGCACGAAGTAAAGCTACTTACTGCTTTCATGGCCGACTGGTTGAGAGTAGATGCCGGCGACCGTAATGAGGTAGTGAGAGAGTGGAGGAACGGAAAGCTTACTCTGCTCAAATCAGAAAGAACCAGCGACGCCGATTTTACAACCGATCAGGTTCCAGAACCTGAAAACGGTATTCAGATTGACGAGAATGATGACGAAACCACACGTTATCCGGTCGTTCGTATGCCATTTCGCAAGCAGCTACTCGCTCAGTTCACCGCCGATGAACTGCGCCACCACTTAACCCGCGAAGAATACGAAGGTATCAGCGCGCTTGAAATGGACACAGACAACAGCTATGTCCAGAACCTGCTGCTGGCGGCAGAAAACTGCGAAGAGGTGAAGGGTTACGATACCAAAGACCTGTGGCGCTACACCGACGCCATTCGCAAAGTGTTCAGCCAGGAGAAGCGTCACGAACTCGCTTTGGTTCTCCGATTCACCAGAATCTGGGCTGCGACTGATTACATTAACCGCGGCATTCTCGTTCGCGAATGGGCAGCCGGTAACCGCATTAGTAATGTTCAGCGCACCGATGCTGGTACCAATGCCGACGGCGGCTATGTAACGGATCGCGGCGCAGGCGCGCATCACACTCTGGACACTCTCGATCTTGAGATCGCATGCGCCCTACTGCCTATGGACTTCCACCACTTCGAAATTCCTTCGAGCGTGTTACAACGTGCCAAAGAAATCGTGGCGAAGAAAGAAGAACCATGGAAGTCATGGAGCGCCATCCTGCGTAATCAGCCCGGCATACTGGCGGTTAACCGTGCGGCAATCTTTAACTTGATCCGCATCGCGCCAGAAAACATCCACCACACGCCAGCGGCTCATCTTGAGTTTGTGAATAAAACCATGACGGCTGAATTTAACTCTGCTGTGAAATTACTGCCGTTGCCTACTCCTGTAGTTGAGACTGAAGCCCCAGCTGAACAACCGCAGGTTGAAAATCTAGGCAGCGGCGTGTTCTCCATCGATGGCCTGATGGATGGAAATACCGAACCGGTCGTCAATACCTCCTCAAATGAAGTCGAAAACACGAAATACACATCGGAGACCACCAGCGATGTGCAGATGGAAACAGCTAAGCCAGAGAAAGACGAAGATGTTGATTCGGTACAACAAGGCGAAGGCGCTTATGCAGCTAATACGCAGTCAGATTCCATAGCGCCGGAAGAGCAACAGTCAGAGCCAGTAATCGAATACCCGGCCTACTTCGAACCTGGCCGCTACGAAGGTCTGCCGAATGATGTTTATCACGCAGCAAACGGCATCAGCTCAACTCAGGTAAAAGATGCCCGCGTCAGCCTGATGTACTTCAATGCGCGCCATGTAGCTAAAACTATCCCTCGCATAGCATCAAAAGTGCTGGACATGGGAAACCTGGTGCATGCCCTTGCATTGCAGCCGGAAAACCTCGAAGCAGAGTTCAGCTTAGAACCGGAGATCCCGGAGGATGCTTTCACCACCACCGCAACCCTGCGCGAGTTCATCGACGCGTACAACGCCAGCCTGCCGGCGCTGCTGAGTGCTGACGAGATTAAAGCGTTGCTTGAACAACATAACGCATCCCTTCCCGCTCCAGTGCCGCTTGGCGCGAGCCTGGAAGAAACGGCTCAAAGCTATATGGCTCTCCCAGCTGACTACCAGCGTATTGAAGAAGGCCATAAACAGACAGCAACGGCAATGAAGGCATGCATTAAAGAGTACAACGCCACCCTGCCCGTGCCGGTTAAAACCAGCGGCAGCCGTGATGCGCTACTCGAGCAATTAGCGATCATCAATCCTGATTTGGTCGCACAGGAAGCGCAGAAACCGACGCCGCTGAAAGTGTCCGGCACTAAAGCAGACATGATCCAGGCAGTTAAGTCAGTTAAGGCCGATGCCATATTCGCCGACGAACTGCTGGATGCCTGGCGCGACAACCCTGGCGAAAAGATTCTGGTTACCCGCCAGCAACTGGCCACAGCGCGGGCAATTCAATCTGCACTCCTGGCACACCCGACCGCTGGCATGCTGCTGACCCACCCGAGCCGCGCCGTCGAGGTGAGTTACTTCGGCTTTGATGAGGAGACGGGCCTGGAAGTTCGTGTGCGCCCTGACCTTGAGATCGACCTGGACGGCGTGCGTATTGGTGCTGACCTGAAAACCATCAGCATGTGGAACGTTAAGCAGGAAAGCCTGCGCGCCAGGCTACACCGGGAAATCATTGAACGTGATTATCACCTGAGCGCGGCTATGTACTGCGAAACCGCGGCGCTGGACCAGTTCTTCTGGATTTTCGTCAACAAAGACGAGAACTATCACTGGATCGCCATCATCGAGGCATCCGCAGACCTTCTGGAACTGGGCATGCTCGAGTACCGAAAAGCAATGCGCGCTATAGCAACCGGCTTCGACACAGGGGAATGGCCAGCGCCAATCATCGACGATTACACCGACGAACTGAACGACTTCGACCTGCGCCGCCTTGAAGCGCTGCGCGCTCAGGCTTAAGGGGGATTTATGCAAAATACTAATGTTACGGTTACTGACCAAAACACCGTTGTTAACTCAAACGTGGCTTTGTTCGATTCCCAGTATCTAAACGCCATCAGCACGTTCGCGCAGATCATGGCGCAAGGCACCGCGACTGTTCCTAAACACTTACAGGGTAATCAGGCCGACTGCATGGCGGTAGCAATGCAAGCGGCACAGTGGCAGATGAATCCCTTTGCCGTGGCGCAGAAGACGCACCTGATTAACGGTGTGCTCGGGTATGAAGCTCAACTGGTTAATGCCGTCATTTCACGCAGCGGCGTGCTTGCCAGTCGTTTTGATTATGAGTGGTACGGTCCATGGGAAAAGGTTGTAGGAAAATTCCACATCCGTAAAGGCGATAAAGGCGAGTACCGCGTCCCGGGCTGGACCCTGGCTGACGAAGCCGGGATCGGCATCATTATCCGCGCAACCCTGAAAGGTGAAGACCAGCCGAGAGAACTGGATTTACTGCTGGCTCAGGCCCGTACCCGAAACTCTACCCTGTGGGCTGACGACCCTCGCCAGCAGCTGGCGTACCTGGCTGTCAAACGTTGGGCGAGACTGTTCTGTCCGGATGTGATTCTGGGCGTTTATACCCCCGATGAATTGGATGATCGCCGTGAAGAACGAGAGGTAAACCCTGCCTCAGCGCAGCACGTAAGCCTTGCAGACATTTCAGGTGACAACGTCACTACAACGCAAACGGCTCAGGAATCAGCTCAAAACATCGATGCACTTGCTGATGATTTCCGTGACCGCATCGAGGCGGCTCAGGATGTTGATAGCGCTAAAGCTCTGCGCGCAGATATTGAAACCGTGAAAGCAACGCTGGGTTCTGCCCTGTTCACTGAGCTGAAAAACAAGGCCGTGAAGCGTTATTACCTGGTAGACGCACGCAACAAGGTTGAGGCCGCAATCAATTCCTTGCCACCATCAGATGATCCTGATGCAGCTGCGCGGTTCGCAGAAGTAGAGCGCGTTCTTGCATCGTCGAAACGCCATCTGGGCGACGAGCTGCATGGTCAGTTCAGCATCACCCTGGCGGATATGAAACCGGAATACGTGGACTAACGAGATCGGGAGGGGAAACCCTCCCTCAAGGAGAAGAAATGCGACTGATTAATCGAGGCAGTAAGCAATCCCCTTTGGCTCGCCAGGCATGTGAAATCGCACTCGCAGCCCACCAGCAAAGATATGGTGACTATGGGCGCAGCAAGATGAAAGAGACCTATACGGTGAGAGTGGAAGGCGTGAAGGTCTGGGTTGAGGTGGTCAACTGCAAGGCAAGCTACGTGGCCACAGCAATGACAGGCATGCGCCGACTGCGTTCCCTGCCCGGCCAGGCAAACTGAAACTAAAATATCAACGACTAAAGACCGGCATATCTATACTCGTGCCGGTTACCTGAGGTGAACCATGTCGCAGGTAATTTACGATTCAGAATGGGGCGTTGCTTCAAAACTAAAAGAGAAGACAGGCCTTACAGATCGTCAGATTAAAAGCTATCGCCAAACCTCCTGGGTAGAAGGTGTTCATTTTAAGAGAATCCCATTGGATGGAAGCAGCTCCGAAGAGCGAGGACTTGTCTGGTACAACATCCCAAACATTAATAGGTTTGTGAAGGAGGCATAATGGCTGCAATGCCAACGGGTGTTGAGATCCACAACAATAAGATACGAATAAGTTTTAAATTTCAGGGCGTTAGATGCCGAGAAACATTAAAAGGATGGATCGTAAATGCGTCGAATCTCAAAAAAGCCGGGAATTTAAGGGCCAAAATTGTAAGCGAGATTCAACTGGGTACTTTTGACTACCGGGGCGTGTTTCCGGAGTCAAAAGTAGCAGCAAAGTTTTATACATCTAAAAACATTACGACGTTCGCCGAACTTGCATCAATCTGGTATGAAAACCATAAAATCGATCTCTCACCCAATGCCACGAGAAGCTATGGGATAGCTGTAAGAACGTTAACGAAACTAATCGGCCCTGAAACGCTGGTTGCATCCATCACCAACAGCGACATTCTGGGCTGGAGAAAGGAATTACTGACTGGCGAGACTAACTATGCTCCCGAAAACAGAAGAAATAAAACTGGCCGCGCCGTTAGAACAGTAGATTATTATCTGGCCATCCTGCGACAAATCCTCGACTATGCTGTTAAAAATAAAGTCATTTCATATCAACCATATGTCGGGATAAAAAGGCTTCGCAAAGGGCAAACAAAACCAGATCCGCTTTTGAGACATGAGTTTGAGCAGTTGAAAGAGACTGCTCCGGCTCAGCAGAAAAACATGTGGCAATTTTTTGCTTACACCGGAGTTCGGCCCGGGGAGCTTTGCGCTCTTGCCTGGGAGGATATCGATCTTAATTCCGGCGAAGCTACGATTGCACGCAATCTTACTCAGGAAGGCTTGTTTGGACCACCCAAAACCGAAGCTGGATACCGGACGATAAAGTTACTGGAGCCGGCTCTGGAAGCTTTGCGAGCTCAAAAAGAACTTACCGGGAGTGCCCCTAAGGTACCAATCACTTTTCACCACCGGGAGTTCGGAAAAACGGAAACGCAGAAACTGCACTTTGTATTTGTGCCCCGACCTCAGAAAGGAAGGCAAGCAGCCTATTATTCAGTCAGCTCAATTGTGTCACTATGGGATATTACGGTAAGACGATCGGGCATTCGCCGCAGACGCCCCTATCAATTGCGTCATACATACGCGTGCTGGATGTTGTCGGCAGGAGCTAATCCTGCTTTTATAGCGAATCAGATGGGTCATGAGAATGCAGAGATGGTCTTCCATGTATACTCTGCGTGGATAAATGCTCTCGATAGCGATCAGGTATCATTTTTGAATCAGCGCTTTGGCGGATATGCTAATGCCCCCATAGTGCCCCTGAAGCTAAAAACAAAATAATTAATTGCTTGATTTTCCGGTGATATTTAATGAAAAAGCTGTTTGTGCAGTTTTATCTCCTGCTGTTTGTCTGCTTTCTGGTGATGACCATGCTGGTCGGGCTGGTCTACAAATTCACCGCAGAGCGCGCGGGCAGGCAATCCCTGGACGATCTGATGAAAAGCTCGCTCTACCTGATGCGTAGCGAGCTGCGAGAAATTCCTCCTCATGACTGGGCGCGCACGTTAAAAGAGCTGGATCTGAATCTGTCGTTTGATTTGCGTATCGAACCCATGAAGGATTTTGACTTAGCGCCGCCTGCGATGCAGCGTCTGCGCGACGGAGACATCGTCGCACTGGACGAGAAATATACCTTCATTCAGCGTATTCCGCGCAGCCATTATGTTCTGGCCGTCGGGCCAGTGCCCTATCTCTATTACCTGCACCAGATGCGCCTGCTGGATCTCGCTCTGCTGGGCTTTATTGCCATTTCGCTCGCTTTACCTGTGTTCATCTGGATGCGACCGCACTGGCAGGACATGCTGAAACTAGAATCCGCCGCACAGCGTTTTGGGGAGGGTCATTTAACTGAACGCATACATTTCGACAGCGGTTCCAGTTTTGACCGGCTCGGTATTGCCTTCAACCAGATGGCCGATAACATCAACGCCCTGATTGCCAGCAAGAAGCAGCTGATCGATGGTATTGCGCATGAACTGCGCACTCCGCTGGTACGCCTGCGTTATCGCCTGGAGATGAGCGAGAACCTCACCGGGGCGGAATCGCAGGCGCTCAATCGGGATATTGGCCAGCTTGAAGCGCTGATTGAAGAGCTGCTGACCTATGCCCGCCTCGATCGGCCTCAGACGGAGTTGCACCTCAGTACACCGGATCTCCCCGCCTGGCTACAGACGCATATTAACGATGTGCAGAGCGTTAACCCTCAGCGAAAACTGCTGACAGCCATTACCCCCGGCGCGTACGGCGCACTGGACATGCGCCTGATGGAACGCGTGCTGGATAATCTGATGAACAACGCCATGCGCTACAGCGAAACGACGCTGCGCATAGGTTTAGATTTGCAGGGAAGCCAGGCGATTCTGTGTGTGGAAGACGATGGCCCCGGCATTGAGCCGGCGGAGCGTGAAAAAGTTTTTGAGCCGTTTGTGCGCCTCGATCCCAGCCGCGACCGGGCTACCGGCGGCTGTGGTCTGGGGCTGGCTATTGTCCGTTCTATTGCCCAGGCGATGGGCGGTTCGGTTCGCTGCGAAGCGAGCGAGCTGGGTGGGGCCCGGTTCGTCTTTAGCTGGCCGATCTATCACAATATTCCCCTTCCCGTACCTGCCTGACCTAAACCGCACGCTGGCCTGACCCGGCGTGTTATGCTATATCAGTAGTATGTTGTAACTAATTAAGGGCTGCCATGGCAACTTACGATCTCATCGAAAGGCTTAACACCACATTTCGGGAAATAGAGCAGGCGTTACTGACCCTCACGGGGCAACTTCAGGACTGCCGCCTGCTGGCCGCCCGCGTCTTTTCCCTGCCCGAGGTGGCGAAAGGCGCGGAGCACGACCCGCTGAACACCATTGAGGTGACGCAGCATATTGGCAAGGCGGCGCTGGAAATGACGTTGCAGCACTTTCGTCGCCTTTTCATCCAGCAGCAGTCCGAAAATCGCAGCAGTAAGGCCGCCGTTCGCCTGCCCGGCGTCATCTGCCTGCAAACGGATGCCGCAACGCGTGAAGGAATTGAGGCGCAGATTACGCATATCAATACGCTGAAAGCCGCCTTTGAGAAGATTGTAACCGTTGAGTCCGGGCTGGCGCCGGCTGCCCGTTTTGAATGGGTGCATCGCCAGCTTCCGGGGCTGATCACCCTGAATGCTTACCGCACGCTGACGGTACTGCGCCACCCCGCCACGCTGCGCTTCGGCTGGGCCAACAAGCACATCATTAAAAATTTCACGCGCGATGAGATCCTGGCTCAGCTGGAGAAAAGCCTGAAATCGCCGCGAACGGTCGCCCCGTGGTCGCGGGAACAGTGGATTGAACGGCTGGAGCAGGAGTACCACAGCATTGCCTCCCTGCCAGCTGATACCCGTCTTAAAATAAAGCGTCCGGTGAAGGTACAGCCTATCGCCCGCGTCTGGTACGCCGGACAACAAAAGCAGGTGCAATACGCCTGCCCGACGCCGCTGATTGCGCTCTACGATGCCGATCAGGGTGCGGTGGTGCCGGATATCGGGGAACTGCTGAATTACGATGCTGAAAACGTTCAGCATCGCTATAAACCCCAGGCGCAGCCGCTACAGCTGATTATTCCGCGGCTGCACCTGTATGTGGCGCAGTGATTATCTGAGGCTGCCCACCATCGCTTCCGGGCGGACCCAGGCATCAAACTCGGCGTCCGTCAGGTAGCCCAGCGCCAGCGCAGAGGCTTTCAGGGTAAGCCCCTCTTTGTGCGCTTTTTTAGCGATTTCGGCCGCTTTGTCATAACCAATATGGGTGTTCAGCGCCGTTACCAGCATCAGAGACTCATTCAGCAGCTGGCTGATTCGCTCGCGATTAGGCTCAATGCCCACCGCGCAGTGCTCGTTAAAGCTCTCCATGCCATCGGCCAGCAGACGAATCGATTGCAGTACGTTGTGGATCACCATCGGACGATAGACGTTAAGCTCGAAGTTACCCGACGCGCCGCCCATGTTAACCGCCACGTCATTACCCATCACCTGACAGCACAGCATGGTCATGGCTTCGCACTGGGTCGGGTTCACTTTACCCGGCATAATGGAGCTACCCGGCTCGTTTTCCGGAATGCTGATTTCGCCGATGCCGCAGCGCGGGCCGGAGGCCAGCCAGCGCACGTCGTTGGCAATTTTCATCAGCGAGGCCGCCAGCCCTTTCAGCGCGCCATGGGTATGCACCAGCGCATCACAGGTCGCCAGCGCTTCGAATTTATTCGGAGCGGTAACAAACGGCTGCCCGGTGATCTTCGCCAGCTCTTCGGCCACGCGCACCGCGTACTCGGGATGGGTGTTTAAGCCAGTGCCCACCGCCGTCCCGCCGAGCGCCAGCTCCGCCAGATGCGGCAGGCTGTTGTCGATATGCTTAAGATTGTGCTCCAGCATTGCCACCCAGCCGGAGATCTCCTGACCAAGCGTCAGCGGCGTGGCGTCCTGAAGGTGCGTACGACCAATTTTAACGATGTCGCGGAAGGCCTGCGCTTTCTCGTTAAGCGTAGATTTAAGCACGTTGAGCTGCGGGATAAGCTGCTCGCGGATTGCGATGACGGCCGCCACGTGCATGGCCGTCGGGAACACGTCGTTGGAACTCTGGCTTTTGTTCACGTCATCGTTCGGGTGGACCTTGCGCTCCATGCCGCGCACGCCGCCAAGAAGCTCGCTTGCGCGGTTCGCCAGCACCTCGTTCATGTTCATGTTGCTCTGGGTGCCTGAGCCGGTCTGCCAGATGGCAAGAGGGAATTCGTCGGGATGTTTGCCCGCCAGCACTTCGTCGGCGGCATTGATGATGGCGGTGGCTTTATCGGCATCCAGCAGGCCCAGATCCTGATTGACTTTGGCGGCAGCGCGTTTGGTCAACGCCAGCGCCTGGATTAGCGAGACGGGCATTTTCTCTGTCGAAATGCGGAAATGCTCCAGCGAACGCTGGGTTTGTGCGCCCCATAGCTTGTCGGCCGGGACGTCGATGGCGCCCATGGAGTCTTTCTCGCGGCGATGCATTGTCATTACTTACTCCTTGTTAACAAAGATGGGATTGCTCACATGCTTAAGAGATAAGTATTGATGACTTCTGAGAAACGTTATGGCGCTTTGTGCGCTCTTTTTGATGTCGGGTGGCGGCTGCGCCTTACCCGACCTACGAGAATGCAGGCCGGGTAAGCGTCAGCGCCACCCGGCAATTTACAGAATTACTTCACACACGCCGAACACTGGGAAGACTGGATCTGTTTGAAGAAGTCGTTACCTTTGTCATCCACGAGGATGAACGCCGGGAAGTCTTCCACTTCAATTTTCCAGATCGCTTCCATACCCAGTTCCGGGTACTCCACGCACTCCAGGCTCTTGATACTGCCCTGCGCCAGCACCGCTGCCGGGCCACCGATGCTACCGAGGTAGAAGCCGCCGTGCTTGTGGCACGCGTCCGTCACCTGCTGGCTGCGGTTGCCTTTCGCCAGCATGATCATGCTGCCGCCGTTTGCCTGCAACTGGTCGACGTAGGAGTCCATACGGCCCGCCGTGGTTGGGCCTAACGAGCCGGAAGCATATCCATCAGGCGTTTTTGCCGGACCTGCGTAGTAGATCGGGTGATCTTTAATGTACTGCGGCAGCCCTTCGCCGTTGTCCAGGCGCTCTTTCAGCTTCGCATGGGCGATGTCGCGGCCCACGATAATCGTCCCGTTCAGGGAAAGGCGCGTTGAAACCGGATACTGCGAAAGCTGCGCGAGGATCTCTTTCATCGGACGATTCAGGTCCACGCGAACCGCTTCCCCCTCGCCCGCTTTACGCAGTTCTTCAGGAATATATTTGCCCGGGTTGTTCTCCAGCTTCTCGATCCAGATGCCGCCGCGGTTGATCTTCGCCTTGATGTTGCGATCCGCCGAGCATGAGACGCCCATGCCCACCGGACAGGAAGCACCGTGGCGCGGCAGGCGGATCACGCGAATGTCATGCGCGAAGTATTTGCCGCCAAACTGCGCGCCCAGGCCCAGATTCTGCGCTTCGGCCAGCAGTTCCTGCTCAAGCTGCACGTCCCGGAACGCCTGACCATGTTCGTTACCTTCCGTTGGCAGGCCATCGTAGTATTTGGTTGAGGCCAGCTTAACGGTTTTCAGGGTGCTTTCGGCAGACGTACCGCCAATCACAAACGCGATATGGTACGGCGGGCAGGCCGCGGTGCCGAGGGTGCGCATCTTCTCGACCAGATAATTCTTCAGCTTGCCCGGGGTAAGCAGCGCTTTGGTTTCCTGGTAAAGATAGGTTTTGTTGGCTGAACCGCCGCCTTTGGCGATGCAGAGGAATTTGTACTCGTCACCGTCGACGCTGTAGAGGTCAATCTGCGCAGGCAGGTTGGTGCCGGTGTTCACCTCTTTGTACATATCCAGCGCCGCGTTTTGCGAATAGCGCAGGTTGTCTTCGGTGTAGGTATTGTAAACGCCGCGCGCCAGCGCCGCTTCGTCACCGCCGCCGGTCCAGACGCGCTGGCCTTTTTTACCGGTGATAATCGCCGTGCCGGTGTCCTGGCAGGTCGGCAGAATGCCTTTCGCCGCGATATCAGAGTTACGCAGGAATTGCAGGGCAACGTACTTATCGTTCTCACTGGCTTCCGGGTCGCTCAGGATATCAGCAACCTGCTGCTGATGCGCCGGACGGAGCATAAAGGAAGCATCATGGAAGGCTTGCTGCGCCAGCAACGTCAGCGCCTGCGGGTCAACTTTGAGGATCTCCTGCCCTTCAAACTCAGAGACAGAAACGTAATCGCGGGTTAACAGGTAATACTCGGTCTGATCCTGACTGAGGGGGAAAGGATCCTGATAATGGAAGGGTTTATTCGACATTGTTCTCTCACTTACTGCTTCGGTCTGTTTATTCAGGGCAGATGTTCCGCTGCCCGGCTTAAAAGCGAGTCAGCTTATCCTACACAATTTTTTAACAAAAACTGAGACTAGTACGACTTTTTACATCCGCAGGTTACTTCCATTCGGTTTATTGCTTTAATACGCGGAGTTAATTCCACATATGAATCAGGGCTTGATAATGCAAAAACTCATCAACTCAGTGCAAAACTACGCCTGGGGAAGTAAAACTGCGTTAACGGATCTCTACGGTATCGCCAACCCGGACAACCTGCCGATGGCAGAGCTGTGGATGGGCGCGCATCCGAAGAGCAGCTCAAAAATTGAAGATGCCAGCGGCCAGGTTCGCAGCCTGCGTGACGTCATCGACGCCGACAAAGCCGCACTGCTCGGCGATAAAGTGGCGAATCGTTTTGGTGAGCTGCCGTTTCTGTTCAAGGTATTGTGCGCCGACCAGCCGCTCTCCATTCAGGTTCACCCGAACAAAAAAGCCTCTGAGCTGGGCTTTGCCAAAGAAAATGCCGCCGGTATTCCGTTAGACGCCGCAGAGCGTAACTACAAAGATCCTAACCACAAGCCGGAACTGGTTTTCGCCCTGACCCCTTTCCTGGCGATGAATGCCTTCCGCGAGTTTTCCGAGATCATCTCCCTGCTGCAACCGGTCGCCGGGGCTCACAACGCGATCGCCCATTTCCTGGAAAACCCGAACGCAGAAGCCTTGAGCGAGCTGTTTGCCAGCCTGCTGAATATGCAGGGCGAGGAAAAATCCCACGCGCTGGCGGTGCTGAAAGCCGCGCTGAACAGCCAGCAGGGTGAGCCATGGGACACCATTCGCGTAATTTCCACGTTTTATCCGGACGACAGCGGTCTCTTCTCTCCGCTGCTGCTGAACGTGGTGAAGCTCAACCCGGGCGAAGCGATGTTCCTGTTCGCTGAAACCCCGCACGCCTACCTGAACGGCGTGGCGCTGGAGGTGATGGCTAACTCCGATAACGTACTGCGCGCGGGCCTGACGCCAAAATACATCGACATCCCTGAGCTGGTTGCCAACGTGAAGTTCGTGGCGAAACCTGCTGCGGAGCTGCTTACGCAGCCGGTGAAAAACGGCGCAGAGCTGGACTTCCCGATTCCGGTTGACGATTTTGCCTTCTCGCTGCACGACCTCAGCGCAGACGAAACCGCCATTGCACAGGAGAGCGCAGCGATCCTGTTCTGTGTAGAAGGCGAAGCGACGTTGCATAAAGATAGCGAGCGTCTGGTGCTTAAGCCGGGTGAATCCGCCTTTGTCGCGGCCAACGAGTCGCCTGTCCGGGTGAGCGGCACCGGTCGCCTGGCGCGTGTTTTTAATAAGCTTTAGGGACTTACTGAATTTTTTAACAACTCTTGCTAAGCTAGTAACAGGCGTTGTAACACCAGGCGGTTTTAACCGCCTGGTTTCATTTTAGGGATAATCGCAATGAAAAAATCGGTCGTAGCGGTAGGAGTGATTGTTGCTTTAGGCGTGATCTGGACGGGTGCTTCCTGGTATACCGGGAAACAGCTGGAAAGCCGTCTGGCAGAGATGATGACGCAGGCAAACAGCGAGATTAAGCGCAGCGCGCCTGAAGCAGGTCTGGAGCTGAGCTACCAGAACTACCAGCGTGGCGTGTTTACCAGCCATATGCAGGTGGTGGTGAAGCCGGTTGCGGGTAATCAGAACGCCTGGCTGAAACCGGGCCAGAGCGTGGTGCTGGATGAAGTGGTCAGCCACGGTCCGTTCCCGCTGGCGCAGTTGAAAAAGTTTAACCTGATCCCCTCCATGGCATCCGCCAGAACCGTACTGGTGAATAACGAGGTGACGAAGCCGATTTTCGATATGGCGAAAAATGAGTCGCCGTTTGAGATCAATACCCGCATCAGCTATGCCGGTGATACGCATTCCGACATCGACCTGAAAGCCCTGAATTACGAACAAGGCACCGACAAAGTCGCCTTCAGCGGCGGTAATTTCCAGCTTGATGCCGATCGCGACGGCAAGAATGTCTCCCTGACCGGCGATGCCGCCAGCGGCCTGGTGAATTCAGTCAATGAATATAACCAGAAGGTTCAGCTTACCTTCAACAACCTTAAAGCCAGCGGCAATAGCCGTATGACCGATTTTGATGAGCGTATCGGCGACCAGAAACTGAGCCTCGATAAGATCGCCATTGCGATCGAAGGCAAAGAGATGGCGGTGCTGGAAGGCATGGATCTGGACGGTAAGTCTGACGTCTCCAAAGACGGTAAAAGCATCAACACCCAGCTGGATTACAGCCTGAAAAGCCTGAAAGTACAGAATCAGGATCTGGGTACCGGTAAGCTGTCTCTGAAAATCGGCAACATTGACGGCCAGGCGTGGCATGAATTCAGTCAGAAATACAGTAAAGAGAGCCAGGCTCTGCTGACCGATGCCGCCCTGCAACAGAACCCGCAGGCGTACCAGCAGCAGGCGATGACGGTGCTGTTTAATAACCTGCCGATCCTGCTGAAGGGCGAGCCGGTGATTACCGTTGCGCCACTGAGCTGGAAAAACGGCAAAGGCGAAACCAACTTCAACCTGTCGCTGTTCCTGAAAGATCCGGCCGCTGCGACCGGCGAACCGCAGACCCTGGCGCAGGAAGTTGACCGCAGCGTGAAATCGCTCGACAGCAAGCTGACTATCCCGATGGATATGGCGACCGAGTTCATGACGCAGATTGCGAAGCTGGAAGGTTATGGTGAAGATGATGCAGGCAAACTGGCAAACCAGCAGGTGAAAGGCCTGGCGGCGATGGGCCAGATGTTCCGCATCACGAAGGTGGAAGACAACACCATTTCCACCAGCCTGCAATATGCTAATGGCCAGGTGACGCTCAACGGCGACAAAATGCCGCTGGAAGAGTTTGTCGGTATGTTTGGTATGCCGACGCTGGGCATTCCGGCACCGGCTGAACCGGCAGCGCCGCCGGCAGTACCGCAGCAGTAAACGAAAAACCCCTCGCATGAGGGGTTTTTTATTGCCGGGTGGCGCTGACGCTTACCCGGCCTCCGATCCTGAGTCGTTGTAGGCCCGTGCAAGCAAAGCGTTTACTTCACCGTCACTAACCGCGCAGCCACAATCTGATGCCCAGCCTGCACGTCCGTATTTTCAATGCGCTGCATGATCCTGTCTGCCAGGGTGTACCCCATCTCACGAGCCGGCGTCGTCGCCCAGACGATGGGGAGATCGTCTAACGCATTTTCACCGACATCCGCAAACGCCCCCAGCGCCACCTGATGGCCGAAGAACGTTTCTACCCCGCCCTCACCGCTCTGGCGTCCGGCGCGGATCAAACCGAACCACGCCCCCATCGCAATGACGTCGTTATAGCAAATCACCGCGCTGATCGTCGGGCTGTTGCGAAGCAGCGTGCCGATGGCTTCCGCGGCTTTTTTCTGGCTGGATTCACACTCCACCACCCATTCGCTGTGAAACGGCAGGCCGTATTTGATGAGCGTGGAGCAGTAACCGCCCACCCGCTCGGCACGCGTCAGGGACGAGCTTTTACCGCCGAGCCAGGCGATGCGCTGATGGCCGCGATGAATAAGATGCTCGGTCAGCATTTGCGCGGCCTGCATGTTATCTGGCCGAAGGGTATCGGCTTCGTCGAGATAGCTTGCGCGCGAGGCAAACACCAGCGGTACGCCTTTCTGCGCCGCGCGCTCACACAATTCACTGCCCACGCCGGACGCGCCGGCCACGATCACCCCATCCACCCCTTGCATCAGCAGCATATCCAGCCTGGAGAGCAGCTGCTCCGGTTCGCGCCCACCGTGGAGCAGGAAAACCATTCGCCCCTGCGCTTCAAGCGCCTCGGTAAGCCCGGCGGTCAGTTCTGCATAAAACGGCGACGTGAGGTCGCGAACGATCAGCCCTATCACCCCGCTTTGCCCACCGCGCAGCGCCGACGCCTGGCGATTACGCACAAAGCCTAACTGCTCAACGGCCTCGTTGACGCGCTGACCCGTTGCAGGAGAGATGCGCCCCTTCCCGCTCAATACCAGCGAAACGGTGCTGACGGAAACCCCCGCCGCCAGCGCGACATCGTTGATGGTGATCTTTTTCGCTACAGCCATGTGGTGGCGTGACTCCTTGATAATGAGATCGCTAAAACGTTTTATCAATACGTTATCTTTATACTACCAGTAAAAGCCTGAGAATGTGATTTAGCGCGCACTAAAGTTTGATAAAACGTTTTATCTTCTCGCCCCATCGAGGTCGTTAAATCTCTTTCTACCATTTAAGGAGTCGTTTTATGACGACGAAAGCAGCACAAAAAATATCGCTGTGGGAGTTTTTCCAGCAACTGGGTAAAACCTTTATGCTGCCCGTGGCGCTTCTCTCTTTTTGCGGGATCATGCTGGGGATCGGCAGCTCGTTAAGCAGCCACGACGTCATTACCCTGATCCCTTTCCTCGGAAATCCGGTACTTCAGGCGATCTTCATCTGGATGAGCAAGGTCGGCTCTTTTGCCTTTAGCTTCCTGCCGGTAATGTTCTGTATCGCCATTCCTCTGGGTCTGGCGCGCGAAAATAAAGGCGTGGCGGCGTTTGCGGGCTTCGTTGGCTATGCGGTCATGAACCTTGCGGTTAACTTCTGGCTGACTGCCAAAGGGATCCTGCCCACGACCGACGCGGCGGTACTGAAAGCCAATAACATTCAGAGCGTGATTGGTATTCAGTCCATCGATACCGGGATCCTTGGAGCCGTGATCGCGGGGGTGATTATCTGGATGCTGCACGAGCGCTTCCACAACATCCGCCTGCCCGATGCGCTGGCCTTCTTCGGCGGGACCCGCTTTGTGCCAATCATTACGCTGGTTGTGATGGGTCTGTTTGGTCTGATCATCCCTCTGATTTGGCCGATTTTTGCCATGGGGATCACCGGTATCGGCCGCATTATCAACGGCGCGGGTGATTTCGGCCCGATGATTTTCGGTACGGGTGAACGTCTGCTGCTGCCATTTGGTTTACAGCATATCCTGGTTGCCCTAATCCGCTTTACCGAAGCTGGCGGTACCATGGACGTTTGCGGTCATTCCGTTAGCGGTGCGCTGACCATCTTCCAGGCCCAGCTGAGCTGCCCGACCACTCACGGCTTCTCTGAAAGTGCGACGCGTTTCCTCTCTCAGGGTAAAATGCCTGCCTTCCTCGGCGGCCTGCCGGGCGCAGCGCTGGCGATGTACCACTGTGCCCGTCCGGAAAATCGTCATAAAATTAAAGGTCTGCTGATCTCCGGCGTTATTGCCTGCGTGGTGGGCGGTACGACAGAACCTATCGAGTTCCTGTTCCTGTTCGTAGCGCCGGTACTGTACCTCATCCACGCCGTACTGACGGGCCTGGGCTTTACCGTGATGGCTGTGCTCGGTGTGACCATCGGTAACACCGACGGTAACGTGATTGACTTCGTGGTCTTCGGTATCCTGCACGGTCTGTCCACCAAGTGGTATCTGGTGCCGGTTGTGGCCGCCATCTGGTTCGCGGTTTACTACGGGATCTTCCGCTTCGCCATCACCCGCTTTAACCTGAAAACGCCTGGCCGCGATACCGATACGGCCACCAGCGTTGAACAGGCGGTAGCTGGTACCGTTGGGAAATCCGGATATAACACGCCGGCTATTCTGGCGGCGCTGGGCGGTGCGGATAACATTACCTCTCTGGATAACTGCATCACCCGCCTGCGTTTGTCGGTGGCGGACATGTCCAAAGTGGATACCAACGCACTTAAAGCTAACCGGGCTATCGGCGTGGTACAGTTAAATCAACACAATTTGCAGGTCGTCATTGGCCCGCAGGTACAGTCAGTGAAGGATGAGCTGGCAACCCTGATGCGAACCGTCGAAGCCTGATGCCTCGCCCCCCTCGTCATGAGGGGGTTTTACTTTACGGAGCACCGTCATGTTTGATTTTTCAACCGTCGTGGATCGACACGGCACCTGGTGTACCCAGTGGGATTATGTCGCTGACCGTTTTGGCGCTGCCGACCTGCTGCCCTTCACCATCTCTGATATGGATTTCGCCACCGCCCCCTGCATTACTGATGCGCTGCACCAGCGAATAAACCACGGGGTGTTTGGCTACAGTCGCTGGAAAAATGACGAATTTCTGGCCGCCGTGGCGCACTGGTTCCGGCAACGCTTTAACAGTCAGATTGATACCGAAACCGTGGTGTATGGGCCGTCGGTCATTTATATGGTCTCGGAGCTGATCCGCCTCTGGTCCTCGCCTGGCGACGGCGTGGTGGTCCATACCCCGGCTTACGATGCCTTTTATAAAGCCATCGAAGGCAACCAGCGTACCGTTGTTTCCGTGCCGATGCAGAAAACAGCGCATGGCTGGGAGGGCAATATGGCCGCGCTGGAAGCAGCGCTGTCAAAACCGGAAAACAAGGTGCTGCTGCTGTGTAGCCCGCAAAACCCGACCGGCAAAGTCTGGACGCGGGAAGAGCTGACCACAATGGCGGCCCTGTGTGAACGTTATGACGTAGCGGTGATCAGCGACGAAATTCATATGGACATGGTATGGGGCACGCATCGTCATACCCCGTGGAATGAGGTTGCGCGCGGTAAATGGGCGCTGCTGACCTCGGGTTCCAAAAGCTTCAACATTCCGGCGCTGACGGGTGCCTGGGGGCTTATCGCCGATGACGCCAGCCGTAACGCCTATCTGAATGCATTAAAAGGTCGGGACGGACTCTCTTCCCCTTCCGTGCTGGCGCTGACCGCGCACATTGCTGCCTACCGACAGGGAGAACCCTGGCTGGACGCGCTGCGGACCTATCTCGAAGAAAACCTGCGCTACATTGCTGACGAACTGAATACTGCATTTCCGACACTCAACTGGCAACCGCCCGAGGCCACCTATCTGGCATGGATCGATCTCAGCCCGCTTGGCATTGATGACAATACGCTGCAAAACGTGCTGATTGATCAGCAAAAAGTGGCCATCATGCCGGGATATACCTATGGGGATGAAGGTAAAGGCTATGTGCGTCTGAACGCTGGCTGTCCGCGTAGTAAGCTTGAACAGGGCGTTCAACGCCTTATCGCCGGCATCAACATTCTGCTGTAAATCATTTGCGCAACGGAATATTCCCTTGCGCAAATAGCTTTTTACCCCGTTTTGTTTTTATAATATGGCGCACTTTAACCAGCAAAGAGTGCGACCATGATTGATACACGCCTGCCTTTAACTGATATTCACCGCCACCTCGACGGAAACATTCGTGCCCAAACCATTCTCGATCTTGGTCGCCAGTTCAATTTAACCCTCCCTGCCGAAACGCTTGAAACCCTGATCCCGCATGTTCAGGTCACGTCGAACGAACCGGATCTGGTGAGTTTTCTGAGCAAGCTCGACTGGGGCGTGAAGATGCTGGCCTCGGTCGATGCCTGTCGCCGTGTCGCCTTTGAAAACATCGAAGATGCCGCGCGTAACGGCCTGCACTATGTTGAACTGCGTTTCTCCCCGGGCTATATGGCGATGTCCCACAACCTCCCCGTAGCGGGCGTGGTTGAAGCGGTCATTGAAGGCGTGCGTGAAGGCTGCAAAACCTTTGACGTTCAGGCGCGTTTGATTGGCATTATGAGCCGTACCTTCGGTGAAGCGGCCTGTCTTCAGGAACTGGAAGCATTACTGGCGCATCGCGACCAGATCACCGCCATCGACCTGGCCGGTGACGAGCTGGGCTTCCCGGGCAGTCTGTTCCTGTCTCATTTCAACCGCGCACGTGATGCAGGATGGCATATTACCGTTCATGCGGGGGAAGCTGCGGGGCCGGAAAGCATCTGGCAGGCCATTCGTGAACTGGGTGCGGAACGTATAGGTCATGGCGTGAAAGCCATTGAAGATCGCGCGCTGATGGATTTCCTCGCCGAACAACGTATTGGAATCGAATCCTGCCTGACCTCCAATATTCAGACCAGTACAGTAGCGTCGCTGGCGCAACACCCGCTGAAAACCTTCCTCGAACACGGGGTGCTGGCTTCGCTGAACACGGACGATCCGGCGGTTCAGGGCGTGGATATTATTCACGAATACAACATCGCCGCACCACAGGCCGGGCTGAGCCGCGAGCAGATCCGTCAGGCGCAAATCAACGGGCTGGAGATCGCCTTCCTGACGCCTGAAGAGAAACAGGCGCTGCGCGATAAAGTTGTTCAGTAGTCCTCTTTACTGCCGGGTGGCGCTGCGCTTACCCGGCCTACGAAAGCGTTTGGCACTTATGCCAGACAGAGCGTTGCGCGATGTTTGGCAGATTCGATCCCGAGCTCGATCAGCTCCATAATCTGGATTGCCTGGCTTGCGGGAACCGGATTTTCACCTGAACCGTTCAGCGCGTCACGAATGGCGGCGTAATACGCTGGATAGTTCCCCGGCAGGGTCAATACCGTCTCTTCAACCAGTACCTCACCCTCCGCACGCGTCACCACCCCGTCGCGCATGTCGTAGCCCCAGTCCTCCTGCGGTAAGCGTTCGCCATTTTTGAGGCGCTCTTCCTGCGGATCCAGGCCGAACTTCACATAGCTGCCGCGCGCCCCGTGAATGATATAGCGGGCCGATTCCGCCGCCGCAAGCATTGTCCCGTGCAGCAAAATGCGCCGCTGCGGATAACTCAAAATGGCATGGAAATAGTCGGTGGTCTGCGCCCCCGGCCTGAGCTGCGCTAAATCGACCGTCATGCTCACGGGCAAACCAAACAGATGAACGGCCTGATCGAGAAGATGCGGCGCTAAGTCATACCAGATGCCGCTACCCGGTCCCGCCTGCTCGCGCCAGCGATCTCGCACCTGCGGACGATAACGATCGAAATGCGACTCAAAAAAGGCAATTTCGCCGAGCGTACCTTCGTTTATCAGCGCCTTAACCGTCAGGAAATCGCTGTCCCAGCGCCGATTGTGAAAGATCGATAATAACCGACCCAGACTTCGCGCCAGCGCATCCAGCTCGCGCGCCTGTGACAACGTCACGGTGAAGGGCTTATCGACAACAACATGTTTACCTGCCTCCAGCGCCGCTTTCGCCAGGGGGAAATGAGTGTCGTTAGGAGTAGGAATGACAATAAGGTCAATATTAGGATCGTTAAACAGATGCTTAGGCTCCGTTACCACCGGCACGGCTGGCCAGTCGGCGCGGACCTTAGTCTCATCGCTGCTTGTGATAGCCGCCAGTTCCATTCCCGGCGTGCCGGCAACCAGCGGTGCATGAAAGGTTTTGCTTGCGTACCCGTAGCCAATAAGACCGACGCGGATGTTTTCACTCATCGTTTGCCCCCTCGCTGTGCGCTTATTTATCACTGGCCTTGTGCTTAACGCACACATTAATAATGTGCCCTGTGAGTTAAAATAGCATCTTGCGACAGCGTTTTTTGTTACCTCGCATTAAAGTGTGTATATGGGTTCGGGGAATCGTTCCCAAAGCGCTTGCTCTGGCGAAAAGGGCGCTGTAACATTTGTAATCTGTATTTATGGATAAATTACAAACACAAATTATGTCGTCAATAATTAATCGAATCATTGAATTAGCGGGATGGATTGTCCTTGGGGTTTCAGTCGTGTTGCTCGGCATTGCCAGCCATATCGATAACTACCAGCCGCCGGAGCCTGTTACTGTCGCACAACAAAAGTAAGCCGTGTCGTCATAAAGCGTGACACATTACGTCATGGTACGTATTGCCAGCCGTAATGAACGGGGTTACCCTTCTCTTCCAGGCATCTGCTGATGCCTGATTCTTCGCAAAGAAAACTCCTAATTTCGTCGCGTTACCCGAGTGGACAGTTTACGTCTTTATTAATCCGTTTATTATTCGAACGCATTACCTTTATGGGTATTACCCTTTTATATGGAAACTTATTAACATGACAGTTCAGGACTATTTATTAAAATTTCGCAAGATCAATTCCCTTGAAAGCCTGGAAAAACTGTTTGACCATCTGAACTACACGCTGTCGGATAATCAGGACATCATCAATATGTACCGCGCTGCTGACCATCGTCGCGCCGAACTGGTCTCTGGCGGTCGTCTGTTCAATGTGGGGGAAGTGCCTAAATCCGTATGGCGTTACGTTGTATAAGAAAGTAGCCTTCGGCGTGAAATGTTATATACTCTCCGCCCTGCAAATTTCTGTATAACATTTCGCGCAGACTATGGGAGAGCGTATGACCGCATTGCCTGGAGAGAGAATTGGGGGCTGGTTAATCGCCCCGCTGGCATGGCTGCTGGTGGCATTATTAAGCGCTTCGCTGGCGCTGTTGCTATACACCACCGCACTGGTTACGCCTCATGCTATCCAGACACTGATGTCCCAGAGTGCGCTCAATATTGCAACGTGGTTTGTGTCGTTCGTTTTCGCGATCGCGATGTGGTACTACACGCTGTGGCTGACTATCGCCTTCTTCAAACGCCGCAAAAGCGTGCCGAAACATTACATTATCTGGCTGCTGGTCTCCGTGCTGCTGGCTGTCAAAGCATTCGCTTTCTCGCCAGTGTCTGACGCGCTGGCGGTTCGCCAGTTACTGTTTCCGCTACTGGCGACGGCGCTTCTGGTCCCTTATTTCAAGCGTTCGACGCGCGTTAAGAAGACCTTTGTCAACCCGTAATAACCTTACAGTTAACCTGTTGTGGCCTGTTGTCGTTTATCCGATAATAGGCGGCTATTTTATTTCAGGCTAAATAATGACCGATTACTTACTGCTCTTTGTCGGAACTGTGCTGGTTAATAACTTCGTACTGGTGAAGTTCCTTGGCCTGTGCCCGTTTATGGGCGTCTCCAAAAAGCTGGAGACGGCAATGGGCATGGGGCTGGCGACCACCTTCGTGATGACGATGGCCTCCATTTGCGCATGGCTGATTGATACCTGGATCCTGATCCCGCTCGACATGCTCTACCTGCGCACCTTGTCCTTTATTCTGGTCATTGCGGTTGTGGTGCAATTTACCGAGATGGTGGTGCGGAAAACCAGCCCTGCCCTGTATCGCCTGCTGGGCATTTTCCTGCCTCTCATCACCACCAACTGCGCGGTGCTGGGCGTGGCGCTGCTCAATATCAACCTTGGGCATAATTTCCTGCAATCGGCGCTGTACGGTTTTTCCGCGGCGGTCGGTTTCTCTTTTGTTATGGTCCTGTTCGCCTCGATTCGCGAGCGTCTGGCCGCGGCGGATATTCCCGCGCCGTTTCGCGGTAACGCCATCGCTCTGGTGACCGCAGGTTTAATGTCTCTGGCCTTTATGGGCTTTAGTGGTCTGGTGAAGTTGTAATGAGTGCTATCTGGATTGCCATCGCGTCCATCAGCGTACTGGGACTCGTCTTTGGCATCATTCTGGGTTATGCCTCCCGCCGGTTTGCGGTGGAGGACGATCCGGTGGTTGAAAAAATTGATGAACTTTTACCGCAGAGCCAGTGCGGGCAGTGCGGCTACCCTGGCTGCCGCCCTTACGCTGAGGCGGTGGGCGTGCAGGGCGAAAAGATCAACCGCTGCGCACCGGGTGGCGAAGCGGTCATGCTTAAAATAGCTGCCCTGCTGAACGTCGATCCCCAGCCTGTCGACGGCGATGAACAGGCCCAGGAGCCCGTTCGTGCCCTTGCTGTCATCGACGAAGCCAACTGCATTGGCTGCACCAAATGTATTCAGGCGTGTCCTGTTGACGCCATTGTGGGCGCAACGCGCGCGATGCACACCGTTGTGGCGGATCTGTGCACCGGCTGTAATCTCTGCGTGGCGCCCTGCCCGACGCAGTGTATAGAACTACGCCCGGTTGAAACGACTACTGAAAGCTGGAAGTGGGACCTTCAGACCATTCCGGTTCGCAATATTCCTGTGGAACAACATGCTTAAGTTATTTTCTGCCTTCAGAAAAGAGAAGATCTGGGATTTCGACGGCGGCATTCATCCGCCTGAGATGAAATCGCAGTCTAACGGCACGCCGCTGCGCCAGATCCCGCTGGCGACCCGTTACGTTATGCCCCTAAAACAGCATATCGGCGCGGAAGGTGAACTGTGCGTGAAAGAAGGCGATAGCGTTCTTCGCGGCCAGCCGCTGACCTTTGGTCGCGGACGGATGTTGCCGATACATGCCCCGACTTCCGGTAAGGTGGTGGCTGTTGCCCCCCATACCGTTGCCCATCCGTCGGCGTTGTCTGAGCTGAGCGTGATCATTGAAGCCGATGGTGAAGACCGCTGGATCGATCGTGACGGCTGGAGCGACTACCGTTCCCACAGTCGTGAAGCGCTGATTGAACGCATTCATCAGTTCGGCGTGGCGGGTCTGGGGGGCGCAGGCTTCCCGACCGGCGCTAAGCTTCACGGCGGCGGCGATAAAATCGAAACGCTGATCATCAACGCCGCCGAGTGCGAACCGTACATCACCGCCGATGACCGTCTGATGCAGGACTGTGCCGCGCAGGTGGTGGAAGGGATTCGCATTCTTGCGCATATTCTGCAACCCCGCGAAGTGCTGATCGGTATTGAGGACAATAAACCGCAGGCCATTTCGATGCTGCGTGCGGTACTGGCGGACAGCCACGATATCGCCCTGCGAGTGATCCCGACCAAATACCCGTCCGGCGGGGCAAAACAGCTGACGCAGATCCTGACCGGCAAACAGGTCCCCCACGGGGGCCGTTCGTCCGACATCGGCGTGCTGATGCAAAACGTGGGAACCGCCTACGCGGTGAAACGTGCGGTGATTGACGGCGAGCCATTGACCGAGCGCGTCGTCACGCTGACCGGCGAGTCCGTCTCCCGTCCCGGCAACGTCTGGGCGCGTCTGGGTACGCCGGTGCGTCATCTGCTGGAACAGGCTGGCTTCTGCCCGGGTAGCGATCAACTGGTCATTATGGGTGGCCCGCTGATGGGCTTTACCCTGCCGTGGCTGGATGTGCCGGTGGTGAAGATTACCAACTGCCTGCTCGCCCCTTCCCCAACGGAGATGGGCGAAACGCAGGAAGAGAAAGGCTGCATACGCTGTAGCGCCTGTGCGGACGCATGCCCGGCAGATTTACTGCCGCAGCAGTTGTACTGGTACAGCAAAGGCCAGCTGCACGATAAAGCCCAGGCGCATAACCTGGCTGACTGTATTGAATGCGGTGCCTGCGCCTGGGTCTGCCCAAGCAATATTCCGCTGGTGCAATACTTCCGTCAGGAGAAAGCCGAAATCTACGCCATCTCCATGGAAGAAAAACGTGCCGCTGAAGCGAAGGCCCGCTTTGAAGCGCGTCAGGCGCGACTGGAGCGCGAGAAACAAGCCCGTCAGGAACGCCATAAGCAGGCTGCCGTCCAGCCTGCGGCGAAAGATCAGGATGCCATTAACGCAGCCCTGGCCCGCGTGCGCGAGAAGAAAGCCACCGCCGCCCAGACGGTTGTGATCGCTCCGGGAGAAAGACCGGACAACAGCGAAGCGATTGCGGCCCGCGAAGCGCGTAAAGCCGAAGCTCGCGCGCGTCAGGCGGAGAAAGCGCAACACGCCAAACCGGAAGCCGATATCGACCCGCGTAAAGCGGCGGTGGAAGCGGCTATCGCCAGGGCAAAAGCCCGTAAGGCCGGTCAGCAGACAGTGGTGGTTGAACAGGAAGCGACGGATCCGCGCAAGGCGGCCGTTGAAGCCGCTATCGCCCGTGCCAAAGCACGAAAAGCGGCACAGGTTCAGCCAGCCGAAGAGAGTGAAGCGCCTGTCGACCCGCGTAAAGCCGCCGTTGAAGCGGCCATCGCCCGTGCCAAAGCACGAAAAGCGGCACAGCAGGACGAACGGCCTGCGGCCGCCAACGACGATCCACGCAAAGCCGCAGTCGCCGCCGCGATTGCGCGCGTTCAGGCAAAGAAAGCCGCGCAGCAAGCCGTTAACGAGGATTAAATGGTTTTCAGAATTGCAAGTTCCCCTTATACCCATAACCAGCGCCAGACATCGCGTATTATGATGCTGGTGTGCCTGGCCGCGCTGCCAGGTATTGCCGTACAGTGTTGGTTTTTCGGCTGGGGTACGCTTTTCCAGTTAGTTCTGGGTTGCGCCAGTGCCGTCGCAGCGGAAGCAGCGATCCTGAAGCTGCGCAAAATGGAAGTGACTCGCATCCTGAGCGATAACTCCGCCCTGTTGACCGGCCTGTTGCTGGCCATCAGCATTCCCCCGTTCGCCCCGTGGTGGATGGTGGTATTGGGAACGGTGTTTGCGGTGATCATCGCCAAGCAGCTGTACGGCGGGCTGGGCCATAACCCGTTTAACCCGGCGATGATTGGCTACGTGGTACTGCTGATCTCCTTCCCGGTACAAATGACCAGCTGGCTGCCGCCGCATGAGATCGCCGCCACCGTCCCCGGCTTTATGGATGCCCTGCACGTTATCTTTACCGGCCACACCGCGCTGGGCGCAGATATGAACGCGCTTCGCATGGGCGTGGACGGCATCAGCCAGGCCACCCCGCTCGATACCTTCAAAACCTCCCTGCGTGCCGGACACAGCGTGGAGCAGGTGATGAAATCGTCTATTTACAGCGGCGTACTGGCGGGTGCTGGCTGGCAGTGGGTCAATCTGGCCTATTTGTTGGGCGGCGCGTTCCTGCTGCAACAGAAGGCAATCCGCTGGCATATTCCGGTGAGCTTCCTGGTGACGCTGGCCGTCTGCTCGACGCTCGGCTGGGTCATCTCACCTGAGTCACTGGCCAGCCCGCAGCTCCATCTGCTCTCCGGCGCGACCATGCTCGGGGCATTTTTTATTCTGACCGATCCGGTCACCGCGTCTACCACCAACCGTGGTCGTCTGATTTTCGGCGCGCTGGCGGGCTTGCTGGTCTGGCTTATTCGCAGCTTTGGCGGTTATCCGGACGGCGTGGCATTTGCCGTGCTGCTGGCTAACATCACCGTTCCGCTCATCGACTACTACACGCGGCCACGCGTGTACGGTCATCGCTAAGGGTCACGCCATGCTAAAAACAATGCAAAAACACGGCGTTACGCTGGCGATCTTCGCTGCCGCCCTCACCGGGCTGACCGCGCTGGTAAATGAACTGACGAAAACTACCATTGCAGAGCAGGCAATGAAGCAGCAAAAGGCGCTGTTCGATCAAGTGATCCCATCCGACCTCTACGATAATGATCTGCAAAAAAGCTGCTTTGTCGTGCAGGCTCTGCAGCTCGGTAAAGGACCCCATCGCGTTTATATTGCCCGCAAGGGTGATAATCCCGTGGGTGCCGTCATGGAAGCCACCGCGCCGGACGGTTACTCCGGTGCGATTCAGCTGCTGGTTGGCAGCGATTTTTCCGGCACCGTGCTGGGCACGCGCGTGACGGAACATCACGAAACGCCGGGCCTTGGCGACAAAATTGAAACACGCTTAAGCGACTGGATCTTACACTTCGCCGGAAAGATGATTCATGGTGAAGACGATCCTGCTTTCGCGGTGAAAAAAGATGGCGGCGAGTTTGACCAGTTCACGGGTGCCACGATTACCCCACGCGCGGTGGTCAACGCCGTCAAGCGCGCCGGGCTGTATGCCGAAACGCTGCCCGCGCAGATCAATCATCTTTCCACCTGTGAGGAGTGACCATGAGCCAGGTTAAAGAGGTTATCGTCCAGGGTCTCTGGAAGAACAACTCCGCGCTGGTACAGCTGCTGGGGCTGTGTCCGCTGCTGGCGGTGACGTCTACCGCCACCAACGCGCTCGGGCTGGGGCTGGCGACCACGCTGGTGCTCACCCTGACTAACTTTTCCATTTCTGTTTTGCGCCGCTGGACGCCGTCGGAAATCCGTATTCCGATCTATGTCATGATCATTGCGTCGGTGGTCAGCGTGGTGCAAATGCTGATTAACGCCTACGCATTTGGCCTGTACCAGTCGCTCGGGATTTTCATTCCGCTTATCGTGACTAACTGTATTGTCGTAGGCCGCGCTGAAGCCTTTGCGGTGAAAAACAATCCGGCCATATCCGCGCTGGATGGTTTTTCCATCGGCATGGGCGCGACTGCCGCCATGTTCGTCCTCGGCTCTCTGCGTGAAATTTTGGGCAACGGTACGCTCTTCGACGGTGCGGACGCGCTGCTTGGCGGCTGGGCGAAGTCGCTGCGTATTGAGGTGTTCCATACGGACACTCCGTTCCTGCTGGCCATGCTGCCGCCTGGCGCCTTCATTGGCCTTGGGATGATGCTGGCGTTAAAATACCTGATTGATGAAAAACGTAAACGCCGCGCCGCTGAGCGCAGCGTACAGGAAGGGATCCCCGAGAAAGCAGTATGAATAAAGAGAAACGCATTGCGATCCTGACGCGCCTGCGCGATGAGAATCCTCATCCTACGACAGAGCTGAACTTTAACTCGCCGTTTGAACTGTTGATCGCGGTGCTGCTCTCTGCACAGGCGACGGACGTGAGCGTCAACAAAGCCACGGTCCTGCTCTACCCTGTCGCCAATACGCCGCAGGCCATGCTGGAGCTGGGCATTGAAGGTGTGAAATCCTATATCAAGACCATTGGCCTGTTTAACAGCAAGGCCGAAAACGTCATTAAGACCTGCCGGATCCTGCTGGAGCAGCACGGCGGTGAAGTCCCGGAAGACCGCGCTGCGCTGGAAGCGTTGCCGGGCGTCGGGCGTAAAACGGCAAATGTGGTGCTGAACACGGCGTTTGGCTGGCCGACTATCGCCGTGGATACCCATATCTTTCGCGTCTCTAACCGTACCCGGTTCGCGCCGGGTAAAAACGTGGAAGAGGTGGAAGAGAAGCTGTTAAAAGTGGTCCCGGCGGAATTTAAGGTGGACTGCCACCACTGGCTGATCCTGCACGGACGGTATACCTGTATTGCCCGTAAGCCACGCTGCGGTTCCTGCATTATCGAAGATCTCTGCGAATACAAAGAAAAAGTCTATCCCTGAGCGTAAACCACTTTACTTCTTACCTGTTCAAGCCCTTAAAATTAACAAGGGCTCTGATATCTTCCCGATTGACCATAAATTGCTCTCTCTTTCGCCTTTACGCATTGTCGTTTCTTCGGTCATTTAACACTCAAACAGGTTAATAGTTTTTTCATCACCAAAAATTTCTATACATCTGTGATCGCGATCACTCTGATAACCTGATGTTGGATTTTTGTTGTTAAAACCCGCCCAACCCCTTTGTCAGGCAAGAATTCATCGACTCCACGCCGCACATAAGACCAGTCATTTTTCAGAATATGGGCTATATCACTGCTAATCACCCAAAATAGCAGAACATATCGCCATACAGCCATTAAACAGGGTCGTTTACAGTGAAAAAAACCATCAATTTTGAACGGATGAGATTTAACGCTATATAACATTTGCATGAACCGATGATTATACCGCCAGAGTTATATGTAACAGATTATTACAAACGTATTGCCAGATGGGGCTGGATAGTGAACATTACCCGCCGTTTCCCCTCCCAATATAACTATAAAGCGGATGGACTACGGTCATCACGCTATGAACACCCCCGTTAATATGGGATGTAAAAAAAGAGGTATATGTGTCTACTGCAAACAATAAACCAACAGATGAGAGCGTAAGTCTTAACGCTTTCAAACAGCCTAAAGCGTTCTATCTCATTTTCTCGATCGAATTATGGGAACGTTTTGGCTACTACGGCCTGCAAGGGATCATGGCGGTTTACCTGGTTAAACAACTGGGTATGTCTGAAGCCGATTCCATCACCCTGTTCTCTTCCTTCAGCGCCCTGGTGTATGGCCTGGTCGCTATCGGCGGCTGGTTAGGCGATAAAGTTCTCGGTACTAAACGTGTCATTATGCTGGGCGCCGTTGTTCTGGCGATTGGCTATGGGCTGGTTGCCTGGTCCGGGCACGATGCAGGTGTGGTTTACATGGGCATGGCTACCATCGCGGTAGGTAACGGCCTCTTCAAGGCGAACCCGTCTTCCCTGCTCTCTACCTGCTACAGCAAAGATGACCCGCGTCTGGACGGTGCATTTACCATGTACTACATGTCCATCAACATCGGCTCCTTCTTCTCTATGCTGGCAACCCCATGGCTGGCCGCCAAATTCGGCTGGAGCGTAGCGTTTGCGCTGAGCTTCGTGGGTATGCTGATCACCGTTGTGAACTTCCTGTTCTGCCGTAGCTGGGTTAAAGATTATGGTTCAAAACCAGACTTCGAACCCGTGCACATGGGCAAACTGCTGGCAACCATCGTCGGCATCGTGATCCTGGCCGCTGTCGCCACATGGCTGCTGCATAACCAGGGCGTAGCACGTGCCGTACTGGGCGTGGTTGCGCTGGGTATCGTGATTATCTTCGCGAAAGAAGCCTTCGCGATGCAGGGTGCGGCACGTCGTAAGATGATTGTGGCGTTCATTCTGATGCTGGAAGCGATCATCTTCTTCGTTCTGTACAGCCAGATGCCAACGTCTCTGAACTTCTTCGCTATCCGCAACGTTGAGCACTCCATCCTCGGTATCGCGTTCGAGCCGGAGCAGTATCAGGCCCTGAACCCGTTCTGGATCATGATTGGTAGCCCGATTCTGGCCGCTATCTATAACAAAATGGGCGACCGTCTGCCTATGCCGCACAAGTTCGCTATCGGTATGGTGCTGTGCTCTGGCGCATTCCTGGTGCTGCCGCTCGGGACGAAATTCGCCACCGACGCGGGTATCGTGTCTGTTAACTGGCTGATCCTGAGCTATGCGCTGCAATCTATCGGTGAACTGATGATCTCCGGTCTGGGCCTGGCGATGGTTGCGCAGCTGGTCCCTCAGCGTCTGATGGGCTTCATCATGGGTAGCTGGTTCCTGACCACCGCTGGCGCGGCTATCATCGCAGGTAAGATTGCGAATTTGATGGCGGTACCAGACAACGTTACCGACCCGCTGGTTTCCCTGAATGTCTACGGCACCGTGTTCATGCAAATTGGTATCGCGACCGCCGTGATTGCCGTGCTGATGCTGCTGACCGCACCTAAACTGAATCGTATGACCCAGGACGACGACAAATCCGCTAAAGCGATCAAAACCGCGAACGCGTAATGTCATCGGGAAACGACTGAACAGAAGCCGCTAATTGATTAGCGGCTTTTTTTTTATCCGAACGCGCACTAACATAGCTGGAACCTCAGCAAAAAGGAGTTACCGATGAAACTGTTCTATAAACCGGGCGCCTGCTCTCTTGCTTCCCATATTACGCTTCGCGAGAGCGGTAAAGATTTCACGCTGGACGGCGTTGACCTGATGAAAAAGCGTCTGGAAAACGGGGATGACTTTTTTGCGATTAACCCAAAAGGCCAGGTTCCGGCCCTGCTGCTGGATGATGGCACCCTGCTGACCGAAGGGGTGGCGATTATGCAATTCCTGGCGGACAACGTACCGGATCGTCAGCTCCTTGCCCCCACCGGCAGCATTGCGCGTTATAAAACGCTGGAGTGGCTGAACTATATTGCCACCGAACTGCACAAAGGCTTTACGCCCCTGTTCCGCCCGGACACGCCGGAAGAGTACAAACCTACCGTGCGCTCGCTGCTGGAGAAAAAGTTGCAGTACGTTAACGACGCGCTGAAAGACGACCAGTGGATCTGTGGCTCGCGTTTCACCATCGCCGATGCCTATCTGTTTACCGTTCTGCGCTGGGCGCGCGCGGTTAAGCTGAACATGGAAGGATTAGACCATGTCGCATCGTATATGACGCGCGTGGCGGAGCGTCCTGCGGTGGCAGCGGCGCTGAAAGCGGAAGGATTGAATTAACCGAGCGACCTGGATTGCCGGGTCGCGCTGACGCTTACCCGGCCTATAAATTCCGTAGGCCCGTGCAAGCGCAACGCCGCCGGGCGTTTTCTAAAGCTGCGTTGCGCTAAAATAGTGCTCCGGCTTCGCGATGCGATCCTGCGCCGCGACGACCTGGAGCTCATATTCCTGCATCGTCTTCGTCGCAATCATGATTTCATAAACGGCTGCGGTGACGTGCTCCAGCGCATCGCGCAGGCTCGCGCCCTGCAATAGCTTCACCAGCAGCAAACCGCTGGTCACATCCCCGACCCCGACAGGCTGACGTGCACCGAAATCCACCAGCGGTCGACTGATATGCCAGGCTTCATCCTTCGTCACCAGCAGCATTTCAAAACGGTCCTGGCTCAACCCTGCGCGTGCCAGGTGCTTAACCAGCACAATCTCTGGCCCCTGGGCGATCAGCTCGCGAGAGGCGCTTACAGCCTCTTCTACGCTGTTGACCGGATGCTCGCACAGGATCTCAAGTTCAATCAGGTTGGGGGCAATAATATCGCTGGCGGGCAATGCATGACGGACATGAAACTCCGCAACGCCCGGCGCTACGATGCAGCCTTTTTCCGGATGTCCCATCACCGGATCGCAGAAATATTTCGCCGCGGGGTTTGCCGCTTTCACCTGGCGCACAATGCCGAGGATATGTTCCCCCTGCTCCGCCGAACCCAGATATCCGCTCAGTACGGCATCGCAGCGTTTAAGCTGGTCGATATCCGCAATCCCCTGAACGATTTCCGTCAGATGCGACGGCGGCATTACGCAGCCGGTCCATTTACCGTACTGGGTGTGATTCGAGAACTGGACGGTATTGAGGGGCCAGACGTTAACGCCGAGGCGGCGCATCGGAAATTCCGCAGCGCTGTTGCCAGCATGTCCAAACACAACGTGGGACTGAATGGCGAGGATGTTCTTCATGTTGTACTTACCAAACCCTGTCAAAACAAAAGGGGCGTGGTTTCCCACGCCCCTGCATACTTTTAATTACTTCCAGCAGACCAGGCAGTAATTTTTCTTACCGCGACGCAGCAGCGTGTAGCGACCATAGAGACGGTCGTTCTCGGTAAAGGTGTATTCCGGATCGGCCTGTTTTTCGCCATTAATGGTGATCGCGTTAGAGGCGATGGTTTTACGCGCCTGACCGCGAGACGGCTGGAGCTCGGAGTCCACCAGCGCCTGCATCAGATCGGCGCCTTTTTCCATCTCAACCATCGGCACGCCATCCTGCGCCAGCTGTTCGAAATCCGCTTCGCTTAAATCGCTCAGGGTTCCGTTGAACAGGCTAGCCGTAATGCGCTTCGCCGCCGCCAGACCTTCTTCGCCGTGAACCAGTTTAGTCACTTCGTCCGCCAGCACGTACTGGGCGCGTGGTGCTTTACCGCTGTTCTTGTCTTCTTCTTCCAGCGCATTGATTTCTTCGATATCCATAAAGGTGAAGAACTTCAGGAAGCGATAAACGTCGGCATCCGCCGTGTTGATCCAGAACTGGTAGAACTTGTACGGGCTGGTTTTCTTCGGATCCAGCCATACCGCGCCGCCTTCGGTCTTACCGAACTTGGTACCGTCGGCTTTGGTGATCAACGGCACGGTCAGACCAAACACCTGATTCTGGTGGAGGCGACGGGTCAGATCGATACCGGAGGTGATGTTACCCCACTGGTCGGAACCGCCAATTTGCAGAGAGACGCCGTGCAGCTTGTTCAGGCAGGCGAAGTCATACCCCTGCAACAGGTTGTAGGAGAACTCCGTGAAAGAGATACCCTGATCGTCACGGTTAAGACGCTGCTTTACTGCTTCTTTGTTAATCATCTGGTTAACAGAGAAGTGTTTGCCGATGTCACGCAGGAACGTCAGCACGTTCATGCCACCAAACCAGTCGTAGTTGTTCGCCGCAATCGCAGAGTTGTCACCGCAGTCGAAATCCAGGAACGGTGCAACCTGTTTACGGATCTTATCCACCCACTCCTGCACGGTGTCTTCGGTATTCAGCTTACGCTCAGCGGCTTTGAAACTTGGGTCGCCAATCAGACCGGTCGCGCCGCCAACCAGTGCGACAGGCTTATGGCCGGCCATCTGGAAGCGTTTCAGGCATAACAATGGAACAAGATGCCCCAAATGCAAGCTGTCAGCGGTGGGATCGAAGCCGCAATAGAGCGCGATCGGGCCTTGCGCCAGTCGCTCTGCTAACGCTTCCTCGTCCGTCACCTGGGCCACGAGGCCCCGCTCTTGCAATTGTTTAATCAAGTTACTGCTTGCCATCAAATTCTCCATGTATAAACGACTGCACCTTTGCCGGTACACGACTTTTCGCCTGATGCGAAAGGACCATAGAATAAAGCGCCAGCGCGGTGTGCGCTAGCGCTTAAATCAACAAATTTTGGGGATTACGGGGCCAGTCTGTCGATTTTCCAGCCACCGTTGTCGCGTTGGTATAAAAAGCGGTCGTGCAGGCGGTGTTCACCGCCCTGCCAGAATTCCATCTGCTCAATGGGGATGCGGAACCCGCCCCAGAAACTCGGCAGCGGTACTTCACCCTGCTGAAACTTCTGTTTGAGTTCGAGGAATTTACTTTCCAGCACACCGCGGGCTGAGATTCGGCTGGACTGTTTAGAGACCCAGGCGCCGATCTGACTGTCGCGCGGGCGACTGTGGAAATATTTTACCACTTCGAGCGTAGAGAGGCGCTCCGCCTTGCCGGTGACCATCACCTGGCGCTCCAGCATATGCCACGGGAAGAGCAGGCTAATACGCGGATTATTTTCAAGGTGATGCGCTTTACGACTGCCAAGATTGGTGTAGAACACCAGCCCTTTCTCGTCATAATGCTTGAGAAGAACGATGCGTTGATACGGCTGACCATTTTCATCAACCGTGGCAACGACCATTGCCGTCGGGTCAGCCAGTTTCGCTTCGCAGGCCTGCTTCAGCCAGCGTTCAAAAAGCACCAGCGGTTCGGCGGGAAGATCCTGGCGGCGCAGACCGCCTTTGGTGTATTCACGGCGCAGATGCGCAATTTGCTGTAGTTCGTCGTTATCTGACATGGCGTTAGCTGAAAGTGAGATTGGGTGGCGCTATTGTGCGCGCCCCCTTCAAAAATCTCAACGCTTCGGATTTTCAAGCTGACAATTGTTCAGCACAATGCGGTCACGCTTGTAGACGGTGGCGCTGTCGCCTTTCGACCAGAAGACGTAGATCCCGTCTGAGTAGCGCGCACCGGAGGCCGACATTCCCTGCTTCAGCGTTAACAACTTATTGTCATAAACAAAGCTGGCTTCCTGATGCGGGTTGTTCAGCTTCACCGTCAGCGGTTTTTCATCACAACGATATTCCAGCGTATCGGTTTGCATACGCTCAACGAACTGGTTATAGACGCTGCATCCGGTCATAAGAAAAGGTACAGCAATGAGAAGAAGTTTTTTCATGGGCAGATTCCGAAGACTATCCTGGTCCTGGAGGGCCTAACCGCCCTCCTGTTTTTCCCTATTTTACGGGTTACGCCTCCCGCTGAATTTCAGTTAACTCTGATTATGGCGCGGGTTTGCGGGGAAAATGGCCCCAAGGACGCTCGCCTCCCGCGCACCGGTTACGGAGGGTAAATTCCCCGGCAGACCGGCAACCGTACGCCAGGCAAGCCAGGCGAAGGCCAGCGCTTCCATATCGTCTCCGCTGATCCCGGCTTCATCAGTGGTCGTGACTTCGGTGCCTGGCAGCAAGGCGGCGAGGCGTGCCATCACCAGCGGGTTGCGGCTTCCGCCTCCGCATACCAGCAAGCGCTCACATCCGCCGCTCAGCAACACCTGTTCAGAAATCGATACCGCGGTGAGCTCCGTCAGCGTAGCCTGCACATCCTGAGGCGCAAGGCCGGGGAAGCGCGCCAGCTGACGTTCAAGCCAGCCGTAGTTGAAATATTCCCGCCCCGTGCTTTTCGGCGCGGGCAGAGCAAAGAAAGGATCGCTTAACAGGGTTTGCAGCAAGGGAAGGATCACTTTCCCCTGGCTGGCCCACTGCGCGTCTTTGTCGTAGGCTTTGCCGCTCTGACGCCAGATCCAGGCATCCATCAGCATATTACCGGGTCCGGTATCGTACCCCCGCACGGGCTGCCCGGGAATAAGCATCGACAGGTTGGCGATCCCGCCGATGTTCAGGACCATCCTGCGCTCTACCGGGTGCGCCAGCAGTGCCTGATGAAATGCCGGAACCAGCGGCGCCCCCTGCCCGCCGAGGGCCATATCGCGACGACGGAAATCACCCACCACCGTCACGCCGGTTTTTGCCACAATCTGGTTGTTATCGCCAATTTGCATCGTGTGCGGCGCCTCGCCGACAGGTTCATGCCAGACGGTCTGCCCATGGCAACCTATTGCCACGATATCCTGCGGGTGGAGTCTTTCCTGCTGCATCAGGGCCAGTACCGCATCAGCAAACAGCGCCCCCAGACGCACATCCAGTTGGCCCAGTTGGGAAAGCGTCAGCTGTTGCCCCTGGCAGATGTTCAGGATCTCTTCTTTTAACGAGACCGGAATTGGCCAGGTCAGGCTTGCCTGCTGCGCCACCATGTTTTCATCAATGGCGGCCAGAACGACATCCACACCGTCAAGACTGGTACCAGACATCACACCGATATAGCGACCCGATTTCATGCGCTTTCCTTACGTTACATGGGCTAAGTGCAAACACTCCATCATAAATAACGCGGCTTTGCTATGCGGTGATAATAATTTTTAACAATCTCAGACCTGTAGCACAGGCGATGTTTGTTTATGTCCCGTTAAGCCCTGTTCAGGTAAAATTTATCTATTCGGCATGCAAAGATATGAACTGTGGTCAGGAATGCCATATAATTTAACCATAACGGATGCCCCAACCGGGCGTTTTTTGGTGAACAGGAGAGTCAAATGATTTTACGTGTACTGGGCGTTTCGCTGATTGGTTTAACACTGGCGGGTTGTGTGAATGACAGTTCACTCTCCGGCGACGTATATAGTGCTTCTGAAGCTAAACAGGTACAGAACGTGACATACGGTACTATCGTTAATGCCCGTCCTGTTCAGATTCAGGGTGGCGATGACACGAACGTGGTGGGCGCAATCGGCGGTGCTGTGCTGGGCGGTTTCCTGGGTAATACCATTGGCGGCGGCACCGGACGTTCTCTGGCGACCGCAGCGGGCGCAGTTGCAGGCGGCGTAGCGGGTCAGGGCGTTCAGGGTGCGATGAACAAAACTCAGGGCGTTGAGCTGGAAATCCGTAAAGACGATGGCAGCACTATTATGGTTGTGCAGAAACAGGGTAACACCCGCTTCTCTGCTGGTCAGCGTGTTGTTCTGGCAAGCAACGGCAGCCAGGTCACCGTCTCCCCGCGTTAATATCCTGATGGATGTGGTCTTTCAGACCGCATCCATTTACCAAAATCATCATTCCTAATAATATATTGGCACAATATATTCACATGGTGAATTATTCATTTCACCTGTTCTTGTCCGTGCGCAAAGTATTTTTTATTTCCCTCGTTTAGACTCTTCGCAATCTCTTTTTCTTTTTTAATTTTTAAATTCTCTATGCTTGCGATCTGTCGATTTGTAAAGAACCGCTTTGTGGCCTTCGCGCTTGGATGCATTGTTATCATTGCCGTATTACAAGCTTTTTTTATAAAACTTGTTGAATGGGTTCCTTCGTTTTCACCTTTGTTTTTCCCTACGCTGACGATATTTCTTCTGGTGTTTCATCTGTTTATTGCCTGTTTTATGGCAATGAAATACTGGTGCGACAGAAGGCGATTATATCTTGTTCCCATTGCCCTGGCCTTTGCCGGCTCAGCGTTATTGATGGTGGGGACTCTGTCCAGCTTCCCGGCCTGGCTTGATCTCTATCAGTTCAACGTGGCGAACTATAATGACGCCATGATTTTCTATATGTTCCGCCACTTTTTAATGGCGGTGCTGATAATCATCTCGGCATTGCTGTATACCCTGCGTACGTCCGCTCTCTCACGAAGCACCCACATCGGTATCGTTGTCGGCGCCTCGCTCTTTACGGGCAGTATGCTTGGGCTGGCATTATTCTATTCCAGCCATTCAACCCTGCTCACACTGGACCTGGTAGACAATGAAACCCGACAGTTTATGGTTCTCTGGAGCCAGGCGATTAATATCATTTTGATCGTCCTGTGGGTAGTAACGTTAATCACCCTGATGGCCATTACCCGCGTGAGGAATTTGTTTTGGGTCGGCGGCAATTTTTTATGCGTCTGTTATATCGTCACCCTGCTCATGCTATTGTTAGGCGGACACGCTGAAGATATTTCATGGTACCGGGCACGGTTATTCGAAACTGTCGCTACATTAATCATTATCTTCATCTTACTTTCCGATGTATTTAATTTGTATCGTGACTCGCATGTAAAATATCAGGAGTCTTATCAAAACTCGATCCGCGATCCCCTCACCCGTCTGTATAATCGTAGCTATTTCTATGATTCATTAAACCACGCGCTGAGTACAGCAACCCTGGCGCACCCGGTATCGGTGATCGTGAGCGATCTTGACCGTTTCAAACGCATTAACGACTGCTACGGCCATTTGCAGGGGGATAAGGTTTTACAGTTTGTCTCAAACCTGTTGACCGATTCAGTGCGACCGCAGGATATCGCAGCGCGGATCGGCGGCGAAGAATTTGTGCTCATGCTGACAAATACCCCTTCCGATCTTGCGCAACAGGTTGCCGAACGCATACGTCTCAAATTGAGCGGTTTCGACAACGTCAGCAGCGGCGGTTATCTCCCGGAACCGATAACTATCAGTATGGGGGTATTCACCGCCACCTCGCCGGAGACCAGCGCTGAAACCTGTGTGGAAAGCGCGGATAAAGCCATGTACGAGGCAAAAGAGACGGGCCGCAACCGGGTGGTGGTGTTCAGAACATGACAAAGGCCTTGCACCAGCAAGGCCTGTGAATAACGTCAGTCGCGCGACTGTAAATCGTGGATGTTTTGTTCAAGACGGGCGATGAGTCCGATCAGCATCTCCAGCTCAGCGGGGGAAATACCGGCCAGGATCTCCCCTCGCGTTTTACTGATGACGGTCTCCATCTCAGTAATAATCGGGGCCGCTTTTTCCGTCAATTTAATCCGCTTGGCGCGACGATCGCTGGCGCAGGTTTGTCGGGAGATGAGTCCCTTCTCTTCCAGCTGGTCAAGGGTACGCACCAGAGAAGGCTGCTCAATACCAATCGCTTTTGCCAGTTGGATCTGTGACTGATCGGGCGGGAGCTGATGAATGTTATGCAGCGTAACCCAGTGCGTCTGCGTAAGTTCCAGAGGTTTCAGGCGATGGTCAATCAGAGCACGCCAGATGCGTACCAACCTTGCCAGATCAGAACCTAATGGCGATTCCAATTTCATCTCCTTATAATTAGCTTGCTAAGTGATTATAGTGATTTTAGAATAGTTTGCAGTATTTGTATTGCCAAAACAAATGCAATCACGGTATTCATCATTCCTTAAAGGATGATTTACACTGAATGGTAATTCGCCATCGCATTGAAATCTGCCAATGTGGCCCTCATTCCACCGCAAAGGATCGCTGCTTGTGACGTTGTTTTCCTTCTCCGCAGGGTTGCCCCTCCAGGATTTGATTGTTGGCGCATCGGTCTACTTTCCGCCACTGTTTAAAGCCGTGATGGTCGGTTTTGTAATCTGGCTCATTGCGCATCGTCTGCTGCGCGACTGGATGTATTCCGGTGAAATCTGGCACCCGATGTTAATGGATCTCTCCCTGTTTACCCTCTCCGTCTGTCTTGGCCTTGCCGTGTTAACCGTGTGGTGAGAATAGCATTGAAAACGTTAAAATATTTTTCCACTCTTTTCGTTTTAGCGCTGGCGGTGATGGCCGGCTGGTGGCTCTGGAATTATTACATGCAGTCGCCCTGGACGCGTGACGGCAAGATCCGCGCGGAACAGGTCAGCATCACGCCACAGGTGTCCGGCAGTATCAGCGCGCTGCTGGTGAAGGACAACCAGTACGTTCATGCGGGCGATGTGCTATTCCGTATCGATGAGACCCCTTTCCACATTGCGGTGCTTAATGCCCAGGCGCAGCTCGCAAAAGCTCAATCAGATCTGGCAAAAGCCAATAACGAAGCCGAACGCCGCCGCCATCTGTCGAGAAATTACATCTCTGCGGAAGATCTTGATACCGCCAATATCAATGTAAAAGCCATGCAGGCCAGCCTGAAGGTTGCAGAGGCAACGCTGAAACAGGCCGAGTGGCAACTGACCCAGACCATGGTCAAAGCCCCGGTGGATGGATGGATCACGAGCCTGTCTACCCGTGTGGGTGATTACGCCACCACAGGCCAGCCGGTCTTCGCCCTAGTCGATAGCCACTCTTTCTATGTTGTAGGTTATTTTGAAGAGACCAAGCTGCGCCATATCCGCGAGGGAGCGCCTGCCCGGATCACGCTTTACAGCGGCGCAGAAACGTTACAGGGTCACGTTAGCAGCATAGGTCGGGCAATATACGATCAGAGCGTGGAAACCGATTCTGGCCTGGTGCCTGACATCAAACCCAACGTCCCGTGGGTGCGCCTGGCTCAGCGGGTGCCTGTTCGCGTCGAGTTTGATCAACTGCCGAAAGACATTACCCTGGTCTCTGGCACAACCTGCACCGTCGCCATCGGATCGCGATGATGAACCTGGGGGCTTTCTCCTGGCGCAATACGCCGTGGATAAAAGCGACACGGCCGCAGTGGCGTTACGCGCTGCGCAACGGCATCGCCATGTGCCTTGCGCTTACGGTTGCCTATTATCTGAATCTGGATGAGCCTTACTGGGCGATGACCTCTGCGGCGGTCGTCAGCTTCCCTACCGTCGGGGGCGTTATCAGTAAAAGCCTCGGGCGCGTGGCGGGTAGCCTGCTGGGGGCAACCGCCGCACTGCTTCTTGCCGGCCATACCCTGAACGATCCCTGGCTCTTTCTGTTAAGCATGTCGGCATGGCTGGGGCTGTGTACCTGGGCCTGCGCCCATTTTACCAATAACGTTGCCTATGCGTTTCAGCTGGCGGGTTACACCGCGGCCATTATCGCCTTTCCGGTCGTCAACGTGCTGGACACCACCGAGCTGTGGGATATCGCCCAGGCACGCGTGTGTGAAGTGATGGTCGGCATTCTGTGCGGGGGCGTCATGATGATGATCCTGCCCAGTACCTCAGATGGCACTACGCTTATCACCGCCCTTAAAACGATGCACGCACGTTTGCTGGAACATGCCAGCCTGCTCTGGCAGCCTGACAGCAGCGATGACATCCGCCTCGCGCACGAAAAGGTCATCGGCCAGATCCTGACCATGAACTTGTTGCGCATCCAGGCTTTCTGGAGCCACTACCGTTTTCGTCGCCAGAACACGCTTCTGAACTATTTACTGCACCAGCAATTGCGGATGACGAGCGCGATCTCGAGCCTTCGCCGGATGTTGCTGAACTGGCCTGCACCGCCAGCCCATACCCGGGAGATTATCGAGGCGCTGCTCGCCGCTCTTGCGCGTCCGGATGCCGATATCTATACCGTGGCCCGCATTATCGCGCCGCTCGCCCCAACGGATGAATATGACTACAGGCACCGTGCCTTCTGGCAGCGTCTGAACTATTTCTGCCGCCTGTATCTGCGCAGCAGCCGCTGGTTAAAAGCCGTCGAGAATGCCACGCCCGTCACCGAATTTTCCGTTCCCGGTAGTCCTGCTCTGGCGCGCCATACCGACGCAATGGAGGCGCTGTGGAGCGGTTTTCGTACGTTTTGTGCGTTGACGGCCGTGGGCGCATGGGCCATCACCACGCAATGGGATGCGGGCAGTGCGGCCCTGACGCTTGCGGCAATCAGCTGCGTGCTCTATTCCGTCGCCGCTTCCCCCTTTTATTCCCTTACGCTTCTGCTGCGTACGCTGGTACTGCTGTCGCTATTCAGCTTCGTGGTGAAATTTGGTTTGATGGTGCAGATAACCGACCTCTGGCAATTTCTGCTGTTTCTCTTCCCGCTATTAACCAGCATGCAGTTGCTCAAACTGCAAATGCCTAAACTGGCCGGTCTGTGGGGTCAGTTGATTGTTTTTATGGGCTCATTTATCTCTGTAACGAATCCACCGGTTTACGATTACGCTGATTTTCTCAACGACAACCTGGCGAAGATCCTCGGCGTAGGGCTGGCGTGGCTGGCTTTCGCTGTGCTACGCCCGGGCTCGGACGCGCGTAAAAGCCGCAGGCATATTCGGGTGTTGCGCAGGGGTTTTGTCGATCAGCTGAGCCGCAGGCCGCATCTGCGCGAAAGCGAGTATGAATCGCTGGTTTACCATCATGTCAGCCAGCTGAACAACAGCCAGGATTCACTCTCCCGTCGCTGGCTGCTGCGCTGGGGCGTGGTGCTGTTAAACTGTTCGCACGTGGTGTGGCAACTGCGCGCCTGGGAGACGCGTTCCGATCCGCTGTCGCAGGTCCGTGATAACTGTATTTCCATGCTCCGAGATGTGATGAGCGAGCGCGGGGTGCAGCAGCGCCCCCTGAGCGTCACGCTCGCCGAGCTTCAGCGTATTTGCGACGCGCTGGCGCACCATCATCAGCCTGCGGCCCGCGATCTGGCGTCCATTATCTGGCGGCTGCACTGCTCCCTGTCACAGCTTGAACAGGCGCCGCCACCCGGAACGATTGGCGATCAGATCACCCCGCAGGCATAGCGCGCCCCGCCGCCGCCAAGCGGTTTAGGCTGATCGGACATGTTATCGCCGCCCACGTGGACCATCAGCGCCTTGCCTTTGACCTCGTCAAGCTTTTTGAGTCGTGGCGCCACAACCGGATCGGTGGCTTTACCATCGTTATTTACCACCAGCACCGGCAAATCGCCGAGGTGCCCCATCCCTTCCGGGCCTTCATGCTTACCGGAGTTGTGCGGGTCGAGATGCCCCCCTGCGGCTTCCGCAGCTGTTGGTTTCCCCTCTTTCATCGCGGGTTGACAGCTGCCTTTGGCATGAACGTGAAAACCATGTTCGCCGGGTGGAAGAGCCTTGAGATCGGGAGCAAATTCCAGCCCTTTATCGGTTTCGGTGATTTTCACCGTCCCGATGGACTGGCCTACCCCCTGAGAAGTGACGAGATTCATTTCAACGTCCTCGCTGGCTGCCTGCGCACCTGCACAAACAACCAGCGTAACCATTGCCAGAGCAAAACGCTTCATAAGACCTCCACGGGTTATTTTTTGCACCTTAAGTCTATACCAGCGGCGCAGATTTCACCGGAAAGTCAGGTTCAGGCGTGCTCAGGGTACGTCGTAGCCCAGCGCCGCCTTGCGGATGCGGAACCACTGCTGACGCGTCATATCCAGCTCCTCAGCCACAAGCGCAGCGCGGACGCGCTCAATTTTGCCGGAGCCAATAATTGGCAGCGGTTTAGACGGCAGGCGCAGGATCCAGGCGTAAACCACCTGCTCGATACTCTCCGCATTCAGTTCGCGCGCCACCGTTTCAAGCTCGTTACGCAGCGGCTGGAATGCCTCATCGTTAAACAGGCGGCCGCCTCCCAGACAGGACCATGCCATTGGACGGATGCGCAGCTGTTGCATTTGGTCGAGCGTGCCATCCAGCAGCAGCGGCTGATGAACAGGCGAGATCTCCACCTGATTCGTCGCCAGCGTAAACGGCAGGCGAGACTGCAATAGCGCAAACTGTGCCGGGGTGAAGTTAGACACGCCAAAATGGCGCACTTTGCCGCTCTGGTGAAGCGTCAGGAAGGCTTCCGCGACCTCATCCGCATCCATCAACGGATCGGGTCGGTGGATCAGCAGCAGGTCGATACGATCGGTGGCCAGGTTAATCAGTGACTGCTCGGCGCTTTTAACGATATGCGCGCTGTCAGTGATGTAATGCCCAAGCGCATGCTCCGGTTTTGCTGTGGTGGCAATACCGCATTTGGTCACAATCTCCATACGTTCACGCAGCGCCGGCGCACGCTTCAGCGCTTCGCCAAAGGCAGCCTCGCACTGATAGCCGCCATAAATATCAGCGTGATCGACGGTGGTGATCCCGAGATCGAGATGCTCTTCTATAAAGTCCGCCAGCTGGACCGGAGACATATTCCAGTCCATAAGGCGCCAGTAGCCCATAACAAATCGGGAGAATTCCGGGCCCTGCGGGGCAAGGGTAATACGCTGAACCATAACATTTTCCTCAAGGAAGTCATGTCACCAGTATACGCAATTACCCTGCTAAAACAGTGAAGGTTGCTGAGGTTCTTCGCTTTCAACCGCTTTGTTTGCACGAATTTTACGCAGCAGACGCTGTCGACAGAGCCGTAAGACCTCCTGCTTTTGCGCGTCGCTGAAATTTTGCCAGTTAAAACGTTCATCGCGCGTGCGCATGCAGCCACGACAGTATCCTCGTTCATCTACCTGGCAAATACCCCGGCACGGGCTCTGGACAGGGAAAAACTCCAGTTGCTCTGCCACACCTACCTCCAGAACGTCATTATTCCCTACAGTGAAGACCCTAAATGGCTTACATGCAAGGATGACCCCCACATACAGAGCATTAAGGTTTCGCTAATCTTCCCTTCTTATACTCGCCGCATTGATATAACGAATGGTCTGGTCATCATGTGGTTCACTAAAAAGTTACACTGTAACGATATAAAATTTACTCTGGGCTGTGCACTTTTCTTCACCGTACTGAATGCACTGTTTATCCAGCGCAGCTGGTCAATCATTGCGCCTGCGCATCTGCACGATCTCCTGTTTGCTGCCAGCGTGCCGCTGGTGCTGTTCTGCGGCTGGGTGATTGTCTTCAGCCTGCTGAATATTCCCTTTATTCGCAAGCCGCTCATGATTGTCCTGACCCTGGGATGCGCCGCCGCAACCTGGTTTATGTATACCTATGGCACGGTTATCGATCAGAACATGATTGTGAACGTGTTCGAAACTAATTCCCAGGAAGCGACTGCTCTGGTGACGCCGCAGATGATCCTGTGGCTGGTCGTTGCAGGTCTGGTTCCATCGATTATTTTAGCCCTGACGCGCATTCGCACCGGAAAATGGTGGTATGCCCTCCTGACGCGTGTCGCCGCTATGCTGGGTGCGCTGCTGGTAATCATCCTGGTCGCGGCGGTGTTTTATAAAGACTATGCTTCTCTGTTCCGCAATAACAAAAGCATCGTCAAAATGGTTACCCCGGCGAATTACGTGAGCGCCGTGGTGAAATACAGCAAAATGCGCTGGTTTGCCGGCGACCAGACGCTGGTCCGCATTGGCGAGGATGCTCATAAAGGCGCGCTGATTTCCAGCCAACGCAAGAAAACCGTGCTGATTGTGGTGGTGGGCGAAGCCTCCCGCGCCGCAAACTACTCGTTAAATGGTTACCCGCGTGAAACCAACCCCGAGCTGAAAAAGCAGGATGTCATCAACTTCCCCCAGGCCTCCTCCTGTGGCACGGAAACCGCCGTTTCCGTCCCCTGCATGTTCTCCGGCATGACGCGGAAAAAATATGACGCGGACCTCGCCCATCACCAGGAAGGTCTGCTCGATGTACTTAACCATGCCGGTTTCAACCTGCTGTGGCGCGACAACGACGGCGGGTGTAAAGGCGCCTGCGACCGCGTGCCGCACACGGATATGACCCAGTGGAAACTGGATCAGTTCTGTAAGGACAAATCCTGTATCGACGACGTCAACCTCTACCGTCTGGACAACGTACTGGATGGAATAAAGCAGGATACGGTTCTGGTTATTCATCTGATGGGCAGCCACGGTCCGGCCTACTACAACCGTTATCCGGACAGCTTTCGCAAGTTCACCCCAACCTGCGATACCAATGAAATTCAGGATTGCGATCATCAGTCGCTGATCAATACCTATGACAACTCGATTTTGTATACCGACAGCGTGGTCAGCCGAACCATCGACGCGCTAAAAGCCCGGCAGGCCAACATGAACACGGCGCTCATTTACCTCTCCGATCACGGTGAATCGCTGGGCGAAAGCGGAATTTACCTGCACGGTACGCCGTATATGCTGGCCCCGGAGCAGCAAACGCATATTCCGTTTATGTTCTGGCTCTCCCCGGATTATGCGAAAAACTTCGGCGTAAACACGGATTGCCTGCGTGACCATGCCGCAAAAGAGGCGGTTTCACAGGACAATTTATTCGCCACCGTTCTGGGCATGATGGACGTGAAATCAGCGGTTTATCAACCGCAGCTGGATATTCTGTCGCAATGTCGTCGCTAAGCGGGCTTGCATTAGACCGAACGGTCTATTAGAGTAAGGGCATGAGCAGACACACTGAACACGATACACGAGAACATTTGCTGGCTACCGGCGAGCGTCTTTGCATGCATCGCGGGTTTACCGGTATGGGGCTGAGCGAGTTGTTAAAAACCGCTGAAGTACCTAAGGGATCGTTTTATCACTATTTTCGATCCAAAGAGGCGTTTGGCGTTGCCATGCTGGAGCGGCACTACGCCAGCTACCATCAGCGCCTGGCAACCCACTTCGCCAGCGGTGAAGGTGACTACCGGGATCGTGTTCTGAACTACTATCAGGAAACGCTGACGCAGTTCTGTCAGCAGGGCATCATCAGCGGCTGCCTGACGGTAAAACTGTCTGCCGAAGTGTGCGATCTCTCCGAAGATATGCGCACCGCAATGGATAAAGGGGCCAGCGGCGTTATTGCCCTGTTGGCTCAGGCGCTGGAGAGCGGGCGCAATGAAAAAACGCTCTCCTTCTCCGGCGATCCGCTCACGCAGGCACAGGTGCTCTATTCCCTCTGGTTAGGCGCCAACCTGCAAGCAAAAATGTCTCGCAGCGCCGTGCCGCTCGAAAGCGCGCTGGCGCATGTGAAAAACTGTATTACCGCGCCTGGCGTGTAGCCGGCGTTTTTATTTACCCTTTTACTAGTCGACTGGTCTACTCAGGAGCCGTTATGTCCGCTGAAAAGCTGTTTACCCCACTGAAAGTGGGTGCCGTTACTGCCCCAAACCGCGTGTTTATGGCCCCACTTACCCGTCTGCGCAGCATCGAGCCGGGCGATATCCCAACGCCATTGATGGGTGAGTATTACCGCCAGCGCGCCAGCGCGGGCCTGATTATCTCCGAAGCCACGCAGATTTCTGCTCAGGCAAAAGGCTACGCCGGTGCACCGGGTCTGCACAGCCCGGAACAGATCGCCGCGTGGAAAAAAATCACCGCAGGCGTGCATGCTGAAGATGGCCGTATTGCGGTTCAGCTGTGGCACACCGGTCGTATCTCACACAGCAGCATCCAGCCTGGCGGTCAGGCGCCGGTTTCTGCCTCTGCCCTGAACGCCAATACCCGCACTTCCCTGCGCGATGAAAACGGTAATGCGATCCGCGTCGACACCACCACGCCACGCGCGCTGGAGCTGGACGAGATCCCGGGTATCGTGAATGATTTCCGTCAGGCCGTCGCCAACGCCCGTGAAGCGGGCTTCGACCTGGTTGAGCTGCACTCTGCGCACGGTTACCTGCTGCATCAGTTCCTGTCCCCGTCTTCCAACCAGCGTACCGACCAGTACGGCGGCAGCGTTGAAAACCGCGCGCGTCTGGTGCTTGAAGTGGTGGATGCTGTCTGTAATGAGTGGAGCGCAGACCGCATTGGTATTCGTGTCTCCCCGATCGGTACTTTCCAGAACGTCGACAACGGTCCGAACGAAGAAGCAGACGCGCTGTATCTGATTGAAGAGCTGGCGAAACGCGGTATCGCCTATCTGCACATGTCCGAGCCGGACTGGGCAGGCGGCAAGCCTTACAGTGAAGCCTTCCGTCAGAAAGTGCGCGAGCGCTTCCACGGCGTGATTATCGGGGCGGGTGCGTATACGGCAGAGAAAGCCGAGGATTTGATCGGTAAAGGCCTGATCGACGCCGTGGCCTTTGGCCGTGACTACATTGCTAACCCGGATCTGGTTGCCCGTTTGCAGAAAAAAGCCGAACTGAACCCGCAGCGCCCTGAAAGCTTCTATGGCGGCGGCGCGGAAGGTTATACCGACTACCCTTCACTGTAATCCCGCTTTGTACATTGATAGCGGCGACCTTTCGCCGCTATACTAAAACATCGTTCCTGTTCAAAAAGATAATCCATTCCACTGGTTAATGAGGAAATTATGCGCCTACTTCACACCATGCTGCGCGTTGGCGACCTGCAACGTTCCATCGATTTCTACACTAACGTTCTGGGCATGAAGCTGCTGCGCACCAGCGAAAATCCGGAATATAAATACTCCCTGGCGTTTGTCGGTTACGGCCCGGAATCTGATGAAGCGGTCATCGAGCTGACCTACAACTGGGGCGTGGACAGCTACGAGCTGGGTACAGCTTACGGCCACATCGCGCTGGAAGTGGGTAACGCCGCCGAAGCCTGCGAACGTATCCGCAGCAATGGCGGTAACGTCACCCGTGAAGCCGGTCCGGTTAAAGGCGGTACCACCGTAATTGCGTTTGTGGAAGATCCGGACGGTTATAAAATCGAACTGATCGAAGCCAAAGACGCTGGTCGCGGACTGGGCAATTGATCCCGCAGGGCGCACTTTGCGCCCGTTGTTTTGCTGCATCCCCTCTCAAAATTTGCCATAATGCGCACTGCTTTTTCCCCCTTGTAAGAGACCCTGATGTCCGATAACGCTCAATTTACCGGTCTGTGCGACCGTTTTCGTGGTTTTTATCCCGTTGTCATTGATGTTGAAACAGCCGGATTTAACGCTAAAACCGATGCGCTGCTTGAGATTGCCGCCATCACGCTGAAGATGGATGAACAGGGCTGGCTTATACCGGACACCACGCTGCATTTCCACGTTGAACCCTTTGAAGGGGCAAACTTACAGCCAGAGGCGCTGGCCTTTAACGGTATCGATCCGACAAACCCGCTGCGCGGGGCGGTAAGCGAATACGAGGCGCTGCACGCCATTTTCAAAATGGTGCGCAAAGGCATGAAAGAGAATGACTGTAGCCGCGCCATCATGGTGGCCCACAATGCCACCTTTGATCACAGCTTCACAATGGCTGCCGCCGAGCGTGCCTCGCTCAAGCGTAATCCATTCCATCCGTTTGTGACCTTCGACACCGCCGCGCTGAGCGGCCTGGCGCTGGGGCAAACCGTGCTCTCTAAAGCCTGCATCACGGCGGGTATTGCGTTTGACGGCACCCAGGCGCATTCCGCGTTATACGACACCGAGCGTACGGCGGAGCTGTTCTGTGAGATCGTCAACCGCTGGAAACGTCTCGGCGGCTGGCCGCTGCCGATGGGCGACGAGGCCGATCTTCAATCGTAGGTTGGGTAATCAATAGCCCCACAGGACAAAAAAAAGCGACCAACATAATGTGGTCGCTTTTTTATATCCGCAGAAAACTTACTCTGCGTCCGGCTCTTCGGTTTTATACTTCGCCGCAGTCTCTTTGATCAGCTGTTGCAGTTCGCCGCGCTGATACATTTCAATCAGGATGTCGCATCCGCCGACCAGTTCACCATCAACCCACAGCTGTGGGAAGGTCGGCCAGTTGGCGTATTTTGGCAGTTCAGCGCGAATGTCCGGGTTTTGCAGGATATCAACGTAAGCAAAACGCTCACCACAGGCGGACAGCGCCTGAACCGCTTGCGCGGAGAAGCCGCAGCTTGGCAGCTTCGGAGAACCTTTCATGTACAGGAGAATCGGGTTTTCAGCGATCTGGCGCTGAATTTTTTCAATAGTGGTGCTCATGTCTTGCTTCCTTTAACTTCTGTTACGGCATCAGTCTGACATTGTAGCGGGTCAGACCGACATCGGAAAATAACATTTTTGTCACGTCTAATTATATTATCGCTTATCGCATAAAGTTGCATTGCTAATGTCGTTTATCCCCAGACGAGGTGCGGTTTTGCTTAAGGAGCGAACAGGAGTGCGTCAGAATGGTGAATTTTTTTGCACTTGCTAACGAAACATAATTTTTGAATGAAAAATGCTATTAACTTCTTCTGAATTTATGGATTAGAATCGACAGGTTTTGTAAATCTCACGCGGGTATGCATTGTGGCCTGCATTTATCAGGGGACTGCCCAGTGGCGCGGATAACTAAAATCTCGATGACGCTCTGTGCTTTACTGTTTACCACACTCTCATTTACGCCAGCGGCGAACGCCTCTGAACAGGCGCGGCATTCTGCTGTACAAAAATCGCATCTGGCAAAAACCACAGAACGTAAGAAAAAAACCACCAGTAAAACAGTAAAGAAGAAAACCACCGCTCAGACCAAAAAGACCGCCTCCAGTAAACCCAAAACTCTCCGTTCCGGCACGCACAAAACCACCCGCACGACCGCCAGCCTGGTGAATGAAAAATGCACCGTGCGCAAAGGCCATAAAACGAAATGCGCAAAAGTGACGAAGCTGGCTGACGTGCATAAAGCGCGTATGCAGAAAGCGCAAAAAACGGCGATGAACAAACTGATGGGGCAAATAGGTAAACCGTATCGCTGGGGTGGCACCTCTCCGCGCACCGGTTTTGACTGTAGTGGGCTGGTTTATTATGCCTATAAAGATCTGGTGAAGTTTCGCATTCCACGCACCGCCAATGAGATGTACCATCTGCGCGACGCCGCGCCTGTAAACCGTGGCGAACTGCAAAATGGCGACCTGGTGTTCTTCCGCACCCAGGGACGCGGTACGGCCGATCACGTTGGGGTGTATGTGGGTAACGGTAAATTTATCCAGTCACCGCGCAGCGGTCAGGACATTCAGATCACCTCTCTCAGCGAAGATTATTGGGTGCGCCACTATGTGGGTGCGCGCCGCGTGATGACGCCAAAAACCATTCGCTAAACCCTGCCCTGCCGCCTCCATGGCAGGGTAAGTTCCTCTTTTGCATACCCTTTCAATTTGCTATTCTGTCCTTGTTGTCTGTAGGGTTATTGGCAACGTATAAAACTATAAGGAGAGAAGCAATGTCGTTCGAATTACCTGCACTACCGTATGCAAAAGACGCCCTGGCCCCGCACATTTCCGCGGAAACCCTGGAGTACCATTACGGCAAGCATCACCAGACCTATGTCACCAACCTGAACAATCTGATCAAGGGCACCGATTTTGAAGGCAAAACGCTGGAAGAGATCGTGCGCAGTTCAGACGGCGGCGTATTCAACAACGCCGCACAGGTGTGGAACCACACCTTCTACTGGCACTGCCTGGCCCCCAATGCAGGCGGAGAACCTACCGGTGAGCTGGCGGCAGCGATTAACGCCGCGTTCGGCAGTTTCGCGGATTTTAAAGCGAAGTTTACTGACGCAGCCGTTAAAAACTTTGGCTCCGGCTGGACCTGGCTGGTAAAAGAGGCTGATGGCAAACTGGCTATCGTTTCCACTTCTAATGCGGGTACCCCTCTGACCACCAGCGCCACGCCGCTGATGACCGTGGACGTATGGGAACACGCCTATTACATTGATTACCGTAATGCGCGCCCGAACTACCTGGAACACTTCTGGGCACTGGTTAACTGGGAATTTGTTGCGAAGAACTTCGCCGCGTAAGAGACACGCAGAAGGGGCAGCCCTTCTGCGTTTTTGTTTATTCCGCCGTACACACCGCTTCAGGCTGTTTACGACCAGACATCATCACCAGCAGCAGGCCGAGTGCGGCAATGATCGCCCCCATCACCGGCACAAAGCTGTAACCCAAACCACCGGAGATCACCGCCCCGCCCGCTGCGGCCCCCAGCGCATTGCCCAGGTTAAACGCACCGATATTCACCGACGAAGAGAGCCCCGGCGCTTCGTGCGCAACGCGCATTACGCGCATCTGCAACGGTGGCACCACGGCAAAGGTTGCGGCGCCCCACACCACCATGGCAATCGCGGCACCCACTTCGTTACGCGCCAGCCACGGGATCGCCACCATGATGACAATCAGCAGCGTTAAAAAACCTTTCAGCGTCCCGCTGACGGAGCGGTCGGCAAATTTCCCGCCGAGATAGTTGCCAATCGAGAACCCGACACCAATCAGCACCAGCATCGCGGTAACAAAGAGTGGCGTTGCGTGGGTAATGTCGTGCAGCACCGGGGAGATATAGGTGTAGAGCGTAAACATCGCCCCCGCCCCCAGTACCGTGGTGAGCAGCGCGGACAACACCTGAGGACGCATCAGCACCGCCAGCTCTTTACGTACTTCCGGACGTTCTCCCGCACTTCCTTTCGGCAGTGAGAAGAACAGCGCAACCATCGCGACCACGCCCAGTCCGGCGGTTACGAGGAAAGACATACGCCAGCCGATGGCTTCTCCCAGCCAGGTGGCAGCGGGAACGCCGCCGATATTAGCGATGGTGAGGCCCATAAACATAGTGGCTACCGCGCTGGCCTGCTTATGTTTTGGCACCACACTGGCGGCGACAACCGAGCCCAGTCCGAAGAAGGCGCCATGATTGAGGCTGGTCAGAATGCGCGAAAGCATCAGAGTGGTATAATCGGGCGAAATCGCGGAAAGCACATTTCCGAGGGTGAAAATCGCCATCAGGAAAATCAGCGCATTGCGGCGAGCGCGGTGCGAAAGCAGCAGCGTCATCAGCGGCGCGCCCACCATCACGCCAATCGCGTAAGCGCTAATTAACATACCAGCCGCAGGGATAGAGACGTCCACACCCCGGGCGATAACAGGCAATAACCCCATAGGGGAGAATTCAGTGGTGCCAATCCCAAAGGCGCCAATCGCCAGGGCCAGCAGGGGAAAATTGATTTTCATGAAGAGACTCCGGATACCGTGCCATAACCCGGCACAGAACTAAGAAGTCAAAAGCATGACATCAATCACAAAAAATGAGAAGTTAACATTTTGGCAAAAGATTTTTGCCGGAGAGGTAACAATAGCGGCAAGAGAGGGAGAAAGTTCTCCCTCTGCCTGAATCAGTGCAGTGCAGCGGTTAAACCACCGGCAACAATCAGAGCAAGAACAACAATGGTGGTAAACAGCGAAAACTTCAGATCGGTACTCATCAATTTTTCTCCTTTTATTCACCCTACGAAAAGTGAGCTTGCTCATTTTTACACAGTTCAGGTCAAAAATCTTCCAGGATTTAAACGGATATCCACTTTACCTCTTCCCCTTTTCATCAAGATAGGACAAAATTCCACGCTAAATTTATTAGCGTACCGGCCACTGACCCCCTCCTGACGTCCTGTGTCGTTTTCCCGGCGTGTCGCAACTCATGTTTGCGTGATAAGGGTGAGAGAAGGCAAACGTTTACCTTCAATTTTTTCAGGAGCTTAGGATATGGTCTGGAGTGACATTTAATGGCAACAATTAAAGACGTAGCAAAACGCGCAAACGTTTCCACTACAACCGTATCACATGTTATTAACAAAACGCGTTTCGTCGCTGAAGAGACGCGTAATGCCGTCTGGGCGGCAATCAAAGAGCTGCACTACTCGCCAAGTGCGGTCGCCCGCAGCCTGAAGGTTAATCACACCAAATCGATTGGTCTGCTGGCCACCAGCAGTGAAGCGGCCTACTTTGCTGAAATCATCGAAGCCGTTGAAAAAAACTGCTTCCAGAAAGGCTATACCCTGATTCTGGGCAACGCGTGGAACAACATTGAAAAACAGCGCGCTTACCTGTCAATGATGGCGCAAAAGCGCGTCGACGGCCTGCTGGTAATGTGTTCTGAATACCCCGAGTCGGTCCTTTCCATGCTGGAAGAGTATCGCCACATTCCGATGGTGGTCATGGACTGGGGCGAAGCGCGCGCAGACTTTACCGACTCCGTTATTGATAACGCCTTTGAAGGCGGCTACATGGCGGGGCGTTATCTGGTAGAACGCGGTCATCGTGAAATTGGCGTGATCCCGGGTCCGCTGGAGCGTAACACCGGGGCTGGCCGTCTGGCCGGTTTCATGAAAGCGATGGAAGAGGCGCTGATCACCGTGCCGGAAAACTGGATTGTTCAGGGCGACTTCGAGCCGGAGTCGGGCTATCGCGCCATGCAGCAGATCGTCTCCCAGCCGCATCGCCCTACCGCGGTGTTCTGCGGCGGCGACATCATGGCGATGGGCGCGCTCTGCGCGGCGGATGAACTCGGCCTGCGCGTCCCGCAGGATATCTCGGTGATCGGCTATGACAACGTGCGCAACGCCCGCTTCTTTACCCCGGCGCTGACCACCATTCACCAGCCGAAAGATTCGCTGGGTGAAACGGCCTTCAATATGCTGCTGGACAGGATCGTCAACAAGCGTGAACAGTCCCAGTCCATTGAAGTTCACCCGCGCCTGATTGAACGCCGTTCCGTTGCGGACGGTCCGTTCCGCGACTACCGTCGTTAATCTCATTACGGGGCCAGCTATGCTGGTTCCCGCAACCACTCCCGGTTCAGCGTTTCGCTGTCGCCCAGATAATCCAGCAGCCAGGCCATGGCGGGCGAGACGTCGTTTTGCTGCCACGTCAGACAGCACGCGGCATCCGGGAAGGGGTTTTCCAGCGTCAGAGCCACCCACTCTCCCGCGTCGATGCGCGGGCGCGCAAAATGCACCGGCACCATGCCAACGCACAGCCCCGCGCTCAGACAGGTGGCCGACGACTCCCAGTCCGGCGCGACCACGCGGCGTTGATTATCCAGCAGCCAGGTAATGCGCTTGGGCAGCGAGCGGGAGGTATCTTCCAGCACCAGCGAGGGCCAGTTGCGTAAGGTGTCATCGCTCAGCGGCCCTTCCAGCGCCGCCAGCGGGTGATCGCGTGCGACCACGCAGGTCCAGCTCAGCATGCCCATGTCGCGAAACGCGTAGCGCCCCCCAACCGGGATCGCCTGGGTTGCACCAATCGCCATCTCCGCCCTGCCGTCCGCCAGCGCATCCCAGACGCCGTTGAACACTTCCTGCGAAACACGCAGTTCGACGTCGGAAAAATGACGATAGAAATCGACGATCATCTGCCGGGTCCGCTCCGGCTTAACGATGTTATCCACCGCGATAGCGAGATGCCCGCGCCAGCCGTTGGCGATCTGCTGGCACTGCTCACGGGTGATCTGCATTTTTTTGATAACAGACCGCCCTTCCTTCAAAAACCACGCTCCGGCAGGCGTGAGCTCCACGTCGCGATGGCGCCGCTCGAACAGCGGGACCGCCAGCCACGCTTCCAGCTGGCGCACCGTATAGCTGATAGCCGAGGGAACGCGATGCAGCTCCTGGGCGGCACCGGTAAAGCTGCCGTTACGCGCCACGGCATCAACCACTTCAAGGGAATAATCTGACCACATATTTAGCCTGCAAAATTTTTGAATGCACCCGCCAAATATTAGCGTTTCACAAGCCGCTTTGCACTCCCTACACTCTGCGCCAACGTACACCTGCCTCCTCAGGAGAAAAAACAGTGCAACCCAGGAAAGGATTTTTAGTCTGGCTCGGCGGCTTAAGCGTGCTGGGCTTTTTGGCGACCGATATGTATCTGCCCGCGTTCGCCGCGATGCAGGAAGATTTGCAAACCCCTGCCGCCGCCATCAGCGCCAGTTTAAGTTTGTTCCTCGCCGGCTTTGCTTTTGCGCAATTGCTGTGGGGGCCGCTCTCGGATCGTTTCGGCCGTAAGCCCGTCCTGTTGTTGGGTCTGGCGATTTTTGCCGTAGGCTGTCTGGGCATGCTGTGGGTCCGCGATGCCGCCTGGCTGCTGGCGCTGCGCTTTATTCAGGCGGTCGGTGTCTGCGCCGCAGCGGTGACCTGGCAGGCGCTGGTGACCGATTACTACCCCGCCTCGCGCACTAACCGCATATTCGCCACTATTATGCCGCTGGTCGGCCTGTCGCCGGCGCTTGCCCCGTTACTGGGCAGCTGGATCCTGGCGCATTTCGACTGGCAGGCCATTTTCGCCACGCTCTTTGCTATTACGCTGGTCCTGATGCTGCCTGCTTTCGGGCTTAAACCTGCGCATAAAAAAGAGACGCATCCGGACGCAAAGCCCATCACCTTTACCTCTTTACTGCGGTCGAAAGCCTATCGCGGTAACGTGCTGATTTATGCTGCCTGCTCTGCCAGCTTCTTTGCCTGGCTAACCGGTTCGCCGTTCATTCTGCATGACATGGGCTACAGCCCGGCGGCTATCGGCCTGAGCTATGTACCACAGACCATTGCCTTCCTGGTGGGTGGCTATGGCTGTCGCGCCGCGCTGCAAAAATGGGAAGGCCAACAGATGCTGCCCTGGCTGCTGGTTTTGTATGCGCTAAGCGTGATTGCGACCTGGGCTCTCGGCTTTATTCCCGGCGCCGGGCTTGCAGAAATTTTGATTCCGTTCTGCGTCATGGCGATCGCTAACGGGGCCATCTACCCTATTGTTGTAGCCCAGGCGTTGCGTCCATTTCCGCAGGCGACAGGCCGCGCTGCCGCGCTGCAAAATACCCTGCAACTTGGCCTGTGCTTCCTGGCAAGTCTCGTGGTCTCTGCGTTGATTGCAACCCCGCTGCTCACCACTACCAGCGTGATGCTGGTCACCGTTGCGCTGTCGGGTTTGGGCTATCGCATGCAGTCCTCAGCCCATCGCGAGCAGAGTGAAAACGCGCAGACAGAAACGTCGCACGCCTGATTGCGCGGGAAACTATGTTAAATACCAGTGATTAGGTTGCTAACAATTTTCTGTTGAATCACCAAATTTTGCGGCCTATACTAAATTTGGTTCGATTAAATACGATAAATATTAAGTGTTAACGGGAGCCGGAGCGCTCCCGTTTTACCATGGAAGGCATTTCGGCAAGGGTTATCTCCCTTCCTCTGTTCTACGTCGGATATTAGCCTCGCGGGCATTTACCGTGAGATTTCTCACAAACCAAAAAAGCGTCTACGCTGTTTTAAGGTTCTGATCACAGCAAGGTGATGGAGAAGCTATGAGTTCATCGTGTATAGAAGAAGTCAGCGTTCCGGACGATAACTGGTCCCGGATCGTCAGTGAACTGTTGGGACGTGCGGGCATTACGATTAATGGCTCATCCCCCTCCGATCCCCAGATAAAGCATCCCGATTTTTTCAAACGCGTGTTACAGGAGGGGTCGTTAGGGCTGGGTGAAAGCTATATGGACGGCTGGTGGGAGTGTGAGCGGCTGGATATGTTCTTCTCCAGCGTATTACGCGCCGGTCTTGAAAAACAGCTCCCTCGTCATTTCAAAGATACCTTACGTATTGCCTCCGCCCGCCTGTTCAATCTGCAAAGTAAAAAACGGGCGTGGATCGTCGGTAAAGAGCATTACGACCTGGGCAACGATCTGTTCAGCCGTATGCTCGATCCTTTAATGCAGTACTCCTGCGGATACTGGAAAAAAGCGACGACCCTGGAAGAGGCGCAGCAGGACAAGCTGCAACTGATCTGCGATAAATTGCAGTTACAGCCCGGTATGCGTGTGCTGGACATCGGCTGTGGCTGGGGTGGTCTTGCCTGGTTTATGGCTAAAAATTACGGCGTCAGCGTAGTCGGCGTCACGATTTCGGCTGAACAGCAGAAGATGGCGCAGGAACGCTGTCTGGGTCTGGATGTTGATATTCGGCTTCAGGACTACCGCGACCTGAACGAGCAGTTCGATCGCATTGTTTCCGTAGGTATGTTCGAGCACGTGGGGCCGAAGAACTACAAGACTTACTTCGAGGTCGCCGATCGTAACCTGAAGCCTGAGGGAATTTTCCTGCTACACACCATCGGCTCTAAACGCACCGATAACAATGTGGATCCCTGGATCAACAAATATATCTTCCCGAATGGCTGTTTACCCTCTGTTCGCCAGATTGCGAACGCCAGCGAACCGCATTTTATTGTGGAAGACTGGCATAACTTCGGCGCAGATTACGACACCACCCTGATGGCCTGGCATGAACGTTTCCAGGCTGCATGGCCTGAAATCGCCGACAACTATTCGGAACGATTCAAACGGATGTTTAGCTATTATCTGAATGCCTGTGCGGGCGCGTTCCGTGCGCGGGATATACAGCTTTGGCAGGTGGTGTTTAGTCGTGGGATTGAGCACGGTTTGCGTGTGGCTCGCTGAAAAAATAACCCCGGTTAACCGGGGTTATTTTTTATTCTTCTTCCATGGTTTTAATTATCGCCGCCTCTTTCGCCGCCAGTACGCGCTCAACGGTATCCACGACCGCCTGGGTCTGGGGATCAATTTCGATATTTACGCGCTGCCCCAGTTTTTTTGCGCCAAGCGTAGTACGTTGCAGCGTTTCAGGAATTAAATGCACGCAAAAACGCGTTGGCGTCACTTCACCGACGGTCAGACTAATCCCATCGATGCCAATAAATCCTTTATACAGGATGTATTTCATTAATGACGGATCCTGCACCTTAAACCAGATTTGACGGTTATTTTCCGAGGTCACGATTTTCGCCACTTCTGCGGTGGTCATAATATGGCCCGACATCAGATGCCCGCCAATCTCATCGCTGAATTTCGCCGCACGTTCAACGTTGACGATATCTCCCACCACCAGCTCACCCAGGTTAGTGATGCGCAGCGTCTCTTTCATTAAATCAAAGCTAATCTGGTTACCGTTAATTTCGGTCACCGTCAGGCAGCAGCCGTTATGCGCTATCGACGCCCCGGTTTCAATGCCGTCGAGCATATATTCAGGCAGCTCAACCACGTGAGTGCGGAAATTCGGTTTTTCATCAATGGACACCACTTTGGCAGTGCCCTGCACAATACCAGTAAACATGCTTACAGCTCCTGTTCATTCCGAACGGCGATGACACCGTATAATCCCACCACAATAACAGTTGAAAAAACAGGTTGCCAGTGATGCGCAATTTCTGGCGATTTTTTCACTAGATAATTAGTTAAACCCCGCTACAATAGCTGGCATCCCTCTGTTTTTTCTTCTTGCTGCCAGTAACGGCGGCCTTTTTAGTCTCTCAAATAACTACAATACAAAGGTGTTCACGTGCAGAAGTATATGATCGAAGCGCGTCAGTTATTGGCACTGGCCATACCGGTGATCGTCGCGCAGGTAGCCCAAACCGCAATGGGATTTGTGGATACGGTAATGGCCGGTGGTTACAGCGCCACCGATATGGCCGCCGTGGCGATCGGAACCTCAATCTGGCTTCCGGCCATTCTTTTTGGTCACGGCCTGCTGCTGGCGCTGACGCCGGTTATCGCGCAGCTTAACGGCTCCGGTCGACGCGACCGCGTGGCCCATCAGGTGCGCCAGGGCTTCTGGCTGGCCGGGGGTGTCTCCGTCCTGATTATGATCGTCCTGTGGAACGCCGGGTATATTATTCGCGCCATGCATAATATCGACCCGGCGCTGGCGGATAAGGCGGTTGGTTATCTGCGCGCCCTGCTCTGGGGCGCGCCCGGCTATCTGTTCTTCCAGGTGGCACGTAACCAGTGTGAAGGGCTGGCAAAAACCAAGCCGGGCATGGTGATGGGCTTTATCGGCTTGCTGGTGAACATTCCCGTGAACTATATCTTCATTTACGGTCATTTTGGCATGCCGGAACTCGGCGGCGTGGGCTGCGGCGTGGCAACGGCTGCGGTGTACTGGGTGATGTTCGGCTGTATGCTCACCTACATTAAACATGCGCGATCCATGCGTGACATTCGTAACGACACCTCGTTCAGCGCACCTGACTGGACGCTCATGACCCGTCTCATTCAGCTGGGGTTACCCATTGCGCTGGCGCTGTTCTTCGAAGTGACGCTGTTTGCCGTCGTCGCCCTGCTGGTCTCGCCGTTAGGGATTATTGATGTGGCAGGACACCAGATCGCCCTGAACTTCAGCTCTTTGATGTTCGTCCTGCCGATGTCCCTGGCTGCTGCGGTGACGATTCGCGTGGGCTTCCGTCTGGGGCAAGGCTCGACGCTGGATGCGCAAACGGCAGCCCGCACCGGGCTTGGCGTCGGCGTCTGCATGGCAGTCTGTACCGCACTCTTTACCGTGCTGTTGCGTGAGCAAATTGCCCTGCTCTATAACGACAACCCGGAGGTAGTGACCCTGGCCTCGCATCTGATGCTGCTGGCGGCCATTTATCAGATCTCTGACTCCATCCAGGTGATTGGCAGCGGCGTGCTGCGTGGGTATAAAGATACGCGTTCCATCTTCTTCATCACCTTTATCGCTTACTGGGTGCTGGGCCTGCCGTGCGGGTACATTCTGGCGCTCACGGATCTGGTAGTGGATCGCATGGGGCCAGCCGGATTCTGGATGGGCTTTATCATCGGCTTAACGTCTGCGGCCATTATGATGATGCTGCGTATGCGCTTCCTGCAACGTCAGCCGTCTGCGGTAATTTTGCAGCGCGCTGCACGTTAATGACACAGTAGCCGCCGGCTGGCGGCTACTTTCTCTTCACTTTGCGCGGTAATGAAGCAATCGCGTGAAATCAGAGAGAAAAATGCATTTTCCCTCTTGCCACCTTGGGGCTGTGCCGCTAATATTCGTCCCCGTTGTCACCGACAACACAATGCGTTCATAGCTCAGTTGGTTAGAGCACCACCTTGACATGGTGGGGGTCGTTGGTTCGAGTCCAATTGAACGCACCATTCTGCGTCCGTAGCTCAGTTGGTTAGAGCACCACCTTGACATGGTGGGGGTCGGTGGTTCGAGTCCACTCGGACGCACCATTTCAGTCCTGAAATGGTGCAAAATTCCTCTTCAAAACGTCTTAATTTTTTCCTTCATTGAATGATTTAACCTTTCTCCTGCTACGCTTATTTTATGGTTCAGAAATGCAGGAACGCTTTCGATGAAAAAAATCGCCATTATCGGCTCAGGTCCAACAGGGATTTATACCTTTTACTCACTTCTTAACAACGCAGCACCGCTTTCGATCACCGTGTTCGAAAAGGCAGACCAACCCGGTGTCGGGATGCCCTACAGCGACGAGGATAATTCCCGGCTGATGCTGGCGAACATCGCCAGTATCGAAATTCCGCCCATTTTTATTACCTATCTCGACTGGCTCAAACAGCAGAGTGCGGCCCATCTTGCCCGCTATAACGTCGATAGTGAGAAACTGCACGACCGGCAATTCCTGCCGCGTATTCTGTTGGGTGAATATTTTCACGATCGGTTTCTTGCCGTCGTTGCTGAGGCGAAAAAGTCTGGCTTTCATGTCGAGGTGCACCCCAACGCAGAAGTCACGGATATTAAGGCTGATGCAGACGGCGTGGCCCTTTCAGTGAACGATGCCCCTTTCTCAAGGCGGTTTGATCTTGCGGTTGTTGCCACCGGCCACGTCTGGCCTGATGAAGATGAAACCACCCGCGCATATTTCCCAAGCCCATGGTCAGGGCTGATGGACGCGGAGATCCGAGCCTGTGAGGTGGGGATCATGGGTACTTCCCTCAGCGGGCTGGACGCTGCAATGGCGGTTGTGATGCAGCATGGCCGGTTTAGCGGGGAGCAGTTCGTTGTCAATAAAGGCAGCGAAGGGCTAAAAATCACGCTGATGTCCCGCACGGGCGTTCTGCCGGAGGCCGACTTTTACTGCCCTATCCCTTATGAACCGCTGTCCGTGTTAACGGAGTCTGTGGCGGAAAGTGAAATCGCCAAAGGCCCGGACGGGCTGCTTGACCGCATCTTTGCGCTGATGGTGAAAGAGCTCGAGCTGGCCGATCCGCGCTGGTGCCAGGCGATATCGCTCGTTACGCTGAATGCCGACACGCTTCGTGATGTCTGGTTTGAGGATCGTAAAAAGCATGGCCCTTTCACCTGGGCCGAAGCGAATCTGAAAGAAGTGGAGCGCAACAAGCGCGAAAAACGCACCGTTGCCTGGCGCTATACCGTGCTTCGTCTGCATGAAGTGGTTCAGGCCATCGTCCCTTCACTCAGTGAGCGTGACAGAGAGCGGTTTAAATCCGGGCTGGAGCGTGTGTTTATCGATAATTATGCCGCCATTCCACCGCAGTCTATCCGCCGTTTACTGGCGCTGCGCGAGGCAGGGATCATTAGCGTGGTCGCACTCGGTGATAATTACGACCTGGATATCGGCAGCGATCAGACCGTCATCACCACGGCAGAAAAGCGTTACCGCTTCGACGTGTTTATTGATGCGCGCGGGCAAAAGCCACTCAGAAACAAGGACATTCCCTTCCCCACCCTGCGTAAACAGCTTGCGGAAACCGGCGATGACGTCCCGGACGTGGGGGAAGACTATACGTTGCTGGCGCCTGCATCACTGCGGGGGCGCATCGCTTTTGGGGCGATCCCCTGGCTGATGCACGATCATCCCTTTGTTCAGGGTTTGTCTGAGTGCGCTGAAATTGGTAAAGCGATGGCGAAAGCGGCTGGAAAACCTGCGACAGGCGTGCGAAGGAAGTTACCATTCATGGAATTTTAACAGAGCTTCCCTGCCCTGCGGGGTCGGGTTACTCGAAGAAGACGTCCGGGTTTTCCGACAGCGACACGAACGATTTAGTGTTCTTGTCCAGGGCAAGGATTTTGCCGCTTTCAATGTCATATACCCAGCCGTGCAGGCGAATGGCGTTGTTGCGCAGGCCTACCGCCACCGACGGATGGGTCTTGATATTGCTCAGCTGCGCAAAGACGTTCTCCTGCACCATCGCATTCACTTTATCGATTGGCTTATCCCAGGTTTTCTTCTCAACCACCGCTTTTGCCGCATCAGAATAGCGCAGCCAGTGGGAAACGGCCGGCATCGGCTCCAGATCGGCGTTGTCAGCAATCGCCTTCATTGCGCCGCAGTTGGAGTGGCCGCAAATAACGATATCGGTCACGCCCAGGGCAACAACAGCATATTCGATGGTCGCAGAGACACCGCCAGGCTCCGGCCCGAACGGTGGCACAATGTTGCCCGCGTTTCGAATGACAAAGAGCTGTCCTGGCTCCTGTTGCGTAACCAGTTCCGGAACCAGACGGCTGTCGGAGCAGGAGATGAACAGCGCTTTGGGATTCTGACTGGACGCTAAACTACGAAAAAGCTCTTTACGTTGCGGGAAAATCTCTTTTTGAAAGCTGAGAAAACCTTCAATGATATGTTGCATAGCCATTTCTCTTTTATCTGTTTTAGTTTAGGTATGATCGCGATCACACTCGTAAAATTTAACCACCGCACCTTAGCGGAGACAAGCAATATATTTCTGGCCCGACCGCTGCACGATCTCATCCGCGTTCGCCGGGATGTTCTGCCCTTCAAAGGCCCCGTACAGGCGCTGGTACGTTTTCCCTGTCAGTCGACCGATCATCGACTCAACGGTGCGGGCAGGCAGCGGCAGCATATTCGGATAACTCCACATAAACGACACGGCGTCCTTACCGGGCGTAACCTGCAAAATATCACCGGCCAGCAGCACGCCGTCGCCTGACTGCCAGTGCAGCACCGTGCCGCCGGCAAAATGCCCGCCCAGCCGCAGCAGAGTCACCAAAGGCATAATCTCCAGGGCGTCCTCCTCCCAGAAGCGTATCGCCGGGCTGTCAAGCATCACCCACTGCCGATCGCTGGCGTGCAGGTAGATCGGTGCGTTAAACGCCGCGGCCCACTCCTGCATGGTGGTGTAGTAATGCGGGTGCGAAATCGCGATCGCGCTGATCCCCCCGAGCGCGTCAACTAACGCTCTGGTCGCCGGGTCAAGATTGGCGATACAGTCCCACAGAACATTGCCCTGTGGCGTACGCAGCAGAAGCGCCCGCTGGTTGATGGCAAAAGCGGGAACGGTTTTGATGCTGAACAGTTGCGGCTCCAGCTGTTGCCATTTGTTGGTGTGCGTAGTCGTAAGGCTGTCGAAGTCCGTCCATGTCTGGCCCGTCACCGGGACATACTGACGCTCATCGTCGCAAATCGGGCAGTTTTTGGGCTGTTCATCGTAAGCGGTACCGCAGGTTTTACAGAGTGTAATCATCGGCTTTCCTCAGCAATAAATCACTGAGTATGGCAGGGATTATCCATATGTGCTGAGGGGTGCCTGGCCCGCTTTTTTTGACTTATACTATGCCAGTATCAAAAACTGAATAACGCAGGTGGCACATGGAAATTGATCTCGATAACTTAGTCTTTAACGGGCTGGATGAAGCAGAAGAGCGCAACGCGGAACGTCTCGACGATGCGGATAAAAAAGCCCAGGCGATTGTCGCCGATGACGACTGCGGCGATGCCTGCAAGATCTGAAGAAAAAGCACCGGGCTCCCCGGTGCTTTTTTTTTTATGAATGCCTTTTGCTACCCGCTATCAGATCTCCGGCGTTTTGCTAAACCCGGTCAGCATCAGGATCAGGCTTTGGGGAGATGACCCCGTCTCAAACTGATAGTGATTTCCCTGACGATCGCCGCCGATATACCACGAAATGTCGGTTTTCCCTTCTGCCAGCGCCTTGCGCACCGCTTTATCCACGTCCACCATCCGGTATTCGCGGGAGTGGTTCAGGTACACCACCGCATCCGAGCGATAGTTGCAGGACGGTCGTGACTGCCAGCTCACGGTGGCCGGTTCCCAGTCGTTACTCGCCGGATAGAAGAAGATTTGATCCGCGCCGTCAGTTTCCACTTTCCCGCCATAAATTCTCACGCGGTATTTAAACTGGGCAGGATCCTGTCCGGCAGGCAGCGGAGGGATGTTGAACTTCACCAGCGACAATGTTTCGCTGTTTTTCGTGCGTCCACCGTTCTTCCAGTTATCCTGCACCAGTAAGACCTGGGGATCGGGCTGTGAAAGTGCCGGTTCCATGCTGCTGAGCCAGACGTTAGCCTTCGCTTTTGAATAACCATACGGCACGGTGGTGCCGCAATCCATTCCACGGTTCATGCACAGGTCGGTCATAAATCGCGCGGCATCTTCCGTCCAGCCGTTCATGAAGTCAGCATGCGCCGTATACAGGCTCCCCCACCGCTCTTCACGCTCACTGCCATGCATGATGGGGTCGAGGGAAAGCTGGACTTTGCTGGTATCCAGAGAGCTAATTGTCGGAAGCACGTACGCAATATTCATGTTCACCGTCGGGATCTTCACCGGGAAGGCGGACGGACACTGTCCTTTCGTATCGTAGGTGGCGTTAGCCAGGCCGTGGGCGGGCTTCAGGTTGACCCCGTCCCAGCAGTTCGGGAACTGAATGCCGATATTAAACTGCACGGCATCCTTCGCCTTGCGTAAGCCGCAGACTTCACCCGTTCTGGTGGTGTAGCCCTTGCCATTGGCGCATAAAAAGGTGATATGCGTATTTGGCGCGGTGCCATGATGATCGCCCGCCAGCAGCGACAGCCCCGGCGGAAACGGATGAAGCGGCCAGGCGTCAACGTTCGATGCCTGATAATAGGTTTTTTGATAGGCGGGTTTGACTACCGTTCCGTCCGGCAATTTTAGCGACGGAGCCCAGTAGGCCGAGCTGTCTGCTTTGTTATCGCAGGTGGTCTTTTCCTGGGTACGCAGAGATTCACGGCTGGAGTAAGCATCCGCGTGCACGTTACCAAAAAAATCGTGCAGCATAGCCTCATTGGGCATGCCGAACATCATAATGGCATCATCGCCGAGGGTGTGGGAATAACTGCATACAACATGCGCCTGTGGACCAGCGTGTGCCGCCTGCATGGTAAGCAGAAGTGCTGAGGCAGAAAGCGCGGGGGTTAATACTGTCCGTTTCATTATTATCTCCATCTGTGAAAGGAGATAGTGGTAACAAAACGGCCATCATTTACCGAGGATTTGCCTGGGTATTTTTCCCTTCATCCTCGCTTTACAGACACCACGCACAGCTCATTCCAGTACATTTCGCGCGTCCGGCGCAGTTCAGCGTGACGTTTTATCATGGAACCACTCCGGGTCGATGTTGGCTACGTCCACGCCATACAGGCTGGCGACAGGTAGTATTGACTCAAGAACACGTTGCGCGCTGTTCTCCGCATTCATTGGTCGGGGCGCAAAAAACCGCCGTAACGTGCTTATCCATTTTTTCATCGTCATTACCCTTCTCGCTTAACCTGTCCTCAGTTAAACACCCAAATTGCGCCCGGGGGAAATATCAAAATCCACTGTCGATGTGCAGGATCTGCAAATAGCGCCCCGCCGTCTGCTCTCTTCTTTAACACCTTGTTCACTCATGCTTTTTTTCTCATAGCAAAGAACGATTTCTTATTTGGCGATAGCTTTCCCTTATGGGAGCGTAACGGGGTAAAACAAAAACAACGGGATGGCGTATGACTATGGCTGCAAAAATGAAAGGGTTTAAAAAACGGGCGCAGGTTCTGGGATTAGTGGCAGCCTGGGGCCTGGTTTCAGCGCAGGCGCAGGCCGATCGGCTGGCGGATATCAAGGCAGCAGGCGTGGTGAAAGTGGCCACGTTTGATGCCAATCCACCCTTTGGCTCGATTGATGCCAAAACGCATGAGATCGTGGGTTACGACGTGGACTTCGCCAAAGCGCTGGCGAAATCGCTCGGCGTCAAGCTTGAACTGGTCGCCACTAATCCGGCTAACCGTATACCGCTGCTACAGTCCGGAAAAGCGGATCTCATCGTGGCGGATATCACGATCACTCCGGAACGCGCACAGGTCATTGATTTCTCAACGCCTTACTTTGTCACCGGCCAGCAGTTCCTGGTTCCGGCAAAATCACCGGACAAGCTTGATGACTATAGCCGGGCACGCATTGGCGCCGTAAAAGGTACGACGGGTGAACAGGCGCTGCACCAGCGTTTTCCGCAGTCCCGCGTCCTCTCTTATGATGATATTCCGCTGGCGCTGACGGCACTGCGCAATGGCAACGTGCAGGCCATTACCCAGGACAGCACCATTCTGGCCGGTCTGCTGGCGCAGGCGCCGGATAAAGCCGACTTCAAAATCCTGCCCGACCTGCTCAGTAAAGAAGAGATTGGCGTGGGGGTGAAAAAGGGTGAAACGGCGCTGCTGAAAGCCGTTAACGATGAGCTGGTAACCCTGGAGAAAAACGGCCAGGCGGCAAAAATCTATGACGTCTGGTTCGGTCCAGGCACCCCAGCTCCACAGCCTCGTAACTTTAAAATAGAAGCCCGGTAATATGCTCTCAGGTTTATTTTCACGCTCCGCGGCCAATGCCGCGGATTTTTCACGTCTGGAACAGGCCAGCGTTGAGTTTCGCCATGTGGACAAACGCTACGGCGACCATCCGGTTTTAACCGACATTAACCTCACCATCATGCCGGGTGAAGTGGTTGCCATTCTCGGCCCTTCGGGTTCCGGAAAATCGACCCTGATTCGGCTTATCAACCAGCTTGAGAGCCTGAGCGGCGGGGAGATTCTGATCGACCACAAGCCGACTGGACAGCTTTCCGGCAGCAGGCTACGTCAGTTACGCAGCCGCGTCGGGTTTGTGTTCCAGCAGTTCAATCTCTATGCCCACCTTACCGCCAGTCAGAACATCACCCTGGCACTGGAGCACGTTCACGGCTGGAAACCCCTTCCCGCCCAGGAGCGCGCGCTGGCGCTGCTGGAGAAGGTCGGCATGCTGGAGAAGGCGCACCGCTTCCCCGCTGAACTTTCCGGCGGACAGCAGCAGCGCGTGGCGATTGCCCGTGCTCTGGCCTCGTCGCCGCAAATCATTCTCTTTGACGAGCCGACGTCGGCACTCGACCCGGAAATGATTGGCGAAGTGCTGTTTGTGATGAAAACCCTCGCCCACAGCGGGATCACTATGATTGTCGTTACCCATGAGATGCAGTTCGCCCGGGAAATTGCCGATCGAATCGTCTTTATCGACGGCGGAAAAATTCTGGAAACCGCGCCCCCGGCGCAATTTTTCAATCAACCGTCGCATCCCCGTGCGAGGCGTTTCCTGCAAAAAGTGCTGGATCCGCTGCATCAGGAGCAACTGTAATGCCCGCTCTGGACTGGCAGGGGGTGCTGGCCGGACAGCCCCTGCACTGGATCCTCTCCGGATTTCTCACCACTCTGTGGGTGACGCTGGCGGGGATTATGCTGGCCAGCCTGCTCGCCTTGTTCTTTATGCTTTTGCGGCTTTCCGGGGGACGTTTCGGGACATTGATCGTCAGCGGCTGGGTATCGCTGTTTCGCAATACGCCGCTGCTGGTACAGCTGCTGTTCTGGTATTTCGCCGCCTGGAACGGGTTGCCGCAGGGGCTGCGTGACGCGGTGAACGCAGACCACAGCTGGTCCATTTTGCCCGGTGACGTCTGGTGGTTTACGCCCGAGTTTTTATGCTCCGCCTGGGGGTTAGGCGTCTTTACCTCGGCGTTTTTAATCGAAGAAGTGGAATCGGGGCTGCGTTCCGTGCCTGCCGGACAGCGGGAGGCGGCGCTCGCTCAGGGATTTTCCTCATGGCGTCTGTTTCGCTACATTCTTCTGCCTCAGGGGCTCGCTAACGCGTGGCAGCCGGTCGTCGGCCAGTACCTTAACCTGATGAAGCTCTCCTCGCTCGCGAGCGGGATTGGCTTCGCCGAACTGACCTACCAGGTCCGCCAGATAGAAAGTTACAACGCCCATGCACTGGAAGCCTTCACCGTCGGTACGGTGCTCTACTTGCTTACCGGGATGGTGACGGGAAGCGTGCTGGTGCGCCTCGGCCCCCATTCAGGGAGGAAATATCATGATCCCCGGATTTAACGTTATTGTCGAAAACCTGGATTATCTGCTTTGGGGACGTGCGGCTGCGGGAGAACCCGGCGGCGTACTGCTCTCACTGCTGATGGCCGCAGGCGCCGCCGCGCTTGCCCTGCCCGGCGGGATTGTGCTGGCTTGCGTCGCCTGGCGCTATCCCGGCGTGGTGCGCAGTGCGCTGTTTGCGTGGGCAGAGTTGATTCGCGGGATCCCCCTGATCTTCGTGATATTCTGGATGTGGTATCTGCTGCCACTGATAACCGGCAGGGATCTCCCGGGCGCGACGACCGTCACGCTGGCGCTGGCCTGGTTTACCGCGGCTGCGGTGATGCATTCGGTGTTAGCCGGACTGAGAGCCCTGCCGTCGGGCCAGAATGAGGCCGCGCTTTCTCAAGGGTTCAGTACGCAGCAAACGCTGTGGCGCGTGCTGCTGCCGCAGGCGCTGAGAAATATTCTGCCGTCGCTGGTGGGGATTTTTATCAGCCTGCTGAAGGATACGTCGCTGGCGTTTATCGTGAACGTTCCTGAACTGACCACGGTGGCGGGACAGATCAACAACCGGGTGCAAATTTACCCGGCGGCCATTTTTATCTTCACGGGTGTGATCTATTACCTGCTCTGCTGCTCGCTTGAGCTGCTCGCGAAGCGCTGGCGAGTTAGCCGGCCAGCGCTTTAACCACCGTTTCCATCGCTTTGGTGGTCAACTCACTGCGCTTAACGCGCTGGTTCGCCAGCGCGGTACGCAGAACGCCCGCAATGACAATATGTTTCGGCTCCTGCCCTAAATCACGCATTTCGAGAACGACCTTGCCTACCACCCGACACATCTCCTGGTACAGCGCTTCGTCTTTGGTCACATTGCCCATTGCCATCACTCCGTTGCCCTAAACCGTCAGCTTAAATCATTCGTCGGCTGGATACAAAAAAGAAGCCCGGCGTGTAGTTCGCCGGGCTTCGTCTGGAAAATCAGGAGATTAGTTGTTTACCGGGATGACTGCGCCTTTGTATTTGGTGCGGATCCAGTCCTGAATCTCTTTGGAGTGCAGCACGTTCACCAGCGCGACGATATCCTTCTTCTTCTCGTCACCGCGATGAACGGTAATGATGTTGGCGTACGGGTTATTCTCACCGCTTTCAACCGCAATGGGATCGTGCACCGGATCCAGACCGGCATCAATTGCGTAGTTGGCGTTGATCACCACCGCAGCACCTTCGTCGTTGTTGTACATCTGCGGCAGCAGAGATGCCTCAACGTTAGGGGTGAATTGCAGCTTTTTCGGGTTCTCCACGATATCGCTGATGCGCGCGGTCACTTTATCGATGCCTGGCTTCAGCTTGATCACGCCCTCTTTTTCGAAGATGGAGAGAATACGCCCTTCCTCGGAAACCGCATCACGCATGATGATTTTGCCGCCTTCCGGCAGATCCTTCAGCGATTTGTATTTTTTCGAATAGATACCGATCGGCTCAATGTGGATTGCGCCCGCACTGACAAAATCATAATCCTTATCGCCCGCATGATCTTTCAGGACGCTGTTCAGGTAAGGGATGTGCTGGAAATAGTTGGCGTCAATGTCATGCCCCGCCAGCGCCGTGTTTGGCAGAATGTAGTCCTGGAACGGTTTAATCTCCAGATCGATCCCCTGCTTCGCCAGAATCGGCTTAGCCTGCTCCAGAATTTCCGCGTGCGGGGTGTTGGACGCCCCCACGGTGAGCGTGTCCGCCCAGGAGGCAAAGCTCAGGGCACTCAGGGTTGCGGCGGCGATCAGTGTCAGTGTCTTTTTCATGATGTGGTTCCTGTGTGTATTTATTAGCGTTTATCTAACAGTGAAGTAATGGCATCGCCGCAGAACTGGATAATGAACACGATGATCAGAATGGTCACCGTTGCCACCAGCGTGACGTCACCATGGTTGCGCTGGAATCCTTCCAGATAAGCCAGATTTCCCAAACCGCCGGCACCTATCACCCCTGCCATTGCGCTGTAGCTCACCAGCGCAATCAGCGTCACCGTCATACCTGAAACCAGTGCGGGTGAAGATTCCGGCAATAAAACCCGAAACACTAACGTGCTCAGCCGCGCGCCCATCGAACGCGTGGCCTCAATGACTCCTTTGTCTACTTCTCGCAAGGCAATCTCGACCAGACGGGCGTAGAACGGCGCCGCGCCCACAATCAGGGCGGGCAGCGCAGCGTTAGCGCCGAGAATGGTCCCCACAACGGTCTTGGTGAACGGGATCAGCAGAACGATGAGAATGATGAACGGAATCGAGCGGAACACGTTCACCACAATCGACATCACGCTGTAGACCGTGCGGTTGTGGAATAACCCGCCGCGGGCGGTTAAAAACAGCGCCAGACCGAGCGCGATCCCCAGGACAAACGTCGCCACGCCGGAAAGCGCGGTCATGTAAAGCGTCTCCTGGGTTGCAGCCCAAAGCTGATCCCACTTCAGGTGCGGAAAGAGTTCTTCAGCCATGCTTGATTACCTCGCCTTCAATATCGCTTTGCTTCAGGTCGGCGAGGATATTGTTCAGTTGTTCGTCCGATGCCACCACGTGCACCCAGAGCTGCCCGAAAACACCGTGGGCGGTTTGCGTCATTTTGCCGTGCAGGATGTTAAACGGCAGGCCGTAGCGCAGGGTCAGTTCACCGACGATCGGCCTGTGCGTGCTGTGCCCGGTGAAGGTCAGCCTGATCACCGTGCCTTCCAGATCGTTTGCCAGTTCGGTATTGAAGGTCTCTTCCTCCGCGTACTGGCTCACCTGGCGGACAAACTGCCGGGTGATCGGCTGCTGCGGACGCGTAAACACGCTCAGCACGTCCCCCTCTTCCACCACCTTGCCGTTTTCCATCACCGCCACGCGGTCGCAGATTTTGCGCACCACGTGCATCTCATGCGTAATGAGTACGATGGTCAGGTTAAAGCGACGGTTAATGTCCAGGAGCAGATCGAGGATCTGATCGGTGGTCTGCGGATCCAGCGCCGAGGTGGCTTCGTCACACAGCAGTACGTCCGGATGATTGGCCAGCGCGCGGGCAATGCCCACACGTTGTTTTTGCCCGCCGCTCAGCTGGGATGGGTAGGCATTCTCGCGCCCCTTCAGGCCGACCAGCTCCACCAGCTCGGCAACGCGAGCCTGAATTTGCGCTTTTGGCACACCGGCAATTTGCATTGAAAAGGCGATATTTTCCTTCACCGTGCGCGACCAAAGCAGGTTAAAGTGCTGGAACACCATGCTGATTTTCAGGCGTGCCTGACGCAGCGCTTCTCCCTTCGCGGCGGAGATATCCTGACCGTTAATGGTGACGCTGCCGGCGCTGGGCTTTTCCAGACCGTTCAGCAGACGGATCAGCGTACTTTTCCCGGCCCCGCTGTAACCGATGATCCCGTAAATCTGTCCCTGCTCTATCGTCAGGTTGACGTTATCTACGGCTGTCAGCGCCTGTTTCCCGTTGTCAAAAACCTTCGAAATATTGCTGAGTACAATCATTCTTATTCTTTATCCGTTTCGCATATAGCGGTTTAGCAGTATGGATGTCCAAAAGATAGTAAACAGCCGTTATCAGCTTTTAAATGACCAAAAAAGAATTTCTTATAATGCTCAGGAATAAGCAGCGAACTGGCGGGTGAAAAGCATTTAGATGAATATCAGCAATAATTATCTGCCATTTGCATATCAGGTCTTACCCACTCGACGAAATCGGCTAATTTTGCAGCACTTTATGCGGATATAGCCATCCTCACATCCGGACAACTTTACGTCTTGCTGTCTTTCCATCTGAAAACACAAGGATTATTCCTTTCCGTTCTAAAACTCAGTGAAAGGTTCTTTATTGAGAAAATTTCATGGTTCTATCATCCGGTCATCACCTCTTCACAGGACATGACCATGACGCTTTACCACTCCGTCACCGAACTGATTGGCCGTACGCCGCTCATCCAGCTGCACAAGCTGGACACCGGCCCCTGCTCGCTGTTTCTGAAGCTGGAAAACCAGAATCCCGGCGGCTCGATTAAAGACCGCGTCGCGTTGTCGATGATTAATGAAGCCGAGCGTACGGGCCAGCTACGGCCCGGCGGCACCATTATTGAAGCCACTGCGGGGAACACCGGCCTGGGGCTGGCGTTGATTGCGGCTCAGAAGGGCTACTCGCTGATCCTGGTGGTGCCGGACAAAATGAGCCGCGAGAAGATTTTCCACCTGCGCGCGTTAGGGGCGCAGGTCGTGCTGACCCGTTCAGATGTGAATAAAGGGCATCCGGCCTACTACCAGGATTATGCCCGGCGGCTGGCGAACGAACTGCCAGGCGCGTTTTATATTGATCAGTTCAATAACGCGGCCAATCCGCTAGCGCACCGCACCACTACCGCACCGGAACTGTTTGAACAGCTTGACGGCCAGATCGATGCCATCGTCGTCGGCGTGGGGTCCGGCGGTACGCTGGGTGGCTTACAGGCGTGGTTTGCAGAACATTCGCCGCAGACGGAATTTGTGCTTGCCGATCCGGCCGGGTCGGTGCTGGCGGACCAGGTTGAAAACGGACGCCATCAGGATGCCGGATCGTGGCTGGTTGAGGGGATTGGCGAAGACTTTATCCCTCCGCTGGCGCACATCGAAGGGGTTAACCGCGCCTGGCGCATTACCGATCGCGAGGCGTTCACCACCGCCCGCGATCTGCTAAAAACGGAAGGGATCCTGGCAGGCTCCTCCACCGGCACGCTGCTGGCGGCGGCGCTGAAATATTGCCAGGCGCAGACTACGCCAAAACGTGTGGTCACCTTCGCCTGCGACAGCGGCAATAAATACCTCTCGAAGATGTTCAACGACGACTGGATGCGCCAGCAGGGGCTGATTTCGCGTCCGCAGGCAGGCGATCTCTCGGACTATATTGCCCTGCGCCACGATGAAGGCGCGACGGTGACTGCCGCCCCGGACGACACGCTTTCCACCGTGCTGGCCCGCATGCGCCTGTACGACATCTCCCAGCTGCCGGTGCTCGATAACGACAAGGTCGTCGGCATCATCGACGAGTGGGACCTGCTGCGACACATCGGGGGAGATGCCGATCGCTTCTCTCTCCCCGTGACGGCGGCCATGACGCGTCAGGTCGAATATCTGGATAAGCAGGCCCCGGAGAGCGCCCTGTACGCCATCTTTGACCGTGGCCTGGTGGCGATTATTTATGACGAAGATCGCTTTCTGGGTCTGATCACACGCAGTGATGTACTCACCGCCTGGCGTAACCGCCTGACAAAATAAAAGGAGCAAAAGATGAAAAACCTGGCCACCCTCAGCGTTCACAGCGGTGAGTATCACGACCCGCACGGCGCCGTGATGCCGCCAATTTACGCCACGTCGACGTTTGCGCAACCGGCACCGGGTGAACATACCGGCTACGAATACTCCCGGAGCGGCAATCCAACCCGCCACGCGCTGGAGACCGCCATCGCCGAACTGGAAGGCGGCACGCGCGGGTACGCTTTCGCGTCAGGGCTGGCAGCCATTTCCACCGTGCTCGAACTGCTGGATAAAGACAGCCATATCGTCGCCATTGACGACGTGTATGGCGGTACGTATCGCCTGATCGAAAACGTGCGCAAGCGCAGCACCGGGTTACAGGTGAGCTGGGTTAAGCCGGACGATGTAGCCGGGCTTGAGGCCGCCATTCGCCCGGACACCCGCATGATCTGGGTGGAAACGCCAACGAACCCGCTGCTGAAACTGGCCGACCTGGAGGCCATCGCGGACATTGCCCGGCGCCATAATGCGATCAGCGTGGCGGATAATACCTTCGCCTCCCCGGTCATTCACCGGCCGCTGGAGGCGGGGTTCGATATAGTGGTCCACTCCGCCACTAAATATCTCAACGGTCATTCAGACGTGGTTGCCGGGCTGGCTGTTGTCGGGGCAAATAAGGATCTCGCGGAGCGTCTGGGCTATCTGCAAAACGCGGTTGGCGGCGTTCTGGATCCGTTCAGCAGTTTCCTGACGCTGCGAGGGATTCGCACCCTCTCTCTGCGCGTTGAGAAGCACAGCGCCAACGCACTGGCAATTGCGCAATGGCTGGAGCAGCATCCGCAGGTAGACCGCGTGTTCTATCCCGGGCTGGCGTCACATCCCCAGTATGCGCTGGCACGCAGACAAATGGCGCTGCCGGGCGGCATGATCTCCGTTGTGATTAAAGGCGATGTGCAACGCGCGGCAGAGGTGATCCGTCATCTTACGCTCTTTACCCTGGCGGAAAGTCTGGGCGGTGTGGAGAGTCTGGTGAGCCAGCCCTACAGCATGACCCACGCCTCCATACCTCTGGCGCAGCGTCTTGCAAACGGCATTGTGCCGCAGCTTATCCGCCTGTCGGTGGGGATTGAGGATGCGAAGGATCTGATCGCCGACCTTCAGCAGGCGCTGGAAAAGTGAGCAAAAAACGGCGGGCGTTGCGCCTGCCGTCATAAGATGACATTAGACCTTAACGCCTTGATAACAAACTTATGTGAATCTGCACAGATTGTTTTGAAACGCTGTTTCCATTTTCCTTTTTACTGTAAATCAGCGTATAATGCGCGCCAAATCCCTGGTGAATGGTTTCAGCGCTTGGAATACAAAAAACAACGTACAACTTCTCCTCTCCTTCGTTGGGCTGGCACTCAGGCACACTTTCTTCTGCACGCTCATTTGATGTCACCTATTCTTAGTGCGTGTCATATACTCTTTCGCAACACAGGTTTGACTCCGCGGCGGTGCGCCCCCGGAGCGAGATTTCCATATCCTTCCCAACTTAAAGACTAAGACTGTCATGAAAAAGACGAAAATTGTTTGTACTATCGGCCCGAAAACCGAATCCGAAGAGATGCTGAGCAAAATGCTGGATGCCGGCATGAACGTGATGCGTCTGAACTTCTCCCACGGCGACTATGCTGAACACGGTCAGCGTATCCAGAACTTGCGCAACGTGATGAGCAAGACCGGGAAAAAAGCGGCAATCCTGCTCGACACCAAAGGTCCTGAAATCCGCACCATCAAACTGGAAGGCGGTAACGACGTTTCCCTGAAAGCGGGCCAGACCTTCACCTTCACCACCGACAAATCCGTTGTGGGTAACAACGAAATCGTTGCCGTGACCTACGAAGGCTTCACCAGCGATCTGTCTGTTGGCAACACCGTGCTGGTAGATGACGGCCTGATCGGCATGGAAGTGACGGCGATCGAAGGTAACAAGGTTATCTGTAAAGTGCTGAACAACGGCGATCTGGGCGAAAACAAAGGCGTTAACCTGCCGGGTGTGTCCATTGCGCTGCCAGCGCTGGCTGAAAAAGACAAACAAGACCTGATCTTCGGCTGCGAACAAGGCGTGGACTTCGTTGCTGCCTCCTTTATCCGTAAACGTTCTGACGTGGTTGAGATCCGTGAGCACCTGAAAGCGCACGGCGGCGAGAACATTCAGATCATCTCCAAGATCGAAAACCAGGAAGGCCTGAACAACTTCGACGAAATCCTCGAAGCGTCTGACGGTATCATGGTAGCGCGTGGCGACCTGGGCGTTGAAATCCCGGTTGAAGAAGTGATCTTCGCGCAGAAGATGATGATCGAGAAATGTGTTCGCGCGCGTAAAGTGGTTATCACCGCAACGCAGATGCTGGACTCCATGATCAAAAACCCACGCCCTACCCGCGCGGAAGCAGGCGACGTGGCGAACGCCATCCTCGACGGTACCGATGCCGTTATGCTGTCTGGCGAATCTGCAAAAGGGAAATACCCTCTGGAAGCGGTCAGCATCATGGCGACCATCTGTGAGCGTACCGACCGCGTGATGAAAAGCCGTCTGGATTACAACAACGACAGCCGTAAACTGCGCATCACCGAAGCCGTGTGCCGTGGTGCGGTAGAAACCGCCGAAAAACTGGAAGCCCCACTGATTGTCGTGGCGACCCAGGGCGGTAAATCTGCGCGTGCCGTGCGTAAATATTTCCCGGATGCGACCATTCTGGCGCTGACCACCAACGAAACTACCGCGCGTCAGCTGGTGCTGAGCAAAGGCGTGATCCCACACCTGGTGAAAGAGATTGCCTCTACCGATGATTTCTATCGTCTGGGTAAAGAAGTGGCTCTGGAACTGGTTGATTGTGGCTTGGCCCAGAAAGGCGACGTGGTGGTTATGGTTTCTGGCGCGCTGGTTCCAAGCGGCACCACCAACACTGCATCTGTCCACGTGCTGTAATATTTCACGAACAAATTATTGTTTTGTTAAAAAGCGTCCTTCGGGGCGCTTTTTTTATTCCCGCCTTTAACCAGAACTATTCAAAAAGCAAATCGGGTTTTTCTATTTAATCGCGATTTATCTAAGATGAATCCGATGAAAAATGCCTTTTTTAACATAGCTTTTTCGTCAAAATTGCCGATTTCGTTGCTTCTTTGAGCGAACGATCAAAAATAGGCGTAATCCCATCAAAAAAATATTCTCAACCCAAAAAACTTTGTGTAATACTTGTAACGCTACATGGAGATTAACTCAATCTAGAGGGTATTAATAATGAATCGTACTAAACTGGTACTGGGCGCGGTAATCCTGGGTTCTACTCTGCTGGCAGGTTGCTCCAGCAACGCTAAAATCGATCAGCTGTCTTCTGACGTTCAGACTCTGAACGCTAAAGTTGACCAGCTGAGCAACGACGTGAACGCAATGCGTTCCGACGTTCAGGCTGCTAAAGACGACGCAGCTCGCGCTAACCAGCGTCTGGACAACCAGGCTACTAAATACCGTAAGTAATAGTACCTGTTAATAAAATGGCGCACATTGTGCGCCATTTTTTTTGCCTTCGTCAAACCTCTACTGAAGCGCCTTCTCTCCCTCGCCTTCCGCCACCGCCGCTGAGACACGACTGTTCTGCACCGACAGGACAGAATTGCTGGCTGACGAACCACTGCCTGCTGAAACGGCCACCGGGATCCCCGCTCTGCGCGCCAGGGCTTTATCGATAAGCGTTTTATCGCTACCTGATTCCGCTGCAAAGGCGGTAAACGCCGCCGAGTGCGTGAACGGCACCGTCTGTGGGTTTTCGCCCTCAGCCTGCGCCAGCGGCCTGTGCACTTCGATATAACGTTTGCCGTCCGGCTCGACGGAGAACTTCACCGGCTCATTGATGATCTGCACCCGCGTGCCGACGCGCACTTGCTCAAACAGCGCTTTGATATCCGGCGCATTCATTCGCATACAACCCGAGCTGACCCGCAACCCTACGCTGTCCGGCGCGCTGGTGCCGTGAATAAGATATTCCCCATTCCCGATACCCAGACGAAGCGCAAAGCGCCCCAGCGGGTTATTTGGCCCTGCGGGTACCACAGGCGGCAGTTTAATGCCCTGGGCCAGTGAGCGCGCTCTGATGCCCGCAGTGGGGGTCCAGGTAGGGTTAGGGATTTTCTGACTCACACGGGTGGTGCTGACCGGTGTTTCCAGCCCAAGCTGACCAATGCCCAGCGGATAGACCTGCACGATATTTTCGCCAGGCGGATAGAAGTAAAGACGCAGCTCCGCCAGATTCACCACAATGCCCTCACGCTCGGTGTCCGGCAGTAGCATCTGGGAAGGGATGGTAATGACCGTTCCTGGCGCAGGGTTCACCGGAGCAATGGTATTATTGGTTTCAAGGATGAGCTGTGCGGCGGTATTAAAGCGACGAGCGATAGACTGAAGTTTATTGTCACCTTCCTGAATGGTGTATGTCTGGTTTTGCCCAATCAGGCGGCTGCCTGCGGGCGGTAAAGGATAATCAACCGCCCAGGCTGAATTAACAGCACTGAGCGAACCAAGGAGTAATAGAGTAATTAGAGACGCGCGCTTCATGCTGAGATTCCTTATTCACTGACCAAACGTCAGAAAGCTGAAAAACCAGCGAGGTGGAAACCACCTCGCGAAACAGAATGAATGCTGTTCTGTCAGTTTAGCTAAGGATTGCGGCTTTGGCGCGTATGGCGCGGATCATCGCTTCCAGCCCCTGGGATCGGGACGGGGTGAGGTGCTGGGTTAAGGCCATTTTTTCAAACCACGGGCGAACGTCAAAGGCGACAATATCCTGCGCTGACATCTGGTGATAAAGAATAAATACGACGGCAATAAGCCCCTTCACAATGGCGGCATCGCTGTCACCCTGTAATTCAATTACGCCTTCATCCGTCTGTTGCATCAGGATCCAGACCTGGCTCTGGCAGCCCTGAATGATGTTGTCCGGGTTATGTGCCTCTTCGCTGAGCGGCGGCAGGCGCTGGCCCAGCTCGATAATATAAAGGTATTTCTCTTCCCAGTTCGCGCAACGCCCAAAGTTGCGCAGCAATTTATCTCTGTCCGGCAAATCTGCCATCTCTCGCCTCTCCGTTAGCCAAGCAGCTGGTGAATACGTTTTAGTCCCGCCACCAGTCTGTCGACCTCTTCCGTTGTGTTGTACATCACCAGCGATGCGCGGCACATAGCCGGTACCTGATAATACGCCATCAGCGGCATCGCGCAGTGATGCCCGGTACGTACGGCGACGCCGTAATTATCAAGGAAACTGCCTACATCATAGGCGTGATGCTTGCCGAGGTTGAAGGCTATCACACCCAGACGGTCAGCAGGGCCATATAAGGTCAGTTCCGGGACGCTGGCCAGCTCCTGCAAGGCATAATGCATCAGCTGCTGTTCGTACTCCTGAATCGCCGCCAGCCCCGTTTCAGAGACGTAGCTAATGGCCGCGCCCAGCCCGATGATCCCGCCCGTGTTGGGCGTACCCGCCTCGAAGCGCCAGGGCGCACGGGCGTAGGTTGTGCCGTCCGTCAGGCTGACGGTGGCGATCATTGACCCGCCCCCTTCCCACGGCGGCATGGCCTGGAGAATGTCCTCTTTCACATACAACACGCCAATGCCCGTCGGGCCATACAGCTTGTGCCCGGAGAAGACGTAGAAATCGCAGTCCAGAGCCTGAACGTCAACCGCATGGTGCATCACCGCCTGGGCGCCATCAATCAACACTTTCGCACCAACCTGATGAGCTTTGTCGACGATCAGCGACACCGGATTTTCCGTCCCCAGCACGTTTGAAACGTGGGTCACCGCCACCAGCCGCGTTCTGTCGTCCAGCAGGGCGTCCAGCTTTTCCAGCTGGAGCGTGCCGTCTTCATTTAGGGGGATCACCCGCAGTTGCGCCCCCACACGCTCACAGAGCATCTGCCAGGGCACGATGTTGGCATGGTGCTCCATCTGGGTGATGATGATGTTATCTCCCGCGTGCACCTGCGCATTGCCCCAGCTGTTAGCCACCAGGTTGATCCCTTCGGTGGTGCCGCGCACGAATACCAGCTCTTCCGGCGAACGCGCGTTGAGGAAGGCCGCAACCTGAGTGCGCACGTTTTCCATGCGCTGGGTCGCCTCGGCGCTCAGGGTGTGGATCCCGCGATGTACCGCCGCATAACCGTGGCGGTAAAACTCGGCTTCCGCATCCACCACCTGATTTGGTTTTTGCGCGCTGGCCGCACTGTCGAGATAGGCCAGCGGCAGACCGTTCACTTCACGGGTCAGTACCGGAAAATCTGCCCGGACTTTCTCTACGGGAAATGTCATGCTTCGCCTCCAGGCAGACGCTGACCGATACGGGCCAGCACCTGCTGTTTAAGTCCGCCATCGGGCAGCGCTTCCGTCAGCTCAGCCGCAAAGGCGTAAATAATCATCTTTTGCGCAGCCTGCTGGTCTATCCCGCGCGAGCGCAGGTAGAACATCTGCTCATCGTCAATACGCCCAACCGTCGCACCGTGGCTGCATTTCACGTCGTCCGCATAGATTTCCAGCTGTGGTTTGGTGTCCACCTCTGCCAGACGTCCCAGCAAGAGGTTGTTGTTGGTCATCTGCCCGTCAGTTTTGATGGCGTGCTGCGCCACGTTTATCAGGCCGTTAAACACCGCACGTCCTTTGTCGCTGACGATGGTTTTGTGCAGCTGACGGCTGTTGCAGTAGCCTTTGTTATGCTCAAGCCAGGTGCGCGTGTCGCACACTTCTGACTTCACCAGCATCGCCAGGCTGTTAATACGCAGCGTAGTGTTTTCACCGTTCAGCTGGGTGCTGGTATTGTGGCGCAGCACCGCGGCGCCAAGCAGGAAGCTGTGGCTGTACGCCGCGGCATCCTGGCCCAGCAGAATATCGTTGTGAGCGAAGTGGTGACTGAGCGGATTCTCAAACGCCAGCTTGATGTGGTGCAACTGGGCATTGGCCGCCACGTTCATCGTCAGACGCGAACCGGTAAAATGACGGGTGTCGTTAAGGCTGACGTAATGCTCGATCACCGTCGCCTCCGCCCCTTCTGCCAGCTCAAGATGGTGGCGATAGTGGGCGGTGTTAATCTCATCACCCTCAACGCCCTGGGTGATATGCATCAGCAGCAGCGGTTTCGCCGGGCGCTGGTTACGCTTAACGCGAATATGGGTGACAGATTGCGACAGGCTCTCTGTCAGGTGCAGGAAGACTTCAGGCTGAACGGGCGCGTTCAGCGACTGACGTTCATCGTTAATGACGATATCGAACACGCTCTCCTGCACGCTGTCGCTCAGCTCCGCACGGAACAGACCGTCGACAAACACCAGACGCACGGCATCCACGCTCAGCGCCAGCCTGTCGCGCTGATCGGGGCTGACCTGCGCCAGACGGGTGACAAACTCGCCGTTCAGCAGGCCATCCAGCGGGGTATATTTCCAGTTCTCATGTTTACGCGTCGGTAAACCGAGACGCAGCATCTGCTGGAGATGGTGCTGAGCCTGTTCAGAGCGCGCTCCACCCTGCGCTTCAAACAGCCGGTGCCACTGCTGAAGTGCATTACTGCTGTTCGGTAAGCCAGCCATAACCCTGCTCCTCCAGTTGTTTAACCAGCGTAAAGTCACCGGATTTCACAATGCGTCCCTGGTAAAGCACGTGGACATAGTCCGGTTTGATGTAATCCAGAATTCGCTGATAGTGAGTCACGATGATAAATGAGCGGTTGCCGTCACGCAGGGAGTTCACCCCGTCGGCAACGATCTTCAGGGCATCGATATCCAGCCCTGAATCGGTCTCATCGAGAATGCACAGCGCCGGTTCCAGAACCGCCATTTGCAGAATATCGTTACGTTTCTTCTCACCGCCGGAGAAACCCACGTTTACCGAGCGGGTCAACAGATCTTCCGGCATTTTCAGCAGCTTAATCTTTTCTTCCATCAGATCCTGGAAGTCAAAGCGATCCAGCGCCTCAAGGCCGCGATACTTGCGCACCGCGTTCAGCGCGGTTTGCAGGAAGAACTGGTTGCTGACGCCCGGAATTTCCACCGGATACTGGAAGGCCATAAAGATGCCCTCGCCGGCACGCTCTTCCGGCGACATCTCCAGCAGATCTTTGCCGTTAAACTCAACGGAGCCGCTGGTAACTTCATAATCTTCGCGTCCTGCCAGCGTCGCTGAAAGCGTACTTTTCCCGGAGCCGTTTGGCCCCATGATGGCGTGAACTTCACCCGGTTTGACGTCAAAATTGAGGCCACGCAGGATCTCTTTCTCTTCCACGCTAACCTGTAAATCTTTAATGCTTAACATGTGCTTTCCTTAACCGACGCTGTGTTCAAGACTAATGGCGAGGAGTTTCTGGGCTTCAACGGCAAATTCCAGCGGCAGTTCAGAGAACACGTCCTTACAGAAGCCGTTAACGATCATTGAAATCGCATCTTCTTCACTGATCCCGCGTTGCAGGCAGTAGAAAAGCTGATCTTCACCAATACGTGACGTAGTTGCCTCATGCTCAAGCTGGGCGCTGTTATTGCGGCATTCGACATACGGGAAGGTATGCGCCCCGCAGTCCGCGCCAATCAGCATGGAGTCACACTGGGTGAAGTTACGCGCGTTGGTTGCCGTCGGCATGATTTTCACCAGCCCGCGATAGCTGTTCTGGCTGTGACCGGCAGAGATCCCTTTGGAGATGATGGTCGATTTGGTGTTTTTACCGATGTGGATCATCTTGGTGCCGGTATCGGCCTGCTGATGACCGCTGGTAAGCGCCACGGAGTAAAACTCACCGATGGAGTTGTCGCCGCGCAGAATACAGCTCGGGTATTTCCAGGTAATGGCGGAGCCGGTTTCTGACTGTGTCCAGGACATTTTGCTGTTTTCGCCTTCGCACAGCGCGCGTTTGGTGACGAAGTTCAGAATACCACCGGTGTTGCCGTCGCCCGGGAACCAGTTCTGTACCGTAGAGTACTTCACTTCCGCATCTTTATGGATGATCACCTCCACCACCGCCGCGTGCAGCTGGTAGCTGTCACGCACAGGAGCGGAGCACCCTTCAATGTAGCTAACGTAGCTGCCTTCATCGGCCACCAGGATGGTGCGTTCAAACTGGCCGGTTTTTTCCGCGTTGATGCGGAAATAGGTCGAGAGCTCCATCGGGCAGCGCACGCCTTTCGGCACGTAGATAAAAGTACCGTCTGACGCCACCGCCGCATTCAGTGCCGCGAAGAAGTTATCGTTACTCGGCACCACGGTACCAATATACTTTTTCACCAGCTCGGGGTGATCGTGAATGGCTTCACCAAAGGAACAGAAAATGATCCCCTGCTCCGCCAGTTTTTCACGGTAGGTGGTTGCCACCGAGACGGAGTCAAAAATGGCGTCTACCGCCACCTCTTTGCCTTCGCGCACGGGCACGCCGAGCTGATTAAACGCCTCTTCCACCTCTTTACTAAGGAAGCTGTTCTCCGCGCCGGTTTGCTGAACGGCACCGGGTTGCGAGGCGCAGGTGTCATCACAGCTGCCGCAGGAGGGCGCAGAGTAGTAGCTATAATCCTGATAGTTCAGCTTATCGTAATGCGCTTTCAGCCAGTGGGGTTCTTCCATCTCCAGCCACGCGCGGAATGCGCTCAGGCGAAACTCCAGCATCCACTCCGGCTCGTTACGTTTCGCCGAAATGGCGCGCACGACCTCTTCGTTGATGCCTTTCGCCAGCTCATCGGTTTGCAGCTGCGTAAAGAAACCCTCTTTATAGTTGAGGTGTCCGCCGCTCCAGGTGTTTACATCACTCGTTGCTTCAGTATTACGAGACATAGTACCGCCTATACCCCAAAGCTTTCGCCGCAGCCGCATTCGTTCTGGGCTTTCGGGTTATGAAATTTGAATAACTGGTTTAAACCTTCCCGAACGTAGTCGACTTCGGTTCCATCGATAAACGGCATCGCCTGTAGCGCGACGTATAACTTTGCACCGTCGGTTTCAAAGACCAGATCGTCCTTTTCAGGTTCGGTTACGGTATCCAGCACGTAGCCAAATCCCGCGCAGCCAGTCTGCTTAACGCCTAAGCGTACGCCGAGGATGTCGGGATTTTTTGCCACCAGCTCATGAATATGCGCCGCCGCCGCGGGCGTCAGCGTTAAGCCACGCCAGGCAAAATCGGCCGGATTGAAGGTTTCTGAATGCAGTTCCATAGGTCCACCTCATCTGATAAGCCACCAGGGCATAACACCATGTTAGTGATAACGATTATCACTTCAACCCCCTACGAGCAGGGGCTTTGGGCTAAACCGCCCTTTTTGGCTACTTTCATTAAGCATAGACCCTGTGACGGGATGCGGATGGGATGGTTAGATTTGTTCAATGCATTGATAAATAATGCATTTCATAAGAAAGGCGGTAAGATGACGGGCAATGATAAAAATTGTATTGGAAATACCTATTTTTGAGATAGCTATCTTCCAATAAGAAAGCTGACTCGAAAAGACAAAAAGGCCCTGACGGACCCCTTAACATCAGTGATGGAACGAAACGGCGAAACCCTGTTCACGCCAGTGGTCGAGCTGCTCCTGTTGACGAGGCGTAGGCGCTTTACCGGTCCAGACGAAGATTTTTTGCCCGGGGAAGAGTTCAGGACGTGGAGAGTCAATCGGCTCAGCCAGCACGTCGATATGCCAGCCTTTGTAGGCAAGACGGGCCGCTTCCAGCCACAAATGCGTACGGTCGTCGCACTCCCACCCAATCAGCAGCGCATCCTTACCTGCTTTTTTTCGCGACTCACCCAGGCTTGCAACAGCAAACTCAATCAGGACACCGTCCAGCAGGCTCGCCATGTGGCGCACCGTATTCTGGTCCTGGTTCATTCGCTGACGTACAGGGGTGATGATGTTATCTATCAGAACATCCATCGCATGGTCACGGCGGAATTCGCCGATTTTGGCACGCAGTTTTGCCGGGCTGGCATAGCGCAGAACGGTTAACATCTCTTCCTGAAACGATGCCCAGTTACCCTGAGTCATCACTTCTGTATTTTCAAGAAGCGCTTTTACTTTACCGACCGAAACACCCGTTTTCATCAGGCGCTTGATCTCTTCGATACGCAGGATATCTTCATCGTCAAACTGACGATGACCCCCTTCGCTTCGCTGCGGCTTCAACAATCCATAACGGCGCTGCCAGGCACGCAGCGTAACGGGGTTGATACCGCATCGTTCGGCCACTTCGCCGATACTGTAATAGGCCATTAACTCCCTCACGCACATTACTTCCATACCTAACCAAACCAACCTTATCAGATTGTACAAATCATTTGTATAACTAACTCCTCGTTCTGAGACAAGTGAATGGCTCAATGAACCACTCACTCGTTAATGTATTGTTGTATAAATTTCGCCGTACGTACAGGTTACTCTTAACAGTTACGTACAGGTTTTTATAAATCGTACTTTTTATCAGGCCAGGCAATCGCCGGAACGCCCCCCAGACGCGGGCTGGCGAAAAGGTGTCCCTGGAACTGAGAAACCCCGGCAGATTCCAGCCACATCCACTCTTCAGCCAGCTCTACGCCTACCGCACAGAACAGAATTTCCAGAGACGCACAGCATTTAATGATCGCCTGAATAATAGCCTGACGCGGGCCGCTCTTGTGTACGTTGGCAATCAAATCACGGCTGATCTTGATTCTGTCCGGCTGGAACTGGGCCAGCAGTTGCAGACCGGCGAATCCCGCGCCAAAGTGATCGATGGCCACGCTGATCCCGGCGCTTTTAAGCTGTCTGACCGCGCTGGTGAACTCTTCAAAGCGCGAGATCGCCTCGCTCTCGGTGAACTCGACCACAATTTGCTCCGGCACAAAACCGTTCGCCTCAATTGCCGTCAGTAAAAAATCGACGGCGCCAGGAACATTGACCAGCGTCATCGGCAGCAGATTGATGGACAACGTTTGAGTCTGTAGGCCCAGCGCGCTGGCCATCGACAAAGCCACCTGCTTACTCTTCAGATCCGATTCGTACAGTGCCTCACGCGACAGGTTGGCAAAATAGCTTTCCGGCGACTCTCCGGACGGCGTGCGGATCAGGGCTTCCCAGGAAACCACCTGCTGCATAAACGGATCGACAATAGGTTGAAACGCAAAACTACAGTCCGCGCCCTTTGCCACTACCGTCGGCTGGGTGGATAACGGCGTGTTTTCGGTGACAAATTCCCAGGCGTCAGCCGGAGGCAGCTCAAAGTAGTTGGCTTTTTCAGTAGACTCAACGAAGGTGCGGAAAAATTGCAGGGCGCGATCGTTATAGGTCAGCTGATAGCGGGTTGTGCCTTTATCAAGAACCTGTTGCAGCACTTCGTCGGTATCGTACTGACGAAGGTCAAAGAGCTCCATACCCACGTTGCCAAAACGTCTTGAAGGCCCGTGATCGCTTAATAATTCGACCACGTTGTGATGCCGTGGGTCACGGCAGATGAGCTCATAGATCTCCTTAACGTTATCAGCGGGCCCTTCAAGTAACTGAAAAAAGTGTGTGCCGTTAAACAGCAAAATCCCCGTAACATCGAACTGGCGATTTCTACAATTTGCAGCAGCGATCATGTCTTCCAGCGCTTTAACTGGAACGTCCTCGCAGATATGACTGCGGTAAATGATGGTTGTGAGCATGCTAATCCTGAAGATTGAGGGGGTGACCACGAAAACACGTGGGGAGAACTCTGTTATAGCACATTAATTGCCCAACAAATAATTTACATCTCAACGATTTACACGGCTTTTTTGCGTCATTTACGGGCTTGTACAACTCTGCAACGCCGCTTCGGATTGTACAATATATCTTGTGAATCCCGCAGTAAATCGTATAAGAATAAGCACTTGATAAATAATGATTTTATAAAATATATAATAAAATCTTTAAAAAATTGTACATTTTAAATGTACAGATTTGAAAATTATGTATACCTTAAATGTAACGTTACTGATTACGAAAATTTACAGGAGCGAAACATGCAGCAGAACGGACACCTCGCAGACTCGGCAACAGCGATTGCGCAGTATTTCGAAAAAGCCGCGCTTCCAACCCAACAGGAAACATTGGGTCAGGTTGTTGTTGAAATTCTTAGCGACGGGCGAAATCTGAATCGCAAATCGCTCTGCACAAAACTGTTGAGTCGCCTTGAAAAGGCCAATGGCCCGGAAGAGGAACATCATTATCACATGCTTCTTGGCCTGCTCTTCGAACGTTAATGTCATGAACAGCAGTGATGCGGACAGACTGATCGACCAGCTTATTGGAGAAGCCGCTCTTTCACTTTTGAAGGAGCGCGGTCCCGTGACGACCGAGGGATTGGTTCAGCGTCTGCGTAACATGCAAGCATATGAAACGGATCCCCAGCGGCGGGAGACATTAGCGCGAGTGATAGCTGAAATCAGCTCTGGTACGCTCGCTTTTAAAGGTCGCAGAACCGCACAAGGACGAATACAGAGAGAGGGATCTCTCAAAAATAACCGAGACAATGTAGTGCCGTTATTTGGAAATGGAAAACCGTCCGATCCTAAAAAGATACATTGACTACAACTTTACAGCTACGGTGAGAACAAATGAGACAAAATATTCAGCTTCAACCCGAATACCACTCGGCCTTTTTAGATAGCGCGTTGTCGGAGTATTTCCGTCACGCAGGCGATCGCTTTGCTGAAGAGTCTGCCATTTTTTCGACTGCGGTTCGTTGTGTTCTCGCTTCCGAAGGTCATTTGACCAACAAAGCGATCATTCTCTGGCTAATCCAGGCGCTGGAATCCACCGACGATGTCGTTAAGGCGGATGTGATCCGCAAGACGCTGGAAATTGTCGTCGGTTACACCATGGACGATCTTTAACGCCTCCCCCATCCCTACGGATAGCGTGTCATCGTCAATTCTGACGAACAGACTGACGATGACACACCCTCTCTCCTTTAACGCCCTGTTAATCAAGAACGCTGAATGTGGCATGGATCCTGCTTAGTCCGCTAAGGGACTGGGCTTTCCAGTAAACATTGCTTCATTTCTTAACAGGTCTGTTATTGATGAAAAAAATCGCCAGCGTCTGCCCCTACTGCGGTGCAGGCTGCAAACTAAACCTCGTCGTTAAAAATAACCGGATTATCCGTGCCGAAGCCGCTGATGGCGTAACCAATCAGGGCACGCTTTGCCTGAAAGGGTTCTACGGCTGGGACTTTCTTAACGACACACGGCTGCTTACCCCCCGTCTGACGCAGCCCATGATCCGCTACAGCAAAGGCGAGGCCTTTACCCCTGTTACCTGGGAAGAGGCCATTCGCTATACCGCTCACAGGCTTAAAAGCATCAAAGAACAGTATGGCCCTCGGTCCATTATGACCACGGGTTCCTCACGGGGAACGGGCAATGAGACCAACTATGTGATGCAAAAATTTGCCCGTGCGGTGCTGAATACTAACAACGTCGACTGCTGCGCCCGCGTCTGTCACGGTCCGTCCGTTGCCGGTTTACAGGAGACCCTCGGCAACGGCGCCATGAGCAATTCCATTAATGATATTGAAAACTCAAAATGCCTGCTGGTATTCGGCTATAACTGCGCCGACTCTCACCCCATCGTCGCCCGACGCGTGCTTAAAGCACGTGAAAATGGCGCTAAAATCATCGTCTGCGATCCGCGTCATATTGAAACGGCACGCATTGCCGATCTTCATCTTCAGCTAAAAAATGGCAGTAACATGGCGCTGGTCAATGCCTTTGGCTATGTCCTGCTGGAAGAGGAACTGTACGACAAAAACTACGTTGCCCGCTTTACCGAAGGGCTTGAGGCGTACCGGCTGACGGTAAAAGATTACGCACCCGAGCAGGTTGAACATCTGACGGGGATCCGCGCGCGGGATGTTCGTCAGGCAATGCGCATGTTCGCAGCGGCGCCTTCAGCAACGGTGATGTGGGGGATGGGCGTCACGCAGTTTGGTCAGGCGGTCGATGTGGTGAAAGGTCTCTCCAGCCTGGCGCTGCTGACCGGCAACCTGGGCCGCCCTGCCGTCGGCGTGGGTCCGGTTCGCGGGCAAAATAACGTTCAGGGTGCCTGCGATATGGGCGTTCTGCCCAATATGTTCCCCGGCTACCAGGACGTCACTGACCCGGCGGTCAGACTGAAATTTGCCGATGCGTGGAAAATCAATGTCAACCGGATGGACGATCGCGTCGGGACGCGTATCACCGAAGTGCCACATCTCGCGCTGGAAGGAAAGATTAAAGCGTATTACATCATGGGGGAAGATCCGCTTCAGACAGAAGCCGATCTGGGACTGGTCCGCCGCGGCTTTGAGGCGCTCGATTTTGTGGTGGTTCAGGACATCTTTATGACCAAAACGGCAGAGGTGGCTGACGTGCTGCTCCCTGCCACCTCATGGGGAGAACACGCCGGCGTGTTCACCTGTGCCGATCGCGGCTTCCAGCGTTTCGGCAAAGCCATTGAGGCCAGCGGCAACGTGAAGCGCGACTGGGAGATCATCAGCCTGCTGGCCACGGAGATGGGCTATCCCATGCATTACGAGGATAACCAGCAGATCTGGGACGAAATGCGCGAGCTGTGCCCCCTCTTCTACGGCGTGACCTACGAAAAAATGGGCGAGATGGGCCATGTGCAGTGGCCTTGCCCATCCCTCGATCATCCCGGCACCCCCTACCTGTACAAGGATAATCAGTTCGACACCCCTACTGGCAAAGGACAGCTATTTGCCGCCCCCTGGCGCGCCCCGGCGGAGACACCGGATGCGGATTACCCGCTGGTACTGTGCACGGTGCGCGAAGTGGGTCACTACTCCTGTCGCTCAATGACCGGGAACTGCGCGGCGCTGCAAAGCCTGGCCGACGAGCCGGGCCGGGTGCAAATGAACCCGGCCGATGCGGATGAACGGGGGATTGCCGAAGGCCAGCTGGTCTGGGTGCGTTCACGCCGGGGTAAAGTGATCACCCGCGCCAGCATCAGCGAGCGCATCAATGCGGGAGCAATCTATATGACCTACCAGTGGTGGATTGGCGCCTGTAATGAGCTGACGCAGGATAATCTCGACCCGATCTCCAGAACGCCGGAAACGAAATATTGCGCCGTGCAGCTGGAGGCGATCGAGGACCAGCGCTGGGCGGAGGATTTTGCGGCTTCCGCGTACCAGACCATGAAGACGCGGTTGATCGCTGCGGTTAACGTTTAAATGCATTGCCGGGTGGCGGCTATCGCTGCCCGGCCCGCTATCCGCTGCCGTTTTACGTTATCTGTTGTGCATAATTATTTTCCAGGTAATCGCGAAGCAGGTTCGGACGGCTCTTTTTCTCCATCAGCCTTCTCAACAGTACGATCAGCTCGTAATCGCTTCGCAGATTAAATTTCTGCATCATCATATATTTATGGGTAAAGACCGTTTTTTCGCTCATCTGCAACGCGTTTGCGGTCTGCACCACCGACAGCCCCCGGTAAAAATTGACCATAATACGAATCTGTTGCCGGGATAACCCTTTATGCTGGCAGTCGAAACAGGTCTTTTTATTCAACGTGTAACCTGGTAATTGCGTTGCGAACCACGCAATAAACAGAACGCCGCTTATACGATCAAGCGACGCCCGGCGCGGGAGAAAAATGATGTCCTGAAAGCAGGAAGGCAGCGCCGAAAAGCGCAGCTCATCGTCAACGAGACCTATCACAATGCCTTTTTGCCGGGCCAGTAACTCCGGAAAACAGGTCAGCGTTTCCCCCTGACATAATGAAAGAACAATAATATCGGCCTGGCTGACGTTTTCATTGGTCAGCGCCAGGTGAAATGTAATGGAGCGATGAAAGTTATGCTTAAAAAAATCGTCGAAAAAGCTCTGTAGACCAGCCTGAAAAAACAGATCCGTTTCCTGAATCAAAATATTTAACATAGTTCACACCAACGTCTTTAAAAAAGGCTTATCACCGGCATTCAGTTGTACTGCATCGTCATTACCACAACCGCGCTGATGCTTCCCGGCGTGGCGCCGCCCGTCATGGATTTTACCGTGGCCAGCATAGCCAATGTCGCGGTTCTGTCCGCGGCAATGGTCTGGGTCATACTGGTGCCTGTTCCTTTAAGCGCGCCGGTTAGGGCATCGCGCATGGCTATCGCCACATGCGTGGCCGAACCGCTGTTCATAAAATAGTCCGCACCCGCCTCGGGATCGGGGCTGCCGGTGAAAGCGACGGTCACACTCTGCGTTCCCGTTGGGCACTGGGTAAACAGCAGACTGAAAGGCACCGGATCCGATGTTGAGCCCGGCGTCGCCATATTGGTTGCCTGAATATTGCCCAGGTTGACATCAAGGCTGTTACTGCCGCCATTAAATATGCACGGCGACGCAACGATATTTCCCGTCACACCGATGTTGACGCTATCAGCGGAGCATACCTTCCCGCTGAGTAAGGCAAGTAAAAGCAGTGTCCTGCATCTTATTTTCATCTTCTTACCTGCTACTGGTAGGTCAAATTAAGGGTGGCGGAGGCATTCGCTGAACCTGACTCCACGCGGGTTAACGTCTGGTAATACCGGGCCGTTAATGGCAACGTCTCTTGCCCCCCGGCAGACTGCCGCAAGAATAGTCGGCTGTTCATCACCAGCGGTGCACCGTTATAGATAAGCTGCACCCCCACCCCTTTCGCAGTGCCGGCATTTCCCTGCCCGGTTAAGGCCATCACGCTGGTATTGGCGCTGTCCGGGTTCTGTATTCCACTGAGCGAGACCGTAATATTGGTTCCGGCGGCGCAGGTCAGGCCCAGGTTTTGCGTGTTCTGTGCTCCCGCGGGCGTGGTGCCCACCGTGGAGCCGAACGCCGAGGCGGGAATATCCCCTATCGGAAACGTCAGCTGGGCCGTATTCACCGTGCACGCCAGCGCATTGATGGTGCCGGAGGTGAGCTGCGTGGTCAGACCGTCACGGTAGAGGCCATCGCTTCCCTGAAGCGTCACGACACCGATCGTCCCGGGGGTTAATGCCCCCGATGAGACCGGCCCCGTCACCACCAGCTCAATCCTCCCGCCGTACCAGTCCACATAGGAGGTCTGCGCATTGTACGAGAACGTATTGCTCGGGTTTTCAAAATAGCCGTTGGAAGAAAAGCGTATCCCTATCCCGCTGACGTTCGTGTTGTAAACATGGTTGCCGTAGCTGCTCAACGTGGCGCCGTTGTAGCGCAGGCTAAATCCCAGCATCAGCGGATTAGTACACCCGGTAAGATAGGAGCCTGTGGCTGACGCCGCGCCAGAAAATACCACCGTGCCGACAGGCGCATCGCGCTGCACGTTGATCGTCCCCACGGACAGGGTGGAAAGCTGCGGGGTGATGGTGGTGCAGGTACCGGCACGAGCCATATTTGCCGCCGCGAGCAAACAGAGCAGCAGCATCGCGTTAAGACATTTCATGTTAGCGTTCCTGACGGCAGGTGGCGCGCATATCAGCGATCCCACCGTACGTTGAGTGATTCGGCAGCGTGAAATCAGCGCGGCATCGCTGACTGGATTGACTTCCCCATGTAGCGACTAACGTTCCCTGCTCGCGCATCCCGGTTAAATAGACCTGACCGCGATCGCCGACAATAAAACTGCCGCTGTCATCACCCACAAGGGTGACCACCGCCCCAAACGGAACGGCGCGGTCGTTGTCGGTCAAGGTCATCAGCACCCGGCGACCTGACTTCGGCAGATAATCGGCTCTCACCACCGCTCCCCGCGTCGGCGTCACCGTGCGGGTGTTGATCTCCAGCTCGACATCGTCCGGCATCGTTTCCGGGTCGAGGGTGAGATCGTTTTTCCGGTAGACAGAAAGGTTGCTCACGACCGTATATCCGCGAAAATCTGTCCGTACACCGGGCTGATTGCGGATATCCACGTCGTGGGCGCCAGGGGCTTTGATTAAGACGCTGGTCTCCCCCAGCGGCTGGGAAAGCGTGATGCCATCAGCATGGGCGAGAATGCCGCCTTGCAGCCCGTAATTCAGGCGTTCACTGTTTTTGTCATAACCATAACCTGCCGTGACTTCGCCATAGGCGGCTTTGTAGTCCGCGTTAACATTGCCGGTATAGCCCACGCCCTCTGTGCCGTATCCCTGCTGTACGTTCCAGCTCAGGGCACGGTTCTCGAGCGCTACCCCGTTCAGGCCGACGTTATGCGTCGTCCCGTTATTCCCGCTGGCGTTCATGCCATAGTTAGCCCATGTCTGCGGCAAAAATTTATCCAGCGGAATGCTGACGTTGAACGCCAGAAGCTGGTCGTGGTTAGCGTTTTTTTGTCTGTCGCGGGTTTCTGACGCTGAGCGGACATTTTTGCTGTAGGTCCATGTCAGGCCATAGCTGATGTTGTGCCAGTAGTTGCTATAGCCGACGCTCCACGAAGCCATCGACTTACCGTCATTCCAGTAATCTTCCCGCGCCGCAGTGAGGGTAAGCGCGCCCAGGTTGTCCCCCAGCGTCTGGCTCATCGTCAGCTCGGCACGGTTACGTCGCCTGTCCTGAAGCGCGCTGCTGTCGCCGTACGAATCGAGGACGTCCTGCATGCCGTAATAGCCGCGGGTCGAGTAGCGATACCCGGCAATCGAAAAGTTGGTCCCGGTATTGATAAAATTCTTGCTGTATCGGGCCCGCCACGACTGACCGTTTGTTTTCGCGGCATGCTCCGGCGTTGACCAGCCCTGAGTGACGTCTGCGGATATCGCCCCGAGATCGCCCATATTCTTGCCCACCCCCAGAGCCGCCGACTGGTACTTATCTGCCCCCTGGACGCCGCCATAGAGCGTAATACCGTGAGGGAGGCCGTAAATTCCGGTCAATTGCCCGAAGGGGGTTTTCTCCACGCTACGGTTATACGAGCGATACTGCCCGGCGGTAAGGGCATATTTCAGGCGCCCCTCCCGTTGCAGGACCGGCAGCGAAGCATACGGCAGGGTGAAATGTTGCTCCCTACCATCAGCTTCGACGATCGTGACATCAAGATCGCCCGCGCCGCCGGTGGGATACATATCCGCGATCTCAAACGCGCCCGGCGCCACATAGCTTTGGTAGATTTGATAGCCATTCTGACGCACCACGACCTGCGCGTTAGTTCGCGCAATACCGCGCACCACCGGCGCATAGCCTTTCAGGGAATCCGGCAGCATATCGTCGTCAGACGCCAGCTGGACGCCGCGAAACGGCATGCTGTCAAAGACATCGGCAGGCGCGGAACTGTCTCCGAGCGTAAGCTGGGCTTGCAGGGGATTAATCGCGCGCTGCATCCAGGTATAAACGTTGTCCCACTTATCCTGGCCGGACGCATCGCGGGACCAGGTGGTGTAGTTGCGTAACCGCCAGGGACCGACGTTGATCCCCGGCCGCAGGTTTGCATACTGGCTGTCGCTGCGGGTGCCTGCCCCGCTTCTTGCCCGGCTGTTTGCCCCGCTCAGGCTGTAGTTGAGCATGGCCGCGGTAATGCCTTCATCCCACATATCCGGCGGAACGTAACCTCTCGCTGGCAGGTCTATAGCCGCCTGTGGAATGCTAATCGCCAGACGCTGGGCGCCAAACTGGAAATCCGCGCTGGCCTGTGGGATCGCCCTGAGATCGGCGCATTCACCTTCCCCGGCGGCGAGCTGCGGGAAAAGGGCCGTTTTCACGCCCCACGCTTTTAACTGCCCGATACTCAGGCACGGCTGCAACGTTTCACTGCCGTTAGCATCCTTCACTGCCATAAAACGAATATCTCGCGTTTCCAGCAGCCGATCGTCAAGAATAATATCAACGTGGTAAGTCCCGGGCGCCTGCGAGCCGGATTCAAAGGCAGATAAATCCGCTTTTCCCATTCCGGGATTATCCAGCTCTACCAGTTCCGTATTAAACGTCTCACTGGCATACAGTGTGGGAGAGACACCAGCAAGCGCGAGGGCAATAAATATTGCCAGGCGCGCAGGCTGCATTGTATTCAATGCCGTTGTCATGACGAACACCTGATAAACGCGTAAGGATCACAAACTGGCCCGGTGTAATTCGCCAGGGCTGCCATAATCGTTAATGACTTTAAACGTCAGCGTATTGCCACTGGTTCCGTTCGGTAACGGAAAACGGGCTGAGCCTGAAGGCATCACGTACGTGACATCGTCAAGTTTCTTATCACCCAACGTAATTTCATTGAAATTGATAACGTACGGCGTAGGGTTATTAACCTGAAGGGAATTCCCCGCACGATGCCAGGTTAATTTATTGGCTTGCTCCTCGGGGGTAGATGCACGAAGAGTCTCTGGTCGATAAATTAATTTGATGCGCGTTTTGACGGCAATTTGTAGCGAGTTCATCTGCTTTGAGGCTGACGGAATAGCTTTAATGTTCAGCCAGAATAAACTCTCCTGCCTCTGTGGCAGCGAGCCGGTCATGACAATACGCTCAAGGTTTTTTTGCCCGCCGTCCAGCCGATACAGTGGTGGCGTAATAATAAAAGGCGCTTTACCCGATTGTTCATCCTGAACATCTATCCACGACTGGATTAAATAAGGAACGTTATCAGGATTAGTAATACCTATTGACGCCTCTTTTTTAGCCCCATCGAAAATAATACGGGTGCCGCCAATAATTACTCCTGCACTGACGGATGTTAACGTCAGCGGTAACAGCGCCATAGCCAGGCCCATTGTCGTGATAAAACGCATTTTAATACCTCATAAAACAAGGGGCCGGGCGGGCCCCTGCTGATTACTGCAATGACTTAGTTGTATACCACAGAGAAGTTTGCGACCGAGTTAGCCGGGCCCGCGGTCACGGATGCCGCGGTGGCGATATACTGCGCGTAGAAGTTCAGCGTATTATCAGCCGTACTGCTGAGTGCATAGGTATAGCTGTTGCTGCCGTGCAGCGGCAGATCGGCTTTATCTGCCGTCATCAGGTTAATCGCCACCCCGGTGGCCGCCCCCGCCACGGACGTATCAATCGCCAGCAGGCTGGCGTTGGTTAGATCCGGCGTACCGTCAAAACGGACTTTTGCATTGGTGACCGTTACCGGACAGTTTTTCAAAATAATATTAAATTGCGTCGCAGCCGTTCTCGCCCCGGTTGTCGGGAATTCCGTTTTGTAATAATCGCCTAATACCACCACCTGATTCTGGGATGCCACATCAACGTCGCAGGCAGAATCCAGAATATTTCCGTTAAAATTAACGGTACCGGCCGCTGCGAATGCATTGGTCATGGTGAGTACAGAACCTGCCGCTAACATTGCCATCATCAATTTTTTATTCATAATTTTATATCCCGTATTACTCTAGTTATTACCGATATTCAGTTAAAGAAATAAAACCCCTCCGACGAGTCAAAATTTATACAACTCTTTTTGCGCATACAATCAATTTTGAGGTCTAGCTGTGGATCCTCTTTTAACAATTACAAAACATATACACGTGGAAATACCTTAAGAATAATAGCCGCAGTCTACTTTTAGACCTGAATAAAAAAGGTTTCATTTTCAATTAATTAACACTTAAAAACAGGTGAGTCTATAATTAGACTTGCCGCAAATATTCCCTGACCTGCTGGTTTTTAAGATAATTCCTTATGTTGATTAAAAAATGATCGCATCAGACAGTGAGGTCTCACATGAATACCCGGTTCGCGCCTGTGTCAGAAATTGATAAGTCAACAGTGCTCGGCGCTAAGCCTTTTAAGCACATTGAAAAAATAATCGATAATGTTTTGCCGCATGCGGAGAGAGGCATTATTGCCAGAGGAGAAATTATCCATTATTGCTCCGGCGATACCCGTCAATGCTTTTTACTGTTGCATGGCAGCGTGGCGTTACACCGTCGCGGGGACGGTATCGTCTTAAATTCTGAATCCGCGCCATTTATACTCGGCGTGAGCAGCCAGTTATCGTCTGAACACCTGTACGTCAGAGCGCTGGAAACTTCAGAGGTGGCCAGCGTTTCGCTGGCGTGTTTCAATCATGTTGTCGCACAACAGAATTTATGGGAGCACTTCTCAAACCTGCTGATCTACACCGCATCGCGCGTCTACGAACATTGCGCCCAGATATCGCAAATGTCGGCTTATGACATTATCCGCTTTCAACTGGTTGAGTTAATGCAGGAGCCGGAAGCCATAAGACAAAACATTACCGCCGCAGCCTATATCAAAAGCCGCACCTATCTTTCACGCAGCGGCATTATGCGGATCCTCGCGGAGTTGCGGACGGGGAAATACATCACCATGGAGCGTGGCGTATTAGTTGAGATCCATCATTTACCCCGTAAGTACTGAGGCTGTATTTATCTCTGGAGAAGGTGAAAAAGAAGAGCGACACTATAGAGAGTACAGTCTCTTTCCAGGTTAACGCTATGTCTTCTGACAAACCATCGCATCGCGGCTCTCCCTATGCTCAGGAACTGATTTCTGATTTACAGCCGCACTGCGCCACGCATAAAACCGATCCCGGCGAGCAACTTGATCTCCAGGTTGACGGGCAGAGCATGTGTTATTTAATTCTTGATGGCACGGTCGCCATATACAGAAGAAGCGACGACATGATGCTTTCAACGGCGCGCAGTCCCTCCCTGTTTGGCCTCGCTAACCTGACGGACATTTATTTTAATGACTACCTCCGAACGGTAACGCCTTGCCTGATTGGTGTGCTCACGACCGATCGGGTGGCTCAAATTATCAAAGAGAAGGCGCTGTGGGGGCTGCTTTCTAATCATCTGATGTTTGTCTATAACCGCCTCTATCACAACGTCATGCCGAAAGGCGCGCCAACCGCGTACGAGATGATTCGCCAGCAGCTCGTGCTGCTGATGCAGGAAGATGACAGCTACCGACGCGGCGTGACGGCGGAAAGGTATATCAGGGATAAAACCCATCTTTCCCGCAGTGGCGTAATGCGGATCCTGGCTGATCTGAAAACGGGTGGGTTCATCGAAATGGAAGAAGGCCGGCTGATTAAAATTAACAAACTGCCTGCCAGATACTGAATGTCAGACACAAAAAAGGCCGCGCTTGCGGCCTTTTCTTCACTGCTTAATGGACGTGAACGCCCAACCGCCAGGCAAAGTAGATCTCTTCTTTCAGTTCGTTTGAAGAGAGCGCCAGCAAATCCGTAAATTCCAGCTCAAGCTGTTTCAGCTTTTTCAGGTACTGCGCGGGAGACAGATTGCTTTTATCGCGACGTAAATATTCAATTGCCAGCTGTGTTGGGGTTATTTCAGTATCCATGATGTCCTCGCTTATGTTCAAAACGTGACCAGTATATCACAATCAGGCGGCTAATTTTTGACCAAAAGCAAGACATCTGGAAACTTTACACAACGGCTGTCGTCAGCCTTGATGAACAACACAGGCGATCCTGCTCGTCCAGAATATCAATCTGCCACACCTGATGACGGCTTCCGGCATGCAGCGCCCGGCAGACGCCGCGCACGCGCCCGCTGCGAACGGAGCGGATGTGGTTGGCATTGACCTCCAGACCCACCACCTTCTGCTCTCCTTCCGTACACAGGTAGCCCGCCACCGACCCCAGCGTTTCGGCCAGCACGACGGACGCGCCGCCGTGCAACAGGCCAAACGGTTGATGAGTACGGCTGTCTACCGGCATCGTCGCTTCCAGTTCGTTGTCGCCAATGCGCGTGAACTGGATGTCCAGCAAACCAACCATGTTCTCCGCGCCCATGGCATTTAAGGCCTCAAGGGTGAACGCACGTTTCCAGATCATCCGATAATCTCCAGTAAAGCCTGCAATGGATGGCGGACGCCGTTACCTTCCACCCGTTTCACCTGGCTGCGGCAGGAGTAGCCCGTCGCCAGACAGCGGTTGCGTGGCAGGCGCTGCATCGCCTGATGCCACGACAGCTCGTAAATGCCGAGCGAATTAGCGTGGTTTTTGACTTCATGGCCGTAGGTTCCGGCCATACCGCAGCAGCCCACGTTAACGCTTTCCAGCTTCGCGCCAAACCGGGCAAAGATAGAAGCCCACTGGGCAGGCGCCGTCGGCAGCGCCGTCACTTCGGTGCAGTGCCCAAACAGATACCAGGCTTCTCCACTCACCTCCTGAGTGGGCGTTTGCGTCAGCACCGCAGGCAGCCACTCGTGCACCAGTAAGACCTGAAAATCACCGCGCTTATCGCCGAGCGTCTGCTTATATTCATCCCGGTAACAGAGCACCAGCGCCGGATCGACGCCCACCATCGGCATACCGAGCTGCGCCACGCGATTCAGAAAATCTGAAGTTTTCTGCGCGGTTTTCGCAAAGCGGGTGAGGAAACCTTTTATGTGCTGCGCCTTGCCGTTCGGCGAGAACGGCAGCACCACCGGCTGGTAGCCGATTTTTTCGGCCAGTCGGACAAAATCGGCCACCACCTGGGCATCGTAATAGCTGGTAAACGGATCCTGCACCACCAGCACCACCTTCGCTTTCTGCTCAGGGCTTAATGCTTCCAGTTGTTCCAGGGTCATGTTCGCCGAGCGGTGCCCCACCAGCCGACGCTGGAGCGATGGCACCGACAGCAGCGGCAGATCCACCATGCCGATATGTTTTTCTGACAGTTTGCGCACCAGCGGCTGGTTGATAAAGAAGTTAAAGGTTTTTGGCGCACGGGCCATCAGCGGCGCGTAACTCTCCACCGTCGCCACCAGATGATCGCGCATCGGGCGCAGATAACGCGTGTGGTACAGCTGGAGGAAGCGGGAACGGAATTCCGGTACGTCAATTTTAATCGGGCACTGGGTTGAACACGCCTTGCACGCCAGGCAGCCGGACATCGCCTCTTTCACCTCATGCGAGAAATCGTATTCACCTTTGTTCGCATGCCAGCTGTTGCGGGTGCGTTCGATAAGCCCGCGCAGGCTGGCGCGTTTTTCCGGCAGCTCCTGTTCCAGCTTGAGCGGGTCAACGCCGCGGTCGGCCAGCAGGCGCAGCCATTCGCGCACCAGCGTGGCACGCCCTTTCGGGGAATGAATGCGGTTGCTGGTGATTTTCATCGACGGACACATCGGGCTTTTCACATCGAAGTTGAAGCACAGCCCGTTGCCGTTGCACTCCATCGCGCCGCGCCAGGAAGCGCGTACCGCAATCGGAATTTGTCGGTCATAGGTGCCGCGCTTGACGGCGTCCACCTGCAACATCGGCGCATCGATGCCCTCCGGCGGGCAGATTTTTCCCGGGTTAAGGCGGTTATCGGGATCAAAAGCGGCTTTCACCTTACGCAGCTCGGCGTAAAGTTGTTCGCCAAAAAACGCCGGGCTGTACTCGGCGCGGAATCCTTTGCCGTGCTCGCCCCATAACAAGCCGCCGTATTTGGCCGTGAGGGCCACGACCTCGTCGGAGATCTCCTTCATCAGGATCTCCTGCTGCGGGTCGCACATGTCCAGCGCCGGGCGCACGTGCAGCACACCCGCGTCCACGTGCCCGAACATGCCATAGCTCAGACCATGGCTGTCGAGCAGCGCGCGAAACTCCACAATATAATCAGCAAGGTGTTCCGGCGGCACGCAGGTATCTTCCGCAAACGGAATCGGCTTCGCCGCCCCTTTCGCGTTGCCGAGCAGCCCCACCGCTTTTTTACGCATCGCGTAGATTCGCTCGATGCCGGAGAGATCGTTACACAGCTGCCAGCCAATGACGCCGCCTTCCCCCTGGGCAATCAGCTCGTCCAGACGCTGGCAGAGCGTGCTTACCTGGCTCTCAATCAGCTCTGCGTCATCCCCGGCGAACTCGACGATGTTCAGGCCGAGCATCTCTTTATCCGGCACGTCAGTAATCAGTTCGCTCACCGAATGCCAGACGATATCTTCCCGGGCCAGGTTCAGAACTTTTGAATCGACGGTTTCCACCGACAGCGCCCGCGCCTCCACCATAAACGGTGCATTACGCAGCGCGGAGTCAAAGGAGTTGTATTTGACATTCACCAGACGGCGCACCTTTGGCAACCGGGTGATCTCCAGACGCGCTTCGGTGATGAAGGCCAGCGTCCCTTCTGACCCGGTCAGTACGCGGGTAAGATCGAACTGGCTCAGATCGTCATTAAAGACATGGCGCAGATCGTAGCCCGTCAGGAAGCGGTTAAGCTTCGGGAATTTGTTGAGGATCAGTTCGCGATTTTCGCGGCAGCGCTCCAGCACGGTACGATAAATCCGTCCGCTGGTGGTGCTCTCTTTTGCCAGCGTTTCGGCCAGCTCGATCGGCATCGGTTGGGTATCGAGGATATCGCCCCCCAGCAGCACCGCCCGCACACCCATAACGTGATCGGAGGTTTTGCCGTAGACCAGCGAGCCCTGCCCCGAGGCATCGGTGTTGATCATCCCGCCAATGGTCGCGCGGTTACTGGTGGAAAGCTCTGGCGCAAAAAAATAGCCGTAAGGTTTCAAAAACTGATTCAGCTGATCTTTGATCACTCCCGCTTCCACTCGCACCCACCCCTCTTCCGGGTTGATCTCAATGATGCGGTTCATATAGCGGGACATATCAATGATGATGCCCTGGTTCAGCGCCTGCCCGTTGGTACCCGTCCCGCCGCCGCGTGGGGTAAAGACCAGGGTGCTGAAACGCTCCTGCGACGCCAGACGGGCGATGAGCGCCACATCGGCGGTAGAGCGCGGGAAAACGACGGCATCGGGAAGAAGCTGGTAAATACTATTATCGGTCGCCATCGTCAGCCTGTCGGCATAATCGGTGGCGGTGTCACCTGTAAAACCCTGTTGCTCCAGTGCCTGCAAAAAATTAAGCACCAGCTGAACGACGCCCGGTGCCTGAGAAATCTGTGGGATCATTGCTGTCGACCCTAATGAGAATAGTGTGAAATCGTTTGCGTTGTGTCTGGAAAGTTTTATCACATTTTTTTCTTATGTGCTTCGTAGAATTACGGGCAAAATCCGCCTGTCAAAAATCGCTGAAATCACTAATGATTAGAGAGATGCGGTTTATATTCCCATCAGCCTTGCTGGTGTTCATTTAAGGAAAGTTTCGTTTATGGTCAATCTTCGTCAGCCCAGGGATGTCGCGCAGATACTGCTGTCGGTGCTGTTCTTAGCCATTATGATTATTGCGTGTCTGTGGATTGTTCGTCCTTTCGTGCTCGGATTTGCCTGGGCCGCGACCGTGGTCGTCGCAACCTGGCCTTTACTCTTACGTTTGCAGAAACTGCTGTTTGGTCGCCGCGGCCTGGCCGTGCTGGTGATGACGCTGCTGTTGTTCCTGCTGTTTATTATTCCCATTGCACTGCTGGTTAACAGCCTGGTTGACAGTAGCGGCCCGGTTATTCGCGCGGTCACCAGCGGTGATATGACACTGCCGGATCTCGCGTGGCTGAACAGCATTCCTGTTGTGGGCGCAAAACTGTACAGCGGCTGGCACAGCCTGCTGGAGATGGGCGGTAGCGCGCTGATGGCCAAAGTACGTCCGTACATCGGCACAACCACCACCTGGTTTGTGGGGCAGGCTGCGCACATTGGTCGCTTCATGATGCACTGTACGTTGATGCTGGTCTTCAGCGCCCTGCTGTACTGGCGCGGCGAGCAGGTTGCGCTGGGGGTACGTCATTTCGCCACCCGACTGGCAGGTAAACGCGGCGATGCGGCCGTGCTGCTGGCAGCCCAGGCCGTCCGCGCGGTAGCGCTCGGCGTGGTGGTCACAGCGCTGGTGCAGGCTGTACTTGGCGGAATCGGGCTGGCAATTTCCGGCGTACCTTATGCCACCATTTTCACCGTCGTCATGCTGATGACCTGTCTGGCTCAGCTCGGTCCGCTGCTGGTGCTGGTTCCCTGCATTATCTGGCTTTACTGGACGGGGGACACGACCTGGGGCACGGTGCTACTGGTCTGGAGTTGCGTGGTGGGCACCATGGATAACGTGATCCGTCCCCTCCTCATCCGCATGGGCGCTGACCTGCCGCTGATTCTGATCCTGTCCGGGGTGATCGGGGGGTTAATTGCCTTCGGCATGATTGGCCTGTTCATCGGTCCGGTGCTGCTTGCGGTAACCTGGCGTCTCTTCTCCGCCTGGGTGCATGAAGTGCCGCCGCCGGGAACCGACCCTGACGTCATCTTAAGCGAACTTGAAGAACTGGAAGATAAGAACGCGCAGTAAGAACGTAGGCCGGGTGGCGCTAACGCTTACCCGGCTACACTCTCCACAGCAATACTTAAACGTTGCTAAACTATTTATTCTCTGCACACTGGTCAGACCCGCCTTTTTCTGCCTAAAACCGTCATTCTCTTCAAGAAATCTTTACCTGCCTTTAACTATTGAGACGAATCCGATCGACTCAAAATCCTGGCATGCCTACTATTAAGACACGGTTATAAATCAACACCTTGATTTATAAGCATGGAAATCCCCTGAGTGAAACAACGAATTGCTGTGTGTAGTCTTTGCCCATCTCCCACGATGGGCTTTTTTTTATCCTTTTTACGCCCGTGTAATGTCACAGCGGCTGAGCATACGCCATTCCCCCGCCAGCTCCCGCGTCTCCCCGGTTACCAGCACGTTCACCACCTCGCGTATATCCGCCGAGGACGCGCCAACCTGTAGCTCAAATTCCCCTGGCTCGACAATCCGCTTCCCGTCCCGGCGGGTGAAATTAAACATCTCCACCGGCAGGGTAAAGGTCAGCGTGGCGGTTTCTCCCGGTGAAAGCGTAACGCGCTGGAACGCTTTCAGCTCCTGAAGCGGACGCACCTGCGTAGCGACCTTATCGCGTACGTACACCTGTACCACTTCGCTGCCGCTGCGCTCGCCGGTGTTGGTGATATCGACGCTTAACGCCACCTCTCCGTCGATCGGGACGCGGCTTTCCGTCAGGCGGGCCGCGCCCCAGCGAAACTGCGTCCAGCCGAGACCGTAACCGAACGGGTAAAGTGCGCCGAAATGGAACGCAAACGGCGTGCCGCCGCTTTTCAGCTTGTGGTTATAGTAGTACGGCATCGCCCCGGCGTTTTTCGGCACGCTCACTACCAGCCTGCCCTGCGGCTCCGCGCGGCCGGTTAAGACATCGGCAATCGCCCAGCCCCCTTCCTGCCCCGGCGCCCAGGCCATCATCAGCGCGGCCACCTTCTCTTCCAGCCCCTGAAGGTTATAAGGACGCCCACCCGTCATGACGACAATCACTGGCTTACCAGTTGCCACCAGCGCCTCCAGCAGCTGTTGCTGCACGCCCGGCAGATCCAGCGAATCGGTATCCGAACCTTCCCCCACGGTGCCGCTCTGGAATAGCCCGGCGAGGTCGCCCACGCAGGCCACCACCACGTCACTCTCTTTTGCCGCGCTCACGGCGTCGGGGATCAAATCCGTGCGTTGTGAAACCGGCGATTGCTGCATCGGCTTACCGCCGCTGTCGCCCGGGAACACCGGTGCGCCCGCCATCCGTTTTTCGATAATGTGGCACCCTTTGGCGTAACGTATCTGTGATGCGCCAAGGTACTGTTCCAGCGCCGCGCGCGGGGTAGTCACCTGCGAGGTCTCTTCAACCATATCGCTGATAATCAGGTGAACCGGGAAGCTGTAGCCGCTCAGTAACGCCAGTGGATCGTCCGCCGTCGGCCCCACTACCGCTACACGGGGTTTTCCGCCGAGGGGCAAAATGCCGTTATTTTCCAGCAGCGTGATCGATTTTGTTGCCACCTCGCGCGCCACCTGCCGGGTCGCCTCATTCTGCAAATCGATACCGTCTTCGTCGGCGTACGGTTTTTCAAACAGCCCGAGACGGAATTTTTCACTTAGCACGCGCGCCACAATCTCATCCACTTTCGCCATTGAGATGAGCCCACGCTCTACCGCTTCAGCCAGATGACGCGCGCAGTCATCCTTCGGCAGTTCCACGTCCAGCCCGGCGTTAAACGCCAGAGCCGCCGATTCCGCTGGATCGTGAGAAATCCCGTGGTGCTGGTGCAGCAGGCTGACGCCGCCGTAATCCGCCACGATAATGCCGTCGAAGCCCCACTGTTCACGCAGCACGGTGGTGAGCAGAAAATGGTCGCTGTGCCCTGGCTGATTATCAATGTCGTGATAGGCTGGCATCACCGAACCGGCGTTGGCCAGCTTTACCGCCATCTCAAACGGCAGCAGGAAGGTATCGTTAAGCTCGCTGAAACCGAGATGGACCGGCGCATGATTGCGCGCCCCTTCGCTGAAGGAGTGGCCGACGTAATGTTTCAGGGTCGCCAGCAGATCGCGCTTATCGCCCTGCAACCCCTTCACGTACGCCGTCGCCATCACCCCTACCAGCCACGGATCTTCCCCAAAGGTCTCTTCCGTCCGTCCCCAGCGCACATCGCGCGAGACATCCAGCACCGGGGCCAGTCCCTGCTGGCACCCGACGGATCGGGCCTCTTTGCCAATCTGCTCCGCCGCCCGCTGCACCAGCGCCGGGTCCCAGGTAGAACCGTAGTTCAGCGACGACGGGAACAGCGTTGCATCTTTGCACAGCAGCCCTACCAGACACTCTTCATGAAACAGCGCCGGAATGCCGAGCCGGGTCTCCTCCATCATCATGCGTTGCAGGCGGTTGGCGGCACGCACGCCGGTTTTTGCATCAACAATGTGCGTGCCGAGCGGGCGGGTGATCTGCCCGACGCCCAGCTTCAGCCTTTCGCTGAGGGACGCCTGTTCACTCACGCCGGCGAATTCATCGCTCAGATCGCTGCGCTCGCGGTGGTTGCCGTGTTCATCAAGGATCAGCCAGTACGCGTGCATCTGGGCAAATTTCTCTTCCGGCGTCATACGCGCCAGTAAATCAGCGACACGCTCGTGTACGGAACGTCCCGCGTCCTTGTAGATCGCAGTCATGGTTTACTCCTGTAGTGCGGATTGGGTTGCCGGGCTGAGCTGCCCCGTATCGTTTCGACTATCGCGTTTGCTGGCCAGCTCGCGGGCGATGCTGTCCACCAGTCGGCTGTTAAGTTTGTAGATGGCAAGGAGAGCCACCATGCAGAGGAACAGCGCGCAGGGGATCAGGGTGAACAGGGCATTGATGGTTGCGAGAACGTGAGGCGCCTGGTTTGCCTGACCCGGCGCGTAATCCACCATGCCAAGCACCCAACCGACCACCGCCCCGCCCAGCGCCAGCCCAAACTTGATGGCAAACAGGGCGGTAGAAAAGACCAGCCCGTCAAGGCGGCGGCCGCTACGGTGTTCTTCGTAGTCCACCACATCGGAGAACATGGTCCATTGCAGCGGCGTGGTCAGGTTCTGAATAAAACTAAACACAATATTCAGACCGAATATCAGCCACACCTGTGAAGGCGGAATGAAGAAAATCAGCGCGCCAAAAATAACGAAAGAAATAATGGTCCACTGATAGGCACGCACCCGGTCAAATTTGCCCAGCAGGCGTTCAGATAATAATGCGCCGCTTAAGGAGGCCACCATGCCGGAAACAATAAAGGCAAAAACCAGTTCCGGACGTAACAGAACATAGTTAACGTAATACATGGTCGCAGAGCCACGCGTCACGACGGCGGTTAACAGTAAAATATTAAACAGAAAAACAATTCGCCACTGGCTATTGGCGGCCAGCAGTTTTAAATCCGTCAGCATCGAGCCGGAGGTGTCATTGCGCGGCGAGTAACGCTCCCGGGTCATAAAGAAGCAGCAGAAGAATAAAACAATACCCAGCAGCCCCATCAGGCTCATGGCATAGAAATAGCCTTTTTGCACATTCCCCTGGCCTAATAATGAGACCAGCGGCAGCGCGATGACGGTTACAATCAACCCGCCGATAAACGACAGGCCAAAGCGCCAGGATTGCAGCGAGTGGCGTTCGCGCGGGTCGAGCGTCAGCGCGCCAGGCATGGCACAGTAAGGGACGTTAATCGCGGAATAGATCAGACTCAGGATGGCATAGGTTACGCAGGCATAGACAATTTTCGCCGTCGCCCCGGCATCAGGTACGTAGAAGGTAATCAGGCAGCTCACGCCAAACGGAATGGCAAACCAGAGCAGCCAGGGACGAAAACGACCGTGGCGGGTCTGAGTGCGGTCCACCAGCGCGCCAATGCACGGGTCGACAAACGCATCGACCACGCGCACCACTAAAAACATGGTGCCCATAATGGCCGCAGGCAAACCGAATACGTCCGTATAGAAATAAGCGAGAAATAACGTTGCCGTTTGCCAGACCAGCGCGCTGGCCATATCGCCGAGGCCATAACCTATTTTATCTTTGGTACGTAATACAGAGGAGATTGTCATTGTTATTTGCCTTTTTATCAGGTTAAAACGTATTTCAACCAGTCGCGCATCATCCCGACGGATGTACGCGGTAAGGCTCAAGTATTAGCAACGCCCTGCCCGCTAACAATTGTCTAAATTAACAGATAAATTATGATATTTGGTTTTTTTGCTTTATTTGTGATGGTGAGCATATTCGCAGGAAAATAAAAAAGGCGAGGACAGATATCCTCGCCTTTTTCAGGTTGTGCAGGTTTTACTTGTTCAGCTCTGCCAGGCTCAGCCAGGTCTGCACCACGGTGTCCGGGTTCAGGGAGAGGCTATCAATCCCCTCATCCATCAGCCAGGCCGCAAAGTCTTCATGGTCAGAAGGACCCTGGCCGCAAATCCCGACATATTTCCCCTGTTTCTTCGCCGCGCGGATGGCCATGGAGAGCAGCGCTTTCACCGCCTCGTTACGCTCATCGAACAGCTCAGAGACGACGCCGGAGTCGCGGTCCAGGCCGAGCGCCAGCTGCGTCATGTCATTCGAGCCAATGGAGAAGCCGTCGAAGTGCTCCAGGAACTGCTCGGCCAGCAGGGCGTTGGACGGAATTTCACACATCATGATGATCTTCAGCCCGTTCTCGCCGCGCTTCAGCCCCTGACGCGCCAGCTCATCAACCACCGCCTTCGCCTGATCCACGGTACGGACGAACGGGATCATGATTTCCACGTTGGTCAGCCCCATGTCGTTGCGCACGCGTTTTACCGCCTCGCACTCCAGCGCGAAGCAGTCGCGGAAGCTTTCCGACACGTAGCGCCCGGCGCCGCGGAAGCCCAGCATCGGGTTCTCTTCTTCCGGCTCGTAGCGTTCGCCGCCCACCAGGTTGGCGTATTCGTTGGACTTAAAGTCCGACAGACGCACGATCACGCGTTTCGGGTAGAAGGCCGCGCCGAGCGTGGCGATCCCTTCCGTCAGACGACCCACATAGAACTCTCTCGGCGAGTCGTAACCCTTCATCATCTCGCGGATTTCGTTTTGCAGTTTTGCGTCCTGGTCGTCGAACTCCAGCAGCGCACGCGGGTGCACCCCGATCATACGGTTAATAATAAATTCCAGACGCGCCAGGCCCACGCCTTCGTTCGGCAGGCAGGCGAAGTCAAACGCGCGGTCCGGGTTGCCGACGTTCATCATGATCTTCAGCGGCAGGTCCGGCATGGTATCCACGCTGGAGCTTTTCACGCTGAAGTCGAGGATATCGGCATACACGTAGCCGGTATCGCCTTCGGCACAGGAGACCGTCACCTTCTGGTCGTCCTTCATGCGCTCGGTGGCATCACCGCAGCCGACTACCGCCGGGATCCCCAGCTCACGGGCGATAATAGCCGCGTGACAGGTACGGCCGCCGCGGTTGGTGACGATGGCAGCCGCTTTTTTCATGATCGGTTCCCAGTCCGGGTCGGTCATATCGGTCACCAGCACGTCGCCAGGCTGAATGCGGTTCATCTCGCTGATGTCGTGGATCACTTTCACCGGACCGGCACCGATGCGGTGACCAATTGCGCGGCCTTCCGCGACAATTTTGCCCTGCGCGTGCAGGGTGTAGCGCTCCATGACCTGACCGCGTGAACGTACGGTTTCCGGACGCGCCTGCACGATAAACAGCTTGCCGGTGTGTCCGTCTTTCGCCCACTCGATGTCCATTGGACGGCCATAGTGTTTTTCAATCTGCACCGCCTGCTTCGCCAGCTCTTCCACTTCGGCGTCGGTCAGTGAGAAGCGATCCCGCTGCTCCTGCGGCACATCTTCAATGGTGACCTGTTTGCCATGCTCTTGCGTCGGAGCATAGATCATGCGAATTTTTTTCGAACCCATGGTGCGACGTACCACTGCCGGACGGTTAGCCGCCAGCGTAGGCTTGTGCACGTAGAATTCGTCAGGGTTCACTGCCCCCTGCACCACCATCTCGCCCAGACCCCATGCGGAGGTGATAAACACCACCTGGTCGAAGCCGGATTCAGTGTCGATAGAGAACATCACGCCGGAAGAGCCTACGTCCGAGCGCACCATGCGCTGCACGCCGGCGGAAAGCGCGACGCCGCGATGGTCGTAGCCCTGGTGCACGCGATAGGAGATAGCGCGGTCATTAAACAGGGAAGCAAACACGTGCTTCACCGCCACCAGCACCGCATCGTAACCCTGAACGTTCAGGAACGTTTCCTGCTGACCGGCGAAAGAGGCGTCCGGCATATCTTCCGCGGTGGCGGAAGAGCGCACGGCAAAGGAGGCCTGCGCGTCGTCAGCGGAGAGCTGGTTGTACGCGTCGTGAATGGCTTTTTCCAGTTCCGGCTGGAAAGGTGTGTCGATAATCCACTGGCGGATTTGCGCGCCGGCTTTGGCAAGCTCGGTGACATCATCAATATCCGTTTTATCCAGCAGGTCGTAAATGCGCTGGTTTACACCGCTCTGGTCTAAAAACAGGTTAAACGCATCGGCGGTTGTGGCAAACCCGTTAGGTACGGAGACACCCATACCGGACAGATTTGTAATCATTTCACCCAGGGAGGCATTTTTGCCCCCAACTCTGTCTACATCATTCATGCCGAGTTGGTTATACCAAAGCACCAGCGGTGACGAGCCATTGTTGGACATCGAAACAATCCTTTTGTGATATTTGATCGGAGTAAGAAACACCTGACTACGTATTTATACTGGCATATTTATTTCCGCTAAAAAAACGGTGAATCGTGTAAGCAATTTAAATTTTCAACTTTTCGGACAGTTTCCCGGCACTCGCTAACCCGATGATTCCTATAGATTCCGGCAAAAACCATAGAAATAAAGCCGCTATTCGAAAAATGAAATCCACTTTTCAGGAAAATCAAAAACACCATTTCATTTTAAATTCAGATAAGTTCTTTGCTGTGAAATTAACTTTTTTAATTTATGCTTTCAGGCAATTACGTACGCTATTCAGGGTGGATAAAATGGATAATGCTGTCGATCGCCACGTTTTTTATATTTCTGATGGGACGGCGATAACCGCCGAGGTGCTGGGACACGCGGTGATGTCGCAGTTTCCGGTATCGATAAACAGCATCACGTTGCCGTTCGTGGAAAATGAGAGCCGGGCCAAAGCGGTCAAGGACCAGATCGACGCCATTTACCAGCAGACCGGCGTTCGTCCGCTGGTGTTCTATTCCATTGTGATCCCTGAGATCCGCAACATCATTTTGCAAAGCGAGGGCTTCTGTCAGGACATCGTGCAGGCGCTGGTTGCTCCCTTGCAAAGCGAGCTGAAGCTCGACCCAACGCCGATCGCCCACCGTACCCACGGGTTGAACCCCGGCAACCTGACCAAATACGATGCGCGTATTGCCGCCATTGACTACACCCTGGCGCACGACGACGGGATCTCCCTGCGCAATCTCGACCAGGCGCAGGTGATTTTGCTCGGCGTGTCGCGCTGCGGTAAAACCCCCACCAGCCTTTACCTGGCCATGCAGTTTGGCATTCGCGCCGCCAACTACCCCTTTATTGCCGATGATATGGATAACCTGGTGCTGCCCGCCGCGCTCAAGCCGCTCCAGCATAAGCTGTTTGGGCTGACCATCAACCCGGAACGACTGGCAGCGATCCGCGAAGAACGTCGCGAGAACAGCCGCTACGCCTCGATGCGCCAGTGCCGAATGGAAGTCTCCGAAGTCGAAGCGCTGTACCGGAAAAATCAAATTCCCTGGCTGAACAGTACCAACTATTCAGTAGAAGAAATTGCCACCAAAATCCTCGATATCATGGGGCTGAATCGCCGCATGTACTAATATGCTAGTACATTATTCCGGTTTCAGTTATTATTACGCCATCCTCGGGGCGACGTGCCCCGAACTTGAAATCAGCAGGGATTGGTTTAAGGTGATGCCCATCACTTCCCGGTAGTCTGCCGATGAAGCAAAAAATTTCTGAGACATTCCATGAATAAAACCGACGAACTGCGCACCGCGCGCATTGATAGCCTGGTCACACCGGCTGAACTGGCCCGGCTGCATCCCGTTTCCGCCGAGGTGGCGGACCATGTGACGGCCTCCCGTCGCCGCATCGAAAAAATTCTCAATGGTGAAGACAAACGTCTTCTGGTGGTGATTGGCCCCTGCTCCATCCACGACCTCGACGCGGCAATGGATTATGCACAACGCCTTCAGACGCTGCGCGGCACGTATCAGGATCGCCTGGAGATCGTGATGCGTACCTACTTTGAAAAGCCGCGTACCGTCGTGGGCTGGAAAGGATTGATTTCCGATCCCGATCTGAACGGTAGCTACCGGGTGAATCACGGTATTACGCTGGCGCGCAAGCTGCTGTTACAGGTTAACGAGCTGGGCGTGCCAACTGCCACCGAATTTCTGGATATGGTGACCGGACAGTTTATTGCCGACCTCATTAGCTGGGGCGCGATTGGCGCACGTACCACCGAAAGCCAGATCCACCGTGAAATGGCGTCGGCGCTCTCCTGTCCGGTGGGCTTCAAAAACGGAACGGACGGCAATACCCGAATTGCCGTAGATGCCATCCGCGCGTCACGCGCCAGCCATATGTTCCTCTCCCCGGATAAAAACGGCCAGATGACCATCTACCAGACCAGCGGCAACCCGTTCGGACATATCATTATGCGTGGCGGTAAAAAACCGAATTACCATGCAGAAGATATTGCCGCCGCCTGCGAAACGCTGGCGGAATTTGACCTGCCGGAGCATCTGGTGGTGGATTTTAGCCACGGCAACTGTCAGAAACAGCACCGCCGCCAGCTGGATGTCTGCGAGGAAGTTTGCCAGCAGATCCGCAGCGGCTCGACCGCCATTGCAGGAATTATGGCGGAGAGTTTTATCAAAGAAGGCACGCAGAAAATCGTCGCTGGACAGCAAATGGTCTACGGCCAGTCAATCACCGACCCGTGCCTGAGCTGGGAAGACAGCGAGCTGCTGCTGGAGATGCTGGCTTCAGCCGTGGACACACGCTTTTAAAATCCTGCCGGGTGACGCTACGCTTACCCGGCCTACGGTACGTGCCCTTCTCCCTCTCCCCGTGGGAGAGGGTCGGGGTGAGGGCATCAGACCGCACCTCTCCCCCAAATTTGATCCCGTCACACAATTTTCACAAAAACGCTTGCCGTGAATTTGCAGTTTATTGATAATGATTATCATTGTTACATTGATTGTTATTTCTAAACATTATGTCACCGACCGATAACAGCGCGGCAACGCCAACAAAAACACACACAGCGCCGTCCCCTGCTCCCACCGATCGCCGAATCGACAGCAAAAGCCTGTTGGGTGAGGAGGGACGGGTCATTATCGAGCATGACGGCCAGCACTACCTGCTGCGCCAGACCAATGCCGGAAAACTGATCCTGACTAAATAAACCAGACAACACATTCGCCAGCCACCCAGGTGATCCCCAGGCAGCCAGCGCTTTTCAATTCTTATGGAGAGTTGCTATGCCACACCTGCAATCCGCGTCTTTACGCCCGTCTCTTCTGGCGCTGGCGATTGTCAGCACCCTGCCGGGCGTTACGTTTGCCGCCGCAGACGAGATCACCGTCACCGCCACCGGCAATGCCCGCAGCGCCTTTGAAGCCCCCATGATGGTGAGCGTGATTGACGCCACCGCGCCGGAAAACCAGACCGCCAGCTCCGCCGCCGACCTGCTGCGCAAGGTGCCCGGTCTGACGCTGGACGGCACCGGGCGCACCAACGGTCAGGACGTTAACCTCCGGGGCTATGACCGCCGTGGTGTGCTGATACTGGTGGATGGCGTGCGCCAGGGCACTGATACCGGACACCTGAACAGCACGTTCCTCGATCCGGCGCTGATCAAACGTATTGAAGTAGTACGTGGTCCTTCCGCCTTGCTGTACGGCAGCGGCGCGCTGGGCGGCGTAATTTCGTATGACACCGTCGACGCCAGCGATCTGCTGGATGCAGGTAAAAACAGCGGCTATCGCGTATTTGCTACCGGTGCAACGGGCGATCACAGCATCGGGATGGGTGCCAGCGCCTATGGCCGCACCGATACCCTGGACGGTCTGGTCTCCTGGTCCAGCCGCGATCGCGGCGACATTCGCCAGAGTGACGGCGCGAGGGCGCCAAACGACGAATCCATCAACAATATGCTGGCGAAAGGCAGCTGGAAAATCGATCCGGCGCAGACGCTGAGTGGCTCCCTGCGCTACTACAACAACGACGCGCAGGAGCCGAAAAATCCGCAGACCACGGATGCCAGCAGCAGTAACCCGATGACCGATCGTTCCACCATTCAGCGCGATGCCCAGCTTGGCTACCGCATTGCGCCAGCCGGAAACGACTGGCTGAACGCCGATGCGAAAATTTACTGGTCCGAAGCGCGGATCAACGCCCAGAACATCGACGCCAGCGGCGAGTTCCGTAAGCAGACTACCAAAGGCGGCAAAGTGGAAAACCGCACCCGCCTGTTCAGCGACTCTTTCGCCTCGCACCTGCTGACCTACGGCGGGGAATACTATCGTCAGGAGCAACACCCTGGCGGCGCGACCACCGGCTTCCCGGACGCGAAAATCGACTTCAGCTCCGGCTGGTTGCAGGATGAGATCACTCTGCGCGACCTGCCGGTAACGCTTCTCGGCGGGACGCGTTACGACAACTACCGCGGCAGCAGCGACGGTTACGACGACGTGGATGCGGATAAGTGGTCATCACGCGCCGGGTTAACCGTGAGTCCAGCCGACTGGCTGATGCTGTTCGGCTCTTACGCCCAGGCCTTCCGTGCGCCAACGATGGGCGAGATGTATAACGACTCGAAGCACTTCTCTATCGGCAGCTTCTACACCAACTACTGGGTGCCGAACCCGAACCTGCGTCCGGAAACTAACGAAACCCAGGAGTTCGGTTTTGGGCTACGTTTTGACGATCTGCTGCTCGCCAACGACGCGCTGGAGTTCAAAGCCAGCTACTTCGACACCAAAGCGAAAGATTACATCTCCACTACCGTCGATTTTGCGGCGGCCACCACCATGTCCTATAACGTACCAAATGCCAAAATCTGGGGCTGGGACATGATGGCGACCTACGCGACCAGTCTGTTCAACCTGGACGTGGCCTACAACCGCACACGCGGGAAAGATACCGACACGGGCGAATACATCTCCAGCATCAACCCGGACACCGTCACCAGCAAGCTGGATATCCCCGTGGCGCAAAGCGGCTTCTCCGTGGGCTGGATCGGCACCTTCGTCGAACGTTCAACGCACATCAGCAGCAGCTACAGCGAGCAGCCTGGCTACGCAGTGAATGATTTCTACGTCAGCTATAAAGGTCAGCAGCAGTTCAAAGGCATCACCACCACCCTCGTGCTGGGGAACGCCTTCGACAAAGCCTACTGGTCACCACAAGGCATCCCGCAGGATGGCCGCAACGGCAAGATCTTCGTCAGTTATCAATGGTAATTCCCTTCGGGGCAACGATTCAGAAGGATAAGATTATGGGTCACTACACACGCTGGCTTGAGCTTAAAGAAGAACATCCGGGTAAGTACGCCCGTGATATCGCCGGATTAATGCACATCAGCGAAGCAGAGCTGGCATTTGCGCGCGTTGGACACGACGCCTGGCGGCTGCGCGGTGAAATCCGTGAGATTCTGGCAGCGCTGGAGTCGGTGGGGGAAACCAAATGCATCTGCCGTAACGAATACGCCGTTCACGAACAGGTCGGGGCGTTTACTAACCAGCACCTCGGCGGCCACGCCGGGCTGGTGCTGAATCCGCGCGCGCTGGATCTGCGTTTGTTCCTCAACCAGTGGGCGAGCGCGTTTCACATAAGTGAAACGACCTCCCGCGGCGAACGTCAGAGCATTCAGTTCTTCGATCATCAGGGCGACGCTTTACTGAAGGTCTACACCACGGATCACACCGACGTTGCCGCCTGGGGCGACGTGCTGACCCGTTTTATCATTGCCGATAACCCCACTCTGGCACTGAAGGCTGTCGATGCCCCTGCGCATTCCGACGGTGCTGATGCAGGCTCGGTGGAGAAAGAGTGGCGCGCCATGACCGACGTGCATCAGTTCTTTAGCTTACTGAAGCGCCATAACCTGAGCCGCCAGCAGGCGTTTCGTCTGGTGAGTGACGATCTGGCCTGTAAGGTGGATAACAGCGCGCTGGCACAGCTGCTGGACACGGCGCGACAGGACGGAAACGAAATCATGATCTTCGTCGGCAACCGCGGCTGCGTGCAGATCTTCACCGGTGTGGTGGAAAAACTGACGCCCATGAAGGGCTGGCTGAACATCTTCAACCCAACCTTTACCCTGCATCTGCTGGAGGAGACTATCGCTGAGACGTGGGTAACGCGCAAGCCTACGGCGGACGGACACGTTACCAGCCTGGAGCTGTTTGCTGCGGACGGCACTCAGATCGCCCAGCTCTACGGCCAGCGTACCGAAGGCGAGCCTGAGCAGAGCCAGTGGCGCCGCCAGATTGACGCCCTGACGCCAGAAGGGCTGGCCGCATGAAAAAATGGTTTGCCCTGCTAAGCGTCCTGCCGCTGGTCGCCGTCGCCGCGCCGGAGAGAATTGTCGCCCTCGGCGGCGACGTGACGGAGATCGTCTACGCCCTCGGCGCGGAGTCTTCTCTGGTTGCGCGCGACAGTACCAGCCAGTGGCCGCAGGCGACAAACGCGCTACCTGACGTGGGGTATCTTCGCCAGCTGAATGCGGAGGGGATTTTGTCCGTACGCCCGACGCTGGTACTGGCAAGCGACCAGGCGCAGCCCTCTCTGGCGCTGAAACAGGTTGAACAGAGCCACGTCCGGGTGGTTACCGTTCCCGGCACGCCTGACCTGCGCGCGATTGACGAAAAAGTACGGGTGATAGCTCAGGCGACGCATCATGAGGCGCAAGGGGAAACCCTGCGCAGCTCGCTGCGTCAGGCGCTGGCGGCACTGCCCTCAACACCGCTCAACAAGCGGGTGCTGTTTATCCTCAGCCACGGCGGAATGACCGCAATGGCGGCCGGGCAACAGACCGGCGCGGATGCGGCAATACGCGCCGCCGGGTTGCAGAACGCCATGCAGGGCTTTACCCGCTATCAGCCGCTTTCGCAGGAGGGGGTGATGGCCAGCCAGCCGGATCTGGTGGTGATTTCGCAGGACGGCCTTAACGCGCTGGGCGGCGAAGAAAATCTGTGGAAACTGCCCGGCCTGGCGCAAACGCCAGCGGGACGAAGCAAGCAGGTGCTGGCTATTGATGACATGGCCCTGCTGGGCTTCAGCGTCCGCACGCCGAAAGCCATACAACAGCTGCGTGCCAGAGCGGAGCAACTGCCCTGATGTCCCGGCGCATCACGTTATCGTTATGGCTTCTGGCGGGGTTGCTTACCGTCATGACGTTCATGGCCACCGGTTTTGGGGCGTTACGCCTGCCGGTGAACGTGCTGTGGAGCGGCAGCGATGAGACGCTACGCCAGATCTGGCTCACCATCCGTCTGCCTCGCGTGCTGCTGGCGCTGGTGATTGGCGGATCGCTGGCGCTCGCCGGCTGCGTCATGCAGGGGCTGTTCCGCAATCCGCTGGCCGACCCGGGCCTGCTCGGGATCAGCAGCGGTGCGGCGCTGGCCGTCGCCCTGTGGGTGGTGCTCCCGCTCTCGCTGCCCGCGCTGGTGATGCTTTACGCCCCTATGCTGGCGGCATTTCTTGGGGCGCTGGCAGCCACAGGCGTGATCTTCCTGCTCAGCAAGCAGCGTGACACCTCTCTGTCACGTCTGTTGCTGGTGGGTATCGCCATCAATGCCCTGTGCGGTGCGGCAGTGGGTGTGCTTTCGTGGGTCAGCAATGACGCCCAGCTGCGTCAGCTTTCACTCTGGGGAATGGGAAGTCTTGGTCAGGCACAGTGGTCAACGCTGTTAGCCGTGACCTCGCTGATGGTGCCTGCCGTTCTGGCGATCTGGCGTTGTGCCAGCGCGTTAAATTTACTGCAACTGGGTGAGGAGGAAGCGCATTACCTTGGCGTGGACGTTGCCCTTGTACAGCGAATATTACTGTTATGCAGCGCCCTGCTGGTCGCTGCGGCTGTCGCCGTCAGCGGCGTGATTGGCTTTGTCGGACTCGTGGTGCCGCACCTGATGCGCATGTGGCTGGGCGCCGATCACCGGGCAACCCTCCCCGGCACGGTACTCGCGGGCGCATTACTGCTGTTGGTGGCGGATACGGTCGCGCGCACCCTGGTCGCTCCGGCAGAAATGCCGGTCGGCCTGCTCACCAGTATCCTTGGCGCTCCCTGGTTCTTATGGCTCATTTTTCGTCGTGGAGAACAGCATGGCTGAACGTTATACGGCTGAAAATCTTACTTTTACCCGATCTGGCCGCACGCTGACAGATAACGTTTCGCTGTCACTGTCGCAGGGAGAGCTGGTTACATTGATCGGCCCCAACGGCGCGGGGAAATCCACGCTGCTGCGGCTGCTGACCGGCTACCTGAAACCCGACAGCGGTGGCTGTTCGCTGGCGGGAAAAGCGCTGGATGAATGGCATCCGCAGACGCTGTCCCGCTATCGGGCACTGATGCGCCAGCAGTCTCAGCCTGGATTTGACTGGCAGGTGGATGAGATCGTTGGAATGGGGCGTGCGCCCTGGACGCGTCACCCGGAACCGTCGATTGTGCGTGAGGTGTTGCAGCTGACCGGTTGCCTGCCGCTGGCCGGCAGGCGTTATCATGCCCTCTCCGGCGGCGAGCAGCAGCGCGTCCAGCTCGCCCGCGCGCTGGCGCAGCTGTGGCGTGACGGAACGCCGCGCGGCTGGCTGTTTCTCGACGAACCCACTTCAGCGCTGGATCTCTACCACCAGCAGCATCTGCTGCGCCTGTTGAAATCGCTGACCCGTCAGGGCCATCTTCACGCCTGCGTGGTGCTGCACGATCTCAATCTTGCCGCATTATGGTCGGACCGGATCCTGCTGTTACACAACGGCAGGATTGTTTCTCAGGGCATACCGGAGACGGTTTTGCAGGCCGACGCGCTGGCACACTGGTACGGTGCGCAGGTGCACGTCGGCAGACATCCGGCGCACGCCGCACCGCAGGTTTTTCTCGCCCCTTAGCTTGAGCAGCTCACTTCCAGCCGCTTGCCCCAGTCCGGCGGGCGGCTGACATAGTCATCCTCCCGGTCGGCAAACGGCGTGCGCAGGGCGATATGCAGCCGATGCAGCTCGGTATAATCCCCCTGCTCTGCCTGCTCAATGGCCCGCTGCGCCAGCCAGTTGCGCAACACCATTGCCGGGTTAACCGCCTTCATCCGCGTCTGGCGGGTATCGTCATCAATTTGTTCCTGCTGTAAACGCGTCCGGTAAACGGCAAACCAGTCATCAAACGCCTGACGATCGATGAACTCGTCGCGCAGCGGTGACGCGGCGCTCTGCTGCGCGGTCTGGCTCAGCATACGGAAGGTTCGGGTATAGTCGCTGCCTTCCCGCGCCATGATGGCAAACAGCCCATTCAGCAGCGCGTTATCGCCTTTTTCCTGCGTCATCAGCCCCAGCTTGTTGCGCATTAACACACCGTATTCACGCAGCAGGACCTCCTGATAGCTGTCCAGCGCATCGTTCAGGGCATCGACGTCGATAAACGGCGACAGGCTTTGCGCAAGCCGCTGAAGGTTCCACAGCCCCACCGCAGGCTGGTTGTCGAAACGGTAACGCCCCTGATAGTCCGAATGGTTACAGATGTAACCCGGCTGATAGTCATCAAGGAAGCCGTACGGACCGTAGTCAAACGTCAGCCCTAACAGGGACATGTTGTCGGTATTCATCACCCCGTGGGCAAAGCCGACGGCCTGCCAGCGGGCAATCATTGCGGCAGTGCGCGCGACAATATCACGGAACCAGAGAACATAGCGGTCCGGCTCGTTTTGCAGGTGCGGCCAGTGACGGCGAAGGGCGTAATCGGCAAGCTGGCGGACCTTATCCGGCTCGCGGCGATAGTAGAAGTGTTCAAAATGACCGAAACGCAGATGGCTTTCCGCAACGCGGACCAGCATCGCTCCCTGCTCCATCGTTTCACGGGCCACCGGCGTGTCGCTGGTGACAATGGACAGCGCGCGTGAGGTGGGGATCCCCAGGGCATGCATCGCCTCGGAAGCCAGACCTTCACGGATGGTTGAACGCAGCACCGCGCGGCCATCCCCCATGCGTGAGTACGGGGTTAGCCCTGCCCCTTTCAGGTGCCAGTCGAGCGTTTCGCCATTCGGCAGAAGCTGTTCACCCAGCAGGATGCCGCGGCCATCGCCGAGCTGTCCCGCCCAGACGCCAAACTGATGTCCGCTGTAGACCTGAGCCAGCGGCTTCATGCCCGGGAGCAGCGTTTCGCCGCCCCAGACGCCAGCGCCTTTTTCTGGCTGAAAAAGCGTCGAAGGGATGCCAAGCGAATCCGCTAATGCATCGTTATGCCAGATAAGACGCGCGTTCTGTAATGGCGTTGGCTTAAGCGCGGTGTAAAAGCCGGGTAATTCATCGTGCCAGTGAGCAGTAAAAGACAGGGTCATAAGTCCTCCTGCTTTAAGTGTAGAGGGTTTCCCTGGACGTAAACACGGGCGAAGAAAGGGGTTATTGCTGAACGAGAGTCGTGACCCGCTCTGCCGGGACGGCAGGCCACAGGCTTCCCTGCATTGCACCGAAATTGAAGGGCAGCACGCGTTCTAAGATGCCGTGATCGTCAATTCCCGAGACCATGACCGACTGACAATGCGGCGCGATCTGCCAGAGAATGGCGCGCATAAAAGGCTCAAACGAGAGTGCCGACGCGCGCTGCTGGATAAAGTTTTTATCCAGAATCACCCGTTTGAACAGACCATCATAAACCGGTTTAAGGGAGGATGCCCCTGCACCAAAGTTAGCCAGTACTAAGGGGAAATGGATCGCCATTCTTGCCAGACAGGGATCGTCTTTCCCGTTATTTAAACCTGGATAGTTCTCATTAACAGTAAACTCAAGAAACGGATAACGCTCGAGGATTGAAACAGCGTTCTCATTAGTTAATAAAAACTCAACAATTGCAGGTGTAATATTGATCCATGCAATTAACTGATGCTGAATAAAAAATAGCTTACAGGTATCGAGTAATTGCAGTTTCTCCTGAAACAGCGCTAATTCATCTTCCTGAGAAAGATGTGGGATAACCAGTTCAGTCGGGATCCGTACGTCCGCACCCACGCCAGTAAAGTTAACCAAAATCTCTAAACCTTTAAGCAAACCTGCACTATCACGCGCCGGAAGGAGTAAAAGTTCAGACTGGTAAGCATTATCTAGCGTAATAATCATCGCGCTTGTCCTGCATTAAAGATGAGAGAGAACATCCTGGAGCAATTGCAGGCACAATTCCACTGTCTTGATTTTAATAAGATTAATTTCATTCTTTCCGTATTAATTTTCAGATTTTTCCCTGAATCTAAATTAATTTTATCCTGGTTATTGAATAATAGCCAGTTTTAGATAAAACAGGCACATGCGGACATAAATAATTGGGCAAAAATTTAACTTTAATCAACCCGCAAGAAAAGCCTGACGTCTATTTTCACCGCCAGGCCCTCCGCACTGCATTTTTATGCAGCGGTTAAATACGTCTGGCCTGCCAGAAGTTTTTACGCCAGTAAACATTATCCAGAGAGGAGCGCATCACGCCACGGCTGGTCGAGGCATGAATGAACTGATTATCGGTATCATAGATGCCGACATGAAGGCCGCTTTCACCGGAGCCCGTTTTAAAAAAGACCAGATCGCCGGGCAGGAGCTCGTCTTTATCAATTTCAGTGCCGATTTTCGCCTGCATACGCGTTTCACGCGGAAGCTGGAGGTCAAATTTATCGCGGAAGGTCATCAGCACAAATCCCGAGCAATCCACCCCGCCCCGGCTCATGCCGCCGTAGCGATAAGGTGTGCCGCGCCAGTTGCTGAGCTGATCGTTCAGGCTGGCAATGACCGTAATGGAATCGGAAAGCCGTGGGTTGGGCGGAGGTGCACGATGGCTGCTGCATCCTGCAAGAAAGAGCGCCGCAACAAGGAGAAACCAGAATCGCATTTCAGACGAATCCTCTGCTTTTTTTGTTCTTTAGGTAATTTAGCGTGCATCTATGCAGCTGTGCAAGAAAGGTTATTCCTGCGCCGTGGAAATGAGCATCTTGTGGCCTTCAATATCCAGCCTCCGGAACGACATGTGGTAAGCGCTCGCAAGATTGGCGGCCGTCAGCACGCTGTCGCGCGTTCCGCTGGCAATCAGCTTGCCACGCGCCAGCAACCACACCCGATGCGCGTGGCGCAACGTATGGTTTAAATCATGGCTGCTCATCACAATGGCAATCCCCTTGCGACACAGCGCGCTGAGCAGGGTATCCAGCGCTGCCTGTTGGGCAACGTCCAGCCCACTCATCGGCTCGTCCAGCAGCAGCAACCGCCCGTGAGGATTTCCCGCCGGATGGATCTGAAGGATAACGGCCGCCAGACGCACGCGCTGCCACTCGCCGCCGGAAAGCTGATTTGCCTGCCGGGTAAGCTTGTCGTCTAACCCGAGTGCCGCAGCAACCTCGTTGAGCAATCCCACCTGATTTTTGTCAGGCAGATGCAGCGTCAGGTAGTGCCAGACGGGCATCGCAAAGGGCGGAACCTGCTGCTGAACCAGATAGCTTCGACGGGAGGCAAGTGTAGCGGGTAGCCAGTCGACGAGCGATTGCCCGAGAAAGGTAATCTTTCCTTCCCCGGTGGTCAGCCCCGCCATGCACGCCAGTAGCGTGCTTTTTCCGGCGCCGTTTGGCCCAACCAGGTGAAGGATTTCACCTGCGTTGACTGCGGCAGTCACAGGCTCAAGACGTCCCTTCCCGGCAACGTCCGTGAGCTGCATCAGCAACGTCATTATTTCGCCAGCGCCAGCTTGATTGATTCCATCACGATAGGATCTTCAGGCGTCATGTCAGGCGAAAAACGCTGCACGACCTGACCGTCACGGCCAATCAGGAATTTTTCGAAGTTCCACAGAATATCGTCCGGATAGAGCGGCGCGCGGCCTTTACTTGCCATACGCTCATAGAAACCACTCTCTTCAGGCGCAACGGCGGTCGGCGCCGCGGCCACCAGTTTGGCATACAGCGGATGACGATTTTCACCGTTCACGTCAATTTTGCTGAACATCGGGAACGTCACGCCATAGGTTGTGCTGCAAAAGGTCTTAATCTCCTCTTCGCTACCCGGCTCCTGGCCCAGGAACTGGTTGCACGGGAAGCCGAGTACGGTAAAGCCGTCTTTTTCCCAGGCTTTATGAATGTTTTCCAGCTGTTCATACTGCGGCGTAAGGCCACATTTCGACGCCACGTTCACGATGAGCAGCACCTTGCCCTTGTAGCCTTCCAGCGTGGTTTTCTCGCCGTCAATGGTCGTCACTTCGGTATTCAGAATATCAGACTGCATAGCATTCCCTCAGGTTGACTTACAGGTTGTGTTTTAACGTCCAGCTTTTAATAGTAGCCAGATAAAGACCGGCGCGCCCAGCGTTGCGGTCACCACGCCTATGGGCAACTCAGCGGCCGTCAGGGCGAGCCGGGCGATGATATCGGCAATCAGCAGCGTTGCCGCCCCGGCAACCGCCGAGGCCGGGAGCAGGGTTCGGTGGTCCGTAATGCCGCACAGGCGCAGCATATGCGGGATCACCAGCCCAATAAAGCCAATCGCCCCCGCCAGCGCCACGCTTACGCCTACCATCCAGCCAATGGCGATAACCAGCACGTTGCGCCAGAATCCAATCGGCATCCCGAGCTGGCGAGCAGACGTTTCGCCCAGCGCGAGAATATTAAGAGGCTGCGCCTGGAACGCCGTCCACAGGATGACCGGGATCAGGAGCACCATCAGCCACCCCTGACGCCAGTCAACACCCCCAAATCCCCCCATCATCCAGTACATTAACTGGCGCAGATCGAAGGAGGTAGAAAAGTAGACGGCCCAGGTCATCAGCGCACTACAGATGATCCCCAACGCTACCCCGGCAAGCAGCAGCCGACTGGTGGATAAGTGGCGGCGGGCAAAGCGCAGAAGGATAAGGGTTATCAACAGCGCGCCAAGGATGGCGCTGAGGCTAATCCCCCAGCCGGAGAGCTCGCCTCCCCCCAGCATCACGGCGGCGATAAGCCCGACGCCTGCGCCATTTGACACCCCGAGAAGCCCGGGTTCCGCCAGAGGGTTTTCAAATAATGCCTGCATGATCGTGCCGCACAGCGCTAGCGCAGCGCCAACTAAAAGGACAGCCAACGTCCGCGGCAGGCGGATCTGCCATACAAAGAGCTGTCCTTCAGGCGTAAACCAGCTTTCCGGCCCCAGCCACCGATCGCCCGCACACAGGCTGACGGTGGTGGCGACAATCAACAGCACCCCGAGCAGACACAGGCGGCGAAGATCGGAGCGGTGCTGGCGGCGGGCAAGATCAAGCATAGACGATAGGTTATCCGGTTGAGATATCATTGATTTTACGGCGGGTTTAGCAAATAGCGCAAAGAAAAAAGGCCGCGTGAGCGGCCTTTTTAGTTAGTTCATATTACTCTGCTTTGGGCGTTGCGTTTTCGACACGGCTTTTTAACTTCTGTCCGGGTCTGAAGGTCACCACGCGGCGGGCTGTAATGGGAATATCTTCCCCCGTCTTCGGGTTACGGCCCGGACGTTGGTTTTTGTCTCGCAAATCAAAATTGCCAAAACCGGAGAGTTTAACCTGCTCACCATTTTCCAGAGCACGACGGATCTCTTCGAAAAACAGCTCTACCAGCTCTTTGGCATCCCGTTTGCTAAGCCCAAGCTTATCAAACAGATATTCTGACATTTCAGCTTTTGTAAGCGCCATAGGTTCAATCCCTCAATGATGCCTGGAATCGCTCTTTTAATGCCTCTACACATTTGGCGACGGTAGCGGCAATCTCCTCTTCTTCGAGTGTACGGCTGGTATCCTGAAGGATAAGGCTAATAGCGAGGCTCTTGAAACCTTCTGCTACGCCCTTGCCGCGGTACACGTCAAATAAGTTTACGCCAACTACCTGATTTACGCCAACTTTCTTACATTCGGCCAAAATATCTGCTGCGGGCACATTTTCAGCGACCACAACCGCGATATCACGGCGGTTTGCCGGGAAGCGGGAGACGTCCTGCGCCTGAGGAATGACGCGGTCTGCAACCGGGTTCCACTCCAGTTCGAATACGATGGTACGGCCATTCAGATCCAGCTTACGTTCCAGTTCCGGGTGAACAACCCCAATGAAACCAACACGTTTGCCGTCTAAATAGATCGCCGCACTCTGACCCGGATGCAGGGCTGGAATCGCTTCTGCGCGGAATTCAATTTCGGATAATTTACCGGTCAGATCGAGAATCGCTTCCAGATCGCCCTTCATATCGTAGAAATCAACCGTCCCTTTTGCCAGGTCCCAGTGCTCTTCAAAGCGGTTACCGCTGATGGCGCCGGCCAGCATGAGATCCTGACGGATGCCTAAATTCGCCTGAGTATCCGGTACAAAGCGCAAACCGCTTTCGAAAATACGCACGCGGTTTTGCTGACGGTTCTGGTTATAAACGATAGTACCCAGCAGTCCCGTCCACAGGGACAGACGCATCGCTGACATCTCGCTGGAAATCGGGCTTGGCAGGATCAGCGCTTCCTGACCCGGGTGGATCAGCTGTTGCAGCTTAGGATCAACGAAGCTGTAGGTGATCACTTCCTGGTAGCCTTTGTCGTTCAGCATGGTTTTCACACGCTTCAGAGACAGATCGGCCTCGCGATGGCTGCCCATCACCAGACCCGCCTGCACCGGCTCGTCAGGGATGTTGTTGTAGCCGTAAACGCGGGCCACTTCTTCCACCAGATCTTCCTCGATCTCCATGTCAAAACGCCAGGACGGCGCAACGGCTTTCCACTCGTCCTGACCCTCAGTAACTTCGCAGCCCAGACGCGTCAGAATGTCGGTCACCTGCGCATCGGCAACGTGGTGACCAATCAGACGATCCAGTTTGCTGCGGCGCAGGGTAATGGTCGCACGCTTCGGCAGCGTCGCTTCGTTGGTCACATCAATAACCGGACCCGCTTCGCCGCCGCAGATGTCGATCAGCAGGCGAGTCGCACGCTCCATCGCTTTGTATTGCAGCGCAGGATCCACGCCACGCTCGTAGCGGTGAGAAGCATCAGTGTGCAGACCGTGACGGCGTGCGCGGCCGGTGATGGAGAGCGGGCTGAAGAACGCGCATTCCAGCAGGACGTTTTGCGTCTCGTCGTTGACGCCAGAGTGCTCGCCGCCGAAGATCCCGCCCATCGCCAGCGCTTTGTTGTGATCGGCAATCACCAGGGTGTCAGCGTTCAGTTTCGCTTCGCTGCCGTCCAGCAGAACCAGGGTTTCGCCCTCTTTCGCCATGCGCACGACGATCCCACCTTCGATACGATCTTTATCAAAGGCGTGCATTGGCTGGCCCAGCTCCAGCAGAACATAGTTGGTGACGTCGACGACTGCATCGATAGAACGGATACCGCAGCGACGCAGTTTCTCTTTCATCCACAGCGGGGTTGGCGCTTTAACGTTAATACCTTTCACCACACGACCGAGGTAGCGTGGGCAGGCCTCAGGCGCGTCTACCTGTATCGGCAGCACGTCACTGATGGTTGCCTCAACCGGAGCGATCTCCGGCACGTTCAGTTCAGTCTGGTTCAGCACGGCCACGTCGCGGGCCACACCAATGATGCCTAAACAGTCAGCACGGTTTGGCGTTACGCTGATTTCGATGGTGTTGTCATCAAGCTTCAGGTATTCGCGGATATCAGTACCAACTGGCGCATCCTGCGGCAATTCAATAATGCCGGAGTGATCGTCGGAAATACCCAGTTCGGAGAAGGAGCACAGCATGCCTTCAGACGGCTCACCGCGCAGCTTAGCCGCTTTGATTTTGAAATCGCCCGGCAGCACCGCACCGACGGTCGCCACGGCCACTTTCAGGCCCTGACGGCAGTTTGGCGCACCGCAGACGATATCCAGCAGACGGTCACCGCCCACATTGACTTTTGTTACGCGCAGTTTGTCAGCGTTAGGGTGCTGACCGCATTCAACCACTTCACCCACGACCACGCCGGTGAAGGCGCCAGAAACCGGCTCTACACCGTCAACTTCCAGACCCGCCATGGTGATCTGGTTGGAAAGCGCGTCGCTGTCCAGCGTGGTGTTCACCCATTCGCGTAACCACAGTTCACTGAATTTCATTGTTCTGTCCTGCCCTTATTTAAACTGTTTGAGGAAACGCAGATCGTTTTCGAAGAACGCACGTAAGTCGGTTACGCCGTAGCGCAGCATGGTCAGACGCTCCATACCCATACCGAACGCAAAGCCGGAATACACTTCCGGATCGATACCCACGTTGCGCAGCACGTTTGGATGCACCATGCCGCAGCCCAGCACTTCCAGCCATTTGCCGTTTTTACCCATCACGTCAACTTCCGCAGACGGTTCGGTGAACGGGAAGTAGGACGGGCGGAAGCGAACCTGCAAATCTTCCTCAAAGAAGTTGTTCAGGAAATCGTGCAGCGTGCCTTTCAGGTTGGTAAAGCTGATGTTTTTATCAACAATCAGACCTTCCATCTGGTGGAACATTGGGGTGTGGGTCTGATCGTAGTCGTTACGGTATACGCGACCCGGCGCGATGATGCGGATTGGCGGCTCCTGCTCCTTCATAGTACGGATCTGAACGCCGGAAGTCTGAGTACGCAGCAGACGGGTAGCGTCAAACCAGAAAGTGTCGTGGTCAGCACGTGCCGGATGATGGCCAGGAATGTTCAGGGCATCGAAGTTGTGGTAGTCATCTTCAATTTCCGGGCCAGTCGCCACGGTAAAGCCGAGCTCACCGAAGAAACTTTCAATACGATCGATAGTACGAGTCACCGGATGCAGACCGCCGTTTTCAATACGACGACCCGGCAGAGAAACGTCAATCGTTTCTGCCGCCAGACGCGCATTCAGTACTGCGCTTTCCAGCTCGGCTTTACGCGCGTTCAGCGCCTGCTGTACCTGCTCTTTGGCTTCGTTAATCACTGCACCGGCTGCCGGGCGCTCCTCTGCTGGCAGTTCACGCAGGGTAGTCATCTGAAGGGTCAAATGCCCTTTCTTGCCCAGATATTCGACGCGGACATTGTCTAACGCGGCAACATCTGAGGCCTGGTTAATGGCGGCCGTTGCACTGGCAACCAGCTCTGCGAGATGTGACATGGTTTTCCTCATTATGTCGGTGCAGACACCGAATTGTTGGACGTATTCTCTTAACTTCAGGCACAAAAAAAGCCTCCATCGGGAGGCTTATCTGGCGCTGTTTTTCGTTTCATCTTTCACGCGCTAGCCTCCTGAAGTCAGGTGCTAAAGTAAAAGAAGAAGCGGAAAATAGCAGCATTCATGCTTGCGTTACCTTGTAGGGTAAAAACCGTTAAGACCTTATTGAAAAGCCTGCACGGATAAATGTCAATCTTCTGATGGTGTTAAATGAAAAGAGGAGGCAAAGCCCCCTCTCTCAACTGGCTTATGCCAGTGCTGCTTTCGCTTTTTCGACCAGAGCGGTGAACGCTACTTTGTCGAATACTGCGATGTCAGCCAGGATCTTACGGTCGATTTCAACAGAGGCTTTTTTCAGGCCGTTGATGAATTTGCTGTAAGAAATACCGTTCTGACGTGCTGCTGCGTTGATACGCGCAATCCACAGTTGACGGAACTGACGCTTACGCTGACGACGGTCACGGTAAGCGTACTGACCTGCTTTGATAACAGCCTGGAAGGCAACGCGGTATACGCGTGAACGCGCACCGTAGTAGCCTTTAGCTTGTTTCAAAATTTTCTTGTGACGTGCACGTGCAATTACACCACGTTTTACGCGAGCCATGTGTGCTCTCCTGTATCTATTCTAAGTTAAAAAAGTTAAACGTTAACGACTTATGCGTACGGCAGGCACGCGATGACCAGGCCCAGATCGCCTTTAGAAACCATGGCTTTTGGACGCAGGTGACGTTTACGCTTGGTAGCTTTCTTAGTCAGAATGTGACGCAGGTTAGCGTGCTTGTGCTTAAAACCACCTTTACCGGTTTTTTTGAAGCGCTTAGCAGCACCGCGTACGGTCTTAATTTTTGGCATTTTAATAACTTCCACTTCGCATTGTTAAATAAACGAAACATAGGCGAACAAAACCTATGGGGCCCGAAGGCTCCACAGATTTTGCTGCTTGAAGGCCTTACTGTTTCTTCTTAGGAGCGAGCACCATGATCATCTGGCGGCCTTCGATCTTCGTAGGGAAGGATTCGACTACTGCCAGTTCACTCAGATCGTCACGGACGCGGTTAAGCACTTCCATACCAATCTGTTGGTGGGCCATCTCACGACCGCGGAAACGCAGCGTGATCTTGGCCTTATCGCCATCTTCCAGAAAGCGAATCAGGCTGCGGAGTTTTACCTGATAATCGCCATCGTCGGTACCAGGACGGAATTTAATTTCCTTAACCTGGATAACTTTTTGCTTCTTCTTCTGTTCCTTAGAAGACTTACTCTTTTCATAAAGGAACTTGCCGTAGTCCATGATACGACAAACTGGCGGTTCGGCGTTAGGGCTGATTTCAACTAAATCTACTCCAGCTTCTTCAGCCTTTTCGATCGCTTCTCTCAGACTCACAATCCCCAGCTGCTCGCCTTCCAGACCTGTTAAGCGAACTTCCTGGGCGCGAATCTCGCCATTGATACGATTCGGACGTGCCGTTTGAACTCGTTTTCCGCCTTTAATACCTTATTCCTCCAGTTGTTGAAGACTGCGGCTGCGAATCTCTTGTTGCAGCTTCTCAATCACTTCACTTACGTCCAGGCTCCCCAGGTCTTTACCACGGCGGGTGCGAACGGCAACTTTGCCTGCTTCCACCTCTTTATCACCACAGACCAACATATACGGGACACGACGTAAAGTGTGCTCGCGGATTTTAAAGCCAATCTTCTCATTTCTCAAGTCTGCTTTTACGCGAATGCCCGCATTTTGTAGTTTCTGCGTCAATTCTTTAACGTAATCCGCCTGAGAATCGGTAATGTTCATCACCACTACCTGCACTGGCGCAAGCCAGGTTGGGAAGAAGCCCGCGAACTCTTCGGTCAGGATGCCGATGAAGCGCTCCAGTGAACCGAGAATCGCACGGTGAATCATAACCGGCACCTGACGCTCGTTGTCTTCGCCAACATAAGAGGCGCTTAAACGCTGCGGCAGGGAGAAGTCCAGCTGTACCGTTCCGCACTGCCATGCGCGATCGAGGCAGTCATACAGGGTAAATTCAATTTTCGGACCGTAGAATGCGCCCTCGCCCAGCTGGTATTCGAACGGAATACCGTTCTCTTCCAGCGCGACGGCGAGATCCGCCTCTGCGCGATCCCATGTCTCATCGCTGCCGATACGTTTTTCCGGACGCGTTGAGAGTTTGACCACGATCTTCTCGAAGCCAAAGGTGCTGTACATATCGTAGACCATACGAATACAGGCGTTAACTTCTTCACGGACCTGATCTTCAGTACAGAAGATATGCGCATCATCCTGAGTAAAGCCACGAACACGCATCAGACCGTGCAGCGCACCTGATGGCTCGTTACGGTGGCAGCTACCGAATTCCGCCATACGCAGCGGCAGATCGCGGTAGGATTTCAGACCCTGGTTGAAGATCTGAACGTGGCCCGGGCAGTTCATTGGCTTGATGCAGTATTCACGGTTCTCAGACGAAGTGGTGAACATCGCATCTTTGTAGTTGTCCCAGTGGCCGGTTTTTTCCCACAGCACACGGTCCATCATGAACGGGCCTTTCACTTCCTGGTACTGGTACTCTTTCAGCTTGGAGCGCACGAACGTTTCCAGTTCACGGAAGATAGTCCAGCCGTCGTTATGCCAGAACACCATCCCCGGCGCTTCTTCCTGCATATGATACAGGTCAAGCTGCTTACCGATTTTACGGTGGTCACGCTTAGCCGCCTCTTCCAGGCGTTGCAGGTACGCGTTCAGGGCCTTCTTATCGGCCCACGCGGTACCATAAATACGCTGCAACATTTTGTTGTTGCTGTCGCCACGCCAGTAAGCGCCTGCGATTTTCATCAGTTTGAAGTGATGACAGAAGCGCATGTTCGGCACGTGCGGTCCACGGCACATGTCGACGTATTCCTGGTGATGGTACAAGCCAGGCTTGTCATCATGAGCGATGTTTTCATCAAGAATCGAGACTTTGTAGCTCTCGCCGCGCTTCACGAAGGTTTCACGCGCTTCGTGCCAGCTGACTTTCTTCTTAATGACGTCATAGTTGGTTTCGGCGAGCTCGTGCATTCGTTTCTCGAGCGCGTCGATATCTTCCTGAGTCAGGGTGTGGTCAAGGTCAACGTCGTAGTAGAAACCGTTGTCGATAACCGGGCCGATCGCCATTTTGGTGTTTGGCCACAGCTGCTTAATAGCATGGCCTAACAGGTGCGCACAGGAGTGACGAATGATCTCCAGACCTTCTTCGTCTTTCGCGGTGATGATCGCAAGCGTTGCATCGCTTTCAATCAGATCGGACGCGTCTACCAGCTCACCGTTTACGCGACCTGCGATGGTTGCTTTTGCAAGTCCAGGACCGATATCCAGGGCAACATCCATTGGGCTAACAGCATGGTCGAAATGGCGTTGGCTGCCATCAGGAAGAGTAATTACAGGCATTTTATATCCTTATTTGCAGTGATGCCCCACACATAAGAGCATATACAAAGAAAATAATCGTGATTAAACAGTAGATTACGAAACCATCTGACCAACAATCGTCAAATTGGTTCGTCATCATGCACCTGCCGATTCAGATAAATGCGAATTTACGGCAAGCAGGGTAATGGTAACACTATTGAAAGGGCGAATGCACCTTCTGCGACCGTTTGAACCGTTCATCCTTTTGTCTGCGTTCATGAACTTTTGCTGACGGAGGCTCGCAATCCGAAAGTGCTGAGCTATTCTTGACTTGGTCCTTAAACATCGAAGGGGTATCACATGAATGTATCCAGCAAAACCGTTGTGATATTGAATCTACTTTCCGCTGCTTGCCTGGTATTGATTCTGGCTGACAGATTCCATTGGTTTTAAGCCGAACCGGTGTTCCGGCATAACCTGTTGTCCAGGGTTGAGCGCTTTCTGGCGCAGATTTTGGTAGACTAAGGGTATCAACTGACAAGGATTAGGTTATGCCAACAAAAAGATTTGCCGTGAAGCACTGGAAAATGGTCGTGGTGTTAATTGCTATTTGCGGCGCGATGTTGCTGCTGCGCTGGGCCGCAATGATCTGGGGCTAATATTTTGTCAGCTAAAACGTGCCGTGAATTTACTGAATAAATCTTAACTATCTTTACGATAATTTATGGTCCAAAACCGGTACGTCATAATCCGGTTTTCGACAGGCTGTGACAGCGTATATATTCCGTCACACGTGGCAGTTGAAATATCAGGACCACTCACCCGCCACCAGCTTGTGTACATCAAATGCATCATTCATTGACTGGCCGGTAGACTGAGAGTCAGGGGCAATGTTGGAGCCTGCTTCTACATCCGAGGCTTTAGCGATCCCAATTGGGCTGTTAACGTCACTGGCAGGTTGCGTCATATTATCAGCAGCAAATACGCCAAATGAAAGTGCGGAAAGCACCATCGCTGCTGTAGCGGTTTTGATTTTTTTCATAATTTTATTCTCATACTTATTTAATGCGATATGCCTGAGGCGAGTTTTTCGCCTGTGCCGTAAGTGTAGATCTGGATCACATTCTTGCCTAGTCAAATTATTTATCAATTCGTGTCAAATAAACTGAATAAGCCCTGGCCGGCTAATTATGGAGAAATTATGAAGATGAAACCAGACCCATTATTTTAAAACGCCGTTTAATATAAATAAGCACAGTTTCAGAAAATAAAAAACGGGCCGAGAATAATCCCGGCCCGACGATATTACATTTTATAACCTAAAGAAATCGTGGTTCGGCGATCGGTATGTTCCGGTGCAGAATCAGGTGGTGATGAGTTCCAGGTTACGTTGTACGCCACCTTGAGTCCAAAGTGTTCGTTGATGGCCACGTTCAACGCACTTTCTGAGTTCAGCGTTGTATCTTCAGCACCAAACACCGACACACCCTGGGTGAATTTTGCGTTGTCCGTCATCTGCCATGCATAGGTGCCCGATGCATAACCCAGCGGCTGGGTTTCATCTTCGCCGTTGGTGTACTCGTCGTAACGGACACCCGGACCGAATTCAAAACGCAGGCTGTGCACCGGCCCATTGAGGAACTGACGACCATAACCCGCAGTTACGACATCACGCTGGCGATAGCCGTTGTAGCGGTCAGTCAGCCAACTCGCCTGCCCGAACAGGTAGTCATAATCGGTCATGTTGTATCGGCTACGTCCGCCTACCGCGTATTTCTCCGATGAGCGTTGATCGTTAGCAGAGGTGTTGCTGGCATTTCCCCACAGCGACCAGGCCGTGGTGTTGCCGTACCAGGTCAGGGTGCTGTCTGCGGTCAGGGAGGAGCTTTTCGTATTACCGGATTGCGCCAGATACCCGGCATTCACGTTACCTTCAAAGGGTTTTTTGGCAGTGGAGGGATCGTCCATGACAGTAAAAACGGTATCATCGGCGGTTGCATTCAGTGACGCAAATACGCCACCCGCCAGCATCAGTGCTGCGGGTACTGTCTTCAAAAGCTTCATTTTATTTAAGGAGTCCGTACAACATAAAAAGAGACCGTCACGGTCTCGGAAACTTTCTTGCGGATCAATGACAAGGCGACCATAGAAAGGTAACAAATTATAAAAAGCCGCAAATAACATAGCAATATTTTCTTCTTTCATTTTTTGAATAAGAACGATCCCAAAACGTGTTTTATTTTATATGCCCGGCGCAGGTTATTTGTCAGCATTCATATTTAAAATCATACTGTTATTTACGTTGCCTTCCTGCCAAACGGTGCCAGGCTTAAAAGAACCCATGATAAAAGGAGGTCATGATGGCTTCGATTTATACGCTGACACTCTCCCCTTCCCTCGACTCCGCGACCATGACGCCGCAAATCTACCCGGAAGGTAAGCTGCGCTGTAGCGCGCCGGTGTTTGAGCCGGGCGGCGGCGGCATTAACGTGGCGCGCGCCATTACCCATCTCGGCGGAAAAGCCACCGCCATCTTCCCCGCTGGCGGCGCCACGGGAGAACATCTGGTGGCGTTGCTGGCAGATGAACAGGTTGCCGTAGACACCGTCGACGCTAAAGACTGGACCCGGCAGAACCTGCATGTCCATGTTGAATCCAGCGGCGAGCAATATCGTTTTGTGATGCCGGGGGCGAAATTGACCGATTATGAGTTTCGTCAACTGGAAGAGAAAGTGCTGACCATTGAAAGCGGCTCATTACTGGTGATCAGCGGTAGCCTGCCGCCGGGCGTCAAAACAGAAAAACTGACGGCGCTGGTTCAGGCGGCGCTCCAGCGCGGCATCCGCTGCATTGTCGATAGCTCGGGCGAAGCCCTGAAGGCGGCGTTAGAACCCGGACAACTTGAACTCGTTAAACCTAACCAGAAAGAGCTCAGTGCCCTGGTTAATCGAGAACTCAGCCAGCCTGATGACGTTCGTACTGCCGCAGAAGAGCTGGTACGTACGGGCAAAGCGCATCGCGTTGTGGTCTCTCTCGGTCCTCAGGGTGCGCTGGCCGTCGACAAGACGGGCTTTGTACAGGTTGTGCCACCGCCGATGAAAAGCCAGAGCACCGTGGGTGCCGGTGACAGTATGGTTGGCGCGATGGTGCTGAAGCTAGCGCAGGGCGCTTCGCTTCTGGAGATGGCACGCTATGGCGTCGCGGCAGGGAGTGCAGCCACCATAAACCAGGGAACGCGTCTGTGTTCGCTTGCGGATACCCAGAAAATTGTCGATTACCTGGCGAGAAGCTGAACCTGCTTCCCCTTCCCAGGGAGGGGGAAGTCGCTAAACAGGGCATATCGACTATGCTAAGAAAACTTTCAGGATAACAACGAGGTGAATTATGAGCAGTGGTGATATCACCCGCTACGTCGTAACCGTGAATATTCATGAGGCGTCGCTGACCGAACTGAATGAACTCAACAACGCGTTCACGCGCGCCAATTTTCTGCTCACGCTGACGGACGATGAGGGCAATATTCACGATCTCGGCTCACTGGCATTTGGCCTGATAAGCCCGCTGAGTCAGGAAGAGGTGAAGGCGCTGGCCAGTAGTCTGGTGGAAAGCGTGACTGACAAAGCCACGGAAATTGATGTGGATAGCTGGGAAAACTGGCATAAAAAAGAACAATAAGTGCCCTGTACAAAATTAAACCGCTCAGTTGTGCGTTAGTTCCTGTTTTTTTATAGCCGTTTTGCGCTAACTTTATGATCTGGCAGACAACATGGGAGAGACATCATGTGGCAGGCTATCAGTCATCTTTTAAGTGAGCAGCTGGGTGAAGGTGAAATTGAACTGCGTAACGAACTGCCAGGCGGAGAGATCCATGCCGCATGGCATTTACGTTACGCCGGGCGCGATCTTTTCGTTAAATGTGATGAGCGTGAATTGCTCCCCATTTTTACTGCCGAAGCCGATCAGCTTGAGCTGTTATCGCGCAGTAAAACAGTCACCGTTCCGCAGGTTTTAGCCGTCGGTAGCGATCGTGACTATAGCTTTCTGGTGATGAACTATCTTCCCGCGCGCCCTCTGGATGCGCACAACGCCTTTATTCTCGGGCAACAGATCGCCCGTTTGCACCAATGGAGCGATCAACCTCAGTTCGGGCTCGATTTTGATAACGACCTCTCCACTACCCCACAGCCAAACGCATGGCAGCGCCGCTGGTCGACCTTTTTCGCCGAGCAGCGCATCGGTTGGCAGCTGGAGCTGGCCGCTGAAAAGGGATTAGCGTTCGGCAACATCGACGCGATTGTTGAACACATTCAGCAGCGTCTGGCTTCGCATCAGCCTCAGGCTTCCCTTCTGCACGGAGATTTATGGTCAAACAACTGTGCACTTGGGCCTGATGGTCCCTATATATTTGACCCGGCCTGCTACTGGGGCGACAGAGAATGTGACCTCGCAATGCTGCCGTTGCACTCTGAACAGCCGCCGCAAATTTATGATGGCTATCAGTCTGTCTCGCCGTTACCTGCGGGTTTCCTTGATCGTCAGCCGGTTTATCAGCTGTACACCTTGATAAACCGGGCTATTTTGTTTGGCGGGAGTCATCTGGTGAATGCCCAGCGGGCGCTGGACCGCATTCTGGCGGCATAGCGGGAGGGGGCGGCTTCACGCCCCTTCCCTTAGGATTTACAGGAAGCCAAGCAGCGTAAAGAAGAAATACCCGGCCACAATGATAATGACCGGCAGGATGTAGAGCGGGAAAAACTGCACAAAAATGGTATGACGCGGAACGACAATGCGCGATTCGATCTGCTCGCGGCTCATCCCGTCAGGGCCTTTCGCCTTCTCAAGGATCAGCTGGTCTTCCACCCCTTCGCGCAAAAAGCGGGTCTGGCGACTCATGCGCGCGCCGGAAGCCTGCAACGCCATCGCGATAAATATCAACGCATAGATTATCCAGAAACCGACATTCAGCTGGTGGTGAAAATCCGGCGTGGGCGAGTTGAACCAGAAGACGTTCAGGAACGGGGTGTTAAACCGCATCATCTCAATCATGACGTGCGCAAAATCAAGCATGACGGCATTGATGCCCGGCTGTTTTTCGCTGTGATCGTACATAAATTTGAGTACGGAGATCAGCGTTGAAATCAGGGCGGGAATGAAAATAACCCAACCAGCAATACGTTTTAAGACCGCGATGCGTCCAGCTTGTTGATACGTCATTAGTTCCTCTTCATAAAGACGCGTTATTTGTGCCTAAGTCTACCTGCTGTCGGTCATTTTCGCCCGCTCTTTGAATGCAATATGCTAAATTGCTTGTGCTTAGCACCGTTTGTCTTACCCCCAAGATAAGGAGATGTTGTAATGTCGACCCCGCGCCAGATACTTGCCGCTATTTTTGACATGGATGGATTGCTGATTGATTCCGAACCCCTGTGGGATCGGGCTGAACTGGACGTGATGGCCAGCCTCGGCGTCGATATCAGTCGTCGTAACGAGCTTCCCGATACCCTGGGGCTGCGCATCGATATGGTGGTTGACCTCTGGTATGCCCACCAGCCATGGGTTGGCCCGGATCGCGACGAAGTAACGGCGCGCATTATCAACCGCGCTATCTCCCTCGTAGAAGAGTATAAGCCGCTGTTACCGGGCGTACGCGACGCTATCGCCCTGTGCAAGGCGCAAGGGCTGAAAGTGGGGCTGGCCTCCGCCTCACCGCTGCATATGCTGGAAAAAGTGCTGACGATGTTCGGGCTGCGCGACAGCTTCGACGCGCTGGCCTCGGCCGAAAAGCTTCCTTACAGCAAGCCACATCCGCAGGTATATATGGACTGCGCCGCGAAACTGGGGCTGGATCCACTTACCTGTGTGGCGCTGGAAGATTCGGTTAACGGCATGGTGGCGTCCAAAGCCGCACGTATGCGCTCCATCGTTGTGCCGGCTGAAGAAGGCCGACACGATCCCCGTTTTGCCCTCGCGGACGTCAGGCTGACGTCTCTTGAAGAATTGACTGCCCGCCATCTGCGCGGGGAGTAACGCTCTTTCAGGCAGCTTCGGCTGCCTGCCTCGCCAAATCAAAACAACGTTTTACTTTATTTGCTTTTCTCATTCCAGACTCCTATTCTTACGTGCAGAATGACAATAACCTGACTTCTGAGGCGCGTATGATACTGGATGCTTTTACTCTGGCAGGAAAAGTGGCGATGGTGACCGGGTGCGATACCGGTCTGGGACAAGGTATGGCCATTGCCCTCGCCCAGGCAGGATGCGATATCGTGGGGGTTAACCGCAAGGTTCCTGACGAAACGGCAGCGCGCGTTACGGCGCTGGGACGACGCTTTATCGCGATTCGCGCCGATCTTGGCAAGCAGGAGAGTATTCAGAGCGTGGTGGATACCGCAGTCGCTGAGATGGGCCGCATCGATATTCTGGTTAACAATGCCGGCACCATCCGCCGTGCCGATGCGCTGGAATTTAGCGAGAAGGACTGGGACGAGGTCATCGATCTCAATCTGAAATCGGTCTTTTTCCTCTCTCAGGCAGTGGCGAAACAGTTTATCGCGCAGGGTCAGGGCGGCAAGATTATTAACATTGCCTCCATGCTCTCCTTCCAGGGCGGCATCCGGGTGCCCTCCTATACGGCGTCCAAAAGCGGCGTGCTGGGCCTCACCCGCCTGCTGGCGAACGAATGGGCAACGCTGGGCATTAATGTGAATGCTATTGCGCCGGGTTATATGGCGACCAATAACACCCGGCAGCTTCGCGATGATGAGCAGCGCAGCCAGGCGATCCTCGACCGTATTCCGGCGGGTCGCTGGGGTCTGCCGGAGGATTTACAGGGTCCGGTGGTGTTCCTGGCCTCGTCGGCCTCTGATTACGTTAACGGTCATACCCTCGCCGTAGACGGTGGCTGGCTGGCGCGCTAACCGTGCGTTTGTGACAAAGAGTTACACCGTCACCTCTTTCACACACTGTATAAAAACCCTATACTGTATGAATCGACAGTTTACCGGGTTTTATCATGACGGCGGAAGGCCACCTGCTTTTTTCACTTGCCTGTGCAGTGTTTGCCAAAAACGCTGAACTGACCCCTGTGCTGGCACAGGGGGACTGGTGGCATATTGTCCCTTCCGCCGTGCTGACCTGCCTCCTGCCGGACATAGATCATCCAAAGTCATTCCTTGGCCAGCGGCTGAAGTGGATTTCAAAACCCATCGCCAGAGCCTTTGGTCATCGCGGGTTTACCCACAGCCTGCTGGCCGTCTTCGGCCTGCTTACACTCTTCTATTTGAAGGTTCCGGAGAGCTGGATCGTCCCGGCGGATGCCATTCAGGGCATGGTGCTCGGCTACTTAAGCCATATCCTCGCCGATATGCTGACGCCAGCGGGCGTACCGCTGCTCTGGCCCTGCCGCTGGCGTTTCCGTCTGCCAATCCTCGTGCCGCAAAAAGGCAACCAGCTGGAGCGCGTTCTGTGTATGGCACTGTTTGCGTATGCCGTGTGGATGCCGCAGACATTGCCCGAAAATGGTGCAGTGCGCTGGTCATCGCAAATGATCAACTCGCTACAATTTCAGTTCAATCGTTTTATTAATCACCAGATTGAACATTAAACCGACAATATAATCACTTTTGTCATAAACCATTCCATATGGATATAAGCGCGACATCACACTTCTGATAACCTTGCGCCAACAGGTTCGGTAAAAACCGACCGTATAATAAATCAGGAGAACGGGGATGAATTTTCCACTCATCGCGAACATTGTTGTGTTCGTCGTATTGCTATTGCTTCTCGCCCAGGCTCGCCACAAACAGTGGAGCCTGGCGAAAAAGGTACTGGTCGGTCTGGTCATGGGCGTGGTGTTTGGCCTGGCCTTACACGCCATTTACGGCTCCGATAGCCCGGTACTGAAAGATTCTATTCAGTGGTTCAACATTGTCGGTAACGGCTATGTACAGCTGCTGCAAATGATCGTTATGCCGCTGGTATTCGCCTCTATTCTGAGCGCCGTAGCCCGCCTGCATAATGCCTCTCAACTGGGTAAAATCAGTTTCCTGACCATTGGTACCCTGCTCTTCACCACGCTGATTGCGGCGCTGGTGGGTGTGCTGGTAACCAATCTGTTTGGCCTGACTGCTGAAGGTCTGGTGCAGGGTAGCGCTGAAACCGCGCGTCTGACGGCGATTGAGACCAACTACGTGGGTAAAGTGGCCGATCTGACCGTTCCGCAGATGGTGCTCTCCTTCATTCCGAAGAACCCGTTCGCTGACCTGACCGGTGCAAGCCCAACCTCCATTATCAGCGTGGTGATCTTCGCGGCATTCCTGGGCGTGGCTGCGCTCAAGCTGCTGAAGGACGATGCGCCGAAAGGCGAGCGCGTTCTGACAGCCATCGATACCCTGCAAAGCTGGGTGATGAAGCTGGTGCGTCTGGTCATGCAGCTGACGCCGTACGGTGTCCTGGCGCTGATGACCAAAGTCGTGGCAGGCTCTAACCTGCAAGACATCATCAAGCTTGGCAGCTTTGTGATCGCCTCTTATCTGGGGCTGGGCATTATGTTTGTGGTGCACGGTATCCTGCTGGGCGTGAACGGCGTTAGCCCGCTGAAATATTTCCGCAAAGTCTGGCCGGTGCTGACCTTCGCCTTCACCAGCCGTTCCAGCGCGGCATCTATCCCGCTGAACGTGGAAGCACAGACCCGTCGTCTGGGCGTACCGGAGTCTATCGCCAGCTTCTCGGCCTCCTTTGGCGCCACCATCGGGCAGAACGGCTGTGCGGGTCTCTACCCGGCGATGCTGGCCGTGATGGTTGCCCCAACCGTGGGGATTAACCCGCTGGATCCGGTCTGGATTGCGACGCTGGTGGGTATCGTGACCATTAGCTCCGCCGGTGTTGCGGGCGTGGGCGGCGGCGCGACCTTCGCTGCGCTGATCGTTCTGCCTGCGCTGGGACTGCCGGTGACGCTGGTTGCCCTGCTGATCTCTGTTGAACCGCTGATCGATATGGGGCGTACCGCCCTGAACGTGAGTGGCTCAATGACCGCCGGTACCCTGACCAGCCAGTGGCTGAAGCAGACCGACAAAACGATTCTCGACAGTGAAGAAGATGCGGAACTGGCCCATCGTTAATCACGGCTGAAATAAAAAAACCGCCTGCGGGCGGTTTTTTTATGGCTGTTATTCTTCAACCTCTTCATCCTGGCGGGTCTGCACAGCCCATCGCTGCGCCGATTCCGGCACCGTAAACGCAGGGGAGCGACGGAAGTGCTCGCCAATCAGCACGAAGGCAACGTATTTACCCCGTAACATCCAGACATCGCGAAAACCATCCACTTTCAGGGCATGGTCAGGCGGCGCGGGTTCAACGCGGGGCACATAGCTAATAACCTGGCGGTTTTGTTGACGAAGAGGTTTCATAAGCGACGGGTTCACTAAAGCAAATTCTTAAAGCAGGAAATTTCTATCATAGCCGATTCTCCCCCCACCCGTCGCGCCTGACGTGAGGCAGATGACTCCTTTCGCTAATCACTTATCTGAAAACGCTTAGTTCGCCTGCTAATTCATCACATTGTTCTATCCTTAATAGGGTTTTCAGGAACGAACAAAGGAGAATCGTGCAATGTCGAACAATGATAAACCACATCAAGCCCCTATTCATGGCACCGAAGAATCTCAACCGGGAATGGACTCACTCGCCCCTGCGGATGGCTCTCATAAACCGTCGCCGGGCCTCTCCGCGCCGGGCGAGCAACCTACTGCACCGGGAAGCATGAAGTCGCCCGATACGGATAACGAGAAGTTAAAATCTCTCGACCCGCACCGCAAAGGGGGTGAAGGCTATGCGCTGACCACCAATCAGGGCGTGCGTATCGCCGATGACCAGAACTCCCTGCGCGCCGGAACGCGCGGCCCGACGCTGCTGGAAGATTTCATCCTGCGGGAAAAAATCACCCATTTCGACCATGAGCGTATTCCTGAGCGTATCGTTCACGCTCGCGGCTCCGCGGCGCACGGCTATTTCCAGCCGTACAAGAGCCTGAAGGCGATCACGAAGGCGGATTTCCTTTCCGATCCGAACAAAATCACACCGGTATTTGTGCGCTTCTCTACCGTACAGGGCGGCGCGGGTTCGGCCGATACGGTGCGTGATATCCGCGGCTTCGCCACCAAATTCTATACCGAAGAGGGCATTTTCGACCTCGTCGGGAATAACACCCCGGTTTTCTTCATTCAGGATGCGCATAAGTTCCCTGACTTTGTCCATGCGGTAAAACCAGAGCCACACTGGGCCATACCGCAGGGACAAAGTGCGCATGACACCTTCTGGGACTACGTCTCCCTGCAACCGGAAACCCTTCACAACGTGATGTGGGCGATGTCTGACCGGGGGATCCCACGCAGCTATCGCACCATGGAAGGGTTTGGTATTCATACCTTCCGTCTGATTAACGCTGAAGGTAAAGCGACGTTTGTGCGTTTCCACTGGAAACCGGTCGCGGGGAAAGCATCCCTGGTGTGGGATGAAGCACAGAAGCTGACCGGGCGCGATCCGGACTTCCACCGTCGCGAACTGTGGGAATCCATTGAAGCCGGTGATTTCCCGGAATACGAGCTGGGGTTACAGCTGATCCCGGAAGAGGACGAGTTCAAATTCGACTTCGACCTGCTCGACCCGACCAAGCTTATTCCTGAGGAGCTGGTGCCGGTTCAGCTAGTGGGCAAAATGGTGCTTAACCGCAACCCGGATAACTTCTTCGCGGAGAATGAGCAGGCTGCGTTCCACCCGGGCCATATTGTGCCGGGGCTGGATTTCACCAACGATCCGCTGCTACAGGGCCGTCTGTTCTCTTACACCGATACGCAGATCAGCCGTCTCGGTGGACCGAACTTCCACGAAATTCCTATCAACCGTCCGACCTGCCCGTACCATAACTTCCAGCGTGACGGGATGCATCGCCAGGATATCGATACCAACCCGGCGAACTACGAGCCAAACTCCATTAACGATAACTGGCCGCGTGAAACCCCGCCGGGGCCAAAACGTGGCGGATTTGAGTCGTATCAGGAGCGCGTGGACGGAACAAAAATTCGCGAGCGCAGCCCGTCATTCGGCGAATATTACGCTCAGCCTCGCCTGTTCTGGAACAGCCAGACCCCGATTGAACAGCAGCACATTATCGGCGGTTTCAGCTTTGAGCTGAGCAAAGTGGTGCGTACCTACATTCGCGAGCGCGTGGTCGACCATCTGGCGCATATTGATATCCAGCTTGCTCAGGGCGTGGCGAATAATCTCGGCATCACGCTGACTGACGAGCAATGCCATGCCGCACCGCCAAAAGACGTGAACGGGCTGAAGAAGGATCCGTCCCTGAGCCTGTACGCGGTACCTGGCGGGTCAATTAAAGGCCGCGTAGTGGCTATCCTGCTGAATGATAAACCGCGCGCCAGCGACGTGCTGGGGATCATGAAGGCGCTCAAAACCCAGGGCGTACATGCCAAACTGCTTTACTCCCGCATGGGTGAAGTGACAGCCGACGATGGCTCTGTCCTGCCAATTGCCGCGACCTTCGCCGGGGCACCGTCGCTGACGGTTGACGCGGTGATTATGCCGTGCGGCGACGTTGAGAGCCTGCTCGGTAACGGTGATGCCGCCTATTATCTGCTGGAAGCCTATAAGCACCTGAAGCCAATCGCCCTGGCAGGCGATGCGCGGAAGTTTAAATCTCTGCTGAAGGTACCGGATCAAGGGGAAGAAGGCATTGTCGAAGGTGATAACATTGACGATGCGTTTATGACCCGGTTGTTTGACCTGCTTGCCGCGCACCGCGTGTGGTCGCGCAGCAGTAAGATTGACCAGATACCGGCGTAAAAAACCATACCCGGTTGTGCGGCCTGAAGCCCTCTCCCTCGGGAGAGGGAGAAAACAATAAAAACGGTAACCAAAAGGTTACCGTTTTGCTTTTACCTCGCCACCGGGCTTTATCTCAAAGATCCCTGAACGTCCCCAGACGATACCCACGCTCGGCAATCGCGTACTTTAACGACGCCGACGTCAGCACATCCAGTTCTGCCAGACGCGGCCAGCAGTAGGCGCTCTTACGTACGATGTTATCGACAAACGCCGGGTGCGCCATTACCTCAAGCGAGCGCTCCCCTTTTGCGGCGGAGTCATCCAGCACCTTCAGGAACAGCGCTTCGTCGATCTCGTCGCCATAAAATGCGCTGCTGAACCCCTCCGTTGACGTCACCGCGACGTCCGGCAACCCGCGCACCTCACGATCCACGCGCATCGCCACGCCTTTACGTTGCGCAAACTCTGCCACAAGCGGGAAAATCGCCGGGATCATATGCACATGATGATGGCTGTCAATATGGGTTGGCTCGCGGCCAAACACATCCACAAAGCGGTTAAACTGGCAATCCAGCTCGCGGGCAATCTCATCGAGCGGCAGAGCGTCCTGCTCCGCCATTTCCCAAATCCATTTCCCCAGCTGGCCGTCGCGCGTCAGGCCCGGCATTGGCGAAAGGGGCAACCCAAGCGTCAGCACAAAGTGCATGCCCACGCCCAGCTCGGGCAGCTCACGGCTTAACTGCGCCGCATGTTCCACCGCCTCACCGTTGATGAGCGCTGTTGTAGAGGTCACGACGCCCCGGCGACAGGCTTCAATAATGCCGTAGTTCTGCCCTTTTGACAGGCCAAAATCATCGGCATTGACGATCAGCAGGTTTTCCATCGCGCCTCCTCTTAACGGTGTGTGAGTTTCAGTTTCTCAACCGTTGCAGCAAAGTTTGGCAGCCATTTTTCATGCGCCAGGATCATCTCACCCGCGAGTTTTTCAGCGTCACGGTCAGAATGCACCAGCGGGCTGAGGTTCAGCGCCAGCAGCACGTCATTCAGTTCGCCGCTCAGGGCCGCATTGCTCGCCGCCACTTCAAAGCCTTTGATGGTGTGAATCAGGCCCATCACCTTATCATCGAAGTGGGTAATGCGGGGATGCGGTTTTGCACCCTCGCGCCCAAGAATGCAGGTCATCTCAACGGCCCAGTCTGCCGGGATATTGTCGATGTGCCCGTGATGGGGAACGTTCACATAGTGCTCGGCCTGCTTGTCATTGTAAATGGCGTTAATCACTTCACACGCGGCATCCGAATAGTATGCCCCGCCGCGCTGCTCCAGCTCTTTCGGTTTGACGTTCAGGTTCGGATCTTTATACAAATCAAAAAGCTGCTTCTCTACTTTCTGTACAACCTGAGCGCGTGCGCCACCTTTGTAGTATTCGCCCATTTCAATGGCCAGCATCTCTTTCTGCTTGAAGTAGTAGAGCAGATACGAGCACGGCAGCAGATTCAGGGAGCGGATCAGCCCTTCGCTGAACGGCAGATCGAAAATGTTTTTCACCGAGGCCGCGGTCAGGCGACCAGAGGCGACGCCGTCGAGCAGTTCCGCAAAGCGCGATTGCCCGTTCACTATCACATCTTTGATAAAGACCATGTGATTCAGGCCGAACAGATCAATGGAGAGATCATCGTTATCGGTCAGTTCCAGTACATCGCGGATGAACATCTTCATGCCAATCGGAATATTGCAGACGCCGATAAAGCGTTTGAAACCGGTGTGGCGATAGACTGCCTCGGTGACCATCCCGGCCGGGTTGGTAAAGTTGATCACCCAGGCGTTCGGGCAGATCTCCTCCACGTCTTTAATGATGTCAAAAATGACCGGAATAGTACGCAGGCCTTTAAACAGGCCACCTGCCCCGTTGGTTTCCTGGCCCAGATAACCGTGGCTCAGCGGAATGCGCTCGTCCAGCTCACGCGCCTTCAGCTGGCCGACGCGCAGCTGCGTGGTCACGAAGTCAGCATCTTTCAGTGCCAGGCGGCGATCCAGCGTTTTATGCACGGTTAAGGGCACGCCCGCTTTTTCAACCATGCGTTTGCACAGTTCAAAAATAATATTCAGCTTCTCCTGACCTTCTTCAACATCCACCAGCCATAATTCGCTGACCGGTAATTCATGATACCGTTTCAGGAAACCTTCAAGTAATTCCGGGGTATAGCTGCTGCCGCCACCAATGGTTACGACTTTTAATTTCTGTTGCATAATATCTCCCTTAGCGTATCAGGTTAATCGCCTGCAAGGTATAGCGTACTCTTCCCGCTATTTGGGCAAGCCATTACGTCACTGTTCCTGGCGGATAAACCGCCGAAAGTTAATTAATTACCGTTAAATTTTTGCGGTAACTGTTCGGTGTGAATGAAGTCAATTTTTTAAAGGTTTTAATAAACAGGCTGGGGCTGCTGTAACCCGATTCGTAAGCGATATCGGTGACAGAGTAGTTAGTAATTTCCAGCTGTTTTTTGGCAAAGTTAATGCGGATTTCATTAATGATTTGCACAGGCGTTTTACGGTAATAACGCTGCGTGGCGCGCGTCAAATATTCCTGCGATTTACCCGACAGCGCCACCATATTCTCCAGGGCGTTATCGCTGAACTGTCCTTTATCGTGCATCAGCTCCACGGTACTGCGCAGCCACTGAGGAATATCATCCACCACCTGCTGTTCTTCACGGTGATGGCGGAGGCGATTCATGACGTAGAACGTCACGGTTTCAATAAATTCATCAAATTCATTGTCGCGGAAATTCAGCGATGCGATAACCGTTTCAATCCAGGTCATAAACTCATTTTTAACGCGATACACCTGTGACGCCACAAAGCAGAACGGCACCAGCGGCAGATAGTGCTTCTCGAAGAAACGCCTGCTCACCCCTACGTTCAGAATGCGTGTCGCACCAAACTCATAAAAGCTCTGGTGATAAGATCCCATTGGCAGGAAGACGAAATCGCCACGCTCAAGCAGGACGCGCTTACCGTTGATCTCCTGATAGTAGCGGCCGGTCAGAACAATCGTGAACTCGTAGTAGTCATGCTGGTGCAGACCGCTGGCGCTCTCCGTTTTGTTGTAAATCACCACGTGAAAATTTTTGCCATTAAACAGCTGTTGCTCATGTGCGGTTTTGATTTCCATCGTGCTGACCTCCTGCTACTTCAACTGACTTATTGCATCTTCTCGTGAAGCTCGATGAGCTCCGCGACCAGCTCGCGTGCCAGCATGGAGGTCATCAGATGATCCTGCGCATGTACCAGCACCAGACTCACTTTCATCTTCCCTTCGCCCTGGTCGCTTTCGATGAGCTTCGTCTGCACCAGATGCGCTTCGTTTAACGCTGTACGGGACTGCTCCATCATGGTTTTCGCGGCAACGAAGTCGCCCTGCTTAGCCTGCTTAAGCGCCGCATACGCCAGGCTGCGTGCCTGCCCGGAGTTGATGATGAGGCCCATCACCACCTCTTCCAGATCGTTCTCTGCGGTTTCTTCGGCAACGATACTCTCTAAATCTAACATCTTTAAGCTCCTTTCCGCTGGCGCGGGTTGCCCCGCGCCGTGCAATTTTAGAATTTCAGTGCGAGGGCGATATCCTCTTCGCTCTCTTCTTCATCGATAACCGTTGCGGCCTTGTTCGCAATCGCCACGAACGGCATGTAGAGCAGGGTTGCAATCCCGAGGTTGAATATCGCCAGCAGGAAGGCCGCCACGCTACCGTTGGTGTTGAAGAACGCGCCCAGACCAGCCGGCATCGTCCACGGCGCAATGTTGGTCACCGGCGGGATAATGCCCAGGTAGTACGCCGTCAGCGTAATCGCGGCCAGCAGCGGCTGAACCAGGATGAAGGGAATGAACATCACCGGGTTCATGATAATTGGCAGACCAAACAGGATCGGCTCGTTAATCTGGAAGATGCCTGATGGCAGGGCCAGCTTCGCAACCTGACGATGGTCGGCGCGGCGAGAGACAATAAAGACCGCGATGATCAGACCCAACGTCGCCCCGGTACCGCCCAGGAAGATATAGGAGTCAAGCATCGGCTTCGCCCACACATGGAAGGTTTTACCGGCCGCCAGCGCCGCATCGACGGAGCCGTACTGCTGGTAAAGCGCGACGTTTTCCAGTGCCCATGGGGTCATAATACCGCTGTCCAGCGCCGCCAGTGCCAGTGAACCATGCACGCCAAAGAACCACAGCAGGGAGGTAAAGATGACATACGCCCAACCGACCACGCTACCCATCGACGCCAGCGGCGTTGAGATAGAGTCCATAATGATCTGGTGGAAGTTTGTGCCCCAGTGAGAGAGCGCCCAGGCAATAATCCCCATGATGGAGAGAATAATGAAGCCCGGAATCAACGCGGAAAATGAACGAGAAACGGAGGCCGGAACGCTATCCGGCAAGCGGATAACCCAGTTACGGCGAATAATGAAGGTGAACATTTCGGCCACCACCAGTCCGATAATAATACCGGAAATGATGTTTGCCCCACCCAGCCAGTTGGCGCCAACGGCGTAAGCGTCACCCACGCTGTACGGTGTGACGGTCATGAACGCGGCAATGGACAGTAAGCCTGCCGCCAGCGGATCCACTTTACGCTCTTCCGCCAGCGCCATTCCGATAAAGAAAGGCGCCATTAGCGACATAATACCCAACGTACCGTTGTATACGTTGCCGCCAATGGCTTTTAAACCATTAAGGGTTTCAATAGTTGAAGCATCTAACCTAATTCCTAATGAATAAAAAAAGGAACCTTCTCCAAAGCTCAGAAAAACGTTGTTAATTAAAACGAACATTGCCCCGGCTAATGTCAACGGCATTAATTTAATAAAGCCGTTCTTAATGGCATTAACGTGAGGCTGCTTTCCTATTTTAACAGCAAAAGGAAGGAGTACCTTTTCAAGTGAAGCGATGACTTTACTCATAGGAAAATACCCTTAAATGCCGCAACGACCGTTACGGCGTATTGTGTGTGAAATAACTCTTTGACGGGAAAAATAAAAAATTAATTAGCAGCTTTTTTAATCGCCGCAACGGCAGCTTTTAATACACCTAAACCATCAATCTTGCCGTATAAAACGGAATCGATCACTTCGACCGGCTTATTGGGTAGCAGACGCTGAATTTCTGGCAGCATATAAGCGATTTGTGGCCCGAGTAAAATAACGTCGGCTGTCTGACCCTTCTCGCCCGCCAGCGTTTCCGGAAACGCCTCAATCACCACAGGGACTTCATATTTTTCGGCCTGCGCGCGCATTTTGGAAACCAGCAGCGAAGTGGACATGCCCGCAGAGCAAAACAGATAGATATGTTTCTTTTCCATGATAACTTCCCTCTTGTTTGGCTACCCGCCGTCTCGCTATCACTCGACTCGCTATCCTGGCTGACGGGCAGTGTGCTGAACATTGTTTGTCGTTGAAGTGAGTATACGCAATGGTACAGGGAGGGGATAATTCTGGATAGACTGAAATTGTCTCTCATTGACCTGGCTTGTTGACTACCTTCACATTTCAGGCAAATAATTCGCGCCAAGAAATAAGATTCACGTATGCATAAAAAAACCGGCCTTCCGGCCGGTTTGTTTACGCTCTCAGGCAAGCAGGCTTACTGTGCCTTAGGTGCCTGTGGGTCGGTGTCGTATTCGGCACAGGTCTGGTAACCAGAATTGATCACGTGACCCGTATCATCCAGGGCGACAAAGTAGGTCTCTGCCTTACCATCACGTTGACCCAGAATATAGGTCTGGCAGGTACCACGCGCGTGGATCATAGTGACTTCTGAAGAAGGTTTACCGGCAATGGCTGCAACCTGGGAACGCGTCATGCCTTTTTTGACGTCTTTTACCACTGGCTGTGTGAACTGATCTTTAGTGCGATCGTAAGCTGTACACCCTGCCAGCATAGTCAGTACCGCCGCTGCGCTTAAAATTCCTGCTACGTTCTTGTTCATATTCCGTCCTCTTGTTTATCAGCGTGTTAACTAAGCATGGGATAAAAATTACTATTGTTCAACTTTGCGAGTTACGCCAGACGAATTTCGGAAAATTCTAATAAAACAACGGTAAGCTGCTAAATCGCTGTAAAACAGTACACTCAAAACTGTGATCCTTGTCGTTTCCCCGACAAAGGGTTAGTTTTAACAGATCACACTTTCTGTTTGGTTCTGCATAGGGAGGGCGTAATGGCTCTGCAACAAGAAATTATTCAGGCGCTGGGCGCGAAACCTGCGATTGATGCCAATGAAGAGATCCGTCGTAGCGTTGATTTTTTGAAAGCTTACCTGTCTGCACACCCTTTCCTGAAGACGCTGGTGCTGGGCATCAGCGGCGGTCAGGATTCCACTCTGGCCGGTAAGCTGAGCCAGATGGCCATCTCCGAGCTGCGTGACGAGACCGGTGACACCGCGCTGCAATTTATTGCCGTACGTCTGCCGTATGGCGTGCAGGCCGACGAGCAGGACTGTCAGGATGCGATTGCGTTTATTCAGCCGGACCGTGTTCTTACCGTAAATATTAAAGGTTCGGTACTGGCCAGCGAGCAGGCCTTGCGTGAAGCCGGTATTGAACTGAGCGATTTTGTCCGCGGCAACGAGAAAGCCCGTGAGCGCATGAAAGCGCAGTACAGTATCGCAGGGATGACCAAAGGGGTCGTCGTCGGCACTGACCACGCCGCGGAAGCCATCACCGGCTTCTTCACCAAATACGGCGATGGCGGCACGGATATCAACCCCCTCTTCCGCCTGAACAAGCGTCAGGGTAAGCAACTGCTGGCGGCGTTGGGCTGCCCGGAGCACCTGTATAAGAAGGCGCCAACGGCGGACCTGGAGGACGATCGCCCTTCCCTGCCGGATGAAGCGGCGCTGGGCGTTACGTATGACAACATCGATGATTATCTGGAAGGCAAAACGCTCGACGAAGGTACCGCTAAAATTATCGAAGGCTGGTATCTGAAAACCGAGCATAAGCGCCGTCCGCCCATTACGGTGTTTGATGATTTCTGGAAAAAGTAAAAGCAAAACGGTAACTCCGCTTTGCAGGCCGGGTAAGGCGTAGCCGCCACCCGGCTCTTTTTTAACCACCAAACACCTGCTACACTGTATGCCTGAACAGTATATGGAGCAGTATGTGAGCAGGCGTCAATCCGCCCCGCGTCTTGAGTTCGAAGCGGCGGCTATCTACGAATATCCCGAGCATCTTCGCCCCTGGCTTGAGGCACTGCCTAAACAGCCTGGCGTCTATTTCTTCCACGGCGACAGCGACACCATGCCGCTCTATATCGGCAAAAGCGTGAATATCCGCAGCCGGGTGATGTCGCACCTGCGTACGCCGGATGAAGCATCGATGCTCAGGCAGTCCCGGCGGATCACCTGGATCGAGACGGCAGGCGAACTGGGCGCGCTTCTGCTCGAAGCCCGGCTCATCAAGGAACAGCAGCCGCTGTTTAACAAACGCCTGCGCCGCAACCGCCAGCTGTGTTCCTTGCAGATTAACGCAGGAAAACCGCAGGTCGTTTATGCCCGGGAAGTGGATTTTTCGCATGAACCCAATCTTTACGGTCTGTTTGCCAACAAACGTGCCGCACTGCAAACCCTGCAATCCCTGGCTGATGAATTACAGCTTTGTTACGGCCTGTTAGGACTGGAAGCCACCACCCGTGGTCGCGCCTGTTTCCGCTCAGCGCTGAAACGCTGCGCCGGGGCGTGCTGTGGAAAAGAGAGCGTTGAAGAACATCATGCCCGGTTTATGGCTGGCCTAGCCTCTATCAGCGTTAACTGCTGGCCGTGGGAAGGCGCGGTGGCGCTGAAAGAAACCCGCGATGGGATGACGCACTATCACATCATCCGCAACTGGCTCTGGCTTGGCGCCGTTGAAAATCTGGATGACGCTACCGCTCTGCTGCGCACCCCTGCCGGTTTCGATCAGGATGGTTACAAAATTCTCTGCAAGCCACTGTTAACCGGAAAATATGAGATCATCGTCCTCAATGACCCGGCAGCCAGGTAATTTCACTGAACAGCAGCGACCCCTTCGTTTCCAGTAAACGGAGGGTATGACTGCCCGCTTCCCAGCTGGCGCCCTGATCGGCGGTCAGTAATTTGTCGCCCAGTTGCCAGGCGCCGCTTAATACGAATGCCACCCCACCGCGTGATGCGAAGGTAGTGAACGTCCGGGTAGCAACGCGCACCTTTGCCTGGCAGCAATCCCGTCGGGTCATGATGTTGAAGTCCATCGACATCTGCCCCTCTGTGAGCACGGCTTTCACCGCCAGATCGCCCGCAAATCGGTAAGGCTGATGATGCTTCAGGGTATGACAAAACGCCCTGCCTGCATCCAGGGTCACCTCGCCGCCCTCCAGCAGCGTAATCACCCGGTCGACGCCCGGGAACGCGGAAAATTCGCCGTTACTGGCGATGGAGGCAATACTGGCCCGCCAGAAAAAATCCCGCGTCGCGGGAGGAAAACAGCAAATCTCACGCGTCTCACCCGCACCATTACGCCAGAGACTGACCGGCATTTTACGGATATCAAAGAATTCCATGACCACTCCTGAAGGACGCACCGTGCGCCAGCGCATTTTCACAAACGTATTATCGGCAGCAGTCAGGCCAGACCTTAGGCATGGGATAAAAGAAAAACCGCCGGTCCTGTCCACAGCGTTTTCGCTTTTGTAGACAGGAGCCCGGCGGTCTTAAGAGAGTGAACCGATTATTCGGTTGGTGCAGGCATTTTACCTTCCGGCGCTGCACGTTCTGTCAGACGCTTCTCAAAATTGGCATTAAATTGCTTTTTCTGTTCCGGCGTCAGAATGTTGTAAATCTTGTTCTGGGTTTCCATATGGGCCAGCATGCGCGCTTTATGCTGCTCGGCCATTTTGTCGATCTGCGCTTCCGCTTTTGCTTTATCGAAGCTGTCGCTGGCAATGATGTCATGCATTGCGCGGCGCTCTTCCAGCGGAGGACGTTTCATCTGGTCACGCTGGCTTTTCATGATGTCGCGGATCTGCTGCTTCTGCGCATCGGTGAGGTTCAGATCTTTAAACATCATCATCTCATGGTGCATACCCGGCTTGCCTTTATGATGCATCATCATTTTGCCTTCCGTCGGCGCGGCGGTAGTGGTCGCGGTATCGGCGGCGAACGCCATGCTGGTAGCGCCCAGAGCCAGGGTAGAGGCAACAAACAGTGCAGTTAATTTACGCATAATGTCTTTCCTTACTTTCAGTTATTCTTCGGCGCTATGCCGTGTTGACGAGATTAACTTTACGGGGTTTATCGTCAATTAGTCAGAGCAACGGTAAAACAATGAAAGTGTAAAAAACAACTTTTCGCCAATTGTGGAGAAATTAAGGAAAAAGCGTGGAGAGATGAAACAAAAATATTCAACAGGATGATTTTAAAGAGATTATGGAGAAGTATAGCGAAGTGCCGTTTAATAATAAAGCAATTCTCCAGGAATATTCCGCAAACAATACCAGAGCGCTTTTAACGCTAAGAAATTTATTCTTCATTTCCCCTCCGGTCTGCGCGAGGGGAGACGATCAGGGCATTTTTTCCAGCATCAGGCCAGCGCGCAAACCAAACGCGACCGACGGATTAGGAAATAAAACATATTCCGTGGATTTCTGTACCGCATAGCGCGTCTCACCATCTTCCGCCAGCAGGACGCCCTGGCGAAACGGCGTAAAGTTCAGCGTATGGGGCGCCATATGAAGCTGGAAAGCCTCGCTTTGACGCGTGATCTGCTGCACGACCCGATAGCGCACGACGGGTTCCCGGGTGGGCTCCGGCGCAACCCCGGCGAGCAACGCCCGAAGCGCCTGATGCGTAGGGGCAAAACGCGTCAGGTCGTTTTGCCCGAACGGCAGCGCTTTTCCCAGCTCCAGGGTGCAGGATAACGCGCCAACATTCTCGCAGGTGAAGTGGGTAAACGTGCCGCCTGGCGTCTGGTGGAAAACCAGCGCCTCCAGCCCCGCGTCGCCAAGCCAGGTCAGAAACGCCTCATCCCACGGCTGATGACGCTGCGGTAACACGCCAAAACGCACGTGGTACGAGGCGCGAATGGCCGTATGCAGATCGAGGTGCCAGCGCGTTTCCCCCGCCCCGGCAAAAAACGCCGTGACCACCTTCTCCAGCCATTGCGCGCGTGTCGTCTCATCAATCTGTGGAAACTGCGCCCAGCGACCACCAAACATGCGGTTGATGTCGCTCACGAGATACCGTTTATTTTGCGCCAGCGCAGGCGGATTTCCCAGCACCACCAGCAGACGGCAGTGCAGCGTGATCTCTGCGCGAAACAGCGCGCGCAGCAAAAGATCGACAATCTCCACGGGCGCGGTTTCGTTTCCGTGAATGCCGGTCGAAAGCAGCAGCGACAGGTCATATTCCCCCGTCGGCGTCAGTTCAAGCACGCCCCGCCCCAGCCATCGCCAGTGGAACGAGGGGCCTTCCCCCTCTTGCCGCTCCGGTGTCTCTTCGGCCAGCGTCAGCGCCAGTAAGTTTTCCATATCATCTCCTTAGCGCTGGAACGGATAAACCGATCCCAGTTGCAGGATGGTCGATAATGCATCCAGCGCCTCGCGGCCTTCGCGCAGCAGCTGCGGATCAACCAGATCGGCCTGAACCAGACGGTCGCGATAATAGCGGTCCACCCAGTCATTGAGGGTATTGAACAGCGTGTCGTTCATCATCACCGCCGGATTCACGGCCTGCATCTCCTCCGGCGTTAACACCACGCGCAGTCGCAGGCACGCCGGTCCCCCGCCGTTGGCCATACTTTCCCGCAGATCAAACACGCGCAGTTCATCAATCGGGTTATCCGCCTGCACCAGTTCGCTGAGATAGCGCCAGACGCCCTGATGGTTGCGGGACTCCTGCGGCAGCACCAACATCATGCTGCCATCATCCCGGCTCAGCAGCTGGCTGTTGAACAGATACGTTTCGACCGCATCCTGCACGCTTACCGCCTGCGTGGGCACCTGAATAGGCATAAATCCCGGCACCCGTTCGCGCAGCGTGGCCAGCAACTTTTCCTGATGGGCAAACGCCTGCTCGTGGCAGAACAGCACCTGACGGTTGGAAACGGCAATGACGTCGTTATGAAACACGCCCTGGTCGATCACCTGCGGATTTTGCTGGGCAAAAATCACCTGAGAAGGATTAACCTGGTTCAGCCGCGCAACCGCCTGGCTTGCGGCTAAGGTTTGTCTCGCCGGATAACGAACCGGCGCGGCGTGGCCGCCCTCTTCCCGCCCATAGATAAACAGCTGCAAACCCGGTTCGCCATAGTCGCCGCCCAGACGGTTGTGGTTTGCCGCCCCTTCATCGCCAAACATCGCGACCTGCGGCAGCGCCGAATGCACCTCGAAATGCGCTTCATGATTAAAAATGGCGCGCAGCACGCGCCCGGTGGTCTCCGCTTCGCTGGCGCGGTGGAATTTGTTGTTCAGGTTAGCCACGGTCAGATGCACTTTGCCGTCCAGCGTATCCGCCGACGGCGCAACGGTGGCGGCATTCGCCACCCACATCGAGGAGGCTGAACTGGCCGCCGAAAGCAGGTGTGGCGTCTGCGTGCCTGCTTTTTCCACCACCTGTTCATCCGTACCGCTGAACCCCAGCTGGCGCAGCACGTCCACGTTTGGTCGCTCCTGAGGCGGGATCACCGCCTGCGGGAAACCGGCATCGGACAGCGCCTTCATTTTCAACAGGCCCTGCTTCGCCGCCAGCTTCGGGTTCGAGACCTGGAAACGGTGCTTCGTCGAGGCTTCATTACCGAACGACAGCCCGGCATAGTGGTGCGTCAGCCCCACGAGGCCGTCAAAGTTAACCTCACGCGCTTTCATGGGCGTCACCCTCTGTAAAATCCAGCCCCGGATTCAGCGTCTCCGGCAGCGTCAGCGCCGGGGTTTCCAGGCTTGCCATCGGCCACGCGCAGTAATCGGCGGCATACCAGGCGCTGGCGCGATGGTTGCCCGACGCCCCTACGCCACCAAACGGCGCGGTGCTCGCCGCACCGGTCAGCGGTTTGTTCCAGTTCACGATCCCGGCGCGCGCTTCCAGCAGCAGCTGTTCGAATTTCTCGCGATGCGGCGATATCAGGCCGCTCGACAGGCCGTAGCGGGTGTTGTTGGCCATCTCGATCGCCGACTCAAAATCGTCATAGCGCCAGACGCACAGCAGCGGGCCAAAGACCTCTTCATCCGGCACGTTGCTCGTCGCACTCATCTCAATAATCCCCGGCGTCAGCAGCGACGTGCCCGGCTGAACCAGCTTCGGCTCCAGCAGGGTTTTCGCCCCGCGCGCCATGTGCTCCTGCCACGCTTTCAGCACGTTCAGCGCCGCCTGCGCGGAGATCAGCCCGCCGATAAACGGCTGCGGCTCGGCATCCCATTTCGCGGGAACCAGACGCGCGCTCACCTCCACCAGACGCTTCAGGAACGCATCCCCCTGCGCGCCGCGTTTAACCAGCAGGCGGCGGGCACAGGTACAGCGCTGTCCGGCGGTAATGAACGCCGACTGAATGGTCAGATGGACCGCGGCATCGATATCATCCGGATCTTCCACAATCAGCGGGTTGTTGCCGCCCATCTCCAGCGCCAGAATTTTTTCCGGCTGCCCCGCCAGCTGACGATGCAGCTGATAGCCCGTTCCGGCACTGCCGGTGAACAGCAGACCGTCAATGTCGCTCAGCGCACTCAGCGCCTGACCTGTTTCACGCCCGCCCTGCACCAGATTCACCACCCCCGGCGGCAGCCCCGCCTGCTCCCAGAGTTTTATGACTGCTTCTCCGGTTAAGGGGGTTAACTCACTCGGCTTGAAGATGACGGTATTCCCCGCCAGCAGCGCAGGCACAATGTGCCCGTTCGGCAGATGTCCGGGGAAGTTATAAGGGCCAAACACCGCCAGCACCCCGTGCGGACGGTGGCGCAGCGTGGCGGCGCCGTCTGGCATCTCGGTATGCTGCTCGCCGGTGCGGGTATGGTACGCCTTCACCGATATCGCAATTTTGTTGATCATCGCCGTGACTTCGGTTGTTGCCTCCCAGCGCGGCTTGCTGGTTTCGCAGGCAATGATGCGGGTCAGCTCGGCTTTATTGGCCTCCAGCAGCGCAGCAAATTTCTCAACCAGCGCCTGGCGCTCGGAGAATGGCCGTTTCGCCCATGCCGGAAACGCGCGGCGTGCAGCCTGGCAGGCCTGCTCAACCTGCCCGGCGCTGGCGTCGTTCCCCGACCAGAGCACCTCCTGGCCGACCGGGTTAGTTTTTGTCCGCGCGTCACCTTCGCCCGTTACCCAGTCACCGTTAATCCATAGAGTCATGCTGTTTTCTCCTCAGGGCAGAGCCGCACCAGGCGAACCGTGTCGCCAGCGTTACATTTCAGGGCATCCAGTTGCGCAGCCGTCAGTACCAGACGCTCGCATGTTGGGTTGGTTCGCACCAGCATGGCGCGGAAGTTGGTGTAATTCTCGTTCGAGACCATGCAGGCTGGCCACTCGCCCGGCGCGGGCTGGCCTTCTGAAACCTCAACCAGGCGGCTTTTACGGATGGCGCGAACGCGGTCAATGTCGCATTCCAGCGTCGGGCCGCCGTCGAAGATGTCGACGTAGTTACGGTAGCGAAATCCCTCTTTCTCCAGCACTGCGCGGGCCGGGGCGGTTTGCGGGTGAACTTCGCCGATCACCGCCTGCGCTTCAGGGGTTAAGAAATGGGTATAAATAGGATGCTTCGGCATCAGCTCGGCGATAAACGCCTTCTGACCGGTACCGCACAGGTAATCCGCCCGGCTAAATTCCATGGAGAAGAAGCGTTCGCCCAGACTCTCCCAGAACGGCGAGTAGCCCGTCTCATCAATCACGCCGCGCATCTCCGCGACCACTTTTTCGTTGAAGCGGTCGCGAAAGGCGGCCATAAACATAAAGCGCGATTTGGAGAGCAGATAACCGTTGCCCTCTTTGCGCCAGTCCGGATCGAGAAACAGGGTGCAGAGTTCGCTGGCGCCGGTATGGTCATTACAGAGGAAGAGCGTCGGCAGCGCGTTGTAAACGTTCAGCTCTTTCGAGGCGTGGACCATCGTGCCGACGCGGTAGTTGTACCACGGATCGTTAAGCCCGACGGCCACCTCGATGGCGCAAATCCCCGCCACGGTTCCCGTGTCGGTATCTTCCAGCACGAACACATAGCCCTGTTCGCTTTTTGGCAACGTCCCCTGCCAGGTTTGCAGGGCGCGCTCAATGCGCGCCGACAGCGTTTTTTCATCGGCAGGCAGCGAGGTTAGCCCGCCCCCTGTCTTACCGGCAAGCTGCATAAGCCCGGCGAGATCGCCGTGCGCAACGGGACGGATGACCATCATGATGACACCCCGGACTTCACCTGTTCGCAGGCCAGCGCAAAACGATCTAACCCGGTTCTGACCTCTTCCTCGCTGACGATCAGCGCAGGGGCAAACCGCACCACGTTAGCACCGGCAATCAGCACCATTACGCCCTGCTTTGCCGCTTCCTGTGAAATCAGCTTCGCTTTGCCGGCAAACTCAGGGGCAAGTTCACAGCCTATTAACAGCCCCAGACCGCGGATCTCTTTGAACAAGCCGGTCTGGTTATTGATGGCAGTAAGGCGCTCAACAAACCACTGGTGACGCTGCTTCACGCCGTTCAGCACCTCAGGGGTGTTGATGATATCCAGCACCTGTCCGGCGACAGCGGTTGCCAGCGGGTTGCCGCCGTATGTGGTGCCATGGGTGCCCACGGTCATCACGCTGGCGAATTTATCGGTGGTCAGCATCGCCCCCACCGGGAAACCGCCGCCGAGCGCTTTGGCTGTTGAGAGCACATCCGGGGTCACGCCATAGTGCATGTAGGCGTACAGCTCACCCGTGCGGCCCACGCCGGTCTGGACTTCGTCAAAAATCAGGACCGCGTTATGCCGATCGCACAGCTCGCGCAGCCCTTGCAGGAACGCTTTCTGGGCGGGCATGACGCCGCCTTCCCCCTGCATGGGCTCGACAATCACCGCACAGGTGGTGTCGTCAATCAGCTCGCTGGCAGAGTGTAAATCGTTATACGCCGCATGCCGGATATCCGGCGGCAGCGGCGCAAAATCCTGAGAATATGAGGGCTGACCACCCGCGCTGACGGTAAACAGCGTGCGGCCATGGAAGGCATTTTTAAAGGCTACGATGCCGCTCTTGTGCGCGCCGAATTTATCGTGCGCATATTTTCGCGCCAGCTTCAGCGCCGCTTCGTTCGCTTCCGCGCCGGAATTACAGAAAAAGACTTTTTCTGCGAAAGTGGCGTCGATCAGCTTCTTCGCCAGACGCAATGCCGGTTCGTTGGTATAACCGTTGCCGGTATGCCAGAATTTCGCCGCCTGGTCATTCAGCGCCTGCCGCAGCGCCGGGTTTGCATGCCCCAGCGCATTTACCGCAATCCCACCCGCAAAGTCGATATACTCTTTGCCCTGCTGATCCCACAGGCGAGAGCCTTCCCCACGTACCGGAATAAAAGCCGCCGGAGCGTATACCGGCATCATCCATTCATCGAAATTTTCACGCGTAACTGACAGAGACATAGCGACCTCACCCGGTAAATAAAAGGTTGTTTAAATGTTAAATAATTGAGTGTTTGCACTGTGAATGTAGATTGCAGCCTTCGTGCCAGCCAGCGATAAAAATGCATAAACGGGTTGGGGTAACAGAATATCAATGAGTTACAATATGTAGTTATTCACTTTTAATGCATAAATAGTGAATATTTTTACGACAAGCGGCGCTTTGCCGCATGAAAACAAGAAAGAGTATGCAGAGGCCAAATATAATTCTGGAATTGTGATCGCTCGCGAAATTTATCGGTCCTTTATGCCCTGTTCGAGGGCAAAACGCGCCGAAATGGTGCAAATATTGCACCGTCGGCATTATCTGTCGCAGTAATTGGGCGAAGCGGATAACAGACGACGTAAATTCTGCTACCATCCTTGCACTATTCACCTTGCATTGGCAGCGACTATGAAATTTGTCTCTTTTAATATCAACGGCCTGCGTGCCCGCCCTCACCAGCTTGAAGCGATTGTTGAGCAACATCAGCCAGATGTGATCGGCTTGCAGGAGACAAAAGTTCACGACGATATGTTCCCGCTCGAAGAGGTAGCGAAGCTGGGCTATAACGTTTTTTACCACGGTCAGAAAGGCCACTACGGCGTTGCGCTGCTGACCAAAGATACGCCGGTGTCGGTGCGTCGTGGCTTCCCGGGTGACGATGAAGAGGCGCAACGCCGCATCATCATGGCGGAAATTCCTTCCGCGCTCGGCAATGTGACCGTCATCAACGGCTATTTCCCGCAGGGTGAAAGCCGCGATCATGAAACCAAATTCCCGGCCAAAGCGAAGTTTTATCAGGATCTGCAAAACTACCTGACAACCGAACTCAAAAAAGAAAACCCGGTGCTGATCATGGGCGACATGAATATCAGCCCGACGGATCTGGATATCGGTATTGGCGAAGAGAACCGTAAGCGCTGGCTGCGCACCGGCAAATGCTCTTTCCTGCCGGAGGAGCGCGAGTGGATGGAGCGCCTGCTGGGTTGGGGGCTGGTGGATACTTTCCGCACGGCTAACCCGGCGACGCAGGATCGCTTCTCGTGGTTTGACTATCGCTCTAAAGGCTTCGATGACAACCGGGGCCTGCGTATTGATCTGCTGCTGGCGAGCGCCCCCCTGGCCGAACGCTGCATCGAAACCGGTATCGACTATGACATCCGTAGTATGGAAAAGCCGTCCGACCATGCGCCGGTATGGGCAACGTTCAAGCTGTAAACTTCAGTGAATATTAAAAAAATCAGTCTCCTGTGCGCCCTTTTGGGCGCATTTGTTTTGACCGTTGTTTTGCTTCCTCCAGGCATACTCTCCCTCGACACGCTAAAAATGCACCAGCAAACGTTGCTCGATCGTGTGGAGCAGGCGCCTCTTCAGAGCGCGCTAGTCTATTTTGCGGTTTACGTTCTGCTCTCCGCGCTGTCAATCCCCGGAGCCGCGCTTCTGACGCTGCTCGGCGGGGCGCTTTTCAGCCTGTGGGAGGCGACGCTGTTGGTGTCATTTGCCTCGACGCTCGGCGCCACGCTTGCCATGCTCGTCAGCCGTTATCTGCTGCGCGACTGGGTGCAACGGCGCTTTGCCGCACAGATGAGCACGATAGATGCGGGGATGGATCGCGACGGCGCGCGCTACCTTTTTGCCCTGCGCCTGATGCCGTTGTTCCCGTTCTTTCTGGTTAATTTGCTGATGGGGCTAACCCGTCTCAGGGTGCGTCACTACTGGTGGGTCAGCCAGCTTGCAATGCTACCTGCCACCGTCATTTATCTGAACGCCGGACGCGAGCTGGGGAAACTCACCGCGCTGCGCGATATTCTGTCGCCGGGACTGCTGTTCGCCTTTACACTATTAGGGTTATTACCGCTGGTCACTCGCTGGCTGTTTTCCCGTTACATCCCTTCGATTAAAAAGTGAGGCATTATGCGCCGGGTGCGTTTTTGCGCGTTTCTGACGAGTCTGCTGCTGGCAACCTCTGCCTTCGCCGCAGAGAGCTGGCAATCCATTCAGCAACAGGCCACCGGGCAGACCGTCTGGTTTAACGCCTGGGGCGGTGACGAGGCCGTTAACCGCTACCTCGACTGGGTAAGCGGCGAGATGAAAACGCACTACGCCGTCAACCTGAAGATCGTTCATCTGGCCGATGCCGCCGACGCGGTGAAGCGGATCCAGACGGAACATGCCGCAGGACGCAGCAGTAACGGGTCGGTGGATCTACTCTGGGTAAACGGGGAAAACTTCCGCAACCTGAAAGCGGCAAACCTGCTGCTCACCGGCTGGGCGCAAACCCTGCCCAACTGGCGCTACGTCGATACCCGTAAACCGGTAACGGAAGATTTTGCCATCCCGACCGATGGGGCAGAATCCCCGTGGGGCGGCGCGCAATTAACCTTTATCGCCCGTAAAGCGAGTACGCCGACACCACCGGCAGATCCCCACGCGCTGCTGGTATACGCCCGACAGCACCCTGGCAAGGTGAGCTATCCGCGACCGCCGGATTTTACCGGCACGGCGTTTCTTGAGCAGCTACTGCTGGCGCTGACCGCCCATCCGGAGGCGTTAAAAAACGCGCCAGACAGAACCTTTGCGCAGGTCACCGCGCCGCTGTGGGATTACCTTGATACGCTGCACCCCCTGCTGTGGCGCGAAGGGAACGATTTTCCTCCGTCGCCTGCGCGCATGGATACGCTGCTGGCCAGCGGCAGTCTGAACCTGTCGCTCACCTTTAACCCCGCCCATGCGATGCAAAAGGTGGCGAGCGGTGAACTGCCTGCCGACAGCTACAGTTTCGGCTTTCTCAAAGGCATGATCGGCAACGTCCATTTTGTCGCCATCCCGGCAAACGCCAGCGCGAGCGCAGGTGCGAAAGTGGTGGCGAATTTCCTGCTGTCACCACAGGCGCAGATCCGCAAAGCTAATCCTGCCGTCTGGGGTGACCCGAGCGTGCTGGATGGCGAAAAACTGCCTGCGAAAGCGGCAAAACAGCTTAGCGCCTTTACCCCCTCAGGCACGCCTGATGTACTTCCCGAACCTCACGCCGCCTGGGTTAACGCCCTGGAGCAGGAATGGCTTCGCCGCTACGGAACCCGCTAAGCGGGCTGGTCTGGGCGGCAATGGCGGTCATCTATCTGCCACTGCTTCCCGCCAGCGGCATGCTGCTGGCCCCGGCGTTTTCTCCCGGCAACTGGGCGACGCTGTTTGCCGACCCGCAGCTGCCGCAGGCGCTGGCCGCCACGCTGGTTTCCACGCTTATCGCGACGCTGGGCTCACTGTTTATCGCCCTGACCCTGCTTGCGCTTCTCTGGCCGGGTGAAGGCTGGCAGCGCCTGAGCACCCGTCTGCCGTGGCTGTTAGCCGTGCCGCACGTCGCCTTCGCCACCAGCGCGCTGCTGCTGTTTGCGGAAGGGGGGCAGTTTTACCGGATCTGTACGGTCTGTTCGCCGCAGCTTGACCGCTACGGTATCGGGCTTGGCCTGACGCTTGCGGTCAAAGAGAGCGCGTTCGTTCTGTGGGCAATCTACGCCGCGCTGCCTGAAAAGCGTCTCGCACAGCAGAAAATCGTCCTGCATACCTTCGGCTACGGACGAATGCAGGCGCTCAACTGGCTCGTCCTCCCGGCAATCGCCCCCGCGCTGGGCGCAGTCATGCTGGCGGTGCTGGCCTGGTCGCTTTCCGTGGTGGATGTGGCGATCGTGCTCGGGCCAGGCAACCCGCCTACGCTGGCGGTACTGGCCTGGCAGTGGCTCGCCCAGGGCGATGCACAACAGCAAACAAAGGGAACGCTGCTGTGTCTGGTGTTGCTCCTGCTGCTGGCGGCGCTTGCCGCGGTGGGATACGGCTTCTGGACGGCATGGCGGCGCGCCCAGCGTGCCCCCTCTGGAATTCGTCACGCTTCGCATACTGCGCTGCCCGCACGGACGCTGGGCGGGTTACTGCCGCTGTGCGGCGTCCTCTGTGCGCTGGTTCTGCTGATGCTGGCACGCCGGGACGACATCGGCCCCGTCAGCGACAGCCTTTCACTGGGACTGCTGTCCAGCCTGACAGCGCTGGCCATCCTCATGCTCTGGCTTGAGTGGGGACCCCAGCGCGGCGCGGTGTGGGTCTGGCTGCCGCTCGCCCTCCAGGCGCTGCCCCTCGTGTCCGGGCAATATGCCGTGGCGCTGTGGCTGGGCATCGACGGCCAGTACGCTGCGGTGCTCTGGAGCCATATGCTCTGGGTTCTCCCGTGGATGCTCCTGGTGCTGCAACCGGCCTGGCGCAGGCTCGATCCCCGGCTTATCCTCACCGCCAGAACGCTGGGCTGGCGACAGGCGAAAATTTTCTGGTTGGTGAAATGCCCCCTGATGATTCGTCCGGCCCTGCTGGCCTTTGCCACCGGCTTTTCCGTGAGCATGGCCCAGTACATGCCGACCCTCTGGCTGGGAGCGGGACGTTTCACCACCCTGACGACGGAGGCGGTCGCCCTCAGCAGCGGCGGCAGCATTCCGATCCTCGCCAGCCGGGCGCTGGGTCTGTTGCTGTTGACCAGCAGCGTATTTGCCCTTGCCGCGCTGCTCTCCCGGCTCGTGGGCCGTCACAGACAAGGATTACGTTAATGCTGAACGTGAAAAATCTCACCATTGCGCCACTCTTCCGTGAGGTCAACTTCCGCGTCCCGGCGGGGGAGATTGTCACGCTGATGGGGCCCTCCGGGAGCGGGAAATCGACCCTTTTCGCCTGGATAGTGGGGGCGTTATCCGCTGATTTTAAGGCGCACGGCGAGCTATGGCTGAACGATCGCCGCTGCGATATGCTCCCCGTGGAAACGCGCGGGATCGGCATTCTGTTTCAGGATGCCCTGCTGTTTGACGCCTTCAGCGTGGGGCAAAACCTGATGCTGGCGCTGCCGGCGCACATCGTCGGGCGCGCCCGCCGCAACGCGGTAGAACAGGCCCTGGACACTGCCGGGCTGGCAAACCACTACGCCAGCGATCCGGCGACCCTTTCCGGCGGCGAGCGCGCCCGGGTCAGCCTGTTGCGCGCCCTTCTCGCCCAGCCGCAGGCATTGCTGCTCGACGAGCCGTTCAGTCGACTGGATAAAACGCTGCGCGCCTCATTCCGGGCGTGGGTATTCGAGGTTACTCGCCAGCGCAGGATCCCGGTGGTGCTGGTCACGCATGATGAGGACGATATTCCGCCCGGCGGCGAGGTGATTGAGATTTCTCGCTGGCAATAATGTGCTAACGCAATGTTTTTGGCTTCAGGAGAGACGACAATGCCCCCCTCTTTTAATGACGTCAGGTTTTTCGATGAAACGTGTTTCTCAACTGACCGCGCTGGCCCTGATCTGCGGCCTCGCCTCACTCTCCTCCACGGCGGCTGATATGCCCCACTCCCTCACGCTGGACCAGCTCCAGGCGCAAAACGGCGCGGTAATTGATACGCGCGTCAGTGCGTTCTATAACGGCTGGCCGCAGACCCTGAGCGGAACGTCCGGGCATGAACCCGCCGCGCTTAATCTCTCTGCCAGCTGGCTTGGGGCAATGAGCGATGAACAGCTCAGCGGCTGGGCAAAACAACATCGGCTTACGCCAGACATGCCGGTTGCGCTCTATGGCAACGATGATGACAACCAGACCGTCAAAACGCGGCTGGAGAAAGCGGGCTTTACCCACGTCTCCACCCTGAGCGATGCCCTGCAACAATCCGACCGTCTGCAACGTCTGGCGCATTTCGAACAGCTGGTTTATCCGCAGTGGATCCGCCAGTTGCAGCAGGGCAAACCCGTTACCGCCGCACCAGCCGGAGAATGGAAGGTGATCGAGGCTGGCTGGGGTGCGCCGAAGCTTTATCTCCTGAGCCACATTCCCGGTGCGGGCTATATCGACACCAATGAAGTGGAAAGCGAACCGCTGTGGAATAAGGTCTCTGACGAAAAGCTGAAAGCGATGCTGGCGAAGCACGGGATCCGTCACGATACCACCGTCATTCTGTACGGTCGCGACGTGTATGCCGCCGCGCGCGTGGCGCAGATCATACTCTACGCGGGCGTGAAGGATGTGCGAATTCTGGATGGCGGCTGGAAGGCGTGGTCCGACGCCAGCCTGCCCGTTGAGCGCGGAACGCCTGCAAAGGTGAAGCCAGCCCCTGATTTTGGCGCGCCGATCCCGGGCCAGCCCCGGCTGATGGTGGATATGGAGCAGGCCCGGGGAATGCTGCACCGTCAGGACGCCTCGCTGGTGAGCATTCGTTCCTGGCCAGAGTTTATCGGTGAAACCAGCGGCTACAGCTATATCAAGCCAAAAGGTGAGATTGCCGGTGCGCGCTGGGGCCATGCGGGCAGCGACGCGACCCACATGGAAGATTTCCACAATCCGGATGGCACCATGCGCAGCGCCGATGATATTGCCGCCATGTGGAAAACGTGGAATATCCTGCCGGAGCAGCACGTTGCGTTTTACTGTGGTACCGGCTGGCGCGCGTCTGAAGCCTTTATGTACGCCCGCGCCATGGGCTGGCAGAACGTTGCCGTCTACGACGGCGGCTGGTACGAATGGAGCAGCCATCCGCAGAACCCGGTCTCCACCGGGGAGCGCGGACCGGAGAGCGCACGCTAGCGGGGAAGTGATTTCAGCGTGATATAACCGCTCCAGATGCGCGTTGTGGTGGTCAGCCAGCACAATGCGCCAAACGTCCAGGCAAACAGCGCGAAATGCGCCGGAAACAGGCAGCACAGCACAAACAGCGCGATGGTCTCCGTTCCTTCCGTTAATCCTCCAATGTAATAAAGCGACTTGTGCGCATAGCCGGGGTTGTCGATATCATGCTTCCCCGCCAGCGCGGCAAAGGCCAGGAAGCTGCTGCCCGTCCCCATAAACGCGAACAGCAGCCAGGCGGCGGCGATCGCGTTATCAGCCGGAGCGGCCAGCGCAAAGCCAAACGGCACCAGGGCGTAGAACAGGAAGTCGAGGGCGATATCAAGAAATCCTCCCGCGTCCGTCAGGCCACGGCGACGCGCCAGCGCGCCGTCCAGACCATCCAGCAGCCGGTTCAGCACAATGGCGATCAGCGCCGCCGGATACCAGCCCAGCGCCAGAAACGGTAACGCCAGCACGCCAATCGCAAACCCGGCGAGCGTTAAGCCATCAGGCGTGATAAACGGTCTATCCAGCGCGGCGGCCAGCTGATTTAACCCGGGTTTCAGTCGGGGGTGCAGATGTTTATCCAGCATGCGGTTTACCTTTAAACGTGGCGCACAGCCCCTGAGCCGGGATATCCAGCGCGGCGTTAAAGCGGGCGGAAAGATTCTGAAAGGCAATAAGAGCCGTCATTTCGGTGATGGTCTCTTCCGTAAAGTGGCGCTTCAGCAGACTTTTGATATTTTCATCCACCTGAGGTGGCGTGGCGGTGACCGCTTCCGCATAGGCCAGCGCCGCGCGCTCCTCTTCGCTGAACAGGGTGGAATTTTGCCAGTCGCTGACGGCCTGCACTTTATCCAGCGCCCCGCTCCGCTCGGCCAGACGCAGGCTGTTGGCATCAATACAAAATGCGCAGTGGCAGATCTGCGAGATCCGCGTCATTAGTAGCGATCGCAGAACCGGGGTCAAACGCGCCTTGCGCCGCTCCAGATAGCCGACAAATAGCGCCACCAGCCAGAAAAGACGCGGCATAAGCCCCCACCAGCGCGTGGGGTTCAGCACCGCGCCGAAGTGTTTTTTCTGCATGACGGCGATGGGGCTGAGGCTGACGGGAAGGGTTTCCATGGGCGCAACCCAGGCGGATGTCTCTTTCACCTGATTCTCCTGATGACTGGACTCTTTGGAAGGGCACGATAATATGTCGTTTTTCGCTATTAATTATTGACGAACATGCTGAAAACACTCGATGTGGTTGCGGCCATCCTCGAAAAAGAGGGCAAGATTTTGCTGGCGCAGCGTCCCGAACATGCCGATCAGCCAGGAATGTGGGAATTTGCGGGCGGGAAGGTTGAAGCCGGTGAGACCCAGCCGGAAGCGCTGATCCGCGAACTGCGCGAAGAACTCGGCATTGAAGCCGTGCCCGCGCGGTATGTGGCAAGCCACCAGCGGGAGGTGTCGCAGCGGCTGATTCACCTCCACGCCTGGCATGTGCCTGAATTTAGCGGTCAGCTGAAGGCGCATTATCACTCGGCGCTGGTATGGTGCACGCCAGAAGACGCGTTCACGTATGCTTTAGCCCCGGCGGATATACCGCTGCTGGAAGCGTTTATTCTTTTACGCGACGCCAGACCAGCGGATTTGTACTGAGGGTGCGTTCATCACGCTGGCACTGCAACAGCACGCCATCTGCCCTGACTACTGCGCCTTCGGAATAGTTTTGATCCTGATAGATACAGCACTGATTACACGGCTGCGCACGCTGGCCGCCAGCGCTAAAAACCTCTGGCGGCACGTTGACCTCGACATCCGGGCGAATGCGGTCAGCCTGTGCCCCGGCGGACACCATCAAACATAACGCGGCCATTGCGTAACGGTTCATAGACTTTATTTCCTTTGCATCGTTTATATCTATAACGGTCGATCCGGACGGGATCTTTAATTTATCTCGTCATCGCTTTTGGTTATGACGCGCGCCCTGTCATTAATTTCCCTTGCGGCATAAATTTCTGCTTGCCTCTCAAAGCGGTGCGGGTGGTATAGTCAAAAAAACGACACAAAACATCTACGCCACACGCATAAATTATTATAAGAGGTTCTTATATCTATGGATCAGACACGCTCTCTGGAAAGCTTTCTTGCCCATGTTCAGCAGCGCGACCCGCACCAAAGCGAGTTTGCCCAGGCCGTTCGTGAAGTCATGACCACCCTGTGGCCCTTCCTTGAGGAAAATCCGCGTTACCGTCAGATGGCGCTGCTTGAACGTCTGGTAGAGCCGGAGCGCGTCATCCAGTTCCGCGTGGCGTGGGTGGACGACCGCAATCAGGTGCAGGTCAACCGCGCGTGGCGCGTGCAGTTTAACTCCGCCATTGGGCCGTTTAAGGGCGGGATGCGCTTCCACCCCTCGGTGAACCTGTCGATTCTGAAATTCCTCGGCTTCGAGCAGACCTTTAAAAATGCGCTCACTACCCTGCCGATGGGCGGCGGTAAAGGCGGGAGTGATTTCGATCCGAAAGGCAAGAGCGAAGGCGAAGTGATGCGTTTCTGCCAGGCGCTGGTCACTGAGCTCTATCGCCACCTTGGGCCGGACACCGACGTTCCTGCCGGGGATATCGGCGTGGGGGGGCGTGAAGTGGGCTTTATGGCCGGGATGATGAAAAAGCTCTCCAACAACAGCGCCTGCGTCTTTACCGGCAAAGGTCTGTCGTTTGGCGGTAGCCTGATTCGCCCGGAAGCGACGGGTTATGGTCTGGTCTATTTCACCGAAGCGATGCTTAAGCGTCACGGGCTGAGCTTCGAGGGGATGCGCGTGGCGGTCTCCGGCTCCGGCAATGTGGCGCAGTACGCTATCGAGAAAGCGATGGCGTTTGGCGCGCGCGTGGTGACCGCCTCCGACTCCAGCGGTACCGTGGTGGATGAAGCTGGCTTTACGGCAGAAAAACTGGCGCGTCTGTGCGAAATTAAAGCCAGCCGTGACGGTCGGGTAGCGGATTATGCCCGTGAATTTGGCCTGACCTATCTGGAAGGTAAACAGCCGTGGGGCGTGCCCGTGGATATCGCCCTGCCGTGCGCGACGCAAAACGAACTGGACGTGGATGCCGCCCGGACGCTGATTAGCAATGGCGTGAAAGCGGTAGCGGAAGGGGCAAATATGCCCACCACCATTGAAGCGACCGACCTGTTCCTGGACACGGGCGTACTGTTTGCGCCAGGCAAGGCGGCGAACGCTGGCGGCGTGGCAACATCCGGTCTGGAAATGGCGCAAAACGCCGCGAGAATGGGCTGGAAGGCAGAGAAAGTGGATGCCCGTCTGCACCACATCATGCTCGATATTCATCACGCCTGCGTGGAGTACGGCGGCGAGGCCTCGCAAACTAACTACGTGCGCGGGGCGAATATCGCCGGGTTCGTGAAGGTGGCCGATGCGATGATCGGACAGGGTGTGATTTAGTTTCGCTGCATTCTCGCCCTTGTAGGCCCGGTAAGCATTAGCGCCACCGGGCTTTTTTCAGGCCGCAGAGGGGCTTTCGCCGGGTGGCGGCTTCGCCTTACCCGGCCTACGGTTTAAGCGGTTGTATTTTTGGCTGCGCTTTTCTTCTTTTTGAACGGTTTCTTCGCCCCGCCGCCCGGGGCGACCATTCCCCGGAATCGCTTCACTGGCGTACTGCGCGCCTGGTCAATCAGCTGATAAAGCGTCCCTACCAGCGGCTGCATAAAGTCCTGATAACGGCACTGCTTTTCGCTGATCTGCGTCAGCACCGACTCCCAGTGCGCGGTCATGTCCGGTCTGGCCGCCAGTTCAGGGAGGGAGTGGATGAGCGCCCGTCCCGGCTCTGTTGAGTGGATGTAACGCCCCTTCTTCTCAAGGAAACCACGCTTGAACAGTAATTCGATAATTCCCGCGCGGGTCGCCTCCGTACCCAGACCGTCGGTGGCGCGCAGGATCTTCTTCAGATCTTTATCCTGCACAAAACGGGCGATGCCGGTCATGGCCGACAGCAGCGTCGCGTCGGTGAAATGGCGCGGCGGCTGGGTTTGTCGTTCAACCACTTCGCCCTTCTCGCACAGCAGTTCGTCGCCTTTGGCCACGACCGGCAGCGGCGTGCCGTCGTTCTCTTCGTCACGCTCTTTGTTGCCGAGCAGCGTGCGCCAGCCCGCTTCCGCGAGGAAACGCGCTTTGGCGATAAATTTGCCTTTGGCAATCTCCAGTTCAATAACGCACTTGCGGAACACCGCGTCCGGGCAGAACTGCATCAGATACTGACGTGCGATCAGGTTATAGACCTTTGCTTCGTTGTCGGTCAGGTTGACGTTGCTGGTGCGCGCCGTCGGGATTATCGCGTGGTGAGCATCGACTTTTTTATCGTCCCAGCAGCGGTTATGGGTATCCGGGTTTACCGCCGGCTGCGGCAACAGATCCGGCGCATGGACGCCAATGGCATTCATCACCGAGTGGCGTCCGGCGAAGTGTTCTTCCGGCAGATAGCGGCTGTCCGAACGCGGATAGGTGATCAGCTTGTGGGTTTCGTAGAGCTTCTGGCAGATATCGAGCACGTTCTGTGCGCTAAGACCAAAGCGCTTAGCCGCCTCAATCTGCAACGCCGAAAGGGAGAACGGCAGCGGTGCGGGCTCCGTTTCCCGTTTGTCGTTATAGCTGGTGACGATTGCGGGCTGGCCGGTAATGCGGTTGACCACGTGCTCCGCCAGCGGGCGATGCAGCAGCCGTCCCTCTTCGTCCTGATATGACTCACAGGCATCGCTTGGCTGCCAGACGGCGGTAAAGCGTTCGTCTTTCGGCGTGACGATATGCGCTTTGACTTCGAAGAAGTCTTTGGCGACGAAATTTTCGATCTCTTCGTCGCGACGCACCACCAGCCCCAGCACCGGTGTCTGGACACGACCGACGGAGAGTACGCCCTGATAACCCGCGTTGCGCCCGAGAATGGTGTAGGCGCGGGTCATGTTGATCCCGTACAGCCAGTCCGCACGGGCACGCGCCAGCGCGGAGACACACAGGGGAATAAATTCGCTGTTGGCGCGCAGGCGTGAAATGGCCCGCTCTACCGCCTGAGGGTTGAGGTCGTTGATCAGGCAGCGCTGCACCTGCTGGCGCTTTTCCGGCGCCAGCTCCAGGTAGTCCAGCACTTCATCGACCAGCAGTTGCCCTTCCCTGTCCGGGTCACCCGCGTGGACCACTTCCGTCGCCTCATGCAGGAAGCGCTTAATGACGTTGAGCTGTTTGGTGACGGAAGGACGCGGTTGGAGACGCCATTTTTCCGGCACAATCGGTAGATCGTTGAGATTCCAGCGGGCGTAGCGGCTGTCGTAGACATCCGGCTGCGCCTGTTCAAGCAGGTGACCGATACACCAGGTGACCACCTGCCCGTTACCGCATTCGATAAAGCCGTCGCCTTTGCGATGCGGCCTGGGCAGCACATCGGCGATGGCACGCGCCAGACTCGGCTTTTCGGCAATAAACAACCGCATCGAATTAACGGATCTCAATCATCGGTCGACCACCGCGGGCGGTCACCAGCTCACCAATGGCCGTCAGGGTGATGCCAAACTCGGCAGCCGTCGCCTGAACGTCAGCTTCAGCTTCCGGCGTCACCGCCAGCAGCAGGCCGCCGGAGGTTTGCGGATCGCACAGCAGGTTACGCCACGCTTCCGGCATTTCGCCCATTAAATGGCCGTAGCTGGCGAAGTTGCGCTGCGTCCCGCCCGGCACCGCGCCCTGAGCAATGTACTCTTCCACGCCCGGCAGCTTCGGCACATCCTGATACCAGACCTGCGCCTGCACGCCCGCGCCCTGACAGACTTCAGAGAGGTGCCCCAGCAGACCAAAACCGGTCACGTCGGTCATGGCCTTCACGCCGTCGATATTGGCGAATGCCGCACCGGCGAGGTTCATCTGGCACATCACTTCCGTTGCCAGACCGATATGCTCGGGCTTCAGCAGGGATTTCTTCTCGGCAGTGGTCAGTACGCCAATGCCCAGCGGCTTGGTGAGGAACAGCTTGCAGCCCGCCTGCGCCGTGCTGTTGCGCTTCACGCGCTCGGTCGGCACCACGCCGGTGACGGCCAGGCCGAAGATCGGCTCCGGCGCATCGATAGAGTGACCACCGGCCAGGGCAATACCCGCCTGCTGGCAGGCAAAGCGTCCGCCTTCGATCACGTCGCGGGCAATCTCCGGCGGGAGGGTGTTAATCGGCCAGCCCAGAATGGCGATCGCCATAATCGGTTTACCGCCCATCGCAAAGATATCGCTGATGGCGTTGGTGGCCGCAATGCGCCCGAAGTCGAACGGGTTGTCGACAATCGGCATAAAGAAGTCAGTAGTGCTGATAATGCTGGTGCCGTTACCCAGGTCATAAACCGCTGCATCGTCACGCGTTTCGTTACCGACAAGCAGGTTCGGGTCGACAAACTTCGCCTGTTCACTGTGCAGGATGGTCTCCAGCACTTTCGGGGAAATTTTACAACCGCAACCGGCTCCGTGGCTGTATTGCGTTAAACGAATGGTTTGCTCGCTCATGGACGTCTCCTGTCATCTCAATCGCGCTATGGTAGCGCTCATTCCATAAAGAGGTAAGTATGACTGTCTGAATTCTGCGGCGGATGCTCAGAATCCAGACAGTTTAGCGCGGCTTATCAGAAACGGCTGACGAAAGGCGTGGTGTCTGGCACGCTGATGGTGCTGGAGGCTTTAAGCTGCGGGGTGCCAAGATAGAGGAAGCCGACAATTTTATCGTGCTCACCACAGGCAAAGCCATCACGCACGACCGAACTCTCGGTCAGCGGTCCGGTGCGCCAGATGCCATTGAAGCCCTGCGCGACGGCGGCCATTTGCATCGCCATTACCGCGCAGCCTGCGGACATTTCCTGCTCCCAGACCGGCACCTTATGGTCGGCCTGACATTTCGCCACGACAGCGATGATCATCGGCGCGCGGAATGGCGCACTGCGGGCTTTATCAATCCCCTTCTCATCCTGGCCTGCGGCAACAGCCCCCTGCTCCAGCAGCTGGCTGAAGCGGTCGCGCCCTTCGCCTTCAATGATAAAGAAGTGCCACGGCTGCAATGTGCCATGGTCCGGCGCACGCATTCCGGCACGCAGAATGTTTTCCAGCTGCTCGCCGACGGGTGCCGGTTCGGCCAGGCGGGAAGCGCTACGACGGTTAACAAGCAGTTCAAGTGCGTCCATTGGTTAACTCCTTTCATGAAATTTACTCACAAAATTAACACGACAGCAGAATTTGTTACAGCGTGGCAGGCGATTCCTGCTGACAAGTGGCGGTTGGGTCATTACGATAACCGCACATTACCGTCCCGTGGCGACGGAAACAGTCCTTTTCTGGTTAGGGAGAATACATGCGAACCCTTTGGCGAATCTTTGCCGGTTTCTTTAAATGGACGTGGCGACTGCTCAACTTCGTCCGCAACCTGGTGATGAACATCTTCTTCATCTTCCTGGTCCTGGTATGCGCAGGTATCTGGATGCATATCAGCAACGCAACCCAGTCGCAGCATTCGACGCGCGGCGCGTTGTTACTCGATATCACCGGCGTGATTGTTGATAAGCCATCGACCAGCAACCGTCTGGGCGTGATTGGTCGCCAGCTGTTCGGCGCAACGTCAGACCGTCTTCAGGAAAACTCCCTGTTTGATATCGTCGACACCATCCGTCAGGCCAAAGACGATCGTAACATTACCGGTATCGTGCTGGACCTGAAAGATTTTGCCGGCGCCGATCAGCCGTCAATGCAGTACATCGGTAAAGCGCTGCGCGAATTCCGCGACAGCGGTAAACCGGTTATTGCCATTGGCGACAGCTACACCCAGGGACAATATTATCTGGCGAGCTTTGCCAATAAGATCTGGCTTTCGCCACAGGGCACGGTCGATCTGCATGGCTTTGCCACTAATGGTTTGTACTACAAATCGCTGCTCGACAAGCTGAAGGTCACCACCCACGTCTTCCGCGTCGGGACCTATAAATCCGCCGTGGAGCCGTTTATCCGCGATGATATGTCCCCTGCCGCCCGTGAAGCGGACAGCCGCTGGATTGGCGAGCTGTGGCAGAACTACCTCGGCACCATTGCCGCTAACCGTCAGATTACCGCTGAGCAGGTCTTCCCGGGCGCGCGCGGCGTGCTGGACGGCCTGCGCATGGTGGACGGCGATACAGCGAAATACGCGCTTGATAACAAACTGGTCGATCAGCTGGGTTCCAGCGCTGAAATTGAAAAAGCGCTGACCAAACAGTTCGGCTGGAGTAAAGAGGATAAAAACTACAGCGCCATCAGCATGTATGACTACGCCGCGAAAAAGCCGGACGACAGCGGTGACAGCATCGCCGTGGTGTTTGCTAACGGGGCCATTATGGATGGCGAAGAAACGCCGGGGAACGTCGGCGGGGACACCACCGCGTCGCAGATCCGCGATGCGCGCCAGGATCCGAAAGTGAAGGCGATTGTCCTGCGGGTGAACAGCCCTGGCGGCAGCGTCAGCGCCTCTGAAGTAATCCGTGCTGAACTGGCCGCCGCGCGCGCCGCAGGCAAGCCGGTAGTGGTCTCGATGGGCGGCATGGCGGCTTCCGGGGGATACTGGATCTCGACGCCAGCCAACTACATTGTGGCTAACCCAAGCACGCTGACCGGCTCGATTGGCATCTTCGGCGTGATCAACACCGTAGAGAACAGCCTGGATTATCTCGGCGTCCACACCGACGGCGTCTCCACCTCGCCGCTGGCGGACGTGTCCGTTACCAAATCCCTGCCGCCTGAGGTATCTGAGATGATGCAGCTCAGCATTGAGAGTGGCTATAAACGTTTCATCACGCTTGTTGCGGACTCCCGTAAAAAGACGCCCGATCAGATTGACCAGATCGCTCAGGGCCACGTCTGGACCGGCCAGGACGCGAAGAGCAACGGCCTGGTAGACAGCCTGGGTGACTTCGACGACGCCGTGAAGAAAGCGGCGGAGCTGGCGAAGCTCAAGCAGTGGCACGTGGACTATTATCAGGACGAACCAACATTCTTCGATATGGTCATGGACAGCATGTCCGGCTCCGTTCGTGCCATGCTGCCGGACGCGCTTCAGGCTTATCTGCCGGCGCCGGTGGCGACCGCGGCGAAAGCCATGAGAGCAGAGAGCGACAAGCTCGCAGCCTTTAATGATCCACAAAGCCGCTACGCGTTTTGCCTGACCTGTGCGAACGTGCGTTAAAAACCGTCCCCTCTTCCCGTGAAGAGGGGATTTTTTCTTTTGAAGAACAAGAACTCATTACCATGCAGAAGAAATCAATTTATGTCGCCTATACCGGCGGTACCATCGGTATGCAGCGCTCAGAAAATGGCTATATCCCGGTTTCCGGCCACTTACAGCGCCAGCTGGCGCTGATGCCTGAATTCCACCGTCCGGAAATGCCGGACTTTACCATCCACGAATATGAGCCGCTGATGGACTCCTCCGACATGACGCCGGAAGACTGGCAGCATATTGCGGACGATATTAAAGCCCATTACGACCAGTACGACGGCTTCGTGATCCTGCACGGCACCGACACCATGGCGTTCACCGCCTCGGCGCTCTCCTTCATGCTGGAGAACCTGAGCAAGCCCGTCATCGTGACCGGCTCGCAGATCCCGCTGGCGGAACTGCGTTCAGACGGGCAGATCAACCTGCTTAACTCCCTGTACGTGGCCGCTAATTACCCGATCAACGAGGTAACGCTGTTCTTCAACAACCGGCTGTACCGCGGGAACCGTACCACTAAAGCGCACGCCGATGGCTTTGACGCTTTTGCCTCACCTAACCTGCAACCGCTGCTGGAAGCGGGGATCCATATCCGTCGTCTGGGCACGCCGCCCGCGCCAAATACCGCAGGCGAACTGATCGTTCACCCGATCACCCCGCAGCCGATCGGCGTGGTGACGATTTATCCGGGTATTTCCGCCGACGTGGTGCGCAACTTCCTGCGCCAGCCGGTGAAGGCGCTGATCCTGCGCTCCTATGGTGTGGGTAACGCCCCGCAGAACGGTGAATTCCTGAAAGAGCTTCAGGAGGCGAGCGATCGCGGGATTGTGGTGGTCAACCTCACCCAGTGTATGTCCGGCAAAGTCAATATGGGCGGCTACGCCACCGGTAATGCCCTGGCGCACGCTGGCGTGATCAGTGGTTTCGATATGACCGTTGAGGCAACGCTGACTAAACTTCACTATTTACTGAGTCAGGATCTGGATATTGATTCCATTCGCCGCGCCATGATGCAAAACCTGCGCGGTGAACTGACGCCGGACGAATAAGGAGGTCCCATGAAGCAACGCGCCCTGTTACTGGTCGATTTGCAAAATGATTTCTGTGCGGGCGGTGCGCTGGCCGTTGCGGAAGGCGACAGCACCGTAGACGTCGCGAATTCGCTGATTGAGTGGTGTAAAGCTCGTGGTGAAGCGGTGGTGGCGAGTCAGGACTGGCATCCGGCAAACCACGGCAGCTTTGCCAGCCAGCACAACGTTGAGCCTTACAGCCAGGGCGAACTGGACGGGCTGGCGCAAACCTTCTGGCCCAATCACTGCGTGCAGCAGACGGAAGGCGCTGAGCTGCATCCGCTGCTGAACCAGAAGGCCATCGACGCGGTGTTCCACAAAGGTGAAAACCCAACCATCGACAGCTACAGCGCGTTCTTTGATAACGGTCATCGTCAGAAGACGGCGCTGGACGCGTGGTTGCGCCACCATGAGATCACCGAGCTGATTGTGCTGGGCCTGGCGACGGATTACTGCGTGAAGTTCACCGTGCTGGATGCGCTCCAGTTGGGCTATACCGTGAATGTCATCACCGACGGCTGTCGCGGGGTGAATATTCAGCCGCATGACAGCGCTCAGGCGTTTATGGATATGGCCGCAGAAGGCGCAACGCTGTATACGCTGGCTGACTGGATGGAGACGCAGGCGTAAGCTTTTTAGCCGGGTGACGGCTTAGCCTTACCCGGCCTACTTTCTCTGGTTTTGTAGACCGGGTAAGCGTCAGCGCCACCCGGCATTTCTTCCCCAATCCCCATAAAGTGAACTCCCTCGCATCACAAGCGAAACGGCGATGCTATTCTCTTCAGGCTGTTTTTTCGCCACGCCTTTTCTGTGGCGTGGTTATTTTTATTCAGTCAAAGAGGAAATTATATGAAACGTTTGCCCTTGCTGGCAGCATTACCCTTGCTTTGCGCGTCACTGGCTTCCGCCGCGCCCCTGATGTCCGTGGGTTACTTCAATGGGGGTGGCGATGTTACCGCCGGACCGGGTGGCGATATTAATAAACTCGACGTCCGCCAGATCACCCACCTCAACTACTCGTTTGGTCTGGTCTATAACAACGAGAAAGACGAAACCAACGCCGCGCTGAAAGATCCGGCAAAACTGCATCAAATCTGGTTATCACCTAAGGTGGCATCCGATCTGGCGTTACTTCCTCAGCTTCGTAAACAAAACCCGAACCTGAAAGTCCTGCTTTCCGTTGGCGGCTGGGGCGCGCGTGGTTTTTCTGGCGCAGCGGCAACCAAAGAGAGTCGCGCGGTATTTATTCGCTCCGCGCAGGAGATCGTCAGTAAATACGGCCTGGACGGGATCGACCTGGACTGGGAATATCCGGTCAACGGCGCGTGGGGACTGGTCGAGAGCACCCCTGCCGACCGGGATAATTTCACCGCGCTGTTAAAAGAGATGCGTGACGCGTTTGGTAAGAAAAAGCTGGTCACGATTGCGGTGGGCGCGAATGCGGAAAGTCCGAAAAGCTGGGTGGATGTGAAAGCCATTGCCCCCCTGCTCGATTACATCAACCTGATGACCTACGACATGGCGTACGGTACTCAGTATTTTAACGCGAATCTGTATGACTCCAGCGCCTGGCCAACGGTGGCTGCCGCAGACAAGTACAGCGTCGATTTTGTGGTGAATAACTATCTGGCCGCCGGGCTGAAGCCGCAGCAGATGAACCTCGGAATTGGTTTCTATGGGCGCGTGCCGAAGCGCGCCGTTGAACCGGGTATCGACTGGAGCAAATCGGACGCGCAGAACAATCCGGTGACGCAGCCCTACTTCGGGCCGCAGGAACTGGGCCTGTTCAAATCGCTTGGCTATGATCTGACCAAAGATACCTATGTGAAATACAACGATATCGTCCGCAAGCTGCTGAACGATCCGCAGAAACGCTTTACCGAGCACTGGGACGAACAGGCGAAGGTGCCGTGGCTGTCGGTGAAATCCGCCGACGGGAAGGCGCTGTTTGCGATTTCCTATGAGAACCCGCGCTCCGTGGCGATCAAAGCGGATTACATTAAGGAGAAAGGTCTGGCTGGCGCCATGTTCTGGGAGTACGGTGCTGACGACGAAAACCAGCTCGCGAAACAGCTGGCGGAGTCGCTTGGGATCCCGCACTAAGATGTAGTGTGCCGGGTGGCGCTAGCGCTTACCCGGCCTACATGGGAGCTTTATTTGAAGGTCGCAATCGGCTTCGGCGCGATGCCGAACTCTTCTTTCAGCTCGCGCTTGCTTTTCATCACCATCTGACCGTTAGTGTCGATGGTCATGTGCTGGGCGTCGGTATTGTGACGCGCCTGCCACAGCATCACCAGCTGCAAACTGTTCTCTTTTTGCTCAGGTGTGAGCGCCACACCGTCCGGCCATTTTCCCAGCTCAACGGCCGTTACCAGACGCTGATAAACCTCCGGGGTCATACCTGCAATCATGTCATCAATATTCATGATCTCTCCCTTTCAAAGGAATAATTTGCTGAATCGTTTTTTCAACCCTTGGTATGGTCGCCGTTTTCATCATCGGTAAAGCTCATGGAAGCCGAATTTACACAGAAACGCTCCCCCGTCGGCTGCGGGCCATCCGGGAAGACATGCCCGAGATGGGCGTCACAGTTCCCGCAGCGAATTTCGGTGCGCACCATGCCGTGCGAGGTGTCCGTCAGGTAGCGGATCGCATCATCGCTGACAGGCTCGTAAAAGCTCGGCCAGCCGCAGCCAGAATCGTACTTCGTCTGGGAGTTAAACAGCGGTGCATCACACACCAGGCAGTGGTAGACGCCTTCCCGTTTATTGTGCAGCAAACGCCCGGAAAACGGCGGTTCTGTGCCGTGATTTTGCGTCACGTAAAACTGCATCTCTGTAAGGTTTTTTTTCAAATCGTCGGGGTTACGTTGGTTCGACATATGCTTACATCTCGCTGTTGAAACAGACATCTTTTAACCCAGATTCTAACAAAACATTAACACCCGCGCGTGCACTTTTGTTCTAAACTTATGTGTCGCGAAAAGGCGGTCAGGCAATTGTGATCAATTTCACATTTTAATCCTGCGAGGCCTTTAAAATTCCGGGCGCAGCCCCCATGTGGTTGCTAGCTCAAAGGGAAAGTGAGGCGAGTCAGTCGCACAAACGTTAGTCACAGGATTGATTTGTCGCAATGATTGACACGATTCCGCTTGACGCTGCGTAAGGTTTTTGTAATTTTACAGGCAACCTTTTATTCACTAACAAATAGCTGGTGGAATATATGACTATCAAAGTAGGTATCAACGGTTTTGGCCGTATCGGCCGTATTGTTTTCCGTGCTGCTCAGAAACGTTCTGACATCGAAATCGTTGGTATCAACGATCTCCTGGACGCTGAATACATGGCGTACATGCTGAAGTACGACTCAACTCACGGTCGTTTCGACGGCACCGTTGAAGTGAAAGACGGCCACCTGGTTGTTAATGGCAAAACCATCCGCGTTACTGCTGAGAAAGACCCAGCTAACCTGAAATGGAACGAAATCGGTGTTGACGTTGTAGCTGAAGCTACCGGTATCTTCCTGACCGACGAAACTGCACGTAAACACATCACTGCGGGTGCGAAGAAAGTTGTTCTGACTGGTCCTTCCAAAGACAACACCCCAATGTTCGTTCGCGGTGCAAACTTCGAAACTTACGCTGGCCAGGACATCGTTTCCAACGCATCCTGCACCACCAACTGCCTGGCACCGCTGGCTAAAGTTATCAACGACAACTTCGGCATCATCGAAGGTCTGATGACTACCGTTCACGCAACCACCGCTACTCAGAAAACCGTTGATGGCCCGTCTCACAAAGACTGGCGCGGCGGCCGTGGCGCGGCTCAGAACATCATCCCATCTTCTACCGGTGCTGCTAAAGCAGTAGGTAAAGTACTGCCAGAACTGAATGGCAAACTGACTGGTATGGCGTTCCGCGTTCCAACTCCTAACGTATCCGTTGTTGACCTGACCGTTCGTCTGGAAAAAGCTGCTTCTTATGAAGAAATTAAGAAAGCAATCAAAGCTGCTTCCGAAGGCCCAATGAAAGGCGTTCTGGGTTACACCGAAGACGACGTTGTATCTACCGATTTCAACGGCGAAGTGTGCACTTCCGTGTTCGATGCTAAAGCAGGTATCGCACTGAACGACAACTTCGTGAAACTGGTTTCCTGGTACGACAACGAAACTGGCTACTCTAACAAAGTACTGGACCTGATCGCTCACATCTCCAAATAAGTTGAGATGAGTGCTTGATCCTAAAAGGCGACTTCGGTCGCCTTTTTTATTGTTTTTAGACAGAGGATTGCTTAATGATTAATAAAATTTTTGCACTTCCGGTAGTCGAACAACTTACCCCTGTGCTCTCCCGCCGTCAGATCGACGGTGCTGATATCATCGTCGTTGATCATCCGCGCGTTAAAGCCTCCGTAGCGCTCAATGGTGCCCACCTGCTCTCCTGGAAACCAGAAGGTGAAGAAGAAGGCCTGTGGCTGAGCGAGGCCACCTCGTTCAAAAAAGGGGCGGCGATCCGCGGCGGCGTACCGATCTGCTGGCCATGGTTTGGCCCGTCAGCGCAGCAGGGTTTACCCTCACACGGTTTCGCCCGTAACCAGCAGTGGACGCTGAAAGCCCACAACGAAGATGAAAACGGTGCGGTGTTGACCTTTGAACTCCAGGCGAATGATGAAACGCGTGCCCTGTGGCCACACGAGTTCACCCTGTATGCCCGCTTCAAGCTGGGTAAAACCTGCGAAATTGAACTGGAAGCGCACGGCGAATTCGAAACAACGTCCGCCCTGCACACCTATTTCAACGTAGGCGACATTCAGGCCGTTAAGGTGAGCGGACTTGGCGATACCTTTATCGACAAAGTGGATAACGCGAAAGAAGGCAAGCTGGACGACGGCGTGCAGACTTTCCCGGATCGTACCGACCGCGTGTATCTGCACCCGGAAGCCTGTAGCGTCATCCACGACAGCGCGCTGAACCGCGGTATTGATGTGGTTCATCACCACCACAGCAACGTGGTGGGCTGGAACCCGGGCCCTGCCCTTTCCGTCAGCATGGCGGATATCCCGGATGACGGTTACAAGACCTTCGTGTGCGTGGAAACCGCGTGCGTGACCGCGCCGCAGAAAACCAGCGAAGAAAAACCGTCCCGCTTAGGCCAGACGATCAAGATTGTGAAGCGCTAATATTGTTCAGGCATCATAAAAAAACAAACGGGGCGCTAGCGCCCCGTTTTAATGCATCACGTTCTGGTCAGAACTTGTAGGTCACACCCACGGAGAAGATGCCAGACCAGGACTTGTCGACCATCGGGCTGTCTTTCACTTCATCGCTCAGACGAATGTAACGGCCAGTACCGTACACATTCCAGTCACCGAGGAAGTTATACGAGGCGGTGAGTTCCAGGTACGGGTCCCAGCCATCATCCGCGCTGTAGCTCTTCAGACCACTGCGGCGAGACTCCGCTTTAGACACGCCATAGTAGTAGTCGTTGTAATTCTCGCTGCTGTACTGCACACCGATACCCGGCGTCAGCGTCACTGCGCCGTTGGTATAGCGATAAAGCCACGCCAGATCCCAGATGAAGCCGTTGCTGTTGTCCAGGGTATCGCCCGCCAGCGCAGTGCGCAGGAAGCCATATTCGGTATTATGGACGTAAGAAAGCCCCGCCATCAGTGAGCTTCTGCGTTTGTCCAGCTGACGAAGCGCATTGCTGTCGCTGTCGCCTGGTTTAAAGTGCGTTGGGTCGTAATAGGCCATGATGGAGAGCTTATCGGCCGTATCGTTCCACAGATAGTAGCCACCGCCCAACCCACGGAACCAGAAGTTATCGCCTTCATAGGTGACAACGGGGACAGGATAAACGTCGCGGTCATACTGCTTGTACGGGCTGTTAATCACGCCAGCACCCGCGCCAACAGTCCACTGGCTCTCAGCCTGTACGGTGCTCGCTGCGGTAGCGGCAAGGATGCCCAATGCCAGAAGTTTGAGTTTGGTCACAATCCATTCTTTCCTGTAGTCAAATAATCAGCGGGTGAAGTGTAACCGCCATTCCCGTACATCCCAAAATTTTTTGCGCGCTAATCCGTTTGATTAACCCGTTATTTTTCATTTTTCAGATGACATCCCGCTTTCATTTATGTGACCGATAAATGAAAAACCCACTTTTCGCTTATAACCGCAGTGGAAATTTTTGGATGAGTTATTGATATGTCATTGAAAGTAGATTTTATCCGTATGCAAGTTTTGCAATTGCCATCTACGCTTTAATTTAAGAAGAGGTTTTGCTGAACACCCTGCGGTTCATAGCCTTCGACCTGGCACACAGGTTGCTGCTCTGGCAGTGAGGTGCGAAAAATTCTCTTCCGGGAGCCTCCACTACTCATACGAACGGCTCTTATCCTGTGCTAAAAAACGAAAGGACGGCATGCCATGAATATATTCGATCACTATCGCCAGCGCTACGAAGCTGCCAAGGACGAAGAGTTCACACTGCAGGAGTTTCTTACCATTTGTCGGCAAGATCGCAGTGCCTATGCCAATGCGGCAGAACGGCTATTGATGGCTATTGGTGAGCCAAACATGGTTGATACTGCCCTGGAGCCACGGCTTTCCCGTCTATTTTCGAATCGGGTGGTCGCCCGATACCCGGCGTTTGAAGAGTTCTATGGCATGGAAGACGCCATTGAGCAGATCGTCTCCTACCTGAAGCATGCCGCTCAGGGGCTGGAAGAGAAGAAACAGATCCTTTATCTGCTGGGTCCTGTCGGTGGGGGTAAATCCTCCCTGGCTGAACGGCTGAAAGCGCTGATGCAGCGCGTGCCGATCTATGTGCTGAGCGCCAACGGCGAACGCAGCCCGGTCAATGACCATCCGCTGTGCCTGTTTAATCCGCAAGAGGATGCGCAAATTCTGGAAAAAGAGTTTGGCATTCCGCATCGCTATCTCGGTACGATCATGTCGCCGTGGGCGGCAAAACGTCTGCACGAGTTTGGCGGGGACATCACCAAGTTCCGCGTCGTGAAAGTGTGGCCGTCTATCCTCGAGCAGATCGCCATCGCTAAAACTGAACCCGGTGACGAGAACAACCAGGATATCTCGGCGCTGGTGGGTAAAGTCGATATCCGTAAGCTGGAGCATCACGCGCAAAACGACCCGGATGCCTACGGTTATTCCGGTGCGCTGTGCCGCGCCAACCAGGGGATTATGGAATTTGTCGAGATGTTTAAAGCACCGATCAAAGTGCTGCATCCGCTACTGACCGCCACCCAGGAAGGGAACTACAACGGGACAGAAGGTATTTCCGCCCTGCCGTTTAACGGGATTATCCTTGCCCACTCTAACGAATCTGAATGGGTGACCTTCCGTAACAACAAAAACAATGAGGCGTTCCTTGACCGTGTGTATATCGTCAAAGTGCCTTATTGCCTGCGGATCTCCGAGGAGATCAAGATTTACGAAAAACTGCTCAACCACAGTGAGCTGGTTCATGCCCCTTGCGCACCGGGAACGCTGGAAACGCTGTCGCGCTTCTCGATCCTGTCGCGCCTGAAAGAGCCGGAAAACTCCAGCATCTACTCAAAAATGCGCGTGTATAACGGCGAAAGCCTGAAGGATACCGACCCGAAAGCGAAATCGTACCAGGAATACCGCGATTACGCCGGGGTCGACGAAGGGATGAACGGTCTGTCGACGCGTTTCGCGTTTAAGATCCTCTCCCGCGTCTTTAACTTCGACCACGCGGAAGTGGCCGCCAACCCGGTTCATCTGTTCTACGTGCTGGAACAGCAAATTGAACGTGAACAATTCCCACAGGAGCAGGCTGAACGCTACCTGGAGTTCCTGAAAGGCTACCTGATCCCAAAATACGCCGAGTTTATCGGCAAAGAGATCCAGACCGCCTACCTGGAATCCTATTCTGAATACGGCCAGAACATCTTCGACCGGTACGTCACCTACGCTGACTTCTGGATCCAGGATCAGGAGTACCGCGACCCGGATACCGGCCAGTTGTTTGACCGTGAATCCCTGAACGCAGAGCTGGAAAAAATTGAGAAGCCAGCCGGGATCAGCAACCCGAAAGACTTCCGAAACGAGATTGTGAACTTCGTGCTGCGCGCCAGAGCACATAACAATGGCCGCAATCCGAACTGGACCAGCTACGAAAAACTGCGCACGGTTATAGAGAAGAAAATGTTCTCTAACACGGAAGAGCTGTTGCCGGTCATCTCGTTCAACGCCAAAACCTCAACCGACGAGCAGAAAAAGCACGACGATTTTGTCGACCGTATGATGGAGAAAGGCTATACCCGCAAACAGGTCCGCCTGCTCTGTGAATGGTATCTGCGCGTGCGTAAATCGTCTTAAAACAAGTGCCCGGTAACGCGCTTACCGGGCCAACAAAATGTCCGGCACTTACGGACGCTGCAAGTTGGCAAATGCAGTACGGGGGATATATGACCTGGTTTATTGACCGGCGTCTTAACGGCAAAAACAAGAGCACGGTGAATCGCCAGCGCTTCTTGCGCCGTTATAAAGCGCAAATTAAACAGTCGATCTCCGAGGCCATCAACAAACGCTCGGTGACCGACGTCGACAGCGGCGAATCCGTCTCCATCCCTAACGATGACATCAGCGAACCGATGTTTCATCAGGGGCGTGGCGGCCTTCGCCATCGCGTGCACCCAGGTAATGACCACTTCGTCCAGAATGACAGAATCGAGCGGCCCCAAGGCGGAGGCGGCGGTTCTGGCAGCGGTCAGGGGCAGGCCAGCCAGGACGGTGAAGGCCAGGACGAGTTCGTCTTTCAGATTTCAAAAGACGAATATCTCGACCTGCTGTTTGAGGATCTGGCCCTGCCGAATCTGAGAAAGAATCAGCACCGTCAGCTCAACGAATACAAAACCCATCGCGCGGGTTATACCGCAAACGGGGTGCCCGCCAACATCAGCGTGGTGCGCTCACTGCAAAACTCACTGGCGCGACGCACGGCGATGACGGCAGGCAAACGGCGCGAACTGCGCGAGCTGGAAACCAGCCTGAAAGTGGTGGAAAACACGGAGCCGGCACAACTGCTGGAAGAGGAGCGCCTGCGAAAAGAGATCGCCGAACTGCGGGCGAAGATCGACCGGGTGCCGTTTATCGACACGTTCGACCTGCGCTACAAGAACTACGAAAAACGGCCGGAGCCTTCCAGTCAGGCGGTGATGTTCTGCCTGATGGACGTATCAGGTTCAATGGATCAGGCCACCAAGGATATGGCTAAGCGTTTTTATATTCTGCTCTATCTGTTCCTGAGCAGAACGTATAAGAACGTGGAGGTGGTCTACATCCGCCATCACACTCAGGCGAAAGAGGTGGATGAACATGAGTTCTTCTACTCGCAGGAGACCGGCGGCACCATCGTGTCGAGCGCCCTGAAGCTGATGGACGAGGTGGTGAAGGAGCGCTACGATCCGGCGCAGTGGAATATCTACGCCGCGCAGGCATCGGATGGCGATAACTGGGCGGATGACTCGCCGCTGTGTCATGAAATTCTGGCGAAGAAGATCCTGCCGGTGGTGCGTTACTACAGCTACATTGAAATTACCCGTCGCGCCCACCAGACGCTGTGGCGTGAGTATGAGCATCTGCAAGCGATGTTCGATAACTTTGCGATGCAGCACATTCGTGACCAGGATGACATCTACCCGGTCTTCCGGGAACTGTTCCAGAAACAGTCGTCCACCAGCAACGCATGACCCAACAGCCAGCGCACCCGCTGGCTGTTTTCTTTCAGCCCTCTCCGTCCCGTGCTAATGTAGCAAGCTACGTATTGGCAAATCACAGGTGAAATCGTTATGTCTGATGACGTGATCGGGACGACGACCCATCAGCGGCTAATCAGCTTATTAACCGAGCAGGAGGCGCGCTTTCGCGTGGTGGCGCATGAGGCCGTTGGGAAATGCGAAGCGGTCAGTGAAATTCGCGGGACCGATCTCCGGCAGGGTGCAAAAGCACTGGTCTGCAAGGTAAAAGGCAACGGTGTTAAGAAACATATTCTGGCAATCCTCGCCGCCGATCGGCAGGCCGATCTGAGCCTTCTGGCCAGTCATTTCGGTGGGCTAAAGGCCTCTCTCGCCAGTCCGGCTGAAGTGGATGCGCTTACCGGCTGCGTCTTCGGCGCCATTCCCCCCTTCAGCTTTCATCCGGATCTGACGCTGGTCGCCGATCCGCTGCTGTTTGAGCGCTTCGAGGAGATCGCCTTTAACGCCGGCCTGCTGGAAAAGTCGGTGATTATGGACACCCAGGACTATCTGCGTATCGCCCGTCCTGAACTGGTGACGTTCCGTAAACAATAAATACTGCGGCTGGCTAACGGTCAGCCGTTTTCCAGCAGCAGCACGGAAGCAATCAAAATAATCGCGATAATAAAAAACGATGAGGAGATAATCAGCGTTTCGACAAACATAGGATCGTTCATGATGCCCTCTGCTTTGCCCATTTGCCTCTTTTTTACCCCCGCACAATGACAGTTAAATGACAATGACGCGTCCGTGAAATGACTATTTTTTCGCTGAAACGATTCGCTGTTACCTATCCTCCACCGTATAAAGTCACTGTTTAAATACTTTATTTGTTACCGGTATCACGAAAAGAAATTTACGTAACCCCGATGCCAGATCTCGCAATTGTTAACCTTTTCATCATGGTTAACCCTGTTTACGGAGCACCTCAAAAATAAACCTTACACTGGCAAGGTGAATACAATGACCGAAATAATTACCCGTAAAGAAAAGATCAGTTATGGGTTAGGCGATATGGCGAGCCATATTGGGCTGGATAACGTCATTATTTTTCTGACGTTTTACTATACGGACGTGGTGGGGCTACCTGCCGCATTCGTGGGCACCATGTTTCTTCTGGCGAGAACCGCCGATGCCATAATAGACCCGGCGATGGGCTATATCGCAGACAGGACGCGCACGCGCTGGGGCAAATTCCGCCCCTGGATGCTGTGGCTGGCGCTGCCCTTTGGGGCAAGTTGTCTGCTCACCTACGCCGTGCCAGCGTCGCTCGATCTGCACGGTAAAATGATTTTCGCCACCGTCAGCTATACCCTGATGATGCTGATGTATACCGCAATCAATATTCCCTATTGCTCCATGGGCGCGGTGATTACGCCCGACAACGATGCGCGAATTTCCCTCCAGTCCTATCGCTTTTTCCTGGCCACGCTGGGTGGCGCGCTGTCGACATTCTTTATGATGCCGCTGGCAGAGTTTTTAGGCGGCGATGATAAATTACTGGGCTACCGCTGGGCGATGGCCATTATGGCGACCATCGCGGTCGTCATGTTCTGGATCTGCTTCGCCAATACGCGTGAACGTATTAAGGCTCCCGCCACCCACAATAATTATCTTGCGGAACTGCGGGATTTATTACGAAACGACCAATGGCGGGTTGTCGCCGTCCTGGTATTAACCAACATTGGTTTTGGCGTTATTCGCCTTGGCGCAATGATGTATTTCGTCACTTATTATCTCGGTAGCGCGAGCTATTTTATGTGGATGCTCGGGGCGCATATTCTCGGGAAAGCCGCAGGCAGCGCGCTGGCCAAACGTCTGACGCAGAACGTCAGCAAAGTGCAGATGTTTGGATACTGTTCCGTACTGGCGGGGGTACTCAGCATCGCCCTGTTCTTTGCGCCTAAGTCAGTGCTTATTCTGGTGCCCATGACGTTTATCGTCTCCACCCTTTACCAGGCCACCACCACGCTGATGTGGGTAATGATGGCGGACGTCGCCGATTACGGCGAATGGAAACAGGGCAAACGCATGGACGGCGTGATCTTCTCAACCTTTCTCGCCGTACTCAAGCTGGGAATGGCGATCAGCGGCGCGATTGTTGGCTGGACGCTGGGCTTAAGCGGCTATGTCGCCAACGCCCCGGAACAGACCACCACGGCCATGTACTGCATCATCGCCCTCTTCACCGTCGTGCCTGGCGTCTTGTCACTCTGCGCGTTTGCCACGCTGCGCTGGTACAAGCTCGACGACAGCACAATGCAATCCATCCATCTTGCCAAACACCCTGTTTAGAAGGACGCGTTTTCCATGAGTGAGCTGATCCAACATTCCAACAGTATCGAATGGCGTTTTGAACGCCAGACCCTGCGTATTGAACCGTGGGGTGAAAACAGCCTGCGCGTCAGGGCCACCTGCTCCCCGGCTTTTGATGACGCCTTACAGGCACTGTTGCTCGCCGCCCCTTACCAGGCTGAGATTGTCGCCGAAGCGGAAAGCCTGACGCTGCGCAACGGCAATATTACCGCGACGCTGAATCTTAAAGGTCAGCTGGCCTTCTACAATCAGCGCGGCGAACTGCTGCTGGAAGAGATGTGGCGCCAGCGTTCAACGGTGGGTATCGGTGCCAGCGAGAAGAGCCAGGATAAATATGTCAGCGCCCTGAAGCTGGATGGCCGCGAATTTAAGCCGCTAATGGGGGGGAAATATCAGCTCACCGTCCGGTTTGAATCGCGTCCGGATGAACGCATCTATGGCATGGGTCAGTATCAACAGCCGTGGCTGGATCTGAAAGGCTGTACGCTGGAACTGGCGCAGCGCAACTCCCAGGCCAGCGTGCCCTTTATGCAGTCCAGCCTTGGCTATGGCCTGCTGTGGAACAACCCGGCGATTGGTGAAGCCAGCTTTGCAAAAAATCAGACGGAATGGCGCGCCCGCGTCACAGGAGAAATGGACTACTGGATCACCGCCGCCGACACGGTGGCGGATATCACCCGCCAGTATGTGAAAGCCACCGGTACTCCGCCCTCCGCCCCGGCGTTTATCAGCGGGCTGTGGCAGTGCAAATTACGCTACCGCACCCAGCAGGAGGTGCTGGAGGTTGCGCGGGAGTATCGCCGCCGTAATCTGCCGCTATCGGTGATGGTCATCGACTTTTTCCACTGGCCGAATCAGGGCACCTGGTGCTTCGACCCCGTAGACTGGCCCGATCCTGAAGGGATGGTCGACGAGCTGCGCGAAATGGGTATTGCGCTGATGGTGTCGGTGTGGCCAACGGTAGAGGCGCGCAGCCCTCTCTACCCGCTGATGAAAGCCAAAGGCTGGCTGGTCAGCAGTGAACGTGGCGTGCAGGTCAACCTCGATTTTATGGGCAATACCACCTTCTTTGATGCGACCCATCCTGAGGCGCGGAAATTCGTCTGGGATACGGTGAAGAAAAATTACTACGACATGGGCATTAAGCTGTTCTGGCTGGACGAAGCGGAACCGGAATACCGAGCCTATGATTTTGACAACTATCGCTACCACGCCGGTCCGGTGCTGGAAGTGGGCAATCGCTACCCGCGTGACTTTGCGCAGGGCTTTTACGATGGGCTCCAGGCAAATGGTGAAACCGACATTGTTAACCTGGTACGCTGTGCCTGGGCAGGCAGCCAGCGCTTCGGCGTGCTGGCGTGGTCGGGTGATGTCCACTCCTCGTTCCATGCTTTTCGCAATCAACTCGCCGCGGGACTGAATATGGGGCTGGCGGGGATCCCATGGTGGACAACCGATATCGGTGGCTTCCAGGGAGGGAACGTTAACGACCCGGCGTTCCACGAATTGCTGATCCGTTGGTTCCAGTGGGCGGTGTTTACACCGGTTCTGCGCATGCACGGCTATCGCGAACCGCAGATCCAGCCCCCGGAGCGCTACCGTGACGGCATTCCTCAGTGTAACAGCGGTTCGCCTAATGAGCTGTGGAGTTACGGAGAAGAGAATTACGCCATCATGCAGCACTGGCTTACCGTGCGCGAAACCCTGCGCCCCTATATTGACGCGTTGTACCAGCAGGCTCATCTGCACGGAGACCCGCTCATGCGTCCGCTGTTCTGGCACTATCCGCAGGATAAGCAGAGCTGGACGTGTGAAGATCAGTATCTGTTTGGCGAAGATCTTCTGGTGGCGCCGGTTATGCAGGCCGGTCAGCGTGAGCGCGATGTCTGGCTGCCGACGGGCAATAGCTGGGTCGCTCTCAACGGTGAGCGCTACGCCGGTGGGGAGCATATCCGGGTGCCTGCGGCGCTGGAAACCATCCCGGTGTTTATCCGCGAAGGAAGTCCACTTATCCAGCAGCTGGTGGACTGACGTCAGGCAAGTGCCCAAAAATAGACAATTTTTTCAGTAAAGCCTGCCTGCCGTCGCGTTTGCGCGTAAAGTAAGCAGGCTTACTATTTTTGGCAAGGATCCCGTCATGTTCGACCCTACACTGCTCATACTTTTGGCCCTGGCTGCTCTGGGTTTTGTCAGCCACAACACCACCGTCGCGATTTCCATTCTGGTCCTGATCATCGTTCGTGTCACACCGTTGAATACCTTCTTCCCGTGGATAGAAAAACAGGGGCTTACCATCGGGATCATTATTTTGACCATCGGTGTGATGGCCCCGATTGCCAGCGGAACGCTACCGGCCTCAACGCTGCTGCACTCCTTTGTAAACTGGAAATCGCTGGTGGCGATTGCGGTGGGCGTTTTTGTCTCATGGCTTGGCGGGCGCGGCGTGACGCTGATGAGCAGCCAGCCTTCACTGGTGGCCGGGCTGCTGGTGGGCACCGTGTTAGGCGTGGCGCTGTTTCGTGGCGTGCCGGTTGGCCCGCTGATTGCTGCCGGACTGGTTTCGCTGTTTATCGGGAAGTCGTAGTCAGGCTGGCGATATAGCGGGCGGGCGTCTGTCCCAGTCCTTTCTTAAACATGGTGATGAAGGCGGTGGTGGAGTCATACCCTAGCGCCTGCGCCGCCTGCTGAACCGACTTTCCGCCGATCAAAAACTGCAATGCGACAATCAGCTGGAGCTGGTGCCGCCAGCGGCGAAAGCTCAAGCCAGTCTCTTTCACCACCAGCCGCGCCAGATTGCGTTCGCTCATGGCAAAGTGGCTGGCCCACTGCGCCAGCGTCTGCCAGGCGGCAGGTTCGTTTGCCATGGTCTCACTCATCAGGCGAATTTTTGGATGCGGAGATACCGGCAGCTGTAGATGCTCCTGCGGTTGCAGGGGCAGTTCATCAAACAGGACGTCAACCAGCCTTCCGGTAGCGGGAAGAGGCAGTTCCTCCCGTGACCTGTCCGCAAGCGCCAGCACCAGCTCCCGCACCAGGGGCGATATTTTCAGCGTACAGGTACGCGTCGGCAATTCGAGCGCACCGGGTTCAATAAACAGCAGACAGAGCTGCGCGCCGGGCGTCGCCTTGTTGCTGTGCGGCGTTTGTCCCGGGATCCACACCGCATACTGGGGCGGCACCATCAGCATCGCGTTCTCCACTTCACAGGTGATCGCTCCCCCCAGCGCCATAATCAGCTGCCCTTTGCGGTGCTGATGCAGCGGAATATATTGTTCCTGTGCCACCACGCGGATGCGAAAGGCCACCGCCGCGTCGTGCTGGCTATCGGGATCGTAGCCATCGAGCCCCAGTCCGTACATAAAGTTGTCCGATATTAGCGATAAACTGTCATTTTAGCCTGATTTCAACCACGACTTAAATCGGTATGGTATGCGCTCGCCTGAACGTAAGAGACAATAATGACTACTGCTATTCAACCTTCCGGGAAACAGGGTGCGCTGCTGATTGCAGGCATCCTGATGATTGCCACGACGCTGCGCGTCACCTTTACCGGTGTCGCCCCCCTGCTCGATACCATCCGACAGGACTATGGTTTAAGCACGGCGCAAACCGGCCTGCTCACGACGCTGCCTCTGCTGGCCTTCGCCTTTATCTCTCCCCTTGCCGCAGGCGTCGCCCGGCGCCTGGGCATGGAGCGCAACCTTTTTATCGCTCTGCTGCTGATTTGCATCGGGATTGGCGTACGTTCGCTGCCGTCGGCCTCGCTGCTGTTTATCGGTACGGCGATCGTGGGCTGTGGGATTGCGCTGGGCAATGTCCTGTTACCTGGCTTAATCAAACGTGATTTTCCGGGCCAGGTCGCAAAACTGACGGGGGCTTATTCGCTGACGATGGGAGCCGCTGCTGCCGCAGGGTCGGCGCTGATCGTCCCGCTGTCGCTGGGGAGTGGTGGCTGGCACGGGGCGCTGTTGATGCTGATGTTCTTCCCGCTGGTGGCGCTGCTGCTGTGGTTACCGCAATGGCGCCAGAAGCCGGCCGCCACCCTGACCGGAGCGGGCGCGTTGCACAATCGGGCTATCTGGCGCTCGGCGCTCGCCTGGCAGGTGACGCTTTTTCTGGGCATTAACTCGCTGATTTACTACGTCATTATCGGCTGGTTACCCGCGATTTTGCTTAGCCATGGCTACAGCGAAACGCAGGCTGGCTCCATGCACGGGCTTCTCCAGCTGGCAACCGCGGTTCCCGGTCTCGCCATTCCGCTGATCCTGCACCGTCTTAACGATCAGCGTGGCATTGCCGGGCTAGTCGCCCTGATGTGCGCCGTCAGCGCGGCCGGGTTCTGGTTCGCGCCGGGGCTGGCCGTCGTCTGGACGCTGGTGTTTGGGTTTGGATCCGGCGCCACCATGATCCTCGGCCTGACGTTTATCGGGCTGCGCGCCAGCTCGGCCCATCAGGCCGCGGCGCTCTCCGGCATGGCACAGTCGATTGGCTATCTTCTGGCGGCCTGTGGCCCACCGCTGATGGGGAAAATTCACGATACCGCCGGAGACTGGCGCATTCCGCTGCTCGCCTGCGCGCTGGCCGCGGTGGTGATGGCGTTATGCGGTATGCTTGCCGGGCGTGACCGGGAGATCACACCCCGCTGACATTCAAGGCAGACCCGGAGGTCTGCTTTTTTTAACCCTGCGCCGCCCGCATCATGGCCTGTACCAGCACGACCGGGCGCCCTTGTAGCGCGGCCCGCTCATGCTGGAACAGGGTGAGGACAAAGAAAGGATGGGTTACCAGCTCTGCCGCGCGGATCTCGCCCTGCTCGTCCCAGCCCGTTACGCGCATGTCGCCCCGCTCAAGCTGGTCGGCAAACTCAGGTGAGACGCCGTAATTGCAGTGATACCCCTCCTGAATTTCCGGCTTGCCATACGCTTTAGCAATCAGCGTGTTATTCCGCAGCTCGATCGCATCGGTTTTTTCCACCAGCGAGCAGGTCAGCGGCGCAATTACCATCCTTCCCTCGGTATCGGTATCGGTTTCGGCATGGCCTGCATCGTGCCAGCCCAGTACATTACGCGCATACTCAATCAGCGCATGCTGGAACCCGCCACAGGTGCCGAGAAAGGGGATGCTGTTCTCACGCGCGTAACGGGCCGCAATAAACGCCGCCTCGGTGTTTTTATACGGGCTTGCCGGTACCAGCCAGATGGCATCGTACCCGACCAGGTCTTCGGGGCTGGTCAGCTCAGGCGTGGCGAGCCAGTCATAATCAGCGGTGAGCTCCAGAACCGCAGCGGCGTCGTCAATCGCCAGCGGGATCGCCTGGTGCGCAATAACATCGGGATTGTAATCACCAACCAGCGCAATGCGCAGCGTCGTTTTAACCGGGGAGAGTTCCATCAGAGATTCCTTATGCCGGAGGATTTTCAGATAACATAAGGAACCTCAGACTACCGATCTTTTGCAATTATCACAATACCTTAAATTGGGTGGATAAAAGCCGGGTGCTATAGTGTTCTTGCAGAACGTCGTAAGGAAATGAGGAGGACCCATGATTCAATGTAAACGCGTGTATGAGCAGGCGACCTCAAAAGACGGTTACCGGATCCTGGTCGACAGACTCTGGCCGCGCGGGATAAAAAAGACCGACCTCGCCTGTGATGAGTGGTGTAAAGCGCTAACGCCGTCCAGCGAACTGCGAAAAGCCTTTCACAGTGAAACGATAGATTTCACCGCGTTCAGTGAAGCCTATCGTAAAGAGCTGGCGCAGCATCCGGATGAAGGCAAACGCCTGGCGGCTCTCGCCAAACAGCAGACCGTGACGCTACTCTATGGGGCGAAAAATACGGAGCAGAATCACGCGCAGGTACTGGCGGACTGGCTGCGTAAACTGTGATTAACCGATCGCCAGCTCATCCACGTTGTGTGGCATCTCGTCGGGAGTAAGCGGCATCAGATGTTCCGGGCGAACAAACGCAAAACCGTGCTGATTATCAAAGGCGTAAACATCACCGGTGACCAGCCACAGCGCACGCGCTGACGTGGCGGGTAATTGCGTCATGACGCCGTTAACCGGGTTCACAAAACGCTGGCCCGGCTGACAAAGTCCAAACAGCTCGACGGATTTACCGATATTTCGACGGCCTGCCGCCGTACGCGCACCCACGATCATCGCCATGCTGCCCGGTTTTAACTGAAACATACTTCTTCTCGCAAACGTACTGCCAGAAACTGGCTAAGAATAATCCTAAAGAGAAGTGTATCGCAGTTTTATTGCCGTTGTCATCTGGTCGGTTGCGGGTGATCGCGGCGGTAGAGATCCCATTCATCGATCACTTCCCCGTCTGGCAATTTGCACTCGGTACGTACGCCCTGCGGGCTTTGAACAGGGATTTGCTCTCCCCCTTTCTCCAGACAGTACACTGACGCCGGGTTTGCCATACCAATAGCGTGCGGCGGTTGAGGCGCATCAGGAGGGGTTGTCTTTGTTGAGCAGGCGGCCAGCGGTAAAACCAGCGCCAGGAGAAGATATTTCATTATCATGATCCTTCAGGGTGTAAAAATGTCAGAGTAACGGGTCATCGCCGTTTTCTCCATGATTTCTCCATTAAACCTGCACGATTCCCCCTTATAGTGATGCCTGTTCTCACACTGACCAGAGAACATCATTCCGTAATCAAGATGTTTTGCCCCGATCTCAACATCGGGGCTTTTTTTAGTCTTCCCCTCATCTGCCTTCAGAAGAATCTATAAAATTAATCCTGTTCATGTTTTACTATGACCGGAGTCTATATTTTCAGCATAACATGCAGATACAGAGGTCTTCTGCATGGGAGTCATCCTGCCTCATGTCAGATATCATTCTTGCCCGTGTTTCAGAAACCCTCTCCACTGAGCAATCTCTCGACAGTCTGGTGCGTCAGCTACTGGAAATGCTGGAAATTGTGACGGATATGGAATCAACCTACCTGACGAAAGTCGATATCAATGCGCGTTTGCAGCACATTTTATATGCCCGTAACAGCAAGCAAATGCAGATCCCGGAAGGGTTCAGCGTGCCCTGGGACGAAACACTGTGTAAGCGCGCCATCGACAGCGACACGTTGTTCAGTAACGAGGTGCCCGACCGCTGGCCGGAGTGTGAAGCGGCCAAAGCACTGGGCATTACAACCTATATGAGCGTGCCGGTTCACCTGGCTGACGGTTCTCTGTATGGTACGCTTTGCGCGGCCAGCACCGCACAGAAACAGTTCAGCGAGCGTGGCGAGCAGGTGATCAGACTCTTTGCCGGTTTAATTGGTCAGTACATTCAGAAAGAGTCGCTTGTGCTTCAGCTTCGCGAAGCAAATGCGGCGCTCATTGCTCACTCTTACACCGACGCCCTCACCGGCCTGCCGAATCGTCGCGCCATTTTTGAAAACCTTACCACCCTGTTCTCACTGGCGCGCCATCTTAACCGCAGGGTCATGATGGCCTTTATTGACCTCGATGATTTCAAGCGAATCAATGACCAGTACGGGCATGAGGCGGGCGATCGCTTCCTCGTACAGGTTGGCAAGCGGCTGACTCACGAGCAAACGCAGGATGAGATTATTGGCCGGCTCGGCGGCGATGAATTTCTGGTTGCCAGCCTGAGTCACAGCGATGGTGGCGACGCCAGTACAGAGGTCAACGCAATCAAAACCCGCCTCAATGGTCTTATTGCGGGCGAATACGGGTTGGGCAATGCCACTATTCTTTATCCCGGCGCAAGCCTTGGCGTCGTTATTGTTGATCCTCACAGCACGGATGAAGATAGCGCCCTGCGCACCGCAGACCTCGCGATGTATCAGGATAAAAAAGGAAAAAGCAAAACAGGCTTTGTCGCGTTAGATTAAAACCGTACACTCTACGGCCTTATACAAACTCAAACAGGTGATGGCATGAGAATAGGGATCCTCTTTCCGGTGGTTATTTTTATCACAGCGGTGGTGTTTTTAGGCTGGTTTTTCCTTGGCGGTTACGCCGCGCCGGGGGCTTAAATGAGAAAAACGACCATCATCATGTTGATTGTCGCCATCGTGGCCGTCGCCGGTACGCAGTTAGGCTGGTGGTAACGCCCAAAGTAAAAAGGCCGCCGTCAGGCAGCCTTTTTTAACACAGGTCAGATTTAGCTTTTGATTTTTCTGTAGATAAACAGAACAACCAGCGCGCCAATCACCGCGACGACAAAGCTGCCGAAGTTGAAGCCATCAACTCTGCCAAAGCCGAACAGGGTACTGATCCAGCCACCGACGACTGCACCCACAATCCCCAGAATGATCGTGACGATGAAACCGCCGCCATCTTTGCCCGGCATAATCCACTTCGCCAGGATCCCCGCAATCAGCCCAAAGATAATCCAGGATAAAATTCCCATAGCTTTCCTCTCTGTATGGTTTTTGTCATTAAATCAACGACACAGAAAAGGATAGCACAGGATCTGAGAAAGGAAATTTGTGATAAGAATCACACGGTTCGTTTGATTAAAATATGAGCAGTAAAAAAATGCCGTTCCACACTCATCGTGGGGTTGCATCTTTTACTGAGAAAGATTATCTTTCTCATTACTGAATAGTTGAGCAAATCACTCAGGTATTCAGTACGACATTGCTCACATTGCTTCCAGTATTTCTTGCCCACTCTTGAGTGGGCTTTTTTTTGCCCGAACCCACCAAAATCTGGCGTTTCTTCAGTGGAGGTGAAACGCTATTCTCTGTGGCTACTGAACAACAAAAACGTTGATAACATGAACGTATCAAGCAAGTTTGTCATCTGCCTTAATCTTGTTTCTGCCAGTACGTTACTGCTACTGCTCTCAACACGGTTTGAGTGGTTCTGAGATGAAAGGAGCCTGGCATGGTGGCTTTCCTTTCGATTCCGTGCAGCCTCAACTCTCATACTTGTAGCTTTTATGACCTGTGTTAAGATCCCTGCACCTCAGGACGTGGTGGGACAACAGGAAAATGAAGAAGGCCATTGCCGTTGCTATCATCTCAACCTTTATGGTCGTCCTGTCGCTGTATGCTGTTAACGCCATTATCGCTGAGCAGCAAAAGAACCGGCAGAGGGAGATCTCCCACACGCTCTTAAGCTATTCTGAAGAGTTAACGCAAAATATCGCCAGTACGCTTAAAAATACCTCCGCGCAGGGATGCGATAGCGCCAGTCTGAACGTCTACCGAAAATTAAAGATGCGAAGTCTCTATTTCGCCGATGTGGGGTTTATTGAAAAGGGGAAAATCACCTGCACCGCGTTTTGGGGCAAGCTGGCAAATCCCATCGCCCTTCCCTCTGAGCTGCATAATACCCAGAACGGTTTCAGCCTGGCGCAGTTTTCGCAGAAAGATTTCTTTGTCGGCAATGCGACAATCTATAACCACCTTATTATCTTCACCTCCCGTTCAGCCTACGATAAATTTGCCCCCGTTACCGCCAACTATTCGCTTCGTTCTTCCACTAAAGATTTCGGCCGCACCTTTTTCACCGTTACGCCGCCATCAGAAAACTTCAGCCGCTTACAGTCTCTGTTATTTACGCTGGCTGTGACAGAGTGCAGTACACGCTGGGATTTGTGCGTTACCGTCACACACCATGATGCCGGACTGGCTTCGCTCTCCCACGTAGTGATGGTGCTTCTGTGCTTGTTTTTATACTTTATCTGGGTATCCCTGACGCTGTTTTCTCTTCGACTTTATGAAGACCGACGTTCTCTGGAACGAACGCTGGTCAAAGCGGTAAAAGCGAATACCATCAGCGTTCATTTTCAGCCTGTTATTCGGGTTGCTGATAAGAAAATCGTCGGGGTTGAAGTGTTATCAAGATGGCAGGATAACAATCACAAAGAGGTTTCTCCTGAGCTGTTTATCCCGTTAATTAAAAAAATTGGCCTGTATAACGTTTATTATCAGAACATGATAAAGAAATCCCTGGCGGAAATTGCCGCGCTGGCCGCTGAACATCAGTTAATGATTTCACTGAACGTTGGCCGGACGGAAATTGAAGACGGCAAATTCCTGGCGGTATTACGTCATGAATGCTCAGAGAACGCGATTCCCTTATCGTTAATCAAAGTTGAGTTATCCGAAAATGGCGTTTCCACCGCGGCCATCCTTGAAGAGTTTTGTGAGGAGCTTAAATCGGCAGGCGTCAAAATTTCAATAGACGATTTTGGTGTGCAAAACTCTAATCTGGCCAGGCTATCAAATCTCAAATATGACGAAATCAAGGTGGATAAGTCGTTAGTGGACGGCATCAGCGAGCACTATAAACAGGATATCCTGGTGATCTTCAGCGACGCGCTCGCTAAACTGCACAAAACCCTGGTTTTTGAAGGGGTTGAAAGCGAAACGCAATATCAGTTCATCGCGCAGAGATACCCCGATGCCCTCGTACAAGGCTGGTACTTTTCAAAGTCGCTAACCCGGCACGACCTCGCCAGGCTGTTGGCAGACTCAGCGCGATGACGCGTTATTCATTGCCCCACTGATTCAGGAAGTTCGCAATATCGTCAATGCGCGCTTCGTCTATCTCCGCCTGGACAGCCATCTCCCGCTGCGCCTCTTCACTGATTTCCTCATTGTTGTATAAGCGAGTGAGCAGCAGCTGGAAATAGTGTGCCAGCGGCGTACGTTCTGCCTCTTCTACCGGTTTCGCCGTTTCAGTCGCATACTCGTCGACGATGTCATAATACTTGAGCGGGATATCATGGTTCATAGCGTTGTTTCCGTCTTGTGTGCATAAAAAACGGGAACCCTCAGGCTCCCGTTGTCATTTAACCCAGCGAGTGGATTACATGTTCGCGATAATCGCGTCGCCAAACTCTGAGCATTTCAGCAGTTTAGCGCCTTCCATCAGACGTTCAAAGTCATAGGTGACGGTTTTCGCGTTAATCGCGCCTTCCATACCCTTAACGATCAGGTCTGCGGCTTCGAACCATTCCATATGACGCAGCATCATCTCTGCGGACAGAATGATAGAGCCCGGGTTGACTTTGTCCTGGCCTGCGTATTTAGGTGCAGTACCGTGAGTTGCTTCGAACAGGGCGCACTCGTCACCGATGTTCGCGCCCGGGGCGATACCGATACCACCCACTTGCGCGGCCAGCGCATCGGAGATGTAGTCACCATTCAGGTTCATACAGGCGATCACGTCATACTCAGCAGGTCGCAGCAGGATCTGTTGCAGGAACGCATCGGCAATCACATCTTTAATGATGATCTCTTTACCGGTGTTCGGGTTCTTAATTTTCTGCCATGGGCCGCCGTCGATCAGTTCACCGCCGAACTCTTCGGTCGCCAGCTGGTAGCCCCAGTCTTTGAACGCGCCTTCGGTGAACTTCATGATGTTGCCTTTGTGAACCAGGGTCACAGAGTCACGATCGTTGGTGATAGCGTATTCGATGGCGGCACGCACCAGACGCTTGGTCCCTTCTTCGGAGCATGGCTTGATGCCGATGCCGCAATGCTCAGGGAAGCGAATTTTCTTCACGCCCATCTCTTCGCGCAGGAATTTAATCACTTTTTCTGCATCAGCAGAGTCCGCTTTCCATTCGATACCGGCGTAGATGTCTTCTGAGTTTTCACGGAAGATAACCATGTCGGTCAGTTCCGGGTGCTTAACCGGGCTTGGGGTGCCCTGGTAGTAACGCACCGGACGCAGACACACATACAGATCCAGTTCCTGACGCAGCGCCACGTTCAGGGAGCGAATGCCGCCGCCAACTGGCGTGGTCAGAGGGCCTTTGATAGCAACGCGATAGTCGCGGATCAGGTCCAGCGTTTCGGCTGGCAGCCAGACGTCCTGGCCATAAACTTGAGTCGATTTTTCACCGGTGTAAATTTCCATCCAGGAAATTTTACGCTCGCCTTTGTAGGCTTTCTCAACAGCGGCATCAACCACTTTCAGCATTGCCGGGGTAACGTCTACGCCGATACCGTCGCCTTCAATGAACGGGATAATCGGGTTGTGAGGAACGTTAATCTTGCCGTTTTGCAGGGTGATCTTTTTACCTTCCGCCGGAACAACTACTTTGCTTTCCATTAACCTCTCCTTCGAGCGCTTCTGGTTGTTACTGATCTTATGTTAATAAATTGTAATGAGCCTTCCGATAGTACCTGATTGTCCGACGCCATGAAAGGTCTTCGTTATTAGGCTATAATGCGGCAATTGATAACGCCTGAAAATACCATGACGAAAACTTCTTTTAGAAAACACCGGGTTGAGCGATTCAGCTCACGACAAGCCACCAGAAGAACGCCAGAACCCCAGCCAACGCGGGTCATACTGTTCAATAAACCCTACGATGTATTGCCGCAGTTTACCGACGAGGCCGGGCGCAGCACGCTGAAGGACTTTATTCCCGTTCAGGGAGTGTACGCGGCGGGACGTCTGGATCGTGACAGCGAAGGGTTGCTGGTGCTCACCAATGACGGCGTGCTCCAGGCCAGGCTCACTCAGCCGGGCAAGCGTACCGGGAAAATTTACTTTGTGCAGGTTGAAGGCGAGCCGGACGACGCGTCGCTGGCAAAACTGCGTAACGGCGTAACGCTGAACGACGGTCCCACCCTGCCGGCTGGTATTGAGCGCGTGAATGAACCCGAGTGGTTGTGGCCGCGCAACCCGCCGATTCGTGAGCGGAAATCCATTCCCACCAGCTGGCTTAAAATCACCCTTTATGAAGGCCGCAACCGACAGGTCAGGCGCATGACTGCGCATGTGGGCTTCCCTACCCTGCGACTCATTCGCTATGCCATGGGCAGCTACACGCTGGACTCGCTGGCAAACGGTGAATGGCGGGATGTTACCCCTAAGGAGATCTGATGTTTAAACCTCATGTTACGGTCGCCTGCGTGGTCCATGCGCAGGGGAAATTCCTGGTGGTGGAAGAGACCATCAATGGCAAAGCGCTGTGGAACCAGCCTGCCGGGCATCTTGAAGCCAATGAAACCTTACGCCAGGCGGCAGCCCGTGAGCTGTGGGAGGAGACGGGTATCCGCGCCGAACCGCAGCATTTTATCCGTATGCATCAGTGGATAGCGCCTGACCAGACGCCTTTCCTGCGCTTCTTATTCGCCGTTGAACTTAACGAAACGTGCGCCACTGAACCGCACGACGACGATATCGATCGCTGCCTGTGGGTGACTGCCGAGGAGATCCTGAACGCGCCAAACCTGCGTTCGCCGCTGGTGGCGGAAAGCATCCGCTGCTGGCAGTCTGCGGCGCGCCTGCCGCTGGATGTCATTGCAGAATTTAACTGGCCGTTTACAGAGGGTGTCAATGGTGGGGGGGCGTGATAGAATACGCCGCCTTGAAGTTCAATGTCGTGAGTATTCCATGTCAGATAACAGCCAGAAAAAAGTAATCGTCGGCATGTCCGGCGGTGTCGATTCCTCCGTTTCCGCCTACCTGTTGCAGCAACAGGGCTATAAGGTGGAGGGCCTGTTCATGAAGAACTGGGAGGAAGACGATGGCGAGGAATACTGCACTGCCGCTGCGGATCTCGCCGATGCGCAGGCCGTGTGCGATAAGCTCGGCATCGAACTGCACACCGTTAACTTTGCCGCAGAATACTGGGACAACGTTTTTGAACTCTTCCTCGAAGAGTACAAAGCGGGCCGCACGCCAAACCCGGATATCCTGTGCAACAAAGAGATCAAATTCAAAGCCTTCCTGGAATTCGCCGCGGAAGACCTGGGCGCAGACTACATTGCGACCGGCCACTACGTGCGTCGCGCGGATGTGAATGGCAAAAGCCAGCTGCTGCGCGGCCTGGACGGCAACAAAGATCAGAGCTACTTCCTCTATACGCTGAGCCACGAACAGATTGCCCAGAGCCTGTTCCCGGTCGGCGAGCTGGAAAAGCCGGAAGTGCGTAAGATTGCTGAAGATCTGGATCTGATCACCGCGAAGAAAAAAGACTCCACCGGTATTTGTTTTATCGGCGAGCGTAAATTCCGCGAGTTCCTGGGGCGCTACCTGCCTGCACAGCCGGGCAAAATCGTCACCGTTGACGGCGATGAGATTGGTCAGCACCAGGGGCTGATGTACCACACTCTCGGCCAGCGTAAAGGTCTGGGTATCGGCGGCACCAAAGAGGGCAGCGAAGATCCGTGGTACGTGGTCGACAAAGACGTCGAAAACAATATTCTGGTTGTGGCTCAGGGTCACGACCACCCGCGCCTGATGTCCGTTGGACTGATCGCGCAACAGCTGCACTGGGTCGATCGCGAGCCGCTGAAAGGCACGCTGCGCTGCACAGTGAAAACGCGCTACCGCCAGACGGACATCCCTTGCACCGTAACCGCACTGGATGACGATCGCATTGACGTGCGTTTCGACGAGCCGGTTTCCGCCGTTACCCCTGGCCAGTCTGCTGTTTTCTACAGCGGCGAAATTTGCCTCGGCGGTGGGATCATTGAACAGCGCCTGCCGCTGCCTGCTGTTTAAACCGTTTGCACACATAAAGGAGACCGTGTGGCGAAGAACTATTATGACATCACCCTGGCGCTGGCGGGAATTTGCCAGTCAGCCCGTCTGGTGCAACAGCTGGCGCATCAGGGTCATTGCGACGCTGATGCCCTGCACGTTTCACTCAACAGCGTTATCGATCTTAACCCAGGCTCCACGCTGGGCGTCTTTGGCGGCAGTGAAACCAATCTTCGTCTCGGTCTTGAAACTCTGCTCGGCGTGCTCAACGCCAGCAACCGTCAGGGGTTGAACGCGGAACTGACCCGCTACACCTTAAGCCTGATGGTGCTGGAACGTAAGCTTAATGCGGCAAAAGGCGCAATGAATACCCTGGGCGACCGCATCGCCGGGCTACAGCGCCAGCTCGACCACTTTGACCTCCATTCTGAGACCCTGCTCAGCGCGATGGCCGGTATCTACGTTGACGTGATTAGCCCGCTCGGCCCGCGTATTCAGGTCACCGGTTCGCCTGCCGTATTGCAAAGCCCACAGGTACAGGCGAAGGTACGCGCTTCGCTGCTGGCAGGCATCCGTGCCGCCGTGCTGTGGCAACAGGTCGGCGGTGGCCGCCTACAGTTAATGTTTTCTCGTCATCGCCTGACGACTCAGGCAAAACAAATTCTTGCTCATTGTTAACCTCCCGGAGTTGCGAATTATGGAATTATCCTCACTGACCGCCGTATCCCCTGTCGATGGACGCTACGGCGATAAAGTCAGCGCGCTGCGCGGGATCTTCAGCGAATATGGCCTGCTGAAGTTCCGTGTTCAGGTTGAAGTACGCTGGCTGCAAAAGCTGGCCGCCCAGACAGCAATCAAGGAAGTTCCTGCTTTTGACGCAAAGGCAAACGATTACCTTGATAAAATCGTTGCTGAGTTCAGCGAAGAAGATGCCGCGCGCATTAAAACCATCGAACGCACCACCAACCACGACGTGAAAGCGGTTGAATACTTCCTGAAAGAGAAAGTGGCAAGCGTCCCTGCCCTGCACGCGGTATCTGAATTTATTCACTTCGCCTGCACGTCTGAAGATATTAACAACCTGTCTCACGCGCTGATGCTCTCTACCGCGCGGAAAGAGGTAGTACTCCCTTACTGGCGTAAAATCATTGATGCGGTGAAAGCGCTGTCCGTGGAATACCGCGACATTCCGCTGCTGTCCCGTACTCACGGCCAGCCAGCAACCCCATCCACCATGGGTAAAGAGATGGCGAACGTGGCGTACCGCATGGAACGCCAGTATCGTCAGCTGGAGCAGGTTGAGATCCTCGGCAAAATCAACGGCGCGGTGGGTAACTACAACGCCCACATCGCCGCGTACCCGGAAGTGGACTGGCACCAGTTCAGCGAAGAGTTTGTGACCTCTCTGGGGATCCAGTGGAACCCGTACACCACCCAGATTGAGCCGCACGACTACATCGCCGAGCTGTTTGACTGCATTGCGCGCTTCAACACCATCCTGATCGACTTCGATCGTGACGTATGGGGTTACATCGCCCTGAACCACTTCAAGCAGAAGACCATCGCCGGAGAAATCGGTTCGTCCACCATGCCGCACAAAGTGAACCCAATCGACTTCGAAAACTCCGAAGGTAACCTGGGTCTGGCGAATGCCGTGTTGCAGCATATGGCGAGCAAGCTGCCGGTATCACGCTGGCAGCGCGACCTGACTGACTCCACGGTGCTGCGTAACCTGGGCGTAGGTATTGGCTACGCGCTGATCGCCTACCAGTCCACCCTGAAAGGTGTGAGCAAGCTGGAAGTTAACCGCGACCGTCTGCTGGACGAGCTGGATCACAACTGGGAAGTGCTGGCGGAGCCGATTCAGACCGTGATGCGTCGTTACGGCATCGAAAAACCGTACGAGAAACTCAAAGAGCTGACCCGCGGTAAACGCGTTGATGCTGAAGGTATGAAACAGTTTATCGACGGTCTGGCGCTGCCAGAAGAAGAAAAAGCGCGCCTGAAAGAGATGACCCCGGCAAACTATATTGGCCGTGCCATCGCTATGGTTGACGAGCTGAAGTAATCGCCCTTCCCCCTTTCCACCCGGAAAGGGGGCTGCTTTACATCATCGAGCCGACATTTCACGTCACATTATCTGTTTTGCCGGGATTAGAGCCTGCCGTCAGGCTGAATGTTATTTTTTGCCGTGGAATAACTTTCCGGAATATACCGTTTTAAGCCGAACGGGCACAGTTTGAACTGGCACGGGGTTTCAGCCGTGCACGGGCGATCCATCTCCTGTCGGTTGCCTGGACACGCGTTTTTCTGTTTGAACCCCATCCAGCCTATTGATGTAAAGGGCATTGCCTGCGCTATCCATACTCTACGCCGCCGATCGTTAATCAGGATCCCCTGGTTTGAAGTGGTGATGATTTCACCTGTACGAACGTAATAATCTCCCTTTAACCACAGGATATAATTCAGGCCATACTGTGTTTCAACTTTGCAAAAGATGGTTCCGCTTTCCGGGCTCGCAATAGTCTCAACAACCTTCCATTCCATAAAGTCCTCTTTACTCGCTATATTGCTGTTTTGTTGTGTAAAAATACTGCTTTTCTGGCACATCTTATGCAAATCTAATTTCGCACCATAAAATAAGCGTAGACAAAGCCAGGCATAGTGAGAACATCCTTACAAAAAAAAGGGCAATATTTACAAAACTGGCGTGCCCGTGCTGTCCAAAAAGCGACTCGCCTTCAACAGTTCATAAACGGATGGCTGTTTTATCGGGATTGCGAAAGCTTGCGAAAACAAGTCAGTTTATATTACCCGCGCCTGCTGGGGGCGCATGAGGCTTACGTGAGTTGGGTGGGTGATATGAACCAGGCTCAGGTCAACATACTTAATAATCAGGTGCCTGGCGTCATCCCCCCCTGTGTTCGGGAGCATGAAAAAATCATTTAATTTCATTGCGCTGGTGTCAACCTGAATAATCAGCGTTAAACTATTCATACCATTTATAAAGGGAGAAGTGATGATGCGCGTACTGGTTGTTGAGGATAACGCATTGCTACGTCATCACCTGAAAGTTCAACTTCAGGAGATGGGTCATCAGGTGGATGATGCTGAAGACGCAAAAGAGGCCGATTATTATCTCAATGAACACCTGCCGGACATCGCCATTGTCGATTTAGGCCTGCCGGATGAAGACGGATTGTCCCTTATCCGCCGCTGGCGTAGCCATGACGTTTCCCTGCCGGTACTGGTGCTGACTGCCCGCGAAGGCTGGCAGGACAAGGTTGAAGTCCTGAGCGCTGGCGCGGATGACTACGTGACCAAACCCTTCCATATTGAAGAAGTCGCTGCGCGTATGCAGGCGCTGCTGCGCCGCAACAGCGGGCTGGCGTCACAGGTTATCTCTCTGCCGCCGTTCCAGGTGGACCTCTCTCGCCGCGAATTTTCTATTAATGATGAAGTGATCAAGCTGACCGCATTCGAATACACCATCATGGAAACGCTGATCCGTAACAACGGTAAAGTGGTGAGCAAAGATTCCCTGATGCTTCAGCTCTATCCGGATGCCGAGCTGCGCGAAAGCCACACCATTGACGTACTGATGGGTCGCCTGCGTAAAAAAATTCAGGCGCAGTACCCGCATGACGTGATCACCACCGTGCGTGGTCAGGGCTACCTGTTCGAATTACGCTAAATGAAAGGGATATTGCGCCACATTTTACCCCTTTCGCTGCGGGTTCGCTTTTTGCTGGCAACCGCCGCCGTCGTGCTGGTGCTGTCGCTCTCTTACGGGATGGTGGCGTTGGTCGGTTATAGCGTGAGCTTCGATAAAACCACCTTCCGCCTGCTTCGCGGCGAAAGTAACCTGTTTTATACCCTGGCGAAGTGGGAGAACAACCGAATCACCGTCGAGATGCCGGAAAACCTGAATCAGCAGAGCCCGACGCTGGCGCTGATCTATGATGAAAAAGGGAAATTGCTGTGGGCCCAGCGCGATGTCCCGTGGTTGAAAAAGCGCATCCGTCCGGAATGGCTGAAAACCAATGGTTTTCATGAAATAGAAGCCGACCTCAACTCCACCAGCAGCCTGCTGCGTGACGATCGCGCCTTACAGATCAAGCTTAATGAGATCCGGGCCGAAGATGACGACACGGAGATGACCCACTCTGTGGCCATCAACCTTTACCCCGCCACCCTGAACATGCCGCAGTTAACCATTGTGGTGATCGATACCATACCGGTTGAGCTGAAACGCTCGTATATGGTCTGGAACTGGTTTGTGTATGTTCTGGCTGCCAACCTGCTGCTGGTGATCCCTCTCCTGTGGGTTGCTGCGTGGTGGAGCCTCCGCCCGATTGAATCCCTTGCCAAAGAGGTGCGCGAGCTGGAGGAACATCACCGCGAGAAGCTAAACCCGGAGACCACGCGTGAGCTGACCAGCCTGGTGCGCAACCTCAACCGCCTGCTGAAAAGCGAACGTGAACGCTACGACAAGTATCGCACGACGCTCACCGACCTTACGCACAGCCTGAAAACCCCGCTGGCCGTGATGCAGAGTACCCTGCGTTCCATGCGCAGTTCGAAAATGAGCGTGGATGACGCCGAGCCGGTGATGCTGGAACAAATCAGCCGTATTTCACAGCAGATCGGCTATTACCTGCACCGCGCGAGCATGCGTTCCGGAAGCGCCCTGTTGAGCCGTGAACTGCACCCGGTAGCCCCGCTGCTGGATAACCTCACCTCTGCGCTGAACAAGGTGTACCAGCGTAAAGGGGTCAACATCAGTCTGGATATCTCACCGGAAATTAGCTTTGTCGGTGAGAAAAATGACTTTATGGAAGTGATGGGAAACCTGCTCGATAACGCCTGCAAATATTGTCTGGAGTTTGTCGAGGTGTCCGCGCGGGTAACGGATAACGAACTGCATATTATCGTTGAGGATGATGGTCCTGGCATTCCCCGTAATAAACGCGAAGTGGTGTTCGATCGCGGCCAGCGCGCCGATACGCTGCGGCCAGGCCAGGGCGTCGGATTATCCGTCGCCAGGGAAATCGTCGATCAGTACGAGGGCAAGATTGAAACCGGTGAAAGTTTGCTGGGCGGTGCCCGGATGGAAGTCATTTTTGGCCGCCAGCATCCCGTATCGAACGATAGTTGACCCGAAATGTGAAAAATACGCGGATCTCGCAGTCAGGGGGCGGTGCTTCCGTTATAATCCGTCTCAGTAAGAGCCTGCGGAATACAAAAATATGGATTATCAATTAACGCTTAACTGGCCCGAATTTATTGAACGTTACTGGCAAAAACGCCCGGTCGTTCTTAAACGCGGGATCAGCAATTTTATCGACCCTATTTCTCCTGACGAACTCGCTGGTCTGGCGATGGAAAACGAGGTAGACAGCCGTCTGGTGAGCCACCAGGACGGGAAATGGCAGGTCAGCCACGGTCCCTTTGAAAGCTACGATCACCTGGGCGAAAACAACTGGTCTTTACTGGTGCAGGCGGTCAACAACTGGCACGAACCCACCGCAGCCTTAATGCGTCCCTTCCGCGCCCTGCCAGACTGGCGAATGGACGATCTGATGATCTCCTTCTCCGTTCCCGGTGGCGGCGTGGGTCCGCATCTGGATCAGTACGACGTGTTTATCATTCAGGGTACCGGTCGCCGTCGCTGGCGCGTGGGCGAAAAAGTGCCAATGAAGCAGCACTGCCCGCACCCGGATCTGCTTCAGGTTGATCCGTTTGAAGGGATCATTGATGAAGAGCTGGAGCCAGGTGACATTCTTTATATCCCACCGGGCTTCCCGCATGAAGGTTATTCCCTGGAAAACTCGCTGAACTATTCGGTTGGTTTCCGCGCGCCAAGCGGGCGCGAGATGATCAGCGGATTTGCTGACTATGTTTTACAGCGTGAGCTGGGCAGCTACCGTTACAGCGATCCGGACGTTCCGGCGCGTGAGCACCCGGCGGATATTCTGCCAGAGGAGCTGGATAAGCTGCGCGGGATGATGCTGGATCTGATCAACGAACCGGAGCACTTCAGACAGTGGTTTGGCGAGTTTATCAGCCAGTCGCGTCACGAACTGGACGTCGCACCACCAGAGCCGCCATATCAGGCAGATGAAATTTATGATGCGCTCCAGCAGGGCGATAAGCTGGTTCGTCTGGGCGGATTACGCGTACTGCGCATTGGCGAAGAGGTATTCGTCAACGGCGAGCGCCTGGACTCTCCGCATCGCCCGGCGCTGGAAGCGATTGCCAGCCATATGGTGCTGACTGCGGATACCTTTGGCGACGCACTGGACGATCCCTCCTTCCTCGCCATGCTGGCCGCGCTGGTGAACAGCGGGTACTGGTTTTTTGAGGACTGAGCCGCTTTAATGCCCGGTGACGCTGCGCTTACCGGGCCTACGATCGAAATGTAGGTCGGGTAAGGCGTAGCCGCCACCCGGCTTTGTTTTACTTCCGCTCCCCCGCCGCAAAATCCTCAATCTCACCCGCCCAGTCTGCCGGATATAACCCTTCCCGCACGTCCCGATGAAACGTTGAATATGGCCAGTCGACGACTTTCCCGACATAGCCATGCTTCAGCGGATTGATGTAGACGTAATCCATATGCCGCCGATAATCCTGCTCATTGCGAATAGTGTGCTCCCAGAAACGCGGTTGCCAGACGTGGCGCATTTCAATGTTGCGGCTAAACGTTTTTTTGATGTCGCGCCAGCGCGCTGAAAAGTCACTGTCCCCTTCCGGCAGGGTCCAGATACAGTGCATATGTTCAGGCAGGATAACCCAGGCGTTAATGGTAAAGGGCTTCGCACGCTTAACCGTGGCGGTAGCGGAACGCAGGCTGTCGATGTGGCGAGTAAGTAAATCGCTCTGGCGGTTTTGCAGATTGACGGTGAAAAACCAGGTCCCACCGGGGATGTAGTGGCGGCTGTAGTTTGACATTGGCACTCCTTGCCCATTGCCCGGTGGCGCTGCGCTTACCGGGCCTACGATCGAAATGTAGGCCCGGTAAGGCGTAGCCGCCACCCGGCATAAAACATTACCGCTTCGCGGTTAACTCCGCTATCCGCACGATCACCTGCACCGCTTTCTCCATCCCTTCCAGCGTCACGAACTCATGCTTGCCGTGGTAGTTATATCCACCGGTAAACAGGTTCGGGCACGGCAGGCCCATAAACGACAGCTGTGAACCATCGGTACCGCCACGGATCGGTTTCATCACCGGCTCGATGTCACAATCGCGCATCGCCTGCTGGGCGATATCAAGAATATGCGGATGCTCCATCACCTTATCGCGCATATTGTAATAGCTGTCTTCGATGATGAGTTCAATATAGCAATCCGGATGCAGCCCCTTGCCGACCTTTTTCGCGATCTCCATCATCTTACGTTTGCGCGCTTCAAAGGCTTTGCGGTCGAAATCGCGGACAATATAGTGCATCTGCGCGCTGTCCACGGTCCCCTTGATGCTGGTCAGATGATAAAAACCCTCATACCCTTCCGTCATCTCCGGGCTCTCTTCGGCGGGCACTTCCGCATGAATACGCGCAGCCAGCGACAGCGCATTCACCATCACCCCTTTCGCAGACCCCGGGTGCACGTTATTCCCGACGATTTTGATCGTTACCGATGCCGCGTTAAAGTTTTCATACTCCAGTTCACCCACGCCGCCACCGTCGACGGTGTAGGCCCACTGCGCGTTAAACGCCTCAACGTCAAAGTGTTTTGCGCCTTTTCCAACCTCTTCATCCGGCGTGAAGGCCACGCGGATATCGCCATGTGGGATATTTTTGCCCTTCAGCACCGCCAGCGCCGTCATGATCTCGGCGATGCCCGCTTTGTCATCGGCCCCCAGCAAGGTTTTGCCGTCAGTGGTGATTAACGTCTGCCCCAGCAGCTGATGCAGTACCGGGAACATCACCGGCGACAGCACTTCGTCGCCAATGCCCAGCGCAATATCACCGCCGCGGTAGTTTTCAACAATCTGCGGGTTTACGTGTTTACCGCTAAAATCAGGTGAGGTATCGACATGAGAAATAAAGCCAATTGCCGGGATATCGCCGTCAATATTCGCCGGCAGCGTTCCCATCACGGTCCCTTTTTCGCTGAGCGTGACATCAACCAGCCCCATGGCCTCCAGCTGCTCTTTCAGCAGATTTAGCAGCTTCCACTGGCCTTCGGTGCTTGGCACCTGTCGGACCCCCGGCTTAGATTGGGTATCCAGCGAAACGTAATGTAAGAAACGCTCAAGTAGTTTATCCATGCAGTCACCCTCACTTTTTGTGACAACATTATCATTAAGCAGCAAAACGCAAATATTGCGTCAGGTCACTTTTATCCCGCAAACGAGAACTTTTTACGTTTATATCGTTGTGCGTTAATAAATGTAGCTTATGAATAAGTGAGAAGGATTGGCGATTCAATGGGTTTGCCGTAGAATGTCCGCCCTCATTACGAGTCACCAAGGTGGTTACACACAAACCCCGCTTCAGTCTGCTGCCTGAGGCGTCTATATGGGACAGCGCGAAAATTGAATACACAACCCCGTTCCCTTTCACCGCTGGTGCAACTGGAACGAATTCGTAAAAGTTTCGATGGCAAAGATGTCATTTCCGACCTTAATCTGACCATCAATGACGGTGAGTTTCTCACGCTGCTCGGCCCCTCCGGCTGCGGCAAAACCACCGTCCTGCGCCTTATCGCCGGGCTGGAAAGCGTCGATAACGGCCATATCCATCTTGAGAACCAGGACATAACCCAGGTTCCAGCCGAAGATCGCCACGTCAATACCGTCTTTCAGAGCTATGCCCTGTTCCCGCACATGACCGTGTTTGAGAACGTGGCGTTTGGCCTGCGGATGCAAAAAACACCGGCCAGCGAGATCCCACCTCGGGTTACCGAAGCCCTGCGCATGGTACAGCTGGAGGCGTTCGCCCAGCGCAAGCCGCATCAACTTTCCGGTGGTCAGCAGCAGCGTGTGGCCATTGCCCGCGCCGTGGTCAACAAACCTCGCCTGCTCCTGCTGGATGAATCCCTCTCCGCGCTGGACTACAAGCTGCGCAAGCAGATGCAGAACGAGCTGAAAGCGCTTCAGCGTAAGCTCGGCATCACGTTCGTGTTTGTCACGCACGATCAGGAAGAAGCCCTGACCATGTCAGACCGTATCGTGGTGATGCGCGACGGCAAGATTGAGCAGGATGGCACCCCGCGTGAAATTTACGAAGAGCCGAAAAACCTGTTCGTCGCCAGCTTTATTGGCGAAATCAATATCTTTAACGCCACGGTGATCGAGCGTCTGGACGAGCAGCGCGTTCGCGCGAACGTGGAAGGCCGCGAATGCAATATTACCGTCAACTTTGCCGTCGAGAAGGGGCAAAAGCTCAACGTCCTGCTGCGCCCGGAAGATCTCCGCGTTGATGAGATCCACGACACGGCTGACGTCGAAGGTCTGATCGGTTACGTTCGCGAACGCAACTACAAAGGGATGACCCTCGAATCCGTTGTGGAACTGGAAAACGGCAAAATGGTGATGGTCAGCGAGTTCTTTAACGAGGACGATCCGGACTTCGACCACTCGCTGGATCAGAAAATGGTCATCAACTGGGTAGAAAGCTGGGAGGTTGTACTGGCTGATGAAGAACACAAGTAAGTTCCAGAATGTGGTGATTGCCACGATCGTCGGTTGGCTTGTGTTGTTTGTCTTTCTTCCCAACCTGATGATCATCGTGACCAGCTTCCTGACCCGCGACGACGCGAACTTCGTGACGATGGTCTTTACGCTGGACAACTACGCGCGCCTGCTCGATCCGCTCTATTTTGACGTGCTGCTGCACTCGCTCAATATGGCGCTGATTGCCACCCTCGCCTGTCTGGTGCTGGGGTATCCATTCGCCTGGTTCCTGGCCCGCCTGCCGCAAAAAGTGCGGCCGCTGCTGCTGTTTTTACTGATTGTACCCTTCTGGACCAACTCGTTAATCCGCATCTACGGGCTGAAAATCTTTCTCAGCACCAAAGGTTATCTGAACGAGTTCCTGCTGTGGCTGGGGGTGATCGAGACGCCGATCCGCATCATGTTCACCCCGGGCGCGGTAATTGTCGGCCTGGTCTATATCCTGCTGCCGTTTATGGTGATGCCGCTCTACTCCAGCATTGAAAAGCTCGATAAACCGCTGCTGGAAGCGGCGAAAGACCTGGGTGCCAGTAAGTTACAAACCTTTGTCCGCATCATTATTCCGCTGACCATGCCGGGTATTATCGCCGGCTGTCTGCTGGTCATGCTGCCTGCGATGGGCCTGTTCTACGTATCGGACCTGATGGGCGGGGCGAAAAACCTGCTGATCGGTAACGTGATTAAGAGCCAGTTCCTGAATATCCGCGACTGGCCGTTCGGCTCGGCCACCAGCATAACGCTGACGGTGGTGATGGGACTGATGCTGCTGGTTTACTGGCGTGCATCACGCCTGCTGAATAAGAAGGTGGAGCTGGAATGATCGGTCGACTGCTTCGCGGCGGTTTTATGACCGCCATTTATGCGTATCTCTATATTCCGATAATCATTTTGATCGTGAACTCTTTTAACAGCTCACGCTTCGGGATCAACTGGCAAGGGTTTACCACCAAATGGTATGGCCTGCTGATGAACAATGACAGCCTGCTACAGGCCGCTCAGCACTCGCTGACGATGGCGGTATTTTCTGCCACCTTCGCGACGCTGATTGGCTCACTGACCGCCGTGGCGCTGTACCGCTACCGTTTTCGCGGTAAGCCGTTCGTCAGTGGCATGCTGTTTGTGGTGATGATGTCCCCGGATATCGTGATGGCCATTTCACTGCTGGTGCTGTTTATGCTGCTGGGCGTCCAGCTCGGTTTCTGGTCGCTGCTGTTCTCGCATATCACCTTCTGTCTGCCGTTTGTGGTGGTAACCGTCTACGCGCGTCTGAAAGGGTTCGACGTACGCATGCTGGAAGCGGCGAAAGATCTGGGTGCGAGCGAGATGACCATTCTGCGCAAAATCATTCTGCCGCTGGCGATGCCCGCCGTGGCAGCAGGATGGCTGCTCAGCTTTACCCTGTCGATGGACGACGTGGTCGTGTCCTCCTTCGTCACCGGGCCGAGCTATGAAATTCTGCCGTTGAAGATCTACTCAATGGTTAAAGTCGGTGTTTCACCCGAAGTGAACGCGCTGGCGACTATTCTGTTGGTGTTATCGCTGGTTCTGGTAATTGCCAGCCAGGTTATTGCTCGTGATAAAACAAAATCTCAGGGGACACAGAAATGAAAAAAATGCTTGCCGCTGCGGCACTGGTGCTCGGAATGGGCGCCGCGCATGCTGATGACAGCAAAACGCTCTATTTCTACAACTGGACCGAGTATGTGCCGCCGGGCCTGCTGGAGCAGTTCACCAAAGAGACGGGCATCAAGGTGATCTATTCGACCTACGAGTCAAATGAAACCATGTACGCCAAGCTCAAAACCTATAAAGATGGCGCGTATGACCTGGTGGTGCCGTCGACCTATTTCGTCGACAAGATGCGCAAAGAAGGCATGATCCAGAAGATCGACAAAACGAAGCTAACCAATTTTTCAAACCTCGATCCTGAGATGCTAAACAAGCCGTTCGACCCGAATAACGACTACTCCATTCCGTACATCTGGGGCGCGACGGCAATTGGCGTCAACAGCGATGCCATTGATCCAAAAACGGTTTCATCCTGGGCTGACCTGTGGAAGCCGGAATACAAAAGCAGCCTGCTGTTAACCGACGATGCGCGCGAAGTGTTCCAGGTTGCGCTGCGTAAACTCGGCTATTCCGGTAACACCACCGATCCGAAAGAGATCGAAGCGGCGTATAACGAACTGAAAAAGCTGATGCCAAACGTGGCGGCGTTCAACTCGGATAACCCGGCTAACCCGTATATGGAAGGTGAAGTGAATCTGGGTATGGTCTGGAACGGCTCTGCGTTTGTGGCGCGTCAGGCCGGGACGCCGCTGGAGGTGGTCTGGCCGAAGGAGGGCGGCATCTTCTGGATGGACAGCCTCGCGATCCCGGCGAATGCGAAAAACGTCGAGGGCGCCCTGAAGCTGATCAATTTCCTGCTGCGCCCGGATGTGGCAAAAGAGGTGGCGGAAACCATCGGCTACCCGACGCCAAACCTGGCCGCGCGGAAGCTGTTAAGCCCTGAAGTGGCAAATGATAAATCGCTTTATCCGGACGCTGAAACCATCAGCAAAGGGGAATGGCAGAACGACGTCGGTGACGCGAGCCGCCTGTATGAAGAGTATTATCAGAAGCTAAAAGCAGGCCGTTAATGCATAACGGGCGACGCAATGTCGCCCGTTACTCTTACAGTCCCTTGAGGAGTTTATCCACAAAGGCTGGCACCACCTCGCTCGCCAGACCGTAATGTTTCTCTTCAAACTCGCTCCCGACCTGGCTTGGCTCCAGATTAAGCTCCACCGTATGGGCACCTTGCAGTCGCGCTTCGTGAACAAATCCTGCCGCCGGATAGACATGTCCTGAGGTACCAATGGCGATAAAGACGTCCGCCATAGCCAGGGCGCTGTAGATCTCATCCATTCCCAGCGGCATTTCGCCAAACCAGACCACATGCGGACGCAGACGCGAAGGGAACTGACAGCAGTGGCAGCGGTCTTCGTCCAGCACGTCCTCTTTCCAGTCCAGCACCTGACCACTCCATGCGCACCGCACCTTGAGCAGTTCGCCGTGCATGTGAATGATGTTGTGGTTTCCGGCCCTTTCGTGAAGATTGTCGATGTTCTGCGTGACCAGCAGAAAACGATCCCCCAGCGCTTCCTCCAGCTTTGCCAGCGCCAGGTGCGCCGCATTCGGCGCAATCTCCGGCTGCTGAAGCTGGCGACGGCGGGCGTTGTAGAACGCCTGCACCAGCGCCGGGTCGCGGGCGAAACCTTCCGGCGTCGCCACATCTTCAACTCGGTGTTCTTCCCATAGTCCGTCCGCCGCGCGGAAGGTCTGAATACCGGATTCGGCGGAGATCCCCGCCCCGGTCAACACCACCACTCTGGGTTTATCCATCGCTTCTGGCATCATCCTGTCTCTGAAAAAGATCCGCTGACGCAGGCGTTCACGTAAGCGGCGTTTATTTTTGCGAAAACGGCTGAGTCGACCCTGGCGACGCGACAGCATAATAACCTCGTAAACTAATCGGTGAGATGAAGGAATGCGGCTCCGCGCATGCCTCCTGCGTCCCCGTGTCGCGCGCGTTCAATGCGCGGCACGCGGGCGACCGGCAATAAATGTCGGGGCAGACGCCCGGACAACTGTTCCGTAATCGCAGTGAAATTTGACAGCCCTCCCCCGATCACCAGCAGATCCGGGTCGACGATGGTCAGGATATTCCCCAGGCACACGGCCAGCAGGTCGAGATAGCGTTCAACGTGCTCTCGCGCCTGCGCATCCCCTTGTTCCCACAGGGTAATGATTTCGGGGGCGTCATGTTTCTGATGATAGAAGTGTTCATAAAGCCATGCAAACCCACGGCCTGAAAGGTAACTCTCAATACAACCGTGCTGACCACAACCGCAGCGGATCAACGGGAAATCACGTCCGACAACATCCAACGCATCCACCGGCAGACGGATATGACCAAATTCGCCGGTAATGTAGCTGCGCCCGGTAATGGGTTTACCGTTAATGACTATCCCGCCCCCCACGCCGGTTCCGAGGATCAGCCCCATCACCAGCGGATAGCGACGAAACTCGTCGTCCCAGGCCTCTGAGAGAGCAAAACAGTTGGCATCGTTGTCTAAGCGCACGTCGCGCTCAAGGAGAGCAGAAAGATCGGCACGCAGCGGTTTGCCGCTGGCAGCAGGAACGTTGGCGGCATACAGCGTGCCATCGTCGGTTTCGGGCATACCCGGAATACCAATGCCGACGCTGCCTTTGACGCCAAAGCGTTCATCCGCTTGCGCCACCAGCGCGGCAATGGCGGTTAAAAATTCATCGTAGCTTTCGCGCGGCGTGGGTACGCGGGTTTCCCATTGTAGCTTAAGGTCTTTATCGAACACGCCGAGCGCAATCTTGGTGCCGCCAATATCAAATCCGTAATACATGATGCATTCCTCTGTTTGATTCAGCGGCCAAAAGACCGCTAAACCATGACGAAATTACTGGCCACTTAATACCCTCGCCGGATCAATTCGGCTTGCGCGACGCGCCGGATACCAGCTTGCCAGCAGACTCAGTAAAAGTGCTGTAACCAGCACATAAATAACGTCCAGCCAGTGCAGTTCAGACGGCAGGAAGTCAATAAAATAGATATCGCCTGACAGGAACTGATGGCCAATAAGCGCTTCAATCCCGTTGATAATCGGCGTCAGCTGAAGGGAAACCACCACGCCGATCGCCACGCCGCAGAGGCTGCCAAACAGCCCCGCCAGCAAACCGTACCAGACGAAGATGGCGCGAATAAGACCGTCTTTCGCCCCTAAGGTACGCAGCACGGCGATGTCGCCGCTCTTATCCTTAACGGCCATGACCAGCGTCGAGACGATATTAAAACACGCCACCCCAATCACCAGCACCATCGCCAGATACATAATCGCGCGGATCATCTGGATATCACGGTACATATACCCGTAAGTGCCGATCCAGCTTTTGATGTAGACATAGTTATTGGTCACGCTGCCAGCGTCACGCACCAGTTTATTGGCGTTGAAGACGTCGTTAACCTTAATGGCAATGCCCGTCACGCTGTCGCTCATATCCAGATACTGGCGCGCATCTTCCAGCGGCACCATCGCGAAGCTGTGATCGAGCTGGCCGCTCAGTTGCAAAATACCGGTGACGTGCAGACGTACGCGCTTAGGCTGCTGCAATTTGTGATCAGCGCTGGCGTTCGGGATCATGATCGAGACCCAGTCGCCCTGCTTCACCTTCAGCGCATCGGCAACGCCTTTGCCCATGATGATCTGCTGCTCGCCAGCCTTAAAGTTTGCCCATGCGCCATTTTGCACATAGCGCGGCAGCGCGCTCAGACGCTCTTCCTGACGAGGATTTACCCCTTTCACCTGAATGGCGCGCAGGTTTACCCCGCTCTCTACCAGCCCGGTAAAATTGATGTAAGGTGCAGCCGCCGCAATGCCGGGCACCTTTTCCACTTTGTTAAGGGCATCACGCCAGCTGGACCACGGCTGGTTAACCGGCTCGATTTCACCGTGGGGGACAACGGCCAGAATGCGGTTATTCAGTTCACGCTCAAAGCCGTTCATGGCGCTTAAGCCCACGATCAACACCGCCACGCCCAGGGCGATACCGATGGTGGAGATCACGGAGATAAGGGATACCATCCCGCTCCGGCGACGACCGCGGCTAAAGCGTAACCCGATGAGTAACGATAACGGTGAAGCCATTACTCCGCTCCCATCAGCGTCAGTTCAGCATTCAGACGACCGTCGCGCATTTCCAGCTGACGCCCCATCCGCTTAGCCAGTTGTAAATCGTGGGTGACCACCAGAAACGCGGTTCCCTGCGCGGCGTTCAGTTCGCCGAGAAGCTGGAAAATGCTGTCTGCGTTACGCGCATCGAGGTTACCTGTCGGTTCATCCGCCAGCACCAGGCGCGGGTTGTTGACCAGCGCACGGGCGATGGCCACACGCTGACGCTCGCCGCCGGAAAGCTCAGACGGACGGTGATTTCCGCGATGACCCAGCCCTACCGCTTTTAGCATGTCGCTGGCGCGGGCATTAATTTCCGCGGGTTTCTTTTTACCAATCAGCAGCGGCATTGCGACGTTTTCCAGCGCCGTAAAGTCCGGCAGCAGATGGTGGAACTGATAGATAAAGCCCAGCTCGCGGTTACGCAGCTCGGCTTTCGCCGTAGACGACATTTTACTCAGCGGCTGCCCGGAGAAGATCACATCGCCTTCGGTTGGCGTGTCCAGCCCGCCAAGCAGATGCAGCAACGTACTTTTACCGGAACCGGAGCTGCCGACAATCGCCATCATCTCGCCTTCACCCACGCTAAAACTCACATTGTGCAACACGTCGGTCTGCACAGTGCCTTCCTGATAGCGTTTGGACAGGTTGTCGCACTGCAACAGGATCTTATTCATAACGTAAAGCCTCAGCGGGTTGAGTGGCGGCAGCCCGCCAGGAAGGATAAAGCGTAGAGAGCAGCGCAATGGCCATCGCGGCCAGCGCAATACCGACCACCTGGAGCGGCTCGATAGCCACCGGCAGCGCCGCGCCATCAAGCAGCGCGCCAATAATCGGCATGAGATTGTTGAGCTGGCTGGCGAGCAGCGCCCCCAGCGCCGCGCCGAGCAGCGCGCCGATGATGCCGGCGCTGGCGCCCTGGACCATAAATACCGCCATGATCTGGCGCGGAGTCAGCCCCTGAGTTTGCAGAATGGCGACTTCGCCTTGCTTCTCCATCACCATCAGCCCGAGCGAGGTGATGATATTAAACGCGGCAACGGCCACGATCAGGCTCAGCAGCAGCCCCATCATGTTTTTCTCCATGCGCACGGCCTGGAAAAGTTCGCCCTTCCGGTCGCGCCAGTCCTGCCATTTCGTCCCTTCCGGTAGCGTCTGCTGGCTAAGGGTATCCACCTTCAGCGGCGCATCAAGCCACAGACGCCAGCCGGTGATATTTCCCGCCGGGTAGCGCATCAGACGCGAGGCGTCCTGAATGTTCACCAGCATCTGGTAACCATCAACTTCGCTGTTCGCCGCAAACGTGCCAATCACGTTGAACAGGCGCTGGCTTGGCAGACGCCCCATCGGCGTAAACTGACTGGCTGACGGCACCATCACACGCAGCTGATCGCCACGGTTGACCCCGAGCTGCCCGGCAAGCTGCTCGCCGAGGATGACGTTGTATTTACCCGCTTCCAGGTCGGTTTGTTTCACATTGACCAGGAACGGCGTCAGCGGATCTTTTTGCGCCGGATCGATACCCAGCATCACCCCGACCGCCACGCTACGGGCGCTTTGCAGCACCACATCGCCCGTCGTGAGCGGCGCAACGCGCGTGACACCCTGTAACTTCACCGCGCTTTCCGGCAGCTGTTGCGGATTAACGGAACCCTGAGTGGAAGAGAGAACGGCCTGCGGCATCAGCCCCAGGATATTGTTTTGCAGCTCGCGCTCGAAGCCGTTCATGACGGAAAGCACCGTCACCAGTGCCATCACGCCAAGCGTAATGCCAATAGTCGAAAGCCAGGAGACAAAGCGACCGAAGCGGTCCGCGGCGCGCCCACGCATGTAACGTAAGCCTATAAAGAGTGCGACAGGTTGATACATGAAATCCGTCTGTTTGCTGATAGCAGACCCACGAGTATATAAGCGAATCCGCTAAGCGTAAATGACTGAAACCGTAAGATTCGGTAATCATTTTTCCGAAAAATTCAGATAAATCATCATGCTACTGACTGAACTTCCGCCAGACAGCCTCCACCTTTTCCTAAAATCGTCCTGATACAGACTGTTACCCGTTACATCAGGGTTTCATTTTACAACAATCGTCCTTTCGTTTATGGCAACAAGGTCGTCACGCACAATGAAACAAAAAGCATTATGGATTAACCAGATAAAAGGTCTGTGCATCTGCCTGGTGGTGATTTACCACTCGGTGATCACCTTTTATCCTCACCTGGACGAGCTACAGCATCCGTTATCGGGCCTGCTCGCCAAATGCTGGGTCTACTTTAATCTTTACCTTGCCCCGTTCCGTATGCCGGTGTTTTTCTTTATCTCCGGCTATTTGATCCGTCGATATATTGACGAGGTGAACTGGCGCACCAGTCTCGACAAGCGGATCTGGAGCATTGTCTGGGTTTTGGCCCTGTGGGGCGTCCTGCAATGGCAGGCGCTGACTCATCTGAATGCCTGGCTCGCCCCCGAGCGAGAGCTGGCGACAGCATCCAATGCGGCCTACGCCGATTCCGTTTCAGGGTTTGTACGGGGAATGCTCACGGCCAGCACCAGCCTATGGTATTTGTACGCCTTAGTGGTCTACTTTACGCTCTGTAAGCTGCTGAGCCGCTGGAAACTGCCGATGCTGGGGCTTCTGGCGCTGGCAAGCATCGCCATCAACTTCCTGCCGTTACCGTGGTGGGGAATGAACAGCGTGGTGCGCAACATGGTCTACTACAGCCTCGGCGCATGGTATGGCGCGCAGTTGATGGCGTGGATGAAAGGGATGAATTTGCGCCGCAGCTGGCTGATCCTCATCGCCTCTGGTGCGGTGTCGGTGGTGCTGTGGTTCGCTAATGTCCCTCTGCCGCTCTCTCTGCTGTCAATCGTGGTTATCATGAAGCTCTTTTACAGCTTCGAGCAGCGTTATGCCGTTCATCCCAATAATCTGCTGAACGTCATCGGTTCAAACACCATCGCGATTTATACCACCCACCGCATTTTAATTGAGGCGTTTAGCCTGCTCCTGATCCGCGAAATGAATGCGGCGTACTGGCCGATTTGGGCGGAGTTAACGCTGATTCTGGTTTATCCATTTATCAGCCTGCTCGTCTGCACGCTGGTTGGGCTGGGGGCACGTAAGCTCTCGACCGCCCTCTTTGGCGATCTTTTCTTCTCCCCTCCCGCGCGGCTTTCGCCCGTGCCCACGACCCGCTAACTAACCCTGTCCCATGCGGACTACAAAATAAGGCCTGCACAGACGGCTCCCTCTCCCTATGGGAGAGGGCTGGGGTGAGGGTGAACATACAGCTGTGGTGCTCGTTCCGTTCACCTTATATTCCTTGCTATTCTATAACCGCACGAGCGGTGAACGTGCCAGGGTGGCTCAGTCGCCACCACCCTGGCAACCCGGGCTCCCGGCGGTAAATCGTCGCTTCGCGATACCCTCGGCTTATTCCTTCCGGCTATCGGGTCGGGCATGAGCCTGCATCCATGCAGGCCACGCCCTCTCGGCGCATCCCTGCGCCTCGCCCCGGCCTTCAGGAAACGCCTCAGCGATTTACAGCCGGACCAGAGCATCGCTGAAAGCCCTCAGTTAGTCTGAAGACAACGTTATTGCTTCTGCTTTCAAATTACTGAGGAACCCTCTACCCATCCGGGGGCACTTTCCCTCTTGTGCGGTTACGATTTGCTTATGTAAAACGATCGAGGATAATAAAGACATTGCGTATCAGTGATATGCCCCAATACTGTTGGTATATCCCCAAGAGACTCTGACATAGCCATGCCTGAACACTATCGTTACTCCTTGCCTGTCAAAGCGGGCGACCAGCGCCAGCTGGGCGAACTCACGGGCGCGGCCTGCGCCACCCTGGTGGCGGAAATTGCTGAGCGGCATCCAGGGCCGGTGGTGCTGGTTGCCCCGGACATGCAAAACGCTCTGCGCCTGCACGACGAAATTCGTCAGTTCACCGATAGCCTGGTGTTCAGCCTGGCCGACTGGGAAACGCTTCCCTACGACAGTTTTTCTCCGCACCAGGAGATCATCTCTTCGCGCCTGTCGACGCTGTATCAGCTTCCCACCATGCAGCGCGGCGTGCTGATTGTACCGGTGAACACCCTGATGCAGCGCGTCTGTCCGCACAGCTATTTGCACGGCCATGCGCTGGTGATGAAAAAAGGCCAACGCCTGTCGCGCGATGCCCTGCGCGTGCAGCTGGACGGAGCCGGCTATCGACATGTCGACCAGGTGATGGAGCACGGCGAATACGCGACGCGCGGTGCGCTGCTGGATCTCTATCCGATGGGCAGCGATCGGCCATATCGTCTGGATTTCTTTGATGATGAGATCGACAGCCTGCGCGTGTTCGACGCTGACACCCAGCGCACGCTGGAGGAAGTGGACTCCATTAACCTACTGCCCGCCCATGAGTTCCCGACGGATAAAACCGCCATCGAGCTGTTCCGCAGCCAGTGGCGCGACAGGTTCGACGTGAAGCGCGATGCCGAACATATCTACCAGCAAGTCAGCAAGGGCACCCTTCCGGCCGGGATCGAGTACTGGCAGCCCCTGTTCTTTAACGAACCGCTGCCGGCGCTGTTCAGCTACTTCCCGGCGAATACGCTGATTGTTAACACCGGGGATATCGACGTCAGTGCCAGCCGCTTTGAAAGCGAAACGCGCGCCCGCTTTGAAAACCGGGGCGTTGACCCGATGCGTCCGCTGCTGCCGCCGGAAATGCTGTGGCTACGTACCGACGAGCTCAACGCCGAGCTGAAACGCTGGCCGCGCATGCAGCTCAAAACCGACGCGCTTGCCGTGAAGGCGGCGAACACCAATCTCGCGTTCCGGACGCTGCCTGACCTGGCCGTCCAGGCGCAGCAGAAATCCCCGCTTGATAATCTGCGCAAGTTTCTTGAGTCCTTCACCGGGCCGGTGGTCTTCTCCGTTGAAAGTGAGGGTCGCCGTGAAGCGCTGGGCGAACTGCTGGGACGGATCAAAGTTGCGCCGAAGCGCATTCTTCGCCTGAGCGAAGCGACCGGAAATGGCCGTTACCTGATGATCGGCGCCGCCGAGCACGGATTCATTGATACACTCAATAACCTGGCGTTGATTTGTGAAAGCGACCTGCTGGGCGAGCGCGTCGCGCGCCGTCGTCAGGACAGCCGTCGCACCATCAACCCGGACACCCTGATCCGTAACCTGGCCGAACTGCACCCCGGTCAGCCGATCGTTCACCTGGAACACGGGGTGGGTCGCTATCAGGGGATGACCACCCTCGAAGCAGGCGGCATCAAAGGTGAATACCTGATGCTGACCTACGCCAACGACGCCAAACTGTACGTGCCGGTGTCGTCCCTGCACCTGATCAGTCGCTACGCCGGGGGCGCGGAAGACAACGCGCCGCTGCATAAGCTGGGCGGCGATGCCTGGGCGCGTGCGCGCCAGAAGGCAGCGGAAAAAGTGCGCGACGTGGCCGCCGAGCTGCTGGATATTTACGCCCAGCGTGCGGCCAAAGAGGGCTATGCGTTTAAGCATGATAAAGAGCAGTATCAGCTGTTCTGCGACAGCTTCCCGTTTGAAACTACGCCGGATCAGGCCCAGGCCATTAACGCCGTGCTGAGCGACATGTGCCAGCCGCTGGCCATGGACCGCTTGGTCTGCGGTGACGTGGGCTTCGGCAAAACCGAAGTGGCGATGCGTGCCGCCTTTTTGGCGGTGGAAAACAACAAGCAGGTGGCGGTGCTGGTGCCGACTACCCTCCTCGCCCAGCAGCACTTCGACAACTTCCGCGACCGCTTCGCCAACTGGCCGGTGCGCATTGAGATGCTGTCGCGTTTTCGCAGCGCCAAAGAGCAGACGCAAATCCTGGAACAGGCAAGCGAAGGCAAAATTGATATTCTGATCGGCACTCACAAGCTGCTGCAAAGCGACGTGAAGTGGAAAGATCTGGGGCTGCTGATCGTGGATGAAGAGCACCGCTTCGGGGTGCGCCATAAAGAGCGCATCAAAGCGATGCGCGCCGACGTCGACATTCTGACCCTGACCGCAACGCCGATCCCGCGCACCCTGAACATGGCGATGAGCGGCATGCGCGATCTGTCGATAATCGCCACCCCACCGGCGCGCCGTCTGGCGGTGAAAACCTTTGTTCGCGAGTACGACAATCTGGTGGTGCGCGAGGCGATCCTGCGCGAAGTGCTGCGCGGCGGCCAGGTGTATTACCTTTATAACGACGTCGAAAATATTCAGAAAGCCGCCGACAGGCTGGCAGAGCTGGTACCGGAAGCGCGCATCGCCATTGGTCACGGCCAGATGCGCGAGCGTGAGCTGGAGCGGGTGATGAACGATTTCCACCACCAGCGTTTCAACGTGCTGGTGTGTACCACCATCATTGAGACCGGGATCGACATTCCGACGGCGAACACCATCATCATCGAACGTGCGGATCACTTCGGCCTGGCCCAGCTGCACCAGCTGCGCGGGCGCGTCGGGCGCTCGCACCATCAGGCCTACGCCTGGCTGCTGACGCCGCATCCGAAGGCGATGACCACCGACGCGCAAAAGCGTCTGGAAGCTATCGCCTCGCTGGAAGATCTGGGTGCTGGCTTTGCGCTGGCGACCCACGACCTGGAGATCCGCGGCGCCGGTGAGCTGCTGGGTGAAGACCAGAGCGGCTCCATGGAAACCATCGGTTTCTCGCTGTATATGGAGCTGCTGGAAAATGCCGTCGACGCGCTTAAAGCCGGACGTGAACCGTCTCTGGAAGATCTCACCAGCCAGCAGACCGAAGTGGAACTGCGCATGCCTTCTCTGCTGCCGGATGATTTTATTCCTGACGTGAATACCCGTCTGTCGTTCTACAAACGCATTGCCAGCGCGAAAAGCGAAGGCGAGCTGGAAGAGATCAAAGTCGAACTGATTGACCGTTTTGGGATATTGCCCGATGCGGCGCGCAACCTGCTGGATATTGCCCGCCTGCGTCAGCAGGCGCAGAAGCTGGGCATTCGCAAGCTTGAAGGCAATGAGAAAGGCGGCGTCATTGAGTTTGCCGAGAAGAACCACGTCGATCCGATGTGGCTGATTGGCCTCCTGCAAAAACAGCCGCAGCATTTCCGTCTTGATGGCCCGACGCGTCTGAAATTTACTCAGGATCTGACGGAACGTAAAACCCGCATGGACTGGGTGCGTAACTTTATGCGTCAGCTGGAAGAGAACGCCATCGCATAACGGTATCCCCCGCCAGCGCCCGGCTGGCGGGGGGACAATTTACAAACTCTTTGCACTTCGCCCGAACTTCCCGACTATACATTCGCCATAATTATCATTAACGCCTTATAAAACAATAACCTTATCATTTGTATGGATTATGATAATGATGATTTCTTCGCGTTTTACCCGCTGGTTAACTCTGTTTGCGCTGGCCGCGACGGTTGCCGTCGCGCTCCCTGCTCGCGCAAATACCTGGCCTCTTCCGCCTGCCGGCAGCAACGTCGTAGGTGAAAACCGCTTTCACGTGGTTGAAAACGATGGCGGTTCGCTGGAAGCGATTGCCAAAAAATATAACGTCGGGTTCCTGGCGCTGTTGCAGGCCAACCCGGGCGTAGATCCATACGTGCCCCGGGCAGGCAGCGTACTGACGATTCCGCTGCAAACCATCCTGCCGGACGCGCCGCGTCAGGGCATTGTGATTAATCTCGCCGAGCTGCGTCTGTATTACTACCCGCCAGGCAAGAACGAAGTGACCGTCTACCCTATCGGCATTGGTCAGTTGGGGGGCGATACGCTCACGCCTACCATGGTCACCACCGTCTCTGATAAGCGCGCTAATCCAACCTGGACCCCGACGGCAAACATTCGCGCCCGTTATAAAGCTCAAGGTATCGACCTGCCTGCCGTGGTGCCTGCTGGCCCGGATAATCCGATGGGGCACCATGCGATTCGCCTGGCGGCATACGGTGGGGTTTATCTTCTGCACGGAACGAATGCGGATTTCGGGATCGGGATGCGCGTCAGCTCCGGCTGCATTCGCCTGCGCGATGACGATATCAAAACGCTCTACCGCGTGATCGCCCCTGGCACGAAAGTGAATATCATTAATACGCCGATTAAAGTGTCTGAAGAGCCGGGTGGCGTTCGTCTGGTTGAGATCCACCAGCCGCTATCGAAAAACATCAATGACGATCCGCAGACGCTGCCGATTAATCTGAATGCCTCGATGGTGAGCTTTAAAACGAATGCCAATACCGATGGCGCGGTGATGGAGCGGGCGATGGAAGCGCGCTCGGGGATGCCAACCGATGTCACGCGGCATCATGAGGTTGCTCAGCAATCAATGTAAAGCAGTAATAACGACAAACGCCCTGCATCAGCAGGGCGTTTTTTATTGCAGTGGCATAACGGAGGGTTGCGTTACGCTTATTTGTAGATAACAGCGGTACCGTGCAGGGTGTTAGGACCGGTCACAGAGGTGATGCGGAATGATTTCGCACCCATTTCGTCAGCTTTTTGTGCCAGCTGATCTTCCAGAGAGCCCAGATTAGTCCCGGCAGTGGCAGAGATGGTACCGACTTTCTGCTGGTCTGCTGGCGTGGATTGCACTTCAACAGCAGCGAAGCTTGCGAAAGAGAGTGAACTCAGAACGGCGGCAGCGATGAGGGTTTTAACGTTTTTCATGATTTTATACCTTTAGGCAGATGATGTAGTGGTCGTTAGTTATTTAGTTAACGATCGATAGGTAAATGATAGATGTGATCCAGGTCACACGTCAACCCATTTTTATAATGGTCGTTAAATTAATTTCATTTGCCTTATATTTCATAAAGATAAAATTAAATTATTTTTCAGAAATCACCGCTGGTCGTTGCAGACGTTTATTTTTATAATGACTATTCAACAAAACAACAGAGGACCAACGGCACATGACAACCGATGTTACGCGTTGCGCGAAGAAAAGCCGTGGCCGACCAAAAGTGTTCGACAGGGATGCGGCGCTCGATAAGGCCATGACGCTCTTCTGGCAGCATGGGTATGAAGCTACGTCGCTTTCCGATCTTGTGGAAGCAACGGGCGCGAAAGCCCCTACCCTGTACGCAGAGTTCACCAACAAAGAAGGCTTATTCCGGGCCGTTCTGGACAGATACATCGCGCGCTTCGCGGCAAAACATGAAGCCCAGCTGTTCTGCGAAGAAAAAACGGTTGAGCAGGCATTGCAGGATTATTTCACGGCAATCGCGACCTGCTATACCAGCAAGGACACGCCTGCGGGCTGTTTTATGATCAACACCTCCGCGACCCTCGCGGCATCGTCTAAAGAGATTGCCAACACGGTCAAATCGCGACATGCGATGCAGGAGGAGACGCTCAGCACGTTTCTGGCTCAGCGTCAGCAGCGCGGCGAAATACCGGCGCATTGCCGTCCGCAGGAGCTTTCCCAGTATCTGAGCTGTATTTTACAGGGGATGTCCATCAGCGCCCGTGAAGGCGCGACGCTGGAAAAATTGCAGGGGATTACGCAAACAACGCTGCGCCTGTGGCCTGAACTTCTTAAACTCTGACGCAAAAAAAAGCTCCTCAGCCTGAGCGCATGAGGAGCTAAGTTCAGAGAACATCTTTTTTACACTTTGTTATTCAGTATCAGCTGACCGTTGCTGTCGAGAGGGATCTGCGTGCCAGGATCTTTATCCATGCGGATTTTGCCCTGCTGATCGCCAATTTTGTAGGTTACGTCGTAGCCCAACATTTTTTCAGACTTGTCATACACGGTTTTACAGCGCTGCTGCGTTGTGGTGTAGGTATCATTTTCCTGCATCGCGCCCTGTACCTGGTTACCGGCATAACCGCCACCCAGCGCACCAACCACCGTCGCGACATCCTTACCACGGCCGCCACCAAACTGATGACCAATCACCCCACCAGCAACCGCGCCCAGCACGGAGCCAGCGATACGGTTTTCATCCTGAACCGGACGACGGTGGGTGACAGAAACATTACGGCACTCCTGACGAGGCGTCTTGACCGTCTCTTTGATCGGTGTAGCGGAAACCACCTGCGCATACTGCGGGCCACGATCAAGTACGTTCAGACTGGCAACGGCAGCCACACCTAACGCAGCTGCGACGCCAATCCCTATACCCGCCAACATTGATTTATTCACGGGACTTCCTCCTTTGTTGCAATTGGTAGCAATTTTGCAGCGCAATAAACGCTTCGCCAATAAGATAAAGGATCAAAATCAGGGCTGTTGACCGGGACAACGTGGGTTTAAGAGAACTCTTAAGCGTCAGGAGGGAAATGCACAGCATGATGTGCTAAGAATTCCCCCCGGAGGGCCCGGAGGGAGAGAGAAATTAGTGCAGCTTCAGGCGTGGACGGATCACGCGGTTGATGCGGCCAACCAGCATCATCAGGCCGGTTTTGAAGTAGCCGTGCAGCGCAATCTGGTGCATACGGTACAGAGAAATGTACACGAAGCGGGCGATGCGCCCTTCCACCATCATGGAGCCGCGCATCAGGTTACCCATCAGGCTGCCCACGGTGGAGAAGTTTGAGAGCGACACCAGAGAGCCGTGGTCTTTGTAGACATAGGCTTTCATCGGTTTGCCTTTCATCTGCGCCAGGATGTTATGCAGCACGAGGCTTGCCATCTGGTGCGCGGCCTGAGCGCGAGGCGGTACAAATCCGCCTTCCGGACGTGCGCAGGAGGCACAGTCGCCAATGGCGAAGATGTCCGGATCGCGCGTGGTTTGCAGCGTCAGCTCTGTCACCAGCTGGTTAATGCGGTTCGTCTCCAGCCCACCGATATCTTTCATGAAATCAGGCGCTTTGATCCCCGCAGCCCAAACCATCAGGTCGGCCTGGATATATTCGCCGTCTTTGGTATGCAGGCCGCCCTCATCCGCGCTGGTCACCATGGTCTGGGTCAGCACGCGCACGCCCAGTTTGGTCAGCTCGTTGTGCGCCGCGCCGGAAATACGCGGCGGCAGCGCAGGCAGAATACGTTCACCTGCTTCCACCAGCGTCACATTCAGCGCTTCGTTAGTCAGCCCTTTGTAGCCGTAGCTGTGCAGCTGTTTGACCGCATTGTGCAACTCCGCCGATAATTCAACGCCCGTTGCGCCGCCGCCCACGATAGCAATGTTGACCTTGCCGTTAGCACCCATGTTATTGGTGTACTTCAGGAACAGGTTAAGCATCTCCTGATGGAAACGACGCGCCTGATGCGGGTTATCCAGGAAGATGCAGTGCTCTTTTACGCCTGGGGTGTTGAAATCATTGGAGGTACTGCCCAGGGCCATCACCAGCGTGTCATAGGCCAGCTTGCGCTCAGGAACCAGCAACTCGCCTTTATCATCACGCAGCTCAGCCAGCGTGATGGTTTTGTTTTCACGATTGATATCCACCACCGAACCCAGCTGGAACTGGAAATGGTGGTTACGCGCATGCGCCAGATAGCTCAGCGCATCCACGCCCTCATCCAGCGACCCGGTCGCCACTTCGTGCAGTAACGGCTTCCACAGATGACTGTGGTTACGATCCACCAGCGTGATTTTGGCTTTCTTACCACGACCCAGCTTCTTACCCAGCTGTGTCGCCAGCTCCAGTCCGCCAGCACCACCGCCGACAATCACTATCTTTTTCAATGGCGTAGTCAACGTGACCCCCTCAAATTATTAACCAATTGTTAATTAAAAGTTATATAAATAACCCTTAATTAACAACAGGTTACTGCGCTGAAACCATTCAGATTCATTGAGAATAGCACGTCAGGCGCATTGGTCATACCAAAATTGATATGTATCAAGTTTTGATGGTTTAAAAGTAGACAACTCTGACAAAAAAGAGGCCCGGTACGCTTTCACGTACCGGGCCTTTATCAGGTTCAGGGAGATCAGCCCAGCGTTTTAAAGGCTTTAATACGCTGCAAGTGCGGGGAAATGTTTTTGAACTTGTGGGTCTGCTCTTCGTCCCAGACAATTTCGTAGTAATGGTGCAGAAGCTCGGCGGCGCGGGAGCTGTTCAGCGCTTCATCGTTGCGGGAGAGGATCACAAGACACCGATCGCGGTTCTTTTCACGGAAATTGCTCACGCATTTAGTTGCGATGTCGGCGTACTCCTCCGGGCGATCGATTTTGCCTTCCATGTTTTCGTTCGGAAAGAGGTTAGGATTAAAAATGACCTGACGGATATCGCACAAAAAACCGATGCGCTCTGCCCAGTATCCTCCTAACCCCACGCCGCAGATCAGCGGGCGATCGTCGATATTGAGCTGCAACATTTTATCCACTTCTTTAAGCAGATGCTGCATGTCATGCTTCGGATGACGTGTGCTGTAACTGATCAGCCGGACATCCGGATCGATAAACTGCAATTGCAGCACTTTCTCATGATTACCAGGACTGTTTGAGTCAAAACCGTGTAAATAAATGATCATCGTCTCACCACGCTACGCCTTCCGGGATGAATTAAAGGGCTGCTTTATGTGCCTGCCAGCGCTCGTTCAGGGCTTCAAGCCGGGCGTTTACCGTTTTCCAGCGCGCCGAGTCCATCAGCTCCTGACGACTAAATGAACCTTTATGATACAATTGTGTAACACGTTCAGCATTGATCGGCGACAGGTTATCCAGCACGCTCACCGCCCCTTTACGATTATTGCAGACGAGGATCATATCGCAACCCGCATCCAGCGAAGCCTGCCCACGTTCGGCATAGCTACCCATAATTGCCGCCCCCTCCATGGATAAATCGTCAGAGAAAATTACGCCATTGAAGCCTAATTCCTGACGCAGTACGGTTTTCAGCCAGTGCGGAGAGCCGCTGGCCGGACGCGGATCGACCTCACTGTAGATGACGTGCGCAGGCATGATGGCATCCAGCTTGTTATCAGCGATCAGCGAGCGGAAAACCGACATGTCTTTAGCGCGAATGTCTGTTTCCGGGCGCGGATCGCGCGGGGTTTCTTTATGGGAATCCGCCGTCACCGCCCCGTGGCCCGGGAAATGTTTGCCGGTGGTTTTCATGCCCGCAGCATGCATACCGTCAATAAAGCGCGTCGCCATTGCCAGCGCAATACGCGGATCGTCATGATACGAACGCTCACCAATTGCCGCGCTAATGTGTCCTACGTCCAGCACCGGGGCGAAGCTGATGTCGATATCCATGGCGATCATCTCGCTGGCCATCAGCCAGCCGGCGTCCTGCGCCAGTTGACCGCCCTCTTCGATCCCCAGCAGCGCAGCAAAAGATTGCGCGGCGGGTAAACGGGTAAACCCTTCGCGGAAACGCTGCACACGCCCACCTTCCTGGTCTACGGCCACCACCAGGTGATTGCGCGACGCCGCACGGATCTGGCGAACCAGCTCACGCAACTGCTCCGGATCATGATAATTGCGGGTGAAAAGAATCAGCCCCCCTACCAGCGGATGCGCCAGAATTTCGCGCTCTTCCGCATCCAGCTCAAACCCTTCGACATCCAACATTACTGGACCCACACCTACCTCTCTTATCCTTTCGTTTGTAACTGACGCCAGGCATCATTTGCCAGCGCAATAAATTGTTTGTCATCTGTCTGCTGAAGGCGCATTTCAAACCATCCCGCCATCAGCATCAACACCCACGGACGCCAGCGCGCGACCTGCCGCGCAAGGGTGAGCGCATTGATGTTGGCGTTTCGGGCATAGGCGGTTATCAGCTGCTCGCGCGACGCCTCATCAGGCATCCAGACCGCAGCGAGTTCGAGCGCCACGTCACCGTCTCCGGCATATTCCCAGTCGATAAGTTTCTCGCCTGCCGTGGTATGAACGATATTACCCGCGTGGACATCCATATGCAGCGGCGCCAGACGTAACGCCTGCGGCTCTCCCGCTCTGCGTAGCCGCTTAAGCTGCGCCAGCCAGTAGGGCGAGCGTCGTCCAGGCGCAGCCTGCTGCCAGTAGTGATCCAGCAAAGGAAGTAACGTTACCCGCCAGCCCAGACGCGGCTGGCAATGCAGATGATACAGCATGGCTGCAAGCGCAGGCGTATCGGGAAGCTCGCTTTTGATCTCACCCGCAATAAACGCCACCGCCATCCAGTCTCTGATAAAGAGATGAGGTTGTGGCGCAAGGTCGGCGGGCAGGCGCTTCAGGGCGCGGAACTGGCGACGAAAATGGGAGGCAGGCGCGGCGGCATCGTGATGCTGACGTAAAACCAGCCGATGGTCGCCACGCTCAATAATGCAACTCGCGCCGCCAAGCCCGGCGGGGGCTTGCGGCGCGATAACACGGTACTGAGGGAAATAACGCGTCAGGACGTCATGACGCGTGCGCTTATTGTTGCGTAACGGCACCTTTACCTGACCAGATAATTTCGCCGGTCTGAACCAGCATTAACTGCATCTGCAACGACGGCGTGTTCACGTTGCCTGTCGCGTTAGAATAAAGGACATACTGCGCGCCAACGTTGCGGGCAATACCAATCGCTTTACTGCGCGAACCCAGGCTGTCCTGAGGCGACAGACCAAGCTGCTGCTTGGCGACCGCGAGCTGCTGAGCTGAGACCAGCGTAAATTTACCGTTGTTTGCCAGCGCGTTGCGCAGGGTTTCCGTCGCTTCTCCCGCATTCAGGGAACCGTTTGTACGGTTGTTCACGCTGTCCACCAGCAGCACGCTGCCGGGCGTAACGCCCTGTGCCTGCAACATTTTGCCCACCATCGGCTGCATTGCGCCGTTCCAGTCATAGTGGCGTACTCGCGGCGCAGGCTGTGCGGTGTCGTCCGGATGTTCGATCGGGCCAGGCTGCGCCGGAATGGTCGGTACAGACGGCACGGTTGGAACAGGCTGCGCTGGCGTTGTTGGCTGTTCCGTTCCCGGCTTCGCCTGATCTACCGGTGCTGGTTCTTCCGTTCGCGTCACACAACCCGCCAGAAAGAGTGCAAAAGCACTCAGGAGCGCATAACGGCTCATTGTTTTAATCAAGGTTCACTCCTTACAAATAAAGATAAAGTCTCACCTTATGTGCACCCAGATAGCTGGCGCTGCCGTAGAGCGTGACTGACGATCTTGCCGGGATGGTCACGCTGCGCGGCGCCTCAAGCGGGTGCATCTCAAGACCTCTCACGTCATACCAGTAGAAGCGATAATGCACCGTCACTGGCTCTTGCCTTTCGTTATAGAGCGTAGAGGAGGCTGAAGACTGGATTTCGCTTATGGTCAGCGAAGGTTTCTCCGCCGTGATGCCCGCAGCAAGCACTGAGGACTCCATCACCAGCGTCTGTTCTTCACTGACCGGGATGGCGGGACGCGCGCTGCACCCAACCATTACCAGCGTCACGATCAGCGCTGCAATACGCCCAGTTAACATATTAAAGACCTTTATGTGCCAGCATCGGTCCCAGTGGACGTCCACCCAGCAGATGCATATGAATATGATAGACTTCCTGGCCGCCATGGCGATTACAGTTCATGATCAGACGGTATCCGTCCTCAGCAATCCCTTCCTGCTCTGCGATTTTCGCGGCTACCGTAAGCATACGGCCCAGCGCCACTTCATGCTCGGTTTTAACGTCATTAACGGTCGGGATCAGAATATTGGGAATAATAAGGATGTGCGTCGGCGCCTGGGGAGAAATGTCGCGGAAAGCCGTGACCAGTTCATCCTGATAGACAATATCCGACGGAATTTCGCGGCGGATAATTTTACTGAAAATCGTTTCTTCAGCCATGACCTTTTCCTTTTAAGTTTAATCTGGCGTCGTGCGTCCGTTGTTAACACACATTGTCTGATTTACTGCGTGACACAAGACAAGAGTATGAGCGAGTTTCTCCTGTCCTTTCAACCTTCTCCCGTGATTTCTTTCCTGATTGTCCGCCATCTGGCTGAAGAGGCATCGCTTTAGGACATTTCTTTTCTGAAACCTTATTTCAGTTCATCCCGAAACATCTGTTTACAGCGTTAATCACAATGCGTATATTTCGCATTTGCATTTTCATGCGCATTTTTAACATAGAAAACGACGTCAGCCCGTGCTAGCGGGACTGTCGCGAATTACCTTCACCATTCACTAAGGGTTTGATGATGTCTTTCATTAATCACACCAGGGATGGGCAACATCAGCCTGCCGCAACACCTTCGTTGCTGGCCGCCTGCATTGCTATGGCATTGACGCCAACCGCCGCTTTCGCTGCTTCAACCACCGAAGATACCGTCGTCGTAGACGGGGGTTTTGACAACACACAGGATCTTTCTGCCAGCCAGGATCAGGATTACAGCGTAAAAACCACCACCACCGGCACCAAACTGTTGCTGGTTCCCCGCGACATCCCACAGTCCGTCAGCGTTATCAGCCAGCAACGTATGGCTGACCAGAATCTGCAATCCATCGGACAGGTGCTGACGAATACCACGGGCATTACGGCCCAGGTGCAGGACAGCGACCGTACCGTGTTTTACTCACGCGGCTTTTTCGTCAGCAACTACGCCTATGACGACCTGCCAACCTCCATCAGTGAAGTGTGGAACTTTGGTGATACCGCCGCGGATACCGCGATTTATGACCGCATCGAAGTGGTTCGCGGCGCCACCGGCCTGATGTCCGGCACGGGCAACCCGGCTGCGTACGTTAATATGGTGCGTAAGCATGCGGACAGCCCGGAATTTAAAGGTAACGTCTCCGCCAGTTACGGCAGCTGGGACAAGCAGCGCTACGTGCTGGATCTCCAGGCGCCGCTGGTAGAGTCAGGTAAGGTACGAGGCCGTCTGATCACCGGTTATCAGGACAACGACAGCTTCGTGGATAACTACCACTACCGGAAGAAATTCCTCTACGGCGTGATGGACGCGGATGTCACCGACAGCACCACCCTCTCGGTAGGGTATGAATATCAGGAAAGCCATACCGCCGACCCGACATGGGGCGGGCTGCCGACCTGGTACAGCGACGGAAGTAAGACCCACTACAATCGCAGCCAGACCGTCGCGCCTGACTGGGCTTATTCAGATAAAGACAGCACCCGCATCTTCGCTAACCTGACTCAGCGTTTCGATAATGGCTGGGAAGCGCACATCAACGGTATGCATGCTGAAACCAACTTCGACTCCAAACTGATGTATATGTCCGGCTATCCGGATAAAGAGACTGGCGCGGGTCTGGTGGGTTATGGCGGCTGGAACCGTGGAGAACGTAAACAGGATGCGGTTGACGCCTTCCTGCGCGGCGGCTTCGATCTCTTTGGCCGTCAGCACGAAATGATGTTCGGCGGCAGCTTCAGCCGTCAGCGTAACCATTACGACAACTCCATGCCGGATGCGGTATACGGCATGGTTGATGTCGGCAACTTTAAGAACTGGAACGGGAACATCGCCGATCCGCAGTGGACGCCGTGGAAACTCTACAGCAAGGATGATATTCGCCAGTCTTCAGCCTATTCGTCGGCTCGTTTCTCGCTGGCCGATCCGCTACACCTGATCCTGGGCGCGCGCTACACCCAATACAATATTCGTTATAACCCGGCAGGATCGCCGAATACCCGTCTGGAAAGCACCAAAGATGATGTAACGCCGTACGCCGGCCTGGTGTATGACATCAATGAGGACTGGTCGACCTACGTCAGCTATACCTCTATCTTCCAGCCGCAGGATAAGCGCGATGCCAGCGGACGTTATCTTGACCCTACCACGGGTAAAAGCTACGAAGCCGGGGTGAAGGCGGACTGGTTTAATACCCGTCTCACCACCTCGCTGGCGATTTTCCGCATTGAGCAGGATAACGTCGCCAGCAACACCTATACCTACATGCCGAGCGGTGAGTCGATCTATGAATCGCTGGACGGGGTGGTCAGCAAAGGGGTCGAGTTCGAGCTCAACGGTGCCCTGACCGATAACTGGCAGCTGACCTTCGGCGCGACGCGTTACATCGCAGAAGATAAGAATGGCAACGCCGTCAGCGCCGATCAGCCGCGCACAACCATGAAGCTCTTCACCCGCTATCAGTTGCCAATGCTGCCGGAACTGACCGTGGGCGGCGGCGTAAACTGGCAGAACAAAGTGTGGACGGACGTGGAAGGTGGCCCGGCAGGACGTTCCCGCGCGGAGCAAGGCAGCTATGGGCTGGTGAACCTGTTCAGCCGTTATCAGGTCACCAAAGATTTTGCGGTGCAGGCTAACGTCAACAACCTGTTCGACAAAGAGTATTACGATTACGTCGGTTCTTATGTAGTGTATGGCGCGCCGCTGAACGTCTCGGTGAGCGCGAGCTACGATTTCTGAGTGACAGAAGCCCGGTGGCGCTGCGCTTACCGGCCCTACCCATCACGTAGGCCGGGTAAGACGCAGCCGCCACCCGGCACCACAAACCGCAGTAATAAAAAAGGCAGCCATTCGGCTGCCTTAGTCTCCCCAGGTCACAGCTTAGTTGTTGCGGATGTACTCATCCATTTCGGTTTTCAGGTTATCGGATTTCGTACCGAAGATTGCCTGAACACCAGAACCAGCAACAACGACGCCCGCTGCGCCCAGTTTTTTCAGACCCGGCTGGTCTACTTTCGCAACGTCGGCAACGCTCACACGCAGACGAGTGATACACGCGTCCAGGTTAGTGATGTTCTCTTTACCACCGAAGGCAGCTACCAGAGCAGGCGCCATTTCGCTGGTCGCACCGGCTTTGCTGTCTTCCGTTGCATCTTCACGACCCGGCGTTTTCAGGTCCAGTGCTTTGATCAGCACGCGGAAGACGGTGTAGTACACCACTGCGTAGCCCGCACCCACAATTGGGAACAGCCACAGCTTGCTGCTGTTACCGGACAGAACGATGAAGTCGATCAGACCGTGAGAGAAGGACGTACCGTCACGCATACCCAGCAGGATACAGATTGGGAATGCCAGACCTGCCAGTACCGCGTGGATGATGTACAGGATCGGTGCAACGAACATGAAGGAGAACTCGATCGGCTCGGTGATACCGGTCAGGAACGAGGTCAGCGCTGCGGAGATCATGATACCGCCCACTTTTGCACGGTTCTCTGGTTTAGCAGAGTGCCAGATCGCAATTGCGGCGGCCGGCAGACCGTACATTTTGAACAGGAAGCCACCAGACAGTTTACCTGCCGTTGGGTCACCCGCCATGTAGCGTGGGATGTCGCCGTGGAACACCTGGCCTGCTGCGTTGGTGTATTCACCAATCTGCATCTGGAATGGAACGTTCCAGATGTGGTGCAGACCAAATGGTACCAGGCAGCGCTCAATGAAGCCGTAGATACCGAACGCCACAACCGGGTTCTGGTAAGCCGCCCACTGAGAGAAGGTCTGGATTGCCGTACCGATTGGTGGCCAGATGAAAGACAGAACCACACCGGTGAAAATCGCGGCCAGACCAGAAATGATCGGCACAAAACGTTTACCCGCGAAGAAGCCCAGATACTCAGGCAGCTTGATGCGATAAAAGCGGTTAAACATATACGCTGCAATCGCACCGGAGATGATACCACCGAGAACACCGGTGTCCGCCAGATGCTTAGCGGCAATCTCTTCAGCAGGTAAATGCAGTACCAGCGGCGCAACCACAGCCATGGTTTTCACCATGATGCCGTAAGCAACAACGGACGCCAGCGCGGATACACCGTCGTTATTGGTGAAGCCCAGAGCAACACCGATAGCGAAGATCAGCGGCATGTTAGCAAAAACAGAACCGCCTGCTTCGGCCATCACGTGGGAAACTACGGCTGGCAGCCAGCTGAAGTTTGCAGAACCGACACCCAGCAGGATACCTGCGATAGGCAGTACGGATACTGGCAGCATCAGCGATTTACCGACCTTTTGCAGGTTAGCAAATGCATTCTTAAACATAATTGAGAGTGCTCCTGAGTATTTGTGCTTTTTTTACGTTTTCACGCATTGGCCCGGGGGGAGTACCGCGCCGTGGACAGGACATCTAAGCGCCCTTTATTTATTACACAGAGTAAAATAATTCCCTCTGAGTTTGTTTGACGGCTATCACGTTTCAGTTCAAGACGGCCAAAAAACTTGCAGATATTTACATAAAGCATGTCTGGATGTGTCTAAAAACGCCATCACCGCCCCAAATGAGGCGGTGAACTTTACTCGTTTTACTTATTAATTACGAGCCTAAAAATAACAGGCGTATCAGACAGATTGCAGGTGGGCGGGGTCGATATGGAACAGACTAGCGAAGTTTTCCGTTGTCACGCGAGCCAGCTCTTCAATACTGACACCTTTCAGAACGGCCATATACTCAGCGACATCCCGGGTCATCGCTGGCTGATTTTCTTTGCCGCGATGAGGCACCGGTGCCAGGTACGGGGAATCGGTTTCCACCAGAATACGATCCAGCGGAACATATCGCGCCGCATCACGCAGTTGCTCAGCATTCCGGAACGTTACAATCCCCGAGAACGAGATATAAAAGCCTAAATCAAGCAGCTTACCCGCCGTTTCTCTGTCTTCAGTGAAACAGTGTAGTACGCCACCGCAATCCGTCACCTTTTCTTCCCGCAGGTTCGCCAGCGTGTCGGCGCGCGCATCGCGGGTATGAACGATAACAGGCTTATTCAGTTCACGGCCAATACGGATGTGGTTGCGGAAGGATTCCTGCTGGCGAGGTTTCGTTTCCGGGGTGTAGAAATAGTCGAGACCGGTCTCGCCCATCGCCACTACGCCCTCTTCTGCGGCAAGACGGCGTAAATCCTCAACGTCGTACGCTTCATCCTGATTCAGCGGATGCACGCCGCAGGAGAAGACGACATTATCGCGCTCGCCTACCAGTTCACGCATGGCGCGGTAACCCGGCAACGTGGTCGCCACGGCCAGGCAAAATTTCACATCGCGCGCGGCGGCTTTCGCCAGCACGTCGTCCACATTTTTATGCAGGGACTGATAATCCAGGCCATCGAGATGGCAGTGTGAGTCGACTAAAAACATAATGTCTCTCTCAGAGGTGGGAAACCGGCGGTATGACACCCGGTTGCAGGTAGTGTTCGATACGCAGTAACTGGTCGGTCAGTAAAAGCTCGCGATTGAGACCGGTTACCGTCAAAAGTTGTTCACGACTCTGGCAGATATCATGAAGGATAGCGTGCAGCGACTGCCCTGACAGGCGATTCGCCAGCGTGGTGACCAGCGCCCACACGTCAGGGTTAGTCAGAAGCGTCGCCCCCTGCTGGATTTTGAGCGCATCCAGCAGCAGTGCGGCCAGCCAGTGCAGCCGTTCCGGTGCCTGATCGCTGTTCAGCGCTGGCAGCACGCTCAGCCAGTCATGGCTGTCGAGGGCTGATTCAACCGCACGACATAGCGTTTCACGCTGGGACCACACTTCCGGCTGCAATAAGGCCAGCGCAGCCGCAGGCGCACCGCTGCACAGGCGCAACGCCGAGCGCGCCGCGTCTTGTGACACCGTCACTTCTCGCTCAAGCCAGGCGAGCGCCCAGGATTCCTGAGGGACAGCGAGGTGGTGAAGACGGCAGCGACTGCGCAGCGTCGCCAGCAAGCGTTCCGGCTCGCGGCAGGAGAGGAAAAACCAGGTATTCTCTGGCGGCTCTTCCAGGGTTTTTAACAGGGCGTTGGCTGCGGCTTCCGTGAGCAGCGCGGCGTCTTTCAGCCACACCACTTTCGCCCCCCCCAGACGCGCATATTCGTACAGTTTCTCACTGACCTCACGCACCGCGTCGATACCGAGCGTATTTTTGCCCTTCTCGGGTTCGAGGGTGTAATAGTCAGGATGCGTGCCCGCCTGCATAAGCTGGCAACCCCGGCATTTACCGCAGCTTTTATGTCCTTCCGGCTGTTGGCACATCAGAAAGCGGGTGATGGCGTAAATCAACGCATCATCACCCATTCCCGGCAGCGCCTGGATCAGTAACGCATGATGCCCCCGACCAACCTGATAGCTGCCGATCAGCTGTTCAAAGTGTGGGCGCAACCACGGATACCATTTCATGCCTGCTGCTCCTGTAGCCACTGCGTAACGGTCTGCTGAATATCACGCGTAACGTCTTCAAGGGATTGCGTCGCATCGATGGTACGAATGGTCTTGTCCTGCCCGGCCAGTTCCAGATAACGCGCACGGGTGCGGTTAAAGAAATCAAAAGACTCCTGCTCAATGCGGTCCAGTTCGCCGCGGGCACGGGCGCGCTTCAGGCCCACCTCAGGAGTTACGTCCAGATACAGCGTCAGGTCAGGACGGAAATCGCCCAGAACCGCGTCGCGAAGCGTAGCCAGCATGGCCTGATCGATACCCCGGCCACCGCCCTGATACGCCTGGGTTGAGAGATCGTGGCGATCGCCAATCACCCATTTCCCTTCTGCCAGAGCGGGTTTGATCACCGTCTCCACCAGTTGAACGCGCGCCGCATAGAACATCAGCACTTCCGCTTTGTCGGTAATAATTTCATCACCAACGGATTTGATATCCAGTACCAGGCTGCGCAGTTTTTCCGCCAGCTGCGTACCGCCCGGCTCGCGGGTGAAGACCATGTCGGCGACGCCAAGCGACGTAAGCGTATCCACCACCACGTTACGGGCGGTGGTTTTGCCCGCCCCTTCGAGTCCCTCAATGACAATGTATTTACTGCGCATTTTTTTCCTTAAGTGCCTTCAGATAGTCCTGAACGGAGCGATTGTGGCTGGCCAGGTTGGTATTAAACGTATGCCCCCCTTTTCCGTCAGCCACAAAATAGAGATACGGCGTTTTGGCCGGGTGCGCGGCGGCCTTCAACGATGCTTCACTCGGCGTCGCGATCGGTCCAGGCGGCAGGCCGCTAATCACGTAGGTATTATACGCCGTTGGCGTCTCCAGATCTTTTCTGGAAATCCTGCCGTTGTAGTTTTCGCCCATGCCGTAGATAACGGTAGGATCGGTTTGCAAACGCATGCCGATGCGCAGACGGTTAATAAACACCGAGGCAACCTGGTCACGTTCGGCAGCAACGGCCGTCTCTTTCTCGATGATCGAGGCCATCGTCATGAACTGGTTTTGATCTTTATAAGGCAGGCCCTCTGCTCGCCCTTTCCAGGCAGCGTCTACCGCCGCGACCATTTTGTTGTGCGCGCGCTTCAGAATGGCCACATCCGTCGTGCCTGCCGTATACATCCACGTATCGGGCCAGAACCAGCCTTCCACCCACTCGGGATGTTCGAATTTTAAGGCGTCTGCCACGGTCTGGTAGCGGTCATCTTTCAGCGTATGCTTAATGTATGGCGCGTCCCGCAGCTGCCTGAGGTAATCGCTCAGACGCATACCTTCCACAAAACGCAGCGGGAACTGGGCTTCTTTACCACTCTCCAGCAGTTGCAGCATCTCGCGCACAGTCATGCCAGGGGTAAAGCGATAGGTGCCGGCCTTGAAATGGGACAGGTCCGGTTCAATACGCAGCAGCCACTGGAATACGCGTGGGCGATTGATAATTTTGTCGTCATACAGCTGCTGACCAAGCGCCTGCCGCCCGGTACCCGCTTTCAGGGTAAAAATCGTCTCGTCTTTAATCAGGATCTGACTCTCCGCCAGCTGACGGACTTTCCACACTCCCGCTCCGCCAGCGATACCGAACGCAACGATAAGAAGGAGGACAAAGCGTAACATTTTCTTCATGACTACCTGGTTTGCTCACATAACGGGGCCAGAAACTGGAACAGCTCGCGGGATGACCAGCATTTGCGGCCATAAGCGCGAACGGGGACAACGGGCATCAGCGCATTGCAGATTACGACTTCATCGGCAGACAGCAGCGCCTCTTCCTTAGCGTTGACTTCGACAACGCGAAAGCCTGCGCGTGCCAGCTGGTGCAGACAAAACTGTCGCATAATACCGTTGACGCCGGCCTGCTCCAGCGAAGGCGTGAACACGTCACTGCCCTTCCGCCAGAGTAAATTAGCCGCACAGCATTCCGTAATGTACCCTTCGCTGTCAAGAACCAGCGCCTCCCCGGCCTCCGTCTGCTCAAGATGAGTACGAATAAGCACCTGTTCAAGGCGGTTGAGATGTTTTATGCCAGCGAGCATCGGGTTTCGCCCCAGACGTACCGGACTTAATGCCAGGGCTACGCCCTCTTCACGCCAGTGCGCATAATGGGAAGGATAATCTGAAACGGAAAGGACCCGCGTAGGATGCAGACAGGCAGAACCGCTATAGCCCCGGCCACCGCTCCCGCGGCTAATAATGACTTTCAGGACGCCGCTTGCTTTATCTGACGCCAGCCGACGCATTTCACTTTCAAGAATGTCCCACTGCGAGAAGGGGATCAGTAGTGCTTCGCAGGCTTTTTGTAAACGAAGGATATGGGTCCCGAGCAGACACACGCCACCGTCGAGAATACGCGCAGTCGTGAAACAGCCATCGCCAAACTGGGTCGCCCTGTCGCTTGCCGGCAGCGTGTCTTGCTCAAGGCCATTAATTAAAAACATGGTGGCTCCTTATGCGTGGAGGCTCAGTCTGGCAGGATGTGAGCAGCCGGACAAGGGGATTTCACCTAATAAAAAAGGCCCGGCAAGCGGACCTTTTTTATCGTCAGCGACTAACCAGACTCAGACCTTTTTGAAGATCAGAGAACCGTTAGTCCCACCGAAGCCGAAGGAGTTACACAGGGTATACTCCATACCGCTAACCTGGCGTGCTTCGTGAGGAACGAAGTCCAGATCGCAACCTTCATCCGGATTATCCAGGTTGATGGTTGGCGGTACAGCCTGATCGCGCAGCGCGAGAATTGAGTAGATTGACTCTACTGCCCCCGCAGCACCCAGCAGGTGACCGGTCATGGATTTCGTGGAGCTTACCATTACGCGGCCGGCAGATTCGCCGAAGATAGACTTAACAGCCTGCGCTTCTGCTTTATCGCCCGCAGGTGTAGACGTCCCATGGGCGTTAACGTAGCCAATCTGTGCCGGCGTAATGCCCGCATCGCGGATGGCGTTTTCCATCGCCAGCGCAGCGCCTGCACCGTTCTCTGGAGGAGACGTCATGTGATAAGCATCGCTGCTCATGCCAAAGCCAACAACTTCAGCATAAATTTTTGCGCCACGTTTTTTCGCGTGTTCGTACTCTTCCAGTACGATCATGCCTGCACCGTCACCCAGCACGAAACCATCACGGTCTTTATCCCACGGACGGCTCGCCGCCTGGGGATTATCGTTTCGGGTAGAGAGCGCACGCGCTGCACCGAAGCCACCGACGCCCAGCGGGGTACTGGCTTTTTCAGCGCCGCCCGCAACCATAGCATCTGCATCGCCGTACGCAATGATACGCGCGGCCTGGCCGATGTTATGCACGCCAGACGTACAGGCTGTCGCGATTGAGATGCTTGGGCCACGCAGGCCGAACATAATGGTCAGGTGACCTGCCACCATGTTGACAATCGTAGACGGAACGAAGAACGGGCTGATTTTACGCGGGCCGCCATTCATCAGAGATGTATGGTTTTCTTCAATCAGACCAAGACCGCCAATCCCGGAGCCGATAGCGGCGCCGATACGGGTCGCGTTCTCTTCCGTAATCTCAAGGCCAGAATCCTGCATGGCCTGAACGCCAGCGACAATTCCATATTGAATGAAGGCATCCATCTTGCGCTGTTCTTTGCGCGAGATGATCTCTTCACAGTTAAAATCCTTTACTAAGCCAGCAAATTTCGTTGCATAGGCGCTAGTATCGAAATGGTCGATTAGGCTGATGCCGCTCTGACCGGCAAGGAGAGCTTTCCAGGTGGACTCTACGGTATTGCCGACAGGAGACAACATGCCAAGTCCGGTCACAACTACACGACGCTTAGACACGCTTGTCCTCCAGGGAGGGATAAAAAAAGAGATTCGTGGGACAACAAAAGATAAAACTCAGGCGGTCGAATGACCGCCTGGAGATGTTCACTTACGCCTGGTGACCGTTGATGTAATCAATGGCAGCCTGAACGGTGGTGATTTTCTCAGCTTCTTCGTCCGGAATCTCAGTATCAAACTCTTCTTCCAGAGCCATTACCAGCTCAACGGTGTCAAGAGAATCTGCGCCCAGGTCTTCAACAAAGGAAGCGGAGTTCACAACTTCTTCCTGCTTAACGCCCAGCTGTTCGCCGATAATTTTCTTAACGCGTTCTTCGATAGTGCTCATACTCTTAAATTTCCTATCAAAACTCGCTTTCGCGATGGTTTTCGTAGTGTATAAAATGTTGAAAAATTTGCAACTAAATCCCGGCAGGTCTTACCACGATTTTACGTTATTTTGAGGCCATTTGCCCAAATAACGCAAATATTTTCGATCGTGATTAAACCATGTACATCCCGCCGTTGACGTGGAGGGTTTCACCAGTGATGTAACCCGCTTCGTCAGAGGCTAAAAATGCAACCGCGCTGGCGATTTCTTTAGGGTCGCCAAGACGACCCGCCGGAACTGCCGCCAGCGTACCCGCACGCTGCTCATCAGTCAGCGCACGCGTCATGTCCGTTTCAATAAAGCCCGGAGCAACAACGTTTACAGTAATTCCGCGGGACGCGACTTCACGCGCCAGCGACTTACTGAAACCGATCAGACCTGCTTTCGCCGCAGCGTAGTTAGCCTGACCAGCATTTCCCATGGTACCAACCACAGAACCTACAGTGATAATACGACCATGACGCTTTTTCATCATAGCGCGCATTACCGCTTTTGACAGACGGAATACAGATGACAGGTTGGTTTCGATAATATCGTTCCACTCGTCGTCTTTCATTCGCATCAGCAGGTTGTCGCGAGTGATCCCGGCATTATTGACCAGAATATCCACTTCGCCAAACTCTGCGCGAATATTTTCCAGAACAGATTCGATAGATGCTGGTTCAGTCACATTCAGTACCAGACCTTTACCGTTCGCACCCAGATAGTCGCTGATGGCCTGTGCGCCATTCTCACTGGTCGCAGTCCCGATCACCGTCGCGCCGCGCGCAACCAGTGTTTCAGCAATAGCGCGCCCAATACCGCGGCTTGCGCCGGTCACCAGGGCAATTTTTCCTTCAAAACTCATGGTATTCCTCTTTTATTGCGAGAGTGCCGCTTTCATGGCTTCCGGCTCGTTAATCGCCGAGGCAGTCAGGGTATCTACAATACGTTTTGTCAGACCGGTAAGTACCTTACCTGGACCAACTTCATACAGATGTTCAACGCCCTGAGACGCCATAAATTCAACGGTTTTAGTCCACTGAACCGGGCTGTAGAGCTGGCGAACCAGCGCGTTACGGATAGCCTCCGGCGCGGTTTCGCACTTCACATCGACGTTATTCACAACGGAAATCGTCGGTGCGTTAAAGGTCATTTTTTCCAGCTCAACCGCCAGCTTATCGGCAGCGGGCTTCATCAGCGCGCAGTGAGACGGTACGCTCACCGGCAGGGGCAGTGCACGTTTTGCGCCCGCAGCTTTACAGGCAGCGCCTGCACGCTCAACCGCTTCTTTATGACCCGCGATTACCACCTGGCCTGGCGAGTTAAAGTTTACCGGAGAAACGACCTGACCTTCAGCAGATTCTTCACAGGCTTTAGCGATAGAAGCATCATCCAGACCGATGATGGCAGACATGCCGCCCGTGCCCTCTGGCACCGCTTCCTGCATGAATTTACCACGCAATTCAACCAGGCGTACCGCGTCAGCGAAGGCAATCACCCCTGCGCAGACCAGCGCAGAGTATTCACCCAGGCTATGACCCGCCATCAGCGTCGGCGCTTTGCCGCCCTGCTGCTGCCATACGCGCCACAATGCGACGGAGGCTGCCAGCAGTGCCGGTTGAGTCTGCCAGGTTTTGTTCAGCTCTTCAGCGGGGCCCTGTTGGGTCAGCGCCCACAGATCATAACCCAGCGCGTCAGAGGCTTCACGGAAAGTCTCTTCAATAACCGGATAGTTTGCTGCCATTTCAGACAACATCCCAACAGTTTGCGAGCCCTGTCCCGGGAACACAAAAGCAAATTGCGTCATTTTTTAATCCTTATCCTAGAAACGAACCAGCGCGGAACCCCAGGTGAACCCGCCACCAAAGGCTTCAAGCAAGACCAGTTGGCCCCGTTTAATTCGTCCATCGCGTACCGCTTCGTCAAATGCGCACGGTACCGATGCCGCAGAGGTGTTGCCGTGGCGATCAAGCGTCACCACAACGTTATCCATAGACATGCCCAGCTTCTTCGCCGTCGCGCTGATGATACGCAGGTTCGCCTGATGCGGCACCAGCCAGTCGAGTGCGGTGCGTTCAAGGTTATTGGCTTCCAGCGTCTCATCGACAATATGCGCAAGCTCAGTCACCGCCACCTTGAATACTTCATTACCTGCCATGGTGAGGTAAATGGAGTTATCAGGATTAACGCGATCGGCGTTAGGCAGCGTTAACAGCTCGCCGTAGCGGCCATCGGCATGCAAGTGCGTGGAGATGATGCCCGGCTCTTCGGACTGCCCCAGCAGCACCGCGCCCGCGCCATCGCCAAAAATAATGATCGTGCCGCGATCGGTTGGATCGCAGGTACGCGCCAGAACATCAGCGCCGATCACCAGCGCATATTTTACGGCGCCCGATTTTACATACTGATCGGCGATGCTCAGCGCATAGGTGAAACCCGCGCACGCTGCTGCAACATCAAATGCCGGGCAGCCTTTGATGCCGAGCATGTTCTGCACCTGGCACGCTGCGCTTGGGAAGGCATGCGTGGCAGAGGTTGTCGCCACCACAATAAGCCCGATCTGTTCTTTATCAATGCCAGCCATCTCAAGCGCTCGCTGAGCGGCTTCGTAGCCCATGGTGGACACAGTTTCGTCTGGCGCGGCGATACGACGTTCACGGATACCTGTGCGCGTGACAATCCACTCGTCAGACGTATCTACCATTTTTTCAAGATCGGCGTTGGTACGCACTTGTTTTGGCAGGTAGCTGCCGGTACCTAAAATCTTCGTATACATGTACGCTCAGTCACTTTTAGCTAATACAGATCCCAGGCGAGCGGCAATCCTCTGAGGGACTTGTCGCTGCACCGCCTGCACTGCCTGTTCAATCGCGACGGTAAATGCTCGCTGATTGGCGGCGCCATGACTCTTAATCACGATGCCGCGCAATCCTAACAGACAGGCGCCATTATACTGGTCGGGGTTGAGGTGACTGAATCGCCGCGTCAGGCTTTTTTGTAACCAACGCTTTAATAAAATCAGCCACCAGGACCTTTTTTTACCTTCTCCCTGCGATTTCAGCAGAGAAAGGAACATTCGTACGACCCCTTCCATGGTCTTCAACGTCACGTTTCCGGTGAAGCCATCACACACTAATACATCCGTTTTGCCCGTCAGCAACTCATTGGCTTCGAGATAACCAATATAGTTGATGGAGGGGACCTGTTTGAGTATTTCCGCAGCGTCGCGGATACTGTCCAGGCCTTTGGTCTCTTCTTCACCAATATTCAGTAATGCAACGCGGGGATTGTTAATCCCGACCACGTCTTCAGCCAGCACCGACCCCATAACGGCAAACTGAGCCAGCATTGTACTATCACAATCCACGTTAGCGCCCAGATCCAGCACCACCGTTTTGCCCTTCTGCTGATGCGGTAATACCGTCACCAGCGCCGGACGCTCAATGCCCTCAATCGGCTTGAGCAATAATTTCGACAGCCCCATCAGCGCGCCAGTATTTCCCGCGCTGACGCAAGCCTGCGCTCGCCCTTCTTTCACCAGCTCCAGCGCCATTCGCATAGAGCTGCCGCGGCTATTACGAATAGCCTGCGATGGCCGGGCATCACTGGCAATAACTGACTGCGCAGGAATAATCTGCAGACGCGAACGTTGTTCAAAGTCAGCTTTTGCAAGTAATGGCGTGATTGTGTCGGGATTACCGACTAAAAGAAGTGTGAGTTGCGAATTAGAATTCAGTGCCTGCAATGCTGCAGGCACTGTCACGGTAGGGCCAAAATCTCCCCCCATGACATCTAACGCCAGGGTTAGACGTGTCAAGGTATCGTCGCAGCCTGGTTCGGTAAACTCCCCGTTTGCACGGGGAAGTTCCTCACTAAGCCTAATCACGCTGACGCGTGATTACTTAGTGATAACCTTGCGGCCGCGGTAGAAACCGTCAGCGGTGATGTGGTGACGCAGGTGTTTCTCACCAGAAGTCTTGTCTACAGACAGGCTGGTAACTGCGGTCAGCGCGTCATGGGAACGACGCATGCCACGTTTGGAACGGGTTGGTTTATTCTGTTGTACGGCCATGGACCTTACTCCTCAATTACTTACGCGTTAAGCTGGCTAATACGGCAAATGGGTTTGGTTTTTGCGCTTCATCAGGCAGTTCCCCAAAGACCATGTCCGCCTCGGACACTTCACAGTGTTCAGAATCATGCACCGGAACGACTGGCAGGGAGAGGATGACTTCATCTTCAACCAGCGCCAGAAGATCGATTTCACCGAATTCGTTAACCTCAATCGGCTCATACGCTTCCGGGAGTGCTTCAGCCTGTTCGTCAGAACGAACCGGACTAAAACAATACGTTGTGTGAACATGCTGTACAAACGGTTTCCCGCAACGCTGACATTCGAGCGTTACCGTCACCTTTGCATCACCGGTTAACACGGCGAGACGCTGGTTGTCGATAGCGAACGACATGGAGCATTCTACATCACTGTCCACACTGACTACAGATTCGGCAATACGCTCAGCCTGATCGGAAGAATAGATTCCTTCGTAATCGAGGCGTTTTTGAGCCGTACGAACCGGATCAAGAGTCAGGGGTAATTTTACCTTTTGCATAGGGCGCGCATATTAACTTTGTAACGTCATAGAGTCAAAGAAAAAGGCAACCAGAGCTGCCTTTTGCCAATTATTCGCACACATTGCGGCCTGTAGTTTAAAATGGCTGGCATCGATACGCTATATCTGGTGATAAAAATATGCCAAATCTCGTCCTTGCTTCCACTTCACCTTATCGCCGAATGCTGCTGGAAAAGCTCGGGATCCCGTTTGAATGCGCTGCGCCGGAGGTGGATGAAACGCCACAGCCGGGCGAGTCACCGCGTCATCTGGTGACCCGTCTCGCGAAAGAGAAAGCACAGTCGCTGGCCGTACGTTACCCCGCACATCTGATTATAGGCTCCGATCAGGTTTGTGTGCTGGACGGCGAAATCACCGGCAAACCGCATACGGAAGAAAACGCCTGCCAGCAGCTGTTGCGTGCGCGAGGCGGTATCGTGACCTTTTATACCGGCCTGGCGCTTTATAATTCGGCTTCCGGTCATCTGCAAACCGAGTGCGAGCCGTTTGATGTGCACTTCCGTCATCTTAGCGAGCAGGAGATTATGGATTATGTGCGTCGGGAACGTCCGCTAAACTGTGCAGGGAGCTTTAAAAGTGAAGGACTAGGGATTGCGTTGTTCGACAAGCTCGATGGCCGCGATCCCAACACGCTGGTGGGGTTGCCGCTGATTGCACTGTGCCAGATGTTAAGGCGAGAAGAGTGTAATCCGCTGACGATGTGATCCCTGCGGCCTGATGCCCTCACCCCGGCCCTCTCCCACAGGGAGAGGGGGCAAACATAAAAAACGGCAATATACATTGCCGTTTTACATTTACCTTAGCCGCGCAGAACTTTCAGACAGCGTTTGAGCTGCTCATCCAGCGGCGCTTCAATACGGATAACTTCGCCGGTATTAGGATGGGTAAATTTCAGCGCTGCCGCGTGCAGGAACAGACGCGACAGCCCTGTTCCCGCCAGCTGCTTATCAAATTCGCGATCGCCATAGCGGTCATCAAACGCAATCGGATGGCCCGCAAACTGGGTATGGACGCGAATCTGGTGGGTACGCCCCGTCACCGGACTACAGCGCACCAGCGTGGCGAATTCGTAGCGCTCTTCAACTTTAAAGCGCGTCTCAGACGGTTTCCCTTCCTGATTAACACGAACAATGCGCTCGCCGCTTTGCAGAATATTTTTCAGCAGCGGCGCCTGCACCACTTTCACGTGGGACTGCCACTGGCCGCGCACCAGCGCCAGGTAATCTTTCTGCATCCCTTTTTCGCGCAGCTGTTCATGCAGTGAACGCAGCGCAGAACGTTTTTTCGCCACCAGCAGCACGCCAGAGGTATCGCGGTCAAGACGGTGAACCAGTTCGAGGAAACGCGCTTCCGGGCGCAGCGCGCGTAACCCTTCAATCACGCCGAAGCTCAGACCGCTCCCCCCGTGTACCGCCGTTCCGGACGGTTTATTCAGCACCAGAATGTGGTCGTCCTCATAAAGGATAACGTCGCTCAGGGCCGCGACTTTTTGCAGCTTCGGAGAAACGACCTCTTCTTCACGCTCTGCAACACGTACCGGTGGAATCCGGATTTCATCGCCCGCCTCGAGCTTATACTCTGGCTTCACGCGTTTTTTGTTCACCCGCACCTCGCCCTTACGCAAGATGCGATAAATCATACTTTTTGGCACGCCCTTCAACTGGGTGCGCAAAAAATTATCGATACGTTGCCCCGCCTCGTCGTCGGCGATGGCAACCATTTTTACGGCTGGAGTCTCTGTTTTCATGGTTGGCGATTCTAAATAGCGTCAGACATTAGCGCCACTCATTTTTCTATGCTTATATTTACTTTTATCCGGACCACTCCCCTTTCGCGCAATCGATTTGGTGGTTATTAAACCAATCACCCCGTTGAAGTGAAGAAACTGTGAGTAACCGGGTGATAATTGGTAAAAGTCATCTTGCTATAACCCGGCGAGCAGTGGAATAATGAATCCGTTTTCCGCGTTAAATCCGGGTTTTGTAAGGATGTCGACGGAATGACCAATTTTGTCTGACCGATCATCCACGCAGCAATGGCGTAAGACGTATTGATCTTTCAGGCAGTTAGCGGGCTGCGGGTTGCAGTACTTCCCGGTATAAGGATTGTTCTCTGGAGAGTTTTCCCAGGCAATTCCCCTGATAATTGCGCTGTGTTTCCGTATGAAACACAGGCAACCGACACTCTGCGCCTCTTAAGCGAGCGACAACCGTGAGGTTGGCGACGTGAATAGACACGAGGCCATCGGTTCATACCCCGGAAAGCGTCACCTTGCCCGCAGCTTTGTCGTCAATGTAAGAATAACGAGTAAGTTACGATGAAAAGAATGTTAATCAACGCAACTCAGCAAGAAGAGTTGCGTGTCGCCCTTGTGGATGGGCAGCGCCTGTACGATCTGGATATCGAAAGTCCTGGACACGAACAGAAAAAAGCGAACATTTACAAAGGCAAAATCACCCGCATTGAACCAAGCCTTGAAGCTGCATTTGTCGATTACGGTGCTGAGCGTCACGGTTTCCTTCCTCTCAAAGAAATCGCCCGCGAATATTTTCCTGCAAACTACAACTCCCATGGCCGTCCGAACATTAAAGATGTTCTGCGTGAAGGTCAGGAAGTTATCGTCCAGATCGATAAAGAAGAGCGTGGCAACAAAGGTGCCGCACTGACCACCTTTATCAGCCTGGCAGGAAGTTATCTGGTATTGATGCCAAACAACCCGCGTGCGGGTGGCATCTCTCGCCGTATCGAAGGCGATGACCGTACCGAGCTGAAAGAAGCGCTGGCAAGTCTCGAGCTGCCAGACGGCATGGGCCTTATCGTGCGCACCGCAGGCGTCGGCAAATCTGCCGAAGCGTTGCAGTGGGACCTGAGCTTCCGTCTGAAGCACTGGGAAGCCATCAAGAAAGCGGCTGAGAGCCGTCCTGCTCCGTTCCTGATCCACCAGGAAAGCAACGTTATTGTGCGTGCCTTCCGTGATTATCTACGTCAGGACATCGGTGAAATTCTGATTGATAACCCGAAAGTGCTTGAGCTGGCTCGCCAGCACATCGCCGCGCTGGGTCGCCCGGATTTCACCAGCAAAATTAAACTGTACACCGGTGAAATCCCGCTGTTCAGCCACTATCAGATTGAATCCCAGATCGAGTCTGCCTTCCAGCGTGAAGTGCGTCTGCCGTCCGGCGGTTCTATCGTAATTGATACCACCGAAGCGCTGACCGCTATCGACATCAACTCCGCGCGTGCAACTCGTGGCGGCGACATCGAAGAGACCGCCTTCAACACCAACCTTGAAGCCGCTGATGAAATCGCCCGCCAGCTCCGCCTGCGCGACCTGGGTGGTCTGATTGTTATCGACTTCATCGACATGACCCCGGTTCGCCACCAGCGTGCGGTTGAAAACCGTCTGCGTGAAGCGGTGCGCCAGGATCGCGCACGTATCCAGATTAGCCATATCTCGCGCTTCGGCCTGCTGGAAATGTCCCGTCAGCGTCTGAGCCCGTCACTCGGCGAGTCCAGCCATCACGTCTGCCCGCGCTGTTCCGGTACGGGTACCGTGCGTGACAATGAATCGCTCTCCCTCTCTATTCTGCGTCTGATTGAAGAAGAAGCGCTGAAAGAGAACACCAAAGAGGTTCACGCCATCGTTCCGGTGCCGATTGCCTCCTACCTGCTGAACGAAAAACGTGCAGCGGTAAGCGCAATCGAAGCGCGTCAGGGCGGCGTTCGCTGCATCATCGTGCCAAACGACGAGATGCAAACCCCGCACTATCACGTGCTGCGCGTGCGTAAAGGCGAAGAGACAAGCACCCTCAGCTACCTGCTGCCGAAGCTGCATGAAGAAGAAATGGCGCTGCCATCGGATGAAGAGCCTGCCGAGCGTAAACTGCCTGAGCAGCCTGCATTAGCAACCTTCATCATGCCGGAAGCCCCGCCGGAAGCGACGCTGGAAAAACCAGCGGCAAAACCTGCCGTGCAAAAGGCGGCCCCTGCCGCGCCAAAAGCGCAGCCTGAGCAGCCGGGTCTCCTGAGCCGCATCTTCGGCGCGTTGAAAAAAATGTTTGCTGGCGAAGAAGTTCAGCCTGAGCAGCCGAAAGAAGCGCCAAAAGAAGCGAAACCAGAGCGTCAGCAGGACCGTCGTAAGCGTCAGAACAATCGTCGCGATCGTAATGACCGCAACGACCGTAGCGATCGTAACGAACGCCGTGATAATCGTTCCGAGAACAACGAAGGTCGTGAACAACGCGAGGACAACCGTCGCAACCGTCGCGAGAAGCAACAGCAGAACGTTGAAGATCGTGAGATTCGCCAGCAGGCGGGCGATGAGTCCGAGAAGAGCAAACAGCGTGACGAGCAGCAACCTCGCCGCGAGCGTAACCGTCGTCGTAACGACGAGAAACGCCAGGCCCAGCAGGAAGTCAAAAACCTGAACCGCGAAGCGCCTGTTGAACAGCAGGACACGGAGCAGGAAGAGCGTACTCAGGTTATGCCGCGTCGTAAGCAGCGTCAGCTGACCCAGAAAGTACGTGTGGGTGCTGTTCAGACGGAAGAAAACGACGTTATCGCGGTTGAAGCAGCAGAAAGCACAACGGGTACCCAGGTTGCAAAAGTTGACCTGCCAGCCGTAGTGGAAAATCAGGTTGAGCAGGACGAAAGCAGCGAAAACCGTGACAACGCAGGTATGCCGCGTCGCTCCCGTCGTTCTCCGCGTCATCTGCGCGTGAGCGGTCAGCGTCGTCGTCGCTACCGTGACGAGCGTTACCCGACTCAGTCGCCAATGCCGCTGACCGTGGCGTGCGCGTCACCTGAGATGGCATCCGGTAAAGTCTGGATCCGTTATCCGGTTGCTCGCCCGGAGCAGGCTGTTGAAGAACAGGCTGTGACCGAAGAGGTGATTGCACCGGTAGCAGCGGTGGAAGACGTCGTGACTGAAGCGGCAACCGTGGTCGAACCGCAAGTTGTTGACACGGTGGCACCGCAGGCTGTGGAAGTGGAAACGACCCATCCTGAAGTCATTGCTGCGCCGGTTGATGCCGCTCCGCAGATCATTGCCGAAGAAGATACCGTGGTGGCTGAAGAAGTCGCGGAGGAAGCTGAGCCGGTCTCCGCAGCAGAAGAACCCGCAGACGTTACCGTCGAAACGGTGACGGAAGAGGTTGTTCAGGACGTCGAGATTCAGGTTGAGCCTGTTGTCGAAGAGGTCAAAGAGGCTGAAGTGAAATCCGAGCCGGTTGAGGTCGTTGCCGCTCCAGCGCCTGCTCACGTTGCTACCGCGCCGATGACTCGCGCCCCGGCACCTGAGTATGTACCTGAAGCGCCACGCCATAGCGACTGGGTTCGTCCGGCATTCAACTTCGAAGGCAAAGGTGCTGCCGGTGGTCACAGTGCAACGCACATGGCTACTGCGCCAGCTACTCGTCCTCAGCCTGTTGAATAACGCACGCTAAGACTGAAAGCCGACCTTCGGGTCGGCTTTTTTATGGCTGTTGCAGGGGCTTTCTCATTCCGGTGACCTCCGGCATTATCTGCCGCATCAGCTCCAGAAAACGCCGCAAGCGCGCCGGATAATAACGAGACCAGGGGTAAACCAGATGTACCGGTAACGCTGCCGGCTGCCACTCTGGCAGTAGATGCACCAGTCTTCCTTCCTGAATATCATCCTGTACCGTCCAGCTGGATACCACCGCCACGCCAAGCCCGGTGAGTGCCGTATTGCGCGCCACATACAGGCTGTCTGTACTCAGGCGTGGCGTAATGGTAACCCGCGCCGGGGCGGATGATGCATCGTGGAAAAGCTCCACATGGCGTTGATAAAAAGAGCTGATGGCAATCCAGGGAAGCTGCTGCAAATCTTCCGGCGTTTTAACCGCGGGATAACGGGCCAGTAATTCCGGTGAAGCCACCACCGAGCGCGGCACTTCAGCCAGCAGCACGGACACGGTTGCCGGATCGACTTCCACACCCACCCGAATAGCACAGTCAAGGTTGTCGCCGAGGAAATCAACCGAGCGATCGTTGAGCATCCACTCTACAGAAAGCTGGGGATAGCGCTGTAAAAATTCGGTTAACGGTTTCAGAAGCTGATCCTGGCCAAACGCGTGCGGGGCGCGCACCCTCAGCACCCCAACCGGTTCATCTTCCGTCTGCCCTACCTCGTCTTCCAGCGCCAGCCAGCTGTCAATCACCCGTCGGGCATGCTGATAGCAGCGTTCGCCGTCATCGGTCAGCCGGGTCGTATGGGTTGTGCGCAGCATCAGGCGTACTCCCAGCATGGTCTCAAGCGACTGCAACCGTCGGCTCACCGTGGCCTGGGTTGTTGCCAGCTGACGTGCCGCCGCAGAAAGAGACCCCGCCTCCACAATGCGAACAAACGTTCGCATCAGTTCTACCCGATCTATACGCTCAGACCTTTTCATACCATTTTTACCCATACGCCACACGTATAAGCGTTTTACCACCGCGCCCGCTACCGTCACAAGGCGTACTGATAAAAAATAGCCGCACACGACGAATGAGGTACATCTTATGAACACAACCACCACCCGGGCAGTAAGCCGCTGGGTAATCTTAATGCTGGCGCTCGGTGCGGGCTTTAGCGTGGCATCCATCTATTATGCCCAGCCTCTGCTGCCGCTGATGGGCTCAGACCTGCATCTGAGCATCGAAGGCATGGGCATGGTCCCGACGCTCACCCAGGCGGGTTATGCCCTGGGCATCCTGTTTCTGCTCCCGCTCGGCGATCGTCATGACCGCAGAACGCTGATCCTGATAAAAAGTGCGGCTCTGGCGCTGTTCCTGCTGGGTTGTAGCCTGACCGGACAACTGCACTCCCTGCTGCTCACCAGCCTGCTGATTGGCATGGCCGCCACCATGGCGCAGGATATTGTCCCGGCCGCAGCGATCCTCGCGCCGGAAGGTAAACAGGGAAAAACGGTCGGCACGGTGATGACCGGCCTGCTGCTGGGGATTTTGCTCTCCAGAACCGTGAGCGGCGTGGTGGGTGAGGCCTTTGGCTGGCGGGTGATGTATCAGCTGGCCGCCGCAAGTATTGCCTTTATTGGCGTGGTGATGTGGGCCGTGCTTCCCCGCTTCGCCGTTCACTCCACGCTGAGCTACCCGGCGCTGATGCGCTCCATGGAACACCTCTGGCGCCGATATCCGGCGCTGCGTCGGGCCGCGCTGGCCCAGGGTTTTCTGTCGATTGCCTTTAGCGCATTCTGGTCAACGCTGGCGGTCATGCTGCTGGAACGGTATCACCTTGGCAGTGCCATAGCGGGTGGATTTGGTATTGCCGGAGCCGCTGGCGCGCTGGCCGCACCGCTGGCGGGTGGTCTTGCCGATAAGCTGGGCGCCGGTAAAGTCACCCAACTGGGTGCCGCGCTGGTGACCCTCTCGTTTGCCCTGATGTTCCTGATGCCGGCACTGGGTGTACACGGTCAGTTGATCCTGATTGCCCTCTCCGCGGTCGGTTTCGATCTCGGCTTGCAGTCCAGCCTCGTGGCCCACCAGAACCTGGTCTATAGCCTTGAGCCGCAGGCCCGCGGACGCCTGAACGCCCTGCTGTTTACCGTCATTTTCATCGGAATGGCGCTAGGTTCGGCAGTAGGCAGCAATATCTATACGCTGGCGGGCTGGTCTGGCGTGGTGGCTCTGGCAACCCTGTGTGGCGCCATTGCGCTGGCTATCAGAGTGGTTGAAAGCGCCAGGGTGCTGTCCGCACAGGCTGAAAGTGTGTAAAAAAAATGCCCAACCCGGACGGGTTGGGCAGTCAAAACATGCCCAGTTTCAAGACATGTCAAACAGGTCAGAGTCTTATTTGTTCATCTGGAACAAAGACATACCCTGCATATCGCTAAAGGCTTTATACGAGGCCTGCAACGCCGCCTGCTGCATGGTGTAGGACGAAATCACCGAGTTCCAGTCCACGTCAACCAGGTTACTCATCTGCTGCGTCTGACCCAGCGCGCGGTCTTCACCCAGAGCGTCCAGCTTGCCCAGCTCATCCAGCTTGATGCCGAGGTCGGCGCGCACGGTCAGCACGTTGTTGAGGGAGTTGCTCAGGCCACGGTTGGCTTTATCAATAGCCGCCGTAAACGCCTCGGCTTTCGTTTCGTCCTCCCCAATCGGCGTATTCAGCGCTTCAATTGCGGAGTCGAGGATCTTGAACAAATTCGTTTCCGGCGCACTACCATCTGGCTCTGGCTTGGCATTGCTGGTGAAGCTATCGAAAACTTCAGTGCCCGTATGGCTAATTTGCATCGTGCGCGCGGAGTCAACCTGCTGGCTGATTGGCGTTCCGCCGCCCTTATAATCACCCGTAGTCTGGTCGAAAGCCGCCGCTTCGGTCTTGTAACCGGAAAAAATATAGCGACCGTTACCGTCCGTGCTGTTAGCCAGGTTCATGAGCTGATCGCGAATACCTTGCAGGTTTGTGGCCAGCGAAGCGCGGTCATCGTCACTTAACGTACCGTTGCCCGCATTGACAATCTTTTCCTGAGCAGCCTGGATGGCGGTTGTCACTTGCGATAACACGTTCTCTTCCAGCGAGACTTTCGTCGTAGCGAAAGAACGTGCCAGCGCATACTGGCTGTTTTGCGTTTGGGCCTGAGAGAGCACAACGGCCTGCGAGGCGGCAATCGGATCGTCAGACGGACGGTTGATACGCTTCCCCGTAGACATCTGCTCGCCGTAGCTGAGCCAGAGACTTTGGGAGTTCGTCACGCCGCGCATGCTTTGCTCATACATCATTTGAGTACTAATACGCATTTTTTATGCCTCAGCCTTAGCGGATATTGATCAATGCATCAAACAGCGTGCTCGCCGTTTGCAGCACCTGCGCATTCGCCAGATAGTACTGCTGATAGCGTTGCAGGTTGCCATACTCTTCATCCAGGTTAACCCCGGAGATTGACTGCTGTTGTTTGGTCAGCTGCGTCACCACGTTAACTTTGGTTTCGCTGCTGGTTTTCAGCGACGCCGTGGTGCTGCCCACCGTACTGACCAGCGCGGCATAAGCATCGTTAAAGGTTTTGTTCCCTCCCACCAATTTGGCGCTCTGTAAATCCAGCAGCTTCTGGCCATTGGTATTGTCGCTTTCGCCGCTTCCTTTCGCGGAAGCCATCGCCAGTTTGGATTCGTCGCTGATCGCTACGTCCATATTCACAATGACGTCATTCACCGGTTTGACGATGAAACTGTCTTTATTATCGGCTGAGCCGCTAATCTTAACGTTGAGACCATCAAACGACAGATTACCGCTGCCGTCAGGCTTGGCCGTGAAGCTGGTATTGTCCGACAGACGCGTGATTGTCCAGTCAGTACCGTTGTACTCAACTTTATAGTTTGTCGCCTGGACCTTTGTACTGTCCGTCATCGTGGCCGTAACGGACGCGCTTCCGGTGTTTTTACCGTTACTCAGCACTGCCGGCGAGCCAAAATCAAACAGCTTGCCGCCTGCATCCCCGTTGGCATCAAAGCCCGCCTGGTGCTGGGTATTCATGGCATCCGCAAACGCCAGCGCCATCTGGTTAAGTGTGTTTCGCGCCTGATCCAGATCCTGAGAACGGAACGTTAACAGCCCGCCAAGCGACCCCGTGGTGATCTGTTTTTCTGAGATCTCCACGTTGCCCGCTGCGGCATCCACATACGCAATTGTTGTACGCGCTGGGTCCGCACTGGATTTCACCGCCGCCAGCTGGCTGGCGTTGCTGCCCTGTACCAGGGTGTAACCGTTGGCGATAGAGATGTTGTAGGTGCCGCTGTCCTGTACGGTGACGTCCACACCGACAATCTTGTTCAGTTCACTCACCAGCTGATCGCGCTGATCGAGCAGTTCGTTCGGAGATGCGCCCGCACCGACGCCAGTCAGTCGGGAGATCTGATCGTTAAGATTGGCAATCTGTTTCGCGTAGTTATTGATCTGATCGACGCTGGTAGAAATCGCCGTATTGACCTGCGCATCCTGATCGCGGAGATATTGATCGTTGGTTTTAAACTGGTTTACCAGACCATCCGCCTTCCCGAGTACCGTCTGGCGAGCAGCCGGATCTTCTGCGTTACTCACCAGCGTTTGCAGGCTTTTAAAGAAATCCTGGAGGTTGGCAGAAAGCGAGTTCGTGGTATCAGAAAGCACATCGTCAATTTTTGACATCTGCTGGTAGCGCGTGGTCAGCCCACTGCTCTGGTTCTGCGCCGCGCGCAGCTGGTTGGTGATAAACGCATCATATTCACGCTGAACACCGGAGACATAGACCCCGTTACCCACCCAGCCACCGCCGGTCAGGGTGCTGTTTGATGCCCCCAGAATGGTGGTCTGGCGGGTATAACCTGCCACGTTGTAGCTTGAAATATTATTACTGACGGTATTGAGTGCCGACTGCGCAGCACTGAGGCCACTCATGGCGCTGTTAATCAAACTGGACATGGGGGTTCCTTTTATACGTTCAGACACGAGTCCTGATGAAGGTTATCGGCAACCTCCACCGGGACTTGAGAACTTTCAGAACAGATTTTCGAGATCTGTGCTATACGCTTTGCTGACCTTCTCAGACATGGATTTCAGCTGCTGGATCATGCTGGTCAGCTTGCGCGCATAGTTTGGATCGGTCGCGTAGCCAGCATTCTGCAATGCCTGAGCGCCCTGCTCTGGCGTGGCGGCCTGGGTCACGGCGGTGTAGCGCGGATTCCGGCTCAGCAGCCCGACATAATCCGACAACGCTTCCAGATACGAGCTGTAGACGCGGAATTTGGCTTTCACCTTCACTGCCGCACCGTTCTCATATTCGGTGGTAGTGATCTCGGTGGTCGGCCCCTTCCAGCTGGAGGTGGCCTTCACGCCAAAGATGTTGAAGCTCGGCTCACCGTTCTCCCTGCGGATCTGACGTTGCCCCCAGCCCGACTCCAGCGCCGCCTGCGCCAGAATCAGATGGTGCGGCACGCCGCTCTCTTCACTGGCAAGACGCGCCGGCAGGGAGAGCTGCGCCAGGAAGTCTTTGCTGTCGCCGGAGAGCGGCTCGTCACGCGTTTCTGCCGGCTTCGGCATCGCCTTACGCACCATCTGCGTCAGCGCCTGATTTTGATAACTGGTCACCTTTTCCAGATCAAACTTCAGCGGCACCTGCGGCGGGGCCTCTTCAGGCGGGAGCCCCTGAGCGGCTGCGGTCTGCTTCACGATCATGTCCGCCAGGCCGAGCCCCTTTCCGGCGGTCATTTGCTGGGCAATCTGCTGATCGTACATGCTGGTGTAAAGCCGCGTGGAATCGCTGCTAAACATGCCATCTTTCGGCAGGGTTTCACGCATGCTTTTCAACATCATTTGTACGAACATGCCTTCCACCTGACGGGCAACCGGGCGGATATTCGCCGCCGGATCCTTGCCCGCTTTGGTTTTCAGCTCGTTGAGCGACTGGGCATCCCAGGCGGCACTGGTCAACAGTTTGCTATCGGTCAGCATTTAGATGATTTCCAGTCTGGCGCGCAGGCAGCCTGCACTTTGCATGGATTGCAGAATGGACATCAGATCCATTGGCGTTGCACCCAGCGCATTCAGAGCACGCACCACGCTGTTCAGGTTGGCGCTGGAGCGCACGCTCTGCAACGAACCGCCGCTCTGTCGTAAATCAATCTGCGTTTGCGGGGTCACTACCGTCTGACCGCCACCAAACGGGGTATCCGGCTGGCTGACGTTGGCCGAGCGGTTAACCGTGACGGAGAGATTGCCCTGCGCCACGGCGCAGCTGTCCAGCGTCACTTCGCGGTTCATCACCACCGAGCCGGTACGGGAGTTGATAATGACTTTCGCATCCTGCACCGGCACGTTCACTTCCATATTCTGGATATCGGCCAGCAACCGCACCTGGTTGCTGCTGCCGGTTGACGTGCGGATCTGCACGGTACGGGCATCCAGCGCGGTGGCGCTGCCGTAGCCCCGGCTGCGGTTGATGGTGTCAGCGATCTGCTGCGCCATCGTAAAGTCTTCGTTATTCAGTTGCAGGTTAATGGTGTTGCCGGTGCCGAACTGGGTCGGCAGCTCACGTTCGATGATCGCGCCGTTGGTAATACGTCCCCCGTTCAGCTGGTTCACCTGCACGCTGCTGCCGCCCGCCGACGCGCCTGCTCCGCCAACCAGAATGTTGCCCTGCGCCAGAGCATACACCTGGCTGTCGACGCCTTTCAGCGGCGTCATCAGCAACGTACCGCCGCGCAGGCTTTTGGCGTTACCCATCGACGAGACAACCACGTCGATGGTCTGCCCCTGACGCGCAAAGGCCGGATAAGACGCGGTCACCATCACGGCCGCCACGTTTTTCAGCTGCATGTTGGTCCCGGCCGGTACGGTAATACCGAGCTGCGAGAGCATATTGTTCAGGCTCTGGGTGGTGAACGGCGTCTGGGTCGTCTGGTCACCCGTCCCATCCAGCCCCACCACCAGGCCGTAGCCAATCAGCGAGTTTTCGCGCACGCCCTGCACGCTGGTGAGATCGCGTATGCGATCGGCCTGCGCAACGGTAGCGACCAGCGACAGCGCCACGGCGAAGAGAAATTTATACATAGGTCACCTCGCTTACATCGGCGATAAGTTAAGGAAGAAGCGTTGCAGCCAGCCCATATTTTGCGCTTCGTTGATGTAGCCGTTGCCGACGTACTCAATGCGCGCATCCGCCACCTGGGTGGACGGTACGGTGTTGGTGCCGCTGATAGTGCGAGGGTTAACCACACCGGAGAAGCGAATGAATTCCGTACCCTGGTTAATGGCGATCTGTTTTTCGCCCACCACGTGCAGGTTGCCGTTCACCAGAACCTGGTCAACCGTAACCGTCAGCGTTCCGCTGAAGGTGTTGCTGGCGTTCGCACCACCTTTACCGTTAAAGGTGTTGCCGCCGGAGGCTTCCACATCCGCACGGGCGTTGCCGAACAGCCCTTGCAGATAGCGCGGCACGGTGTCGAAGCCAAAATTGGTTTTGCCGTCGCGGCTGGCGTTCGCCGACGAGCTCTTACTCGCACTGACGTTTTCCTGCAACACAATGGTCAGCGTATCGCCAACGTTACGCGGACGACGGTCTTCAAACAGCGGCTGATAACCGTAGTTAATCGGCTGCGCGGTCTGGAAAATAGAGCCGTTCACCACCGGCGCGGGGCCGGGAACGGGTTGGGCGGTAGTCGCACCCTGTACCAATGGTTTAGACGGGATCCAGGCACACCCGCTGAGGGTGACGGCCAGAACAGTCAGGATCGGATAACGAAACGCCGCGTTTTTTTGCATTGCCTTCATCTTCGAAAACAGGGAGCCGGTGCGACGTTTACCGCACCGGGCTACACCTTAGAGTTGCGTCAGTTTTTGCAGCATCTGGTCGGTCGTCGACACTGCTTTACTGTTAATTTCATAGGCGCGCTGGACCTGGATCATATTCACCAGCTCTTCCGCCACGTTAACGTTCGAGGTTTCCACATACCCCTGATACAGCAGCCCCGCCCCGTTCAGGCCCGGGGTACTTTCATTTGGCGTGCCGGAAGACTGCGTTTCGGTGTAGAGGTTCTCGCCGATGCTTTCCAGTCCGGTATCGTTCATGAAGGTGGTCAGGTTGAGCTGTCCAACCTGGACCGGCGCGGCCTGACCTTGCTGAGTGACGCTGACGATGCCGTCACGACCAATGGTGATACTCAGCGCGTTCGCCGGGATGGTGATCGCAGGCTGAACCTGGAAACCGCCCGCCGTCACCAGCTGACCATTCTGATCCACCTGGAACGAACCATCGCGGGTATAGGCGGAGGTCCCGTCAGGCAGCTGCACCTGGAAGAAACCCTGACCTTTAATGGCAACGTCTTTACTGTTGTTGGTCTGGGACAGGTTGCCCTGGCTGTGCAGACGCTCGGTGGCGACCGGGCGCACGCCGGTACCAATTTGCAGACCGGACGGCAGCGTGGTTTGCTCAGAAGACTGCGCCCCTGGCTGACGAATCGTTTGATAAAGCAAATCTTCGAAAACCGCACGCTGGCGCTTGAAACCATTGGTGCTGACGTTTGCCAGGTTGTTGGCAATCACATCCATATTGGTTTGCTGTGCGTCCAGACCGGTTTTCGCGATCCATAAAGAACTGATCATAGGGAGTCCTGTTAACTCATAGCCAGAAGTTGGTTAGCCTTGCCTGCGTTTTCATCGACGCTGCTGATGATTTTCATCTGCATTTCGAAGCGGCGGGCGCTGGCGATCATGTCGGTCATGGCTTCCACCGGTTTGACGTTACTGCCTTCCAGCACGCCGGACATCACGCGGATGGTCGGGTCGGCCTGTAACGTGGCGCCACGCGTGGCCTGCGCCGCCTGGGTCAGACGGAACATCCCGTCATCGCCACGCTGTACTTCGTTGCCTTCCGCTTTCACCAGCTTCAGACGACCGACAGGCGCAACGGTGTTCGCCGGGTCGCCCGGGTTTAACGCCGAGATCGTCCCGTCTGCCGCAATGGTCAGCTCTGACCCTTCCGGCACCGTCAACGGACCGGCTTCGCCCATAACCGGATGCCCCTGAATCGTCAGCTGCCCGGTGGCGCTCACCTGGATATTACCGTTGCGGGTATACCCTTCCCCGCCGTCAGCCGTTTGCACCGCCAGCCAGCCGTCCTGCTGAAGGGCAACGTCCAGCGGACGCGCGGTGTAATCCATCTGGCCTGGCGTCATGTCGGCGCCCGGCGTGGAGGCGGTGACCAACGTACGCGTGGGCAATGACAGCCCTTCTACCGGCACCGCACGCAGCGCGTTGAGCTGCGCACGAAAACCTGGCGTGGAAGCGTTCGCAAGGTTGCTGGCGGTAACAGCCTGCTGATTGAGCGTCTGGCTTGCTGCGCCCATCGCTGTATATATTGCGTGATCCATTGCGCTTTCCCGTCAGCTGCTTAACGCAGGTTAACCAGCGTGTTGAGGATCTGATCCTGGGTTTTGATGGTCTGCGCGTTGGACTGGTAGTTACGTTGCGCGACGATCATGTTCACCAGCTCTTTACTCAGATCGACGTTGGAGGCTTCCAGCGCACCGTTAGTCAGCGTGCCGAAGTTACCGGAACCCGCGGTTCCCAGCAGGGCAACCCCGGAAGACTGCGTGGCAGACCAGACGTTATCCCCTTCGGATTTCAGGCCTTCGTTGTTGGCGAAGTTTGCCAGTACGATCTGGCCCAGCACCTGGGTCTGTTCGTTCGAATAGTTACCGACAACGGTACCGTCATCGTTGATCTGGTAGCTCACCAGATCGCCCGGCTTATAGCCGTTCTGGCTCGTCGCCACGATGTTGTTCGCACCGGTGTTTTGCTGCATGGAGTTGGCGAAGCTCATGTCAAACGTGGCTGGCGTCGCGCCCGGAACGGTGCCCGTTGTGATCTTGATATCATCGCCACCCGTCAGCACACCACTCTCGTTAAAGGTCAGCGTGGTTGCCAGTTTCGCTGCATCTCCCGCTACGCTGCCGTCCTGCGAATACACTTTCCAGGAGTTAGCTGGCGTCTCGTTTTTGACATAAAACAGGTTCATGTTGTGCGCATTACCCTGGCTGTCAAACACCGTCACGGTGCCTTTCTTGTTGTAAGAGTCAGGGTTGGACGGATCGAAGGCGACGGTTGGCGCGGTATCGGTGGAGTTCAGGTTGATCTGCTGAGAGGCAGTGGTGGTGGACTTCGCCGCCATCAGCGTCGTTGGGATGGAGATCGCCTGCGGATTCGCACCGGTTTGCACCGTAGGCGGTGTGCCGGCAACCGGATAACCGGTTAACTGAAGCCCCTGCATGTTCACCAGGTTACGGTTTTCATCCAGCTTGAACTGGCCGTTGCGGCTGTAGAACACGGAACCGTTGGCATCCACCATACGGAAGAAACCGTTCTGGCTGATGGCGACGTCCAGACCACGACCGGTGTTGGTGGTCGTCCCGTCGGTGAAGTCCTGGGTGATACCCGCCACCTTCACGCCCAGACCCACTTTAGAGCCTGCAAACATATCTGCAAAAGACGCAGAACCGGATTTAAAACCATAGGTCGCGGAGTTGGCGATGTTGTTGCCAATGACGTCCAGGTTGGTGGCCGCAGCATTCAGGCCGCTGACCGCTTGAGAAAAGGCCATGACTTACTCCTGATAAGTATTAAGGCTTAGATAATCTGCCGAACTTCGTCGAGTGTGGTGGTACCGGAGGTACCCAAATCCAGTTTGTTGCCATCGCTACCCTTGATGACGCCCTGAACCAGGGCAAACTGTAGCGGCTGAGCCACCAGCTGAGTGGTGCCGTTGCTGGCGCTAATCGCAACCTGATACGAGCCGTTAGGCGCTTTAGTGCCGTCGGTCAGGCTGCCATCCCAGGTAAAGGTATGAACGCCCGCTTTAAGCTCGCCAATCTCAATCGTGCGCACCACGTTGCCGCTGGCGTCTTTGATTGTGGCGGTGACTTTGTCGGCCGGCTGCTGCAACTCAACGCCAAACGGCGTCGTGGTGGTGGTGGACGTGCCATCGGTAGTGCTGGTGCCCGCCAGAATCGTGGTCCCCGGGATCATCACCCCGTGACCGATCAGGTTGGCGGCCTGCAAGGACTGGCTGTTATCGATTTGACCGGAGACCGAGCCGAGCGTGGTGTTCAGTTTCTCAATGCCGCTGACGGTACTGATCTGCGCAAGCTGCGTGGTCAGTTCGTTGTTCTGCATCGGATTGGTCGGGTCCTGATTTTTCAGCTGCGCCACCAGCAGGGTCAGAAAGCTGCTCTGTAAATCGGAGGCATTGCTCCCGGTGAGAGAGCTGGAACCGGTCGCACTGCTGGTGCTGTTGACGCCGGTATTTGTCGGGTCATTCACGTTTACGGCGATGGACATGCGTGTCTCCTTTACTGGCCGAGAGTGAGTGTTTTGAGCATCATGCTCTTCACGGTATTAAGCACTTCGACGTTTGCCTGGTAGCTGCGCGACGCGGACATGGAGTTCACCATCTCCCCGACCACATCCACGTTCGGCATTTTCACGTAGCCGCTGGCATCCGCGAGCGGGTTGCCAGGCTCGTAAACCAGCTTGTCGGGTGCCTGGCTCTCAACCACGTCCGCCACTTTTACGCCGCCCGTTGCCGCACCCGGTGCAGCATCAACCTGGAAGACAACCTGTTTAGCGCGATACGGTTGCCCGTCAGGGCCGGTCACGCTGTCGGCGTTGGCCAGGTTACTGGCGGCCACGTTCAGCCGTTTGGACTGCGCCGTTAATGCCGAACCGGCGATATCAAAAATATTCAGCAAGGCCATTTACTAATTGCCCCCCTGTAGGACGGTCATCATGCCTTTAATTTGCCCGCCGAGTAGCGTCAGACCTGTCTGGTATTGCAGGCTGTTATCGGCAAACTGTGTGCGCTCCCGGTCCATGTCGACGGTATTGCCATCAAGTGAGGGCTGATCGGGAATACGGTAAAGCAGGTCGGTCGTTGGCGCGGTCATCGCCTGAGCGGGAATATGACGTGAGGATGTCAGGGCCAGTGAGACACCCGTTCCTTCGGCACGTCCACGCTCCATCACTTTTTTGAGTTCACTGGAAAAATCAATATCGCGCGCCTGATACCCGGGGGTATCCGCGTTGGCGATATTGGCGGCTAAAATCTCCTGCCGCTGGGCGCGTAAATTGAGCGCTTCCTGCTGAAAACGTAACGCGGCGTCGAGTTTATCGAGCATGTCTCCTCCGCTGATGAGAAAATTTCAGTTCACAGCTTAAATCTCACCCCGTCTCCCCTATCGACGGAATAAGCGCAAAATGCGTCGCTATTTGTTGCGTTGATGGAAAACCACTGCGGGTAGAATTTGCTAAATTCTGGACATGGTGGAACGTGCGATGCGGACTTTTAAACGTGGCCTGGCGGCGACCCTACTGCTTTTAAGCCCTCTGGTGCAGGCTGAGGGGTTAGAGGACCAGCTCAATGCATTCTTTGCGCAGAAGCTGGCCGGTTTCAGCGATGACGTACGCGTGACCGTGCGCACCCCGCCTAACCTTTACCCTTCCTGCGAAGCCCCGTCATTTAGCGTGACCGGCAGCACCCGCTTATGGGGCAACGTGAACGTGCTGGCGCGTTGCGCCAATGAAAAACGCTACTTACAGGTTGCGGTTCAGGCGACGGGCAATTATGTTGTCGCCGCCGTTCCCATTCCCCGGGGCAGCCTGCTGCAACCTGACAGCGTAACGCTGAAGCGAGGCCGTCTGGATCAGCTTCCACCGCGGACGATGCTGGATATCAACCAGGCTCAGGAGGCGGTCAGCCTGCGCGATGTCGCTCCTGGACAGGCGATACAGCTATCCATGCTGCGCCAGGCGTGGCGGGTGAAAGCGGGACAACAGGTGATGGTGGTCGCCAATGGCGAAGGCTTTAGTATCAACAGTGAAGGAAAAGCGCTGAATAATGCCGCAGTGGCACAAAATGCCCGGGTCAGAATGTCCTCAGGCCAGGTGGTCAGCGGCACGGTCGGTCCTGATGGGAATATTCTGATTAACCTGTAATCTTTTTAAAGATTTCGCGGCGACTGCCGATAAATATTCAACAAATGATGATGTCAGGCGCAAACGCCGCGAACCCTCGATGAGGACAACACTATGAGCATTGATCGTACATCAGCCCTGAAGCCGGTTAGCACTGTACAACCTCGCGAAACGAATGAGGCTGCCCCGCAAAAAACGCGTCTGGAAAAAACGTCGACGGCTAACAGCACCAGCGTCACGCTGAGCGATGCGCAGTCGAAGCTGATGCAGCCAGGCAGCAGCGATATCAATATGGAACGTGTTGAAGCGCTGAAAACGGCTATCCGTAACGGCGAACTGAAAATGGATACCAGCAAAATCGCTGATGCGCTGATTCAGGACGCACAGAGTTTCCTCCAGAGTAACTAACCGTATGAGTCGACTGTCAGAAATACTGGATCAGATGACGGTGGTCCTGAACGACCTGAAAACGGTGATGGATGCAGAACAGCACCACCTCTCTTCTGGTCAAATCAACGGCAGCGCGTTGCAACGCATAACTGAAGATAAAAGCTCGCTGCTGGCGACCCTGGATTATCTGGAAAAACAGCGACGCGCTGAGCAAGACGCGAAACGCAGCGCCAATGATGAGATCAACGAACGCTGGCAGACCATTACAGAAAAAACCCAGCATCTTCGCGATCTCAACCAGCATAACGGCTGGCTGCTGGAAGGACAGATTATCCGTAATCAGCAGGCGCTTGAAGTGTTAAAGCCCTATAAAGAGCCGGGGCTGTACGGTGCGGATGGTCAGACGGCCACGGCACGTATCACGGGTGGGAAAAAGATTTCGATTTGACGCAGTAGCGGCACGTCATGAAGCGGGGAGCACCTTCTGGTGAACTCCCCTTTTGGCGTTTATACCGTGCGGCGGGTGAACTCTTTCACTTTGAAGCCAAGCACCGCCAGCGTGGCAAAGTACGCCACCACACCGACCACCACCACGGCCATCAGACGCATCAGGCGGTAAGGCATGGTGCCCTGCGCCCACTCAGGCATGACATACAACATGCCAACCAGCGCGGCCGCCATCACCACTACCGCAATCGCCAGACGCAGCAGGAAGCTTGCCCAGCCCGGCTGCGGTGTGAAGATATCCTGCTTGCGCAGCTGCCAGTACAGCAGCCCGGCGTTCAGACAGGCCGCCAGACCAATCGACAGTGACAGCCCCGCGTGTTTCAGCGGTCCAATAAACGCCAGGTTCATCAGCTGCGTCATGATCAGCGTCACAATGGCAATCTTAACCGGCGTTTTGATGTCCTGACGTGAATAGAAACCGGGCGCAAGCACCTTCACGACAATCAGCCCCATCAGCCCCACCGAGTAGGCTACGAGCGCACGCTGGGTCATGGCGGCATCAAAGGCGGTGAATTTTCCATACTGGAACAATGAAACCGTCAGCGGTTTTGCCAGGATCCCCAGCGCCACCGCGCTTGGCAGCGCCAGCAGAAAACAGAGACGCAGGCCCCAGTCCATCAGGCGGCAGTATTCATCGTGGTTGCCGCTGGCGAAACTTTTCGACAGCGACGGCAGCAGAATAGTCCCCAGCGCCACGCCCAGCACCCCGGATGGAAACTCCATCAGACGATCGGCGTAGTACATCCAGGACACCGAGCCCGACACCAGGAAAGAGGCGAAGATGGTATTGATGATCAGCGAGATCTGGCTAACGGACACGCCGAGTATCGCCGGTCCCATCTGTTTGATAACGCGCATTGCGCCCGCATCTCTGAAATTAATGCGCGGCAGAACCAGCATGCCGATTTTTTTCAGGTGCGGAAGCTGGTAAGCAAGCTGTAACACGCCGCCGACGGTCACGGCCCAGGCCAGCGCCAGCACCGGTGGGTTAAAATGCGGCGCGGCGAACAGCGCAAAGCCAATCATGCTGACGTTGAGGAACGTGGGGGCAAAGGCCGGAACGGAGAAGCGGTTCCAGGTATTCAGGATGGCACCCACCAGCGACGCCAGCGAAATCAGCAGAATATAGGGGAAGGTTATACGCAGCAGTTGGGTGGTCAGGGCAAATTTATCCGCTGTGTCAGCAAAACCCGGCGCCGTCACCATGATCACCCAGGGCGCTGCCAGCATCCCCAGGACGGTCACGATCGCCAGCGCCAGCGTCAGTAATCCGGAAACGTAGGCCACAAAGACGCGGGTGGCATCTTCGCCCTGTTTGCTTTTATATTCTGCGAGGATCGGAACAAATGCCTGTGAAAAGGCCCCTTCGGCAAAAATACGGCGCAGCAGGTTTGGCAGCTTAAAGGCGACGAAAAAGGCGTCAGTCGCCATCCCGGCGCCAAAAACCCTTGCCACAATGGCATCGCGCGCAAAGCCAAGCACGCGGGAAAACATGGTCATCGAGCTGACGGCCGCCAGCGATTTTAATAAGTTCATTAACGTGAAGTTCCACAACCCTACGGATTTCCAGGACGGGCAAGCGTTAGCGCCACCCGGCAAAGCCAACAAGCGGCGCTTAGTCTAACCGGATTTCAACGAATTACTATCGGCAGATGTTACAACGCGTTATTCCGACATGGCTTCGCGCCAGAGTCGTTCCACAATGCGCTGCGCCAGAATAGCCTGCTCCCCGGACGTTTCAGGAACCGTCTGATTCTGCACGCAGGTGATGAAGTGACGCGCGCAGCCCACAAAGCCACGCTGCTCCAGGGTGCTTTGCCAGCCGGGAACCGGTAACGCGACCACGCCATTGCCCTTCTCTTCCCGCCACTCTCGCATATCGGTGACGTCATACAGCGCGCCATCCGTAACGGCCTGCACGGACTCGCGCTGGCTGCCCGCCCGACGATGCATGCTGGTCGTCACCTGCAAATGCTCAACGGCAAAATGATGTTCGGCGTAAACCATCTCACCCTGCTCGTTGGTCAGCAGCGTGCCGCTTTGCAGCTGGGCTTTTCCGTTACTCAGCCACAGGGCCGTATCCACGACGTGGAGATAATCATCCAGCAGCGTGAAGCGCAGGTCGTTCGGTCCCACGCTGTCGGTACGGTGCTTATCCATACGCAGAGAGGCGAACGAGCCGGACTGCGCTTTAAGCTGCTGATAGAGCGGCGCAAAACGGCGGTTGAAGCCGACCATCAGCGTCAGCTTTTTACGCGCGGCCAGCTCAATCAGTCGCTCAGCATCCTGTACATTTTCCGCCAGGGGTTTATCCACGCAGACGTGAACGCCTGCGTTCAGCAACTCGCTCACCACCTGGTAGTGCGTCGCGGTTGAGGTATGCACAAATACCGCATCACATTCACGGGCTAAATCCTGTAGCGAACCGGCATAAGGGATGCGCCAGGTTTTGCAGATGCGCTCTGCTTTCTCGCGGGTGGGCGACCACGCCCCTTGCAGCGTCCAGTCGGACGCGGCGCCTAAAACGGGCAGCCAGGCTTTTTGCGCGATCCCTCCCAGCCCCACAACACCAATGCGTAATGTTGTCACGATTAATCTCCCAGATGTGCGAGTAACGCATCCAGACGCTGCTTCAGCCCGGCAACCTCGTCTTCCAGGGCCGCCACGCGCGCGTTCAGGCTGTCGTTTGATGCTGGCGTGTCGGATTCTACGGCCAGCGCAGAGGGCTCAACGTCGCCGCTAAAAAGGTGCATGTAGCGGCTTTCACGCTTGCCCGGCTCGCGTGGCAGACGCACCACGTAAGGACCGTCCTCGCGTGAGGCTAATCGCTCCAGCGTCTGTTCAACGTCCTGCATATCCTGAAACTCATGCATGCGGGAGGCGCGCGTGCGCAGTTCACCCGGCGTCTGCGCCCCGCGCAGCAGCAGCGTGGTGATCACTGCCACTTCCGCGGCACTGAGTTTTAAATCGCCAAATTCGGAATTACAAAAGCGCTGTTCATATTTAGTGACGCGATTACCGAAGCCGCTGACGGTGCGCAGGTAGTGGCGCTTCACCAGCTCATCAAGGATATCCTGCACCTCGTGCTCGCCAAGGTTCATCACCGGCTCACGGTTCGTCTTCTGGTTGCAGGCCATCGTGACGGAATTCACGGACAGAGGATACTGTTCCGGCGTGGTGACCTGCTTTTCCAGAAGGCAGCCGACCACGCGCGCTTCGGCGCCATTTAACTGATATTTCATTTTTTCTCCTTAACGACCCGCGGTCCACTCCTGGGTGGTGAGCGCGGTGAGCACATGGTCCCGCCACTCGCCGTCAATCAGCAGATAATCTTTGGCATAGCCCTCTTTCTCAAACCCCAGGCGGGCCAGCAGATCGCCGCTGCGCTTATTGTGCGGCATGTAGTTGGCCATAATGCGATGGATATGTTGCGTGCGCTGCATGTAGCGAATCGCCGCCGTCAGCGCCTCAAACATGAGCCCCTGCCCCTGCCATTTCTGACCGATGGAATACCCGAGGTAACAGGCGTGAAACGACCCGCGTACCACGTTTGAAAAATTGGCAATGCCAACGATCTCTTTCTCTTCCGGATCGAGAAGCGCGAAATAAAACGCACTTCCCTGTTTATGAAATTCTGCAATCATACTGAGGCGCGCCTGCCAGCCAGAGGGGTAGCAGTGGCTCTCGTCCCGAACGGGTTCCCAGGGTTTTAAAAACTGGCGATTCTCGGCGTAATAATCCGCCAGACGCCAGGCATCACGCTCATGCACCAGACGAACGACCAGCCTGTCCGTCGTCAGACGCACTTTTGGCACATTACTGCGATAGCCAAACATCGTTACCACTCCTTCCCGTCGCTTCTGCTCTGCCTGTTAGCTTTACTATACCTGCGCCTGTGCCTTCTGTGAAAACAGTGACATACCATTTTGATCGCTTTTCACATTTTTCGATGAGAACTCTCTATCAAAGCACCTTTTTGATAAAAAAATATTGTCGCCAGCGGGTATGGGAAAAAGCCCGGCGACACCGCAGAATGTTAGCGTGCTCACCTTTTATTTTCCCTGGAGGGAAAATGTCCCGCGTATCACAGGCCAGGAGCCTTGGTAAATATTTCCTGCTCGTCGATAACATGCTGGTCGTGCTCGGCTTTTTTGTCGTTTTTCCGCTTATATCGATTCGTTTTGTCGATCAAATGGGCTGGGCGGCATTGATGGTCGGGATCGCGCTGGGTCTACGCCAGTTTGTACAACAGGGTCTGGGCGTGTTTGGCGGCGCAATAGCCGACCGCTTCGGCGCGAAACCGATGATCGTCACCGGCATGCTGTTACGTGCGGCGGGATTCGCCACCATGGCAATCGCTCATGAACCCTGGCTGCTGTGGTTCTCCTGTTTCCTTTCCGGGATTGGCGGCACCCTTTTCGACCCACCGCGTACCGCGCTGGTGGTTAAGCTTATCCGTCCGCAACACCGGGGGCTCTTCTTCTCCATTTTGATGATGCAGGACAGCGCTGGCGCGGTGGTGGGCGCCCTGCTGGGAAGCTGGCTGCTGCAATACGATTTCCGCCTGGTCTGCGCCACCGGCGCGGTGTTGTTTATTCTCTGCGCGCTGTTTAACGGTCTGTTTCTGCCCGCGTGGAAGCTGTCGACGGTGAAGGCGCCTGTGCGGGAAGGGCTTGACCGCGTGCTGAGCGATAAACGCTTCGTCACCTATGTGTTAACCCTGACTGGCTACTACATGCTCGCCGTGCAGGTCATGCTGATGCTGCCCATTATGGTTAACGATATTGCCGGCACGCCGGCAGCGGTGAAATGGATGTATGCCATTGAGGCCTGCCTCTCTCTGACGCTGCTCTATCCGATTGCCCGCTGGAGCGAGCGCCGTTTCCGACTTGAGCACCGTCTGATGGCCGGGCTGTTGCTGATGACGCTGAGCATGATGCCCATCGGCCTGGTGAGTTCGCTTCAGCAACTGTTTATGCTCATCTGCACCTTCTATATTGGCTCAATCATTGCCGAGCCAGCCCGTGAAACGCTGAGCGCGTCACTTGCCGACGCCCGGGCCCGAGGCAGCTACATGGGCTTCAGCCGTCTCGGGCTGGCGCTTGGCGGCGCACTGGGTTACACCGGTGGTGGCTGGCTGTTTGATGCCGGAAAAGAGCTCCATCAGCCGGAGCTGCCGTGGGTCATGCTCGGCATGGTCGGCTTTATGACGCTGATTGCCCTCTGGTGGCAGTTCAGTGATAAACGCAGCACCCGCGGGATGCTGGAGCCTGGCGCCTGACCCCTTTCATTATCAGTTTTTTCTGCTGGTTTCTGTTGGATCACCCTGACATACTGGCGTATCAGGACAGATGCGCCGATTTTATGTTGAGGAACGCCATGAAAAAGATCGTTATTGCCGCTGCGTTAATTGTCAGTGGTCTGCTGGTGGGATGTAACCAGCTTACGCAGTACACCGTCAGTGAGCAGGAAATTAATCAGGCGCTGGAAAAACATAATAACTTTTCAAAAGATATCGGCGTGCCCGGCCTTGCGGATGCGCATATCGTCCTGACGAATCTCGCCAGCCAGATTGGGCGCGAGGAGCCTAACAAAGTCACCCTTTCCGGCGATGCCAGCCTCGATATGACCTCGCTCTTCGGCAATCAGAAAGCGGATATCAAGCTGAAGCTCAAGGCGCTGCCGGTCTTTAATAAAGAGAAAGGGGCCATTTTCCTGCAAGAGATGGAAATCGTCGATGCAGTTGTGACGCCGGAAAAAATGAAACCGGTGCTGCAAACGCTGATGCCGTATCTCAACCAGTCGTTGCAGAACTACTTTAACCAACAGCCTGCCTATGTTCTGAGCGAAGACAAGAGCAAAGGCGAATCTCTGGCGAAAAAATATGCCAAAGGGATAGAGGTGAAACCGGGTGAAATCATCATCCCTTTCACCGACTAAACACTCCGGGCGCTCAGGCGCCCGTTTTTTTTAACGGAATAGTGTGCAAACGAAAACGTTTCCGCTTATGATTTGTGTCCGGCAAAAACAGCCCTCTTATGACTGATCTCTTTCAAGCCGGAGCTTCCATGACTGTACAATCCCAGGTTCTCAAAATCCGCCGCCCAGACGACTGGCATATCCATCTTCGTGATGGCGACATGCTGAAAACCGTCGTGCCGTATACCAGCGAAATTTATGGCCGTGCGATTGTTATGCCTAACCTGGTTCCGCCAGTCACTACCGTCGAGGCCGCGATTGCCTATCGCCAGCGTATCCTTGACGCCGTTCCGGCCGGACACGATTTTACCCCATTGATGACCTGCTACCTGACGGACTCGCTGGATCCGAATGAAGTTGAGCGCGGGTTTAACGAAGGTGTATTCAACGCCGCGAAGCTCTACCCGGCGAATGCCACCACCAACTCCAGCCATGGGGTGACCAGTATTGATGCCATCATGCCTGTTCTGGAGCGTATGCAAAAACTGGGCATGCCGCTGCTGGTGCACGGGGAAGTGACCCACGCTGACATTGATATTTTCGATCGCGAAGCACGTTTTATCGAAACGGTCATGGAGCCGCTGCGCCAGCGTCTTCCGGGGCTGAAAGTGGTGTTTGAACACATTACGACTAAAGATGCCGCAGAGTATGTCCGGGATGGAAACGAGCTGATTGCCGCCACCATCACCCCGCAGCACCTGATGTTTAACCGTAACCACATGCTGGTGGGCGGCGTTCGCCCACATCTGTATTGTCTGCCGATCCTCAAGCGCAACATCCACCAGCAGGCGCTACGTGAGCTGGTCGCCAGCGGCTTCCCGCGCGCGTTCCTCGGCACGGATTCCGCCCCGCATGCCCGTCACCGTAAAGAGGCGAGCTGCGGCTGTGCAGGCTGTTTTAACGCCCCGACCGCCCTGGCAAGTTACGCAACCGTGTTTGAAGAGATGAATGCGTTAGACCATTTCGAAGCCTTCTGCTCCCTTAACGGCCCGCGTTTCTACGGTCTGCCGGTCAATGACACGTTCATTGAGCTGGAGCGCAAAGAAAGCCAGGTTGAAGCGTCGATTGCGCTCACCGACGATACGCTGATCCCCTTCCTGGCCGGTGAAACCGTAAACTGGACGGTAAAACGCTAAAAAAATCGCGCCCCCTGTTGTCAAACCGACAATATAACTGTATAAATAAACAGTATATTACACAGGGGGCATTTATGCGTATCGAAGTCACCATAGCCAAATCCACCGTCCTGCCTGCTGGCGCACTCGACGCTCTGGCGGGTGAACTATCCCGACGTATTAACAGCACTTTTCCTGAAAACGATGGCGCCGTAACGGTACGTTATGCGACAGCAAACCATCTTTCCGTCATCGGCGGCGCGAAAGAAGACAAAGAACGCATCAGCGAAATTTTGCAGGAAACATGGGAAAGCGCCGACGACTGGTTCATCACTGATTAAAATTTGCTCCCTCATTGTGTTTTTTTGCCGGGTCGCCCCGGCTTTTTTTCGTTTCGTCTCCTGAAAGTTCAAAATATTTCAGCATCTTCTTAGAAAATCGTGAACAAGATGGCGTTTTATTGTTCGAACAATCCTAAAAAGCATAAAAATGTGTTGCTACCCGTTTATTTTTTCCTTCTGAACCCTTATTAATTGATATACTGAAATTGCTTTCAGAAAAACATGCATTGAACCTCAAAGTCGTTGTCTTCTAACACGCATTAAGGGGGTTATAATGGAAAAGAATAGTGAAGTCATCCAGACCCATCCGCTTGTTGGCTGGGATATCAGCACCGTAGACAGCTACGATGCGCTGATGCTGCGTTTGCACTACCAGACCCCAAATCAGCAAAACCGTGATGAAGCGGAAGTTGGACAGACGCTGTGGCTTACAACAGACGTCGCCCGTCAGTTTATCTCTATTTTAGAAGCAGGCATCGCAAAAATAGAATCTGGCGACTATCAGGAAAATGAGTATAAACGGCATTGACCTTATGCCCCTTTTCACTCAACAGGCACCCTCGCGGTGCCTTATTTATTTCGCTCTTGTATAAGCCCACTTAGTTAATTACTCTGCTAACAAAGCGTTAGTAAAGAGAAGCCTATGAAATACGATTTAATCATTATCGGAAGCGGCTCCGTAGGATCTGCCGCCGGTTATTACGCCACGCAGGCGGGTCTGAAAGTGCTGATGATTGACGCCCACCTTCCCCCCCACTCTGAAGGAAGCCATCACGGCGATACCCGTCTGATCCGTCACGCTTACGGTGAAGGTGAACGTTATGTACCGCTGGTGCTTCGGGCTCAGACGCTGTGGGATGAGCTGACCGCCCTCACCGAAGATCGCATTTTTGAGCGCACCGGGGTCGTTAACCTGGGGCCAGCCAGCTCCACGTTTCTGGCGACCGTCGAGGAGAGCGCGAAAGCCTACCGCCTGGACGTCGAGCGTCTGGATGCAAACGGCATCATGGCGCGCTGGCCGGAAATTTCTGTCCCTGACGACTACATTGGGTTGTTTGAAGCCAACTCTGGCGTGCTGCACAGCGAAACGGCCATTAAGACCTGGATTGATCTCGCCGCCAAAGCGGGCTGCGCGCAGTTGTTCAACTGTCCGGTCACGGGCATCACCCACCATGCAGAGGGTTCAACCGTCACCACCTCTGAAGGTGAATATACCGCCACGCGTCTGCTGGTGAGTGCGGGAACGTGGGTGACGAAACTGCTGCCGGACCTGCCCATCCAGCCGGTGCGAAAAGTCTTCTCCTGGTTCCAGTCTGACGGGCGTTACAGCAGCCAGAACAAATTCCCGGCGTTTACAGGCGAGTTACCCAATGGCGACCAGTTCTACGGTTTTCCCTCGGAAAAAGACGCGCTCAAGATTGGCAAACATAACGGCGGGCAGGTAATTTCCTCTGCGGAAGAACGCAAGCCTTACGGTGCTTATCCGCAGGATGGTTCCGAAGCCTTCACATTCCTGCGTAATATCCTGCCGGGCGTAGGCGGGTTGCTTTACGGCGCAGCGTGCACCTACGACAACACCCCGGATGAAGATTTTATCATCGACACCCTGCCGGGACACGATAACACCCTGCTCGTAACCGGGCTCAGCGGTCACGGGTTTAAATTTGCCTCTGTGTTAGGTGAAATCGCCGCCCAGTTTGCGCAGGGGATCGCGCCTTCGTTTGATCTCAAGCCCTTCGCGCTCTCGCGCTTTAACCGATAATACCTCTACAGGCTCCGAATAACCGGGGCCTGTTTAGCGAGAGGGGCATGATGCGCAGACTGGTGAATTACCTTATCAATAACATCCGCGAGCATTTCATGCTCTACATTGTTCTTTGGTCGCTGCTGGCGATCATTGACGTTATCTATATTGTATTCTTCTGAAAATTCTCGCTGACGTTTATTGACACTCCTTTAAATTTATTTAACTTATATTTTTTAAAAAACGTCACCTCAAATTTATTGAACGAAGCGATTGAAATACATTGCGGAAACACATTCAAATTCGCTGAAATAAATTAAATAAAAAACATTATTCATTTTTTTCAGTTGCATTATTTATTTAACCCGTCCATTTTTATTGCTCAGTCATTTGAGAACGGAAATTCATATGCAATGGCGTAACTCCTCCCGTCGCTACGGAATAATATCCATGTGTTTACACTGGCTATTTGCACTTGCCGTCTATGCCATGTTTGGTCTCGGCCTGTGGATGGTGACATTAAGCTATTATGACGGTTGGTATCATCAGGCCCCCGAATTGCACAAAAGCATTGGGGTTCTGCTGATGATGGGTCTGGTTTTTCGCGTGATCTGGCGACATATCTCTCCGCCCCCTCCAGCGCCCAAAAGCCATGGCCGCCTTACCCGCATAAGCGCTGTTGGCGCACATATCGCACTCTATGCCCTGCTGTTCGCCATTCTGATCAGCGGCTATCTCATTTCGACCGCAGACGGTAAACCGATCAGCGTGTTTGGGCTTTTTGACGTCCCAGCCACGCTGGCTGACGCCGGTTCACAGGCTGACACCGCAGGTGTGGTTCATCTGTGGCTGGCATGGAGCGTGGTGATCCTGTCTGTCCTGCATGGCCTTGCGGCCCTGAAACATCACTTTATTGATAAAGACGATACGCTGAAGCGCATGCTTGGCCGTTCGTCAGTTGACTCTGGAGCATAAAATGAAAAAACGCCTGTTGGGTATCGCATTAGGTTCGCTGCTATTTACCACCGGTTCGGCCATTGCCGCTGACTATAAAATTGATAAGGAGGGCCAGCATGCCTTTGTCAATTTCCGTATTCAGCATCTGGGTTACAGCTGGTTATATGGCACATTCAATGATTTCGATGGCACATTTACTTTCGACGAGAAAAACCCTGCTGCCGATAAAGTGAACGTCACCATTAATACCAACAGCGTCGACACTAATCACGCCGAGCGTGATAAACATCTGCGCAGCGCTGAATTTCTGAACGTGGGCAAATTCCCGCAAGCTACTTTCGCGTCGACAGAGGTGAAGAAAGACGGTGATAAGCTCGCTATTACCGGTAATCTGACGCTGAACGGCGTAACAAAACCGGTCACACTGGATGCCAAATTAATTGGACAGGGCGACGATCCGTGGGGTGGCAAACGTGCTGGCTTTGAAGCCGCAGGCAAAATTCATCTGAAAGATTTTAATATCACCACGGATTTAGGCCCGGCATCGCAGGATGTTGAGTTGATTATTTCGGTGGAAGGCGTTCAGCAGAAGTCATAAAACAGGCCCGGCAGGCTTTCGCGCCGCCGGGCAGTGTTTTACTCCGGGTCCGGAATACCCAGTTTGGTATTCAGTCGGCCCCGGGATTTATTAAAGATCTTATTCCCGTTCTCGCGTCCGGCACGGCGACGACGTTGCTCTTCTTCAGGCAAGATACTCTCTTCACTGCACAGCTCGCTACAGCAGCCATTAAACTTCTCGGCACATGCAGGGCACTGAATAAACAGCAGATGACATCCGTCGTTTTTGCAGTTGGTATGCGTATCGCACGGCGTACCGCACTGGTGGCAGTGCGCGATCACGTCCTCTGAAATTCGCTCGCCCATACGCTCGTCAAACACAAAGTTCTTACCGATAAAACGCACCGGTAAACCCTGCTCACGGGCGCGACGGGCATACTCAATGATCCCACCCTCAATGTGCCAGACTTTATTAAACCCGTTGTGCTTCATCCAGGCGCTGGCTTTTTCACAGCGGATCCCCCCGGTGCAGTACATAACGATCTTTTTGTCTTTATGCTCCTGCATCATCTCAACGGCTTTTGGCAGTTGCTCGCGGAAGGTGTCGGCAGGAATTTCCATCGCATTCTCGAAGTGACCCACTTCATATTCGTAGTGGTTACGCATATCAATGAACACCGCATCCGGATCGTCGAGCATCGCGTTCACTTCAGCGGCCTTCAGGTACTCCCCCACATTAGCGGCATTGAAGCTCGGATCGTCAATGCCATCCGCCACAATACGCTCGCGCACCTTCATGCGCAGCACCCAGAATGATTTACCGTCATCATCCAGCGCAATGTTCAGGCGTAAGCCGTTAAGCGCCGGATCAAACCCGTAAAGGAGGTCGCGGAAGGCGCTGACCTTGCTTTCCGGCACGCTGATCTGCGCGTTAATCCCCTCACGCGCCAGATAGACGCGACCAAACACGTTCAGGGCGGTGAAAGCCTGGTAAAGCGCATCGCGGGTCGCCTGGGGATCATCGATGGTGAAATACTTATAGAAAGAGATCGTTGTGCGCGGTTCGGTTTCGGCCAACATACGCGCTTTCAACATCTCATTCGAAACGCGGTTGTGTAACACTGGCATGGTGTACAAGTCCTGCAATCGTTGAGAAATAAAAATCGGTCGGCATGATATAGCAAACAAAGACAATTTACATCCACACAATTTACGCTACATTTCAGTCAACCTGATTAATCAGACTTAACATTTGCATATTCTTTCATGTTTCGATGACAGACATTTTGGCTATGCCTTAAAAAATGAGACAATATCCTTTCAGGACGTTAGAACACAGGACAGACATGACCCAGTTACCGAAATTTACTGCCGCGCTTTTGCATCCCCGCTATTGGTTAACATGGTCAGGCATTGGCTTGTTGTGGCTAATTGTACAGCTGCCTTATCCCGTCATTTTCCGCATGGGTAAAGGACTGGGCCGCATTGCTCAGCAGTTTATGAAGCGTCGCGCCAGGATCGCGTATCGTAACCTTGAGCTTTGTTTTCCTCAGATGAGTGAATCTGAGCGCCACGACATGGTGGTTAAAAACTTCGAATCTGTCGGCATGGGGCTGATGGAGACCGGTATGGCCTGGTTCTGGTCGGATAAACGCATGGCGCGCTGGACGGAAGTGGCCGGGACCGGCATGGAGCCGGTGCATACTCTTCAGGCCAACCAGACTGGCGTCCTGCTGATTGGCGTTCATTTCCTGACGCTCGAAATTGGCGCGCGCATGTTCGGCATGCAGGCCCCGGGTATTGGCGTTTATCGTCCTAACGATAATCCGGTGATCGATTTGATCCAGACCAACGGACGCATGCGCTCCAATAAAAGCATGATCGATCGCAAAGACCTGAAAGGGATGATCCGCGCCCTGAAATCAGGTGAAGTGGTCTGGTATGCCCCGGATCATGACTATGGCCCGCAATCCAGCGTGTTTGTCCCGTTCTTTGCGGTGGAAGATGCAGCGACGACCACCGGGACCTGGATGCTGGCGCGGATGTCCAAAGCGGCTATCGTGCCGTTTGTACCGCGCCGTAAACCAGACGGTTCAGGCTATCAGCTCATCATGCTGGAGCCGGAACTCGCGCCACCGCTGATTGATGCAGAAACCACCGCCCGCTGGATGAACGGCGTTGTCGAGAAATGCATTATGCTCGCGCCGGAGCAGTACATGTGGTTGCATCGCCGCTTTAAAACTCGGCCTCAGGGCGTCCCTTCCCGGTATTAACCTGCGTGCGGCCTTCCGGGCCGCATGTTGTTTTAGCTTTAAAAGCTCCCCGTCATTGCGGCAATCATACCCCGGGCGCATAATTAGCAGGCTTATTACCTCACTGTTCACGGTGCCCTGCACCTCATTATGCGGATAGTTATGTCCCCCACAGATGCTCCCATAAACTGGAAACGTAACCTGACGGTTGCGTGGCTGGGTTGTTTTCTTACTGGCGCCGCCTTTAGCCTGGTGATGCCCTTCCTGCCCCTCTACGTTGAACAGCTCGGCGTCACCGGACATAGCGCCCTGAATATGTGGTCCGGCCTGGTGTTCAGCATTACGTTCCTGTTCTCCGCCATTGCGTCGCCTTTCTGGGGTGGGCTGGCGGATCGCAAAGGCCGCAAAATTATGCTGCTGCGCTCCGCGCTCGGCATGGCGATCATTATGCTGCTGATGGGGGTGGCGCAGAATGTCTGGCAGTTCCTGATACTACGCGCGCTTCTGGGCCTGCTCGGGGGATTTATCCCTAACGCCAACGCCCTGATCGCCACCCAAATCCCGCGCCAGAAAAGCGGCTGGGCGTTGGGCACGCTATCCACTGGCGGCGTAAGCGGCGCACTGCTGGGCCCACTGGCGGGCGGGCTGCTGGCCGACCACTACGGACTGCGGCCGGTATTCTTCATTACCGCCAGCGTGCTGTTCCTCTGCTTCCTGGTGACGCTTATCTGTATCCGCGAGAATTTCACGCCCGTGGCCAAAAAAGAGATGCTGCACGCCCGGGATGTGCTGGCCTCGCTGAAAAACCCAAAGCTGGTGCTGAGCCTGTTTGTAACCACCATGATTATCCAGGTGGCCACCGGTTCAATCGCGCCTATACTGACGCTCTACGTACGCGACCTGGCGGGAAACGTCAGCAATATCGCCTTTATCAGCGGCCTAATCGCCTCTGTTCCCGGCGTGGCGGCGCTACTGAGCGCGCCGAGGCTCGGCAAGCTGGGAGACCGTATCGGCCCGGAAAAGATCCTGATCTGCGCCCTGATCGTCTCCGTCCTGCTGCTGATCCCCATGGCGTTGGTGCAGTCTCCGTGGCAGCTCGGCGTCCTGCGCTTCCTGCTGGGGGCTGCGGATGGTGCGCTACTCCCGGCTGTACAGACGCTGCTGGTCTATAACTCCACCAACCAGATAGCCGGTCGTATTTTCAGCTATAACCAGTCGTTTCGCGATCTGGGTAACGTCACCGGACCGCTGGTCGGCGCGGGGATTTCGGCCAGCTTCGGTTTCCGGGCGGTCTTTATCGTGACGGCAGGCGTCGTGCTGTTCAACGCCGTTTATTCGTGGCTCAGCTTATCCCGGGCGCTACGCCCGGCGCGAATAAGACAACATCGTGACGGCTAATTTTCGCATTCATACTTGCAAAATCACATAATCAGCTATTCTTTCCCTGAATACCTTCACGAAAAACAGGGAGACACCAATGACCATGTACGCCACGCTGGAAGAAGCAATTGATGCCGCTCGCGAAGAGTTCCTCGCCGATAATCCCGGCATTGAGGAAGAAGATGCTGACGTGCAACAACTCAATATCCAAAAATACGTCCTACAGGACGGCGATATTATGTGGCAGGCCGAATTCTTTGCTGATGAAGGTGAAGACGGTGAATGTCTGCCGATACTCAGTGGTGAAGGTGCACAGGCGGTATTCGACGGCGACTATGACGAAATTGAGTTACGTCAGGAGTGGCTGGAAGAAAATACGCTGCACGAATGGGACGAAGGTGAGTTTCAGCTCGAACCGCCGCTGGATACCGAAGAGGGTCAGGCCGCAGCGGACGAATGGGACGAGCGATAAGTCACCGCTACTCGTAGGGGCCGTGGCTGGCATCGATGGGCAGCAGTAGCGTGTCGAAAATCAGCGAAAACGGCAGATCGAGCACGGTGAGATAGCGCCATGCGGAATCACGGACATCCCACTGTACGCCGGGGTAGTACTGATTCCCGTGGCCCTGCCCGGGGATGGTGCGGCTGATGATGCTGCCGCAACCGCTGAGCAGGCATGCCATCATGACGACAATGATTACTTTCATTTCTGACCTCTAAAAAAATACCGGCGATTAAGCCGGTATTTTATTTGGCGGGTGGCGCTTCGCTTACCCGCCCTACTTAACAACTTACTTCGCCTTCAGGGCCAGCGGATTGAGCTTCACGTCCTTGTAGTAGTTCACCCACGAAGAGTATCTCTCCGGCGCGGACCACACGCGGTAGTGAAGCCGTGCCATCGTCACCGGATCGCTCAACAACACCAGACGACGGTCGCGGTTAAGCTTTTCTGGCGTCTCGTTCAGCGCCTGCTCAACGTGGCGATCGCGGGCGATCTCCAGCACCTGGCTGGCGCGGTGACGCGCCGTCGCCATCGCGGTTGCCAGCGCGTTGAATGACGGGTTAAACACGGCATGCATAAAGCCATCATCCAGCGTGCGTTTGCGGTTCTGCTCCAGATAGGTATCGGTATCCACCAGCACCTGCGGCGGAGAATACTCTTCCGGGATCAGGAACAGCTTCCAGCGTTTGGTACGCAGGCCCACCGTGGAACGGCTGGAGATCACCGACACAAACGGCGACAGGATCAGCGAGAAGACGATTGGCGCCAGCCAGAACAGGAAACGCAGATCCAGCCAGGCCATACCAACGGCCCACACCAGGCCCAGCAGCAGCTGAGAGCCGTGGCGCATAAAGGCTTCACTCCACGGCGTAGAGTCATCGTCACGCTGCGGTGAATTCCACACCACTTCCCATCCCAGGAACGCGCTCACCACAAACACCGTATGGAACAGCATACGCACCGGGGCCAGCAGGACCGAGAACAGCACTTCCAGCAGCAGTGAAAGGGTCACGCGGCAGAAACCACCGTACTCCTTCGAACCTTTGCACCAGATCAGAATGATACTGAGCAGCTTAGGCAGGAACAGCAGCACCATGGTCGACGCGAACAGCGCGATCGCAAGCTCCGGACGCCACTGCGGCCACACCGGGAACAGCTGGCGCGGTTGCAGGAAATACTGCGGCTCCGTCAGGGCATGCACAACCTGCAACGCGGTTGAGAGCGCCAGGAACATAAACCACAGCGGCGCAGACAGATAGGACATAACGCCCGTCAGGAACACCGCACGGTGAACAGGGTGCATCCCTTTCACCAGGAACAGGCGGAAGTTCATCAGGTTACCGTGACACCAGCGGCGGTCGCGTTTGAGCTCATCCAGCAGGTTCGGCGGCAGCTCTTCATACGAGCCAGGCAGATCGTAGGCAATCCAGACTCCCCACCCTGCACGACGCATCAGCGCGGCTTCCACAAAGTCATGCGACAGAATGGACCCGGCAAACGACCCTTCACCCGGCAGCGGCGCCAGGGCGCAGTGCTCGATGAATGGCTTCACGCGGATAATGGCGTTGTGGCCCCAGTAGTGAGATTCACCCAGCTGCCAGAAGTGCAGACCGGCAGTAAACAGCGGCCCGTAGACGCGGGTCGCAAACTGCTGGCAGCGCGCATACAGCGTGTCCATACCGGACGCTTTTGGCGAGGACTGAATAATTCCCGCGTTCGGGTTGGCTTCCATCAGACGGACCAGCCCGCTCAGGCAGTCGCCGCTCATCACGGAGTCTGCATCCAGTACCACCATGTAGCTGTACTGGTTACCCCAGCGACGACAGAAGTCATCAATGTTTCCGCTCTTACGCTTAACACGACGACGACGACGACGGTAGAAGATCTGCCCTTCGCCCTGCACCTCGGCAATCAGTTCCATCCAGGCTTTTTGCTCCGCCACGCAGATATCCGGATTGTAGCTGTCGCTCAGGATATAGACGTCGAAATGCGCCGCGTTACCGGTCGCCTTCACGGACTCCCAGGTGGCACGCAGCCCGGCGAATACGCGGTCAACGTCTTCGTTACAGATAGGCATGATCAGCGCGGTACGGTGCTCAGGATTGAGGGGTTCATCCCCGACCGTCGACGCGGAAATGCTGTATTTGTCACGCCCCATCAGCAGTTGCAGGAAGCCCATCAGCGCCGTCCAGAACCCGGCGGAGACCCAACAGAACAGCACAGCGAACAGCAGAAGAATGCCGCTCTGTAAAATATACGGCAGCAGCTGCATGAAGGAGACCCAGATATCCTGGCCAATCATGTCAGCAGGGTTAATTAACGCCCAGCCCTGGTACGGCAGAATGGTTTTCATGTACCAGGTGGCGACAACCGTCTGCGCCAGCGTCAGCAGCAGCAGAATGTAACGACGAATCGTTCCCACGGTACGCCATTTCTGCTCGGACGCCTGCTGTTCTTTGGTCAGACGTGACAGATAGCGCGGCGTCACGTCTCGCCCACGCAGGCGATCCCAGAAGCGGCCCACCGGGTTGGTGCGCCACGGATCGGGGAACATGGAGGAACGCGTGGCCTTCGGCATCGCCTGTAGCTGGTCACGCCCTTCGTCATCCTTGATTAACTGCCCTTCTGCCAGCGAGTCCGGCCATGCCTGCTCCAGACGTGCCTTCACTGACCCCAGCGGCGTATCATCATCACGGGAAAAGTGACGATGTTCACCATCCAGCGCGGTGTGAACCGCGCGGATGTCGCTCGCAGGGAGTGCCGCTTTTTCAATGTCCGTCAGCGGCATGGCATCAATATATTCAGATGTATTATTCATTGGCAGGTAGCTGATAGCTCCAGGTTTCACTCAGCGGCTTATCGTTACTGACCAGCGCGGCGCGCATTTCAGTGGTCTGTTTCGGATCTTTCACCTTCACGCGCAGGGTCAAACGCCACCCTTTGGTGACCGGATTGTAGCGCACGGCGTTCTCAACGATTTCACCGTTATCGCCAATGCTGGCCTGTGCTGTCACGGCAGTATCCGGCGCCAGTTTTTTCATATCCTGCCCGGTGAAGTCCACGATAAATGCCAGCGTGCCATCCGGCTGACGAATCAGGTTGGACTGCTTCACGTCACCCGTCGAACGACGCGTCTGCATCACGTACGCGTTATCCGGCGCGTGCAGCTTGTCTTCGTCACGGCTGAAGGTGATCGCATACTTGAAGTTCATCTCTTTACCGGCTTCCGGCAGCTGATCCGGTGTCCAGTACGCCACGATGTTATCGTTGGTTTCGTCGTTGGTTGGAATTTCAACCAGCTCAACTTTGCCTTTACCCCAGTCGCCTTTCGGCGTCACCCAGGCGCTTGGACGCAGATCGTAGCGGTCATCCAGATCTTCAAAGCGGGAGAACTGACGGCCACGTTGCAGCAGACCAAAGCCCTGCGGGTTTTCCATCGCAAAGCTGCTGACGGCGAGGTGTTTCGGGTTGTTCAGCGGACGCCAGATCCACTCGCCGTTACCGGCATGAATGGAGAGGCCATTGGAATCATGCAGTTCAGGACGGAAGTTGGTCGCCGGAGACGGCTGGTTCGGCCCGAACAGGAACATGCTGGTCAGCGGCGCGACGCCCAGTTTGCCCACTTTATCGCGCAGGTAAACTTTAGACTGTACGTCAACCACCGTGTCACGCCCTGGCATGATCACGAAGCGATAAGCGCCTGTCGCACGAGGGGAGTCCAGCAGCGCATAAATTGTCAGACGTTTGTCGGTTGGTTTTGGACGTTCGATCCAGAACTCGCGAAAACGTGGAAATTCTTCACCTGATGGCAGCGCGGTATCAATTGCCAGACCGCGCGCAGAAAGCCCGTACACCTGCCCCGCGCCAATCACGCGGAAGTAGCTGGCGCCAAGCATGCTGACGATTTCGTCGTTTTTATCTTTGCTGTTAATCGGATAAAGCACCTTGAAGCCTGCGAAGCCGAGGTCTTTTACCGTGTCTTTATCGTGTTGCACATCGCCAAAATTGAAATAATCCGGGCTGTACTTGATTTTGCGTACCGCGGTCGCCGTCACTTCGTTGATGGCAACCGGCGTGTCGAAGTACATACCCTGGTGGTAAAATTCAAGCTTGAACGGGGTTTTAATATTGTTCCAGTACGCTTTATCGTGATTGAACTGGATCTGCTGATAGTCCGCGTATTTCATGTCGCGGAAAACGGAGGGCAGGTTACTTTTTGGCGCTTCGTAGCTCTTGCCCGCCATCGATTTAGCCTGTTTTGCGACATCATCGATGTTAAAGGCCAGTGCAGATGAGGTATACAGTGACAACAGCACTGCTACACCCAACCAACGCATTTTCATCATTTGTGGTTTATGTTTCATAATAAGTAAGCACTTCCCCCTTTGTGTGCTTATATCGATCCGATCCATTTTAATGGAAACTCAGGCAATCCGACAACATTATCACTGCTTTGTTCAGCTCGCTGGCTCATGGATTAAGCAAATGAAAGAACCCGCTTTTCACTTTGCGTGCTTATCCTGGAGACAGGGTGTCGGTCTTGGTGTAGGGTTGGCTCCGAATGTAACCATTATGAGCCTTAAGGATAAGGCGAAAAGTCTGAGAATGCGCAAAGTTATATGAGCACAACCCCTGTACAACGTGAATATTTCCTCGACTCGATCCGCGCATGGCTCATGCTATTGGGGATCCCTTTTCATATTTCACTGATCTATTCCAGCCACACCTGGCACGTGAACAGCCAGATGCCCTCCTGGTGGCTGACGCTGTTTAATGATTTTATCCATGCCTTCCGCATGCAGGTGTTTTTTGTCATTTCCGGTTATTTCTCTTACATGCTCTTCTTGCGCTATCCCCTCAAACGATGGTGGAAAGTGCGCGTGGAGCGCGTGGGCATACCGATGTTGACGGCCATTCCGCTGCTGACGCTGCCGCAGTTCATCATGTTGCAGCATGTTAAAGGCAAGGCGGAAAACTGGCCGAATCTCTCCTTCTATGAGAAATACAATACCCTGGTCTGGGAGCTGATTTCCCACCTCTGGTTCCTGCTGGTACTGGTGGTGCTAACCACGGTGAGTTTGTTGATCTTCAGCCAGCTGCGCCAGCGCGCGAGCACCGCATCCTCGACCTTCTTCGCCAACATCACCCTGGGCAAGCTGTCTCTGCTGTTTCTTGCGCTGGGGGTCGCGTATGCCGCCGTCAGGCGTACCCTGCTCATTGTCTACCCTCCCATTCTGAGCGATGGGCTGTTTAATTTCGTGGTGATGCAGACCCTGTTCTACATTCCCTTCTTCCTGATTGGGGCGCTGGCATTTATTCATCCCCGGCTTAAAGCGCTGTTTACCACCCCCTCCCCCTGGTGTGCGGTGGGTGCTGCGCTGGCCTTTGCCGCCTATCTTCTCAATCAGCGCTATGGCAGCGGGGACGCGTGGATGTATGAGACAGAGAGCGTGATAACGATGCTGATGGGCCTGTGGATGGTTAACGTGGTGTTCGCCCTTGGCCATCGTCTGCTGAATTTTAAATCCAGTCGCGTCACCTATTTCGTTAATGCTTCGCTGTTTATCTACCTGGTTCACCATCCGCTGACGCTGTTTTTCGGGGCGTACATAACGCCGCATATCGCCTCGAATGCGCTGGGCTTCTTCACCGGCCTGGTCTTTGTGGTTGGCATTGCCATCGTGTTGTATGAAATCCATCTGCGGATCCCGCTTTTGCGTTTCCTGTTCTCAGGCAAACCTCAGGTTAAAGCGGGATAACAAAACGGCGCCTCCAGGGCGCCGTTTTTGCACTTCAGACATCAAAATGCCTGGCTGCGCGCGGTCAAAATCCGCTGATACAGGTCGGCGGTGTGCTCATCGAAACAGACAAAAATGACTTTTTCCGGCATGGGTTTGAGGGAAAGGTAGTGATAAACGGTATTCACGGCGATTGTAGCTGCCGCTTCCTTTGGATAACCGTACACGCCGGTGCTAATGGCGGGGAACGCCATGGTCTTATACCCGTTATCCGCCGCAAGCCGCAGGCAGTTCCGATACGCCTGCTCCAGAATCTCAGCCTCATGGCGGTCGCCACCGTGCCAGACGGGTCCAACGGTATGGATCACCGCTTTGGCCGGGAGATCGCCTGCAAGCGTAATAACAGCATGCCCCGGCGGGCACTCTCCCTGCTGCTGACGCACGGTTTTGCATGCTTCAAGGAGTTGAGGGCCTGCGGCCCGGTGAATGGCACCGTCCACCCCGCCCCCACCCATCAGGGAGGAATTGGCTGCGTTGACGATCACGTCAACGTGTACCGTCGTGATATCGCCATGAATAACGTCGATTTGCGGTCTCATAAACACCCTCTGCAACCCGCCTTTTTCATCAGTGTATCGCAGAGGGAGAAGGAGAAAAACTGCCGTGAAAAAAACGTCGGTTATCGGTAATCGACCTGAACGACCGCAAGCGTTTTCTGTTCATTCAGGTATTTCATGCTGACAGCGGCCAGAGCTGAATGAGGATGATGGCCCCGGAGCGCCTCGTCATAACTGATGGTATGCGTTTTCATACGGTTATTTTCCGGACAGGAGATCGCAAACTGCTGATGCCGGGGCGTGACTTCGCACGGGTCAGCGACCACCGCGCCACGAAAATGAATCACCCCACCATTTTCTATAGTTGCTGAATAAGCCGGAGATAAAAAAGAGGACAGGATCAGTCCCAGACCAGAAATAATACACGCTGCGGATTTGAACATTATTTGTACTCCTCAATGAAATTCGTCCTTGAGGGGTAAAAACGCTCCGTTATGACGTATCAATTTAAGCAACCCGATGACTGGGTTCTTGATATCAGCATAGCTTACCTGTGCAGCGCCGCCACTTTATTAAATCATTGATTTCATGAATTATTAAAGCGTACTTACCGGTGCGTTCCACTGCTGTGATAAATGAAGCGATTTTCCATCGGAAACGGTGACGATTATTTTTACCGCATCCCCTGAACGAATATTTAAACTGATTCGCGTTAAATCAATCGGCTGATTAGCGGGTATAAAAAGAGTATTTTTCTGCCGCGATGTACTTTGTCCCGCTTGCCCCTGTCGGACAGATAACACCTCAACCTGACATTCGCAGGCGTCTGCCAGCGTGACCTGAGGAATAATGGTTGTCATATTTGCCTGCTGTGAGGTGCTGAACGTTATCTGGCTGGCAAGCGCAGCAAGGAGAATGAAGGTGCTCATGAGATCCTCCCGAAAAAAAACAGGGCACATGCCCTGTTTTTTGGTACAGAATTGAATCAGTACTGATGTGCGGTCGCGTTGTTGCCAAAGCCAACTTGGTGCACAGTCACCGTTGAGCCGGACGCTGTCTGGTCTACCGCCGCGCCGTTGCCGCCGCCGAACTGTTTCACGTTGATCACAGAGTCTTTGCTATTCCACTGGTCGATGGTGGCGCTGTTACCAAAGCCTTTTTGCAGCAGATCGATAGAACTGTCATCAGAGCCCTGACCAACATCTGCGCCGTTACCGCCACCGTGCTGGGTAATGGTCAATTCAGAATCTCGGGCGTCCGTCTGCAAAGCAAGCGCGGAGTTACCGCCGCCGTACTGGTAAATGCTCAGGGTTGAGTCAGGGCCGTTATTGCCGCCACCCCAGCCACCACCGTGGCCGCCGCCAAATTGTGGTACCGCACCTGCGAAAGCACTGCCAGAAACTACGATTGCTGCAATAACTGCCACTTTGAAAAGTTTCATGGTAAACCCCCATCGGATTGATTAAGGCGTCACACATCGCTAGCGTTGAATAACGCGAATAGCCATTTGCGACTGTCTCTGTACTACAACTGCTGTTTTCTGCGTACCATACTGCGTTATATTCGCCCTGTTACCCGAGCCTTTCTGGATAATCATGGCGGTGTTGCCAAAAGCGCCCTGCTTAATACTCGCATCGTTGCCGTTACCGGTCTGATCGATATAAGCAAGGTTATACGTCCCTGACTGATCAACATGCGCGCGGTTATTCCCGCCCTCTTGGGAAATAATGGACAGCAATTTAGAACCGCCCTGGCGTACATCAGCATTATTACCTGAGCCCTGTTGACCAATAATGGCTGCCTGATTGTATGAAGCTTTACTTAATTCATTTATCGCAAAATTATATTCAGAACTGGCTAAATCTGAATCACCTGCGATTACAAACCCAGGCGCACCCAGTAATGTAAACATCATAAACAACATTTTGTTTTTCATGCTGTCACCCTGGACCTGGCTATAAAATAGGTATGTCTTTACCCGTTAACGCGATTCGTTTTGTTAACGCCGCGTTACGGAAAAGAGTATGTCTGCCGAAACATATTTAATATCTCACCCGTGTGCCTTATTTTTATATGCTCATTCACCTCAAAGTCGTAAATCTCGCCTGAAACGACGCGACACACCACTAATGCAGAAATAAATTCTTGTCTGAGCGCCTGGACAACAGCGAGACAGGCTGTCCAACCTGTAGCGGCTTCTACAGACAAACATGGCAATGTCTTTTGCCCGGTGCGTGACACGAAGCAAGTTTTCTTAAGAAAAATTTCCAGCTTAGAGAAGTCTTAACTTTTTAGCTGAGTTCATACTTTTTACCGGCTGGCTTACAATAATTAAAAGCTCAATAATTCAATTCTTTATAATATATTGTATGACTTTCAAAATCTATGCACGTTTATACACCTGTACAACTTTCCCCTTATCTTAAAATCTATTCACCCTGCAAAATACACAACTTAATATCGAATTTTACATTATGTTACATGATTAACACTTGCTTTAAAGTTTGCAATAGCTAGATTGAAAACAGCAGTACGTTATTTGTTTTTAATTTTACCGCCTCCTTTGGAGGAAGGTTTTTTAACTACACACAGCAGTGCCACACCTGTCAGTACTTCTGGTGCCTTTTTCAATAATACGAGGGCAGCTGCCGGGTGTCATAAATAACGTGGGGTTTCATCATGTTTAATGAAGTCCATAGCTTACCCGGTCATACATTATTGTTGATCACAAAACCTTCCCTACAAGCGACAGCGTTATTGCAGCATTTAAAACAATGTCTCTCGCTTAACGGGAAACTGCATAATATTCAACGTTCTTTTGATGATATCGCTCCTGGCAGCATCATTCTTCTCGATATGATGGAAGCGGATAAAAAACTGGTCCATTACTGGCAGGATAATTTAAGCAGGAAAAACAATAATATCCGCGTATTGTTATTAAATACGCCTGATGAGTATCCTTTCCGCGATATTGAGAGTTGGCCGCATATTAACGGCGTGTTTTACGTCACTGAAGAAGAAAACCGTGTCGTGGAGGGTTTGCAGGGCATTTTGCGGGGGGAGTGTTATTTCTCGCAAAAACTGGCCAGCTACCTCATTACCCACTCCGGAAATTATCGCTATAACAGTTCAGAATCTGCACTTCTGACGCACCGTGAGAAAGAGATCCTGAACAAACTGCGTATTGGTGCTTCAAATATTGAAATCGCCCGTTCGTTATTTATCAGCGAAAATACGGTTAAGACGCATCTTTATAATCTTTTCAAAAAGATAGCTGTTAAAAATCGCACGCAGGCGGTGTCGTGGGCAAACGATAACCTCAGGCGTTAATAGCATGAAACGCACCCTAAGTTGGATTGCCGCCGCAGGCATTATGCTTGCTGCCGGAAACCTTCAGGCTGTTGAGGTGGAAGTTCCCGGACTGTTGACCGACCACACCGTCACCTCTGTCGGACACAATTTTTATCGTGCCTTCAGCGATAAGTGGGAAAGCGATTATCCGGGTAACTTAACCATCAACGAACGGCCCAGTGCGCGGTGGGGAAGCTGGATCACAATAACCGCTAATCAGGACGTTATTTACCAGACTTTTTTATTCCCAACGAAAAGAGACTTCGATCAGAACGTCGCTTTCGCGCTGGCACAAACAGAAGAAGCTATTAACCGCCTACAGTTAGACAAAGCCCTTTTGAGCACAGGCGATTTAGCAAAAGATGAGTTCTAGCAACGACACCTATTTCGGAGGCTGTAATGCGTCTCGCACACACAGTGATTTCGTTAATGCTCATTGCGCCGTTGAGCTGGGCCGGAAATATGACATTCCAGTTCCGCAACCCTAATTTTGGCGGCAACCCGAATAACGGAGCCTTTATGCTTAACCAGGCTCAGGCTCAAAACTCCTATAAAGACCCCAGCTATGACGATGATTTCGGTATCGAGACCCCGTCGGCCCTGGATAATTTCACTCAGGCCATCCAGTCGCAAATATTAGGTGGCTTATTAACCAACATTAATACCGGAAAACCCGGCCGGATGGTCACTAACGACTTTATCGTCGATATTGCCAATAAAGATGGGCAGCTTCAGTTAAATGTGACAGACCGAAAAACCGGTAAAACGTCGACAATCCAGGTTTCCGGTTTGCAGACCAGTTCAACTGATTTCTAAACAACCCCGAAATAAGGACAATTATTATGCAGCGCTTTTTTATTTTAGTTGCAGTGTGCTTATTAAGCGGTTGTTTAACTGCCCCGCCAAAAGAAGCCGCTAAACCCACCCTGATGCCCCGTGCCCAGAGCTACCGGGATCTGACGCATCTGCCGGTCCCTACCGGGAAGATATTCGTCTCGGTCTATAACATTCAGGATGAGACGGGCCAGTTCAAACCGTATCCGGCCAGTAACTTCTCGACGGCCGTACCGCAGAGCGCCACCGCGATGCTGGTCACCGCCCTGAAAGATTCTCGCTGGTTTATCCCGCTGGAACGTCAGGGGCTGCAAAACCTGCTTAACGAACGAAAAATCATTCGTGCCGCGCAGGAGAATGGTACCGTTGGCGTCAATAACCGCATGCCGCTACAGTCTCTCACCGCAGCCAATATCATGGTGGAAGGCTCGATTATCGGCTACGAAAGTAACGTGAAATCGGGCGGCGCGGGTGCGCGTTACTTTGGCATCGGGGCCGACACGCAGTATCAGCTGGATCAGATTGCCGTCAACCTGCGCGTGGTTAACGTGAGCACGGGTGAGATATTATCCTCCGTGACCACCAGCAAAACGATTCTCTCTTATGAAGTGCAGGCCGGGGTGTTCCGCTTTATCGATTACCAGCGTCTGCTGGAGGGTGAAATTGGCTATACCTCTAACGAGCCGGTCATGCTGTGTCTGATGTCGGCCATCGAAACCGGCGTGATTTTCCTGATTAATGACGGTATCGATCGCGGCTTGTGGGATCTTCAGAATAAAAGTGACGTGAGTAATGCGGTGCTGGTGAAATACCGAGAGATGTCGGTGCCGCCAGAGTCATAATCGGCGGCGCATAAAAAAGGCGAGATTTCCGTCTCGCCTTTTTTTATTTACTTACCGCAGGAACGCTCTGGCTCTTCTCGCGTCGGGCCGCAAGCCAGAGGCCGCTGTTCTTCATGGCGTAGCCAAACAGTAACCCCAGCATGAGCGAAGGGACCACCAGCTTCCAGTCCCCCTGCCCCGCAAAGGTCGCGCAGGCACCCATGAACGTGCCGGGCACAAAGGACAACAGCAGATGTTTTGCCTGAACGCACATCAGGAAGGCCACAATGCCGGTGATGGCGTACCCCAGGATTTCCACCTGCGGCGCCAGCGCGCTGCCTTTCATAATGACCAGCGCCCAAATCACACCGCTCATCAGAGTACAGCCGGAGATGAAGAGCCCTTTGAGACCACCCTGCGGGCAGGCGAAATAGGCCGTGCAGCCAAGAAAACCAGCCCAGCTCAACAAGCCGAGAGAAACAGCCACCCAACCCCAGAGGCCGGAGAGGATGCCAGTCGTGATTGCAATACAAAGTAGTATGTTCATGGTGCGCATCTTAGCAGATGCGCACCATAGAAATGAGATCAGAAGCACATTACGTGCAAGTTGAAATGTATCGTTGCAGGATTTTTGTGATTCAAATCACTCTTCGTTCTCTTCTTCCAGCTCGTCCCACATGGCAGCGATGGCGTCACGCGTCAGCGGAGCCAGCGCTCTCCAGAACGGCGAGGTGGCATGGGCTTCAACTTTACCCAGGAAGGTGCCAACCCACGGAAGCAAATACGTTTCGAACAGGGTTTCAATCGCCTCGTTCTCATCATCACCTGCATTATCTTCAATCCAGGAGGCCGCCAGCAGCAGGGTACCGATATGATCGGCAGGCATATCCGTCAGCGGCATGCCCCGTTCTGAAAGAAACGTCCGAACTTCCGCTTCGGTCGCACCTTCCTGCCAGGCAGAACGATACGGCGACACGCGACACTCTTCCCCCACAAACAGCGCGTTGTAATCCGTTGAAATCTGCTGCATATCGCAGCTTTTTTGCAAGCGTTCCAGCAACTCATCCTGTTCCAGCGGCCAGCTCTGCGCCAGTTTACCTTCACGAATCAGGGTAAACAGCGGAACCAGCAGCGGATCCTGCGGCTGGCGGTAATATAAGGTGCCCAGCACGCGGCAAAGGATGGAAAACTCATTCATGTTTTTATTCCGTTATTAATTAAAGATCGGCAAATTCATCAATCGGTGCCATGCCGCGCGACTCAAGGAAGTCGAGCATACGACGCGGCGTGACGTTCAGGATCTGTTCTTCCGGGAAATTCACGTCCCGCAATATTTTCAGGCACTCGCTGAAATCACCCAGCGTGAAGGCCGTGTGTGAATCAGAGCCCAGCGCCACCATGCCGCCCGCGTCACGCACGGCCGCCGCCACTTCGCGGCAGTTGGCTTCACTGCCCTTACGCGAGTGAACAAAGGAGGAGTTGTTAATCTCCAGCGCCACGCGGTGCTTCGCTGCCGCCTGCGCCACGGCCTGAATATCAATCGGGTATTTCGGATTTCCCGGGTGGCTGATAATGTGCACGTTGCCGCTGGCAATAGTGGCAATCATCGCTGCGGTGTTGGTCTCTTTATCCTGGGGCGCAAAGACCGGCTCGTGGAAGCCGGCGAGGATCAGATCTAACGAGGTCAGCATCGGGCCGGTGCAGTCAATCTCACCGTCAGTATTTTTGATGTTCGCTTCGATGCCGCGCAGTATCCCGATACCGTCCACCAGGCGTGGCCAGATACGCATATTCACAAAATGCCAGTAGTGCGGCGCATCCGCCATATCCGGACCGTGATCGGTTATCGCAAACAGTTTAATGCCTTTCAGCTTCGCCTGAGCGATATAATCATGGAGGTTACTGTAAGCGTGGGTACTGGCGACGGTGTGCATATGCAGGTCAACGGGATACATCTTTCTCTCCTCTGCGGTTTTTCCAAAGGATAGCAGTTATCAGCGGCGAATATTAGCAAAAACCCGGCGAACGCCGGGTTTCTCTCAGTAGCCTCGCTGTCTGTCGACCTGTCCGGTCACCGTGTTGCCCTTCTCTATTTCGCTGATGGTATGCGAGATGTACGCCACGGCCTCCGCCGGTCGCGTCACGGCCGCAATATGAGGCGTCATCGCCACGCGCGGATGTGCCCAGAGCGGGCTGTCTTTTGGCAGCGGTTCGCGGCTATACACATCCAGCATTGCGCCTTTCAGTTTACCGCTATCCAGCGCTTTCAGCAGATCGTCTTCCACAACGTGTACCCCGCGCGCCAGGTTCATTAAGTAGCTGTCTTCTGCCAACTGGTTGAGGAGCGTGCCATTGATAATGCCGACCGTTTCCGCCGTATTCGGCAGCAGGTTAATAAGGACGCGAGTCCCTTTCAGGAACGCCGGGAGTTCGTCCGTTCCGGCAAAGCTCTCGACGCCTGGATAATCCTTACGGCTCCGGCTCCAGCAGCGCAGTGGGAAGCCCCACGGCGCGAGCGCTTCGGCGACTTTCGAACCCAGTACACCCGCGCCGAGGATGCCGATGGTGAAATCTTCATACTGATAATCCGGAAGCGGTTCCCAGTGGGATTGCTGTTTAAACGCCTGATAATCGTCGAAACGTCGGAACCAGTGCAGCACCTGGCTCACGGCATATTCCTGCATCTGCTGCCCCATACCGGTATCTTCCAGACGAAACAGGGGAATATCCTCCGGCAGCATTTCAGGGTGTGCCTTCAGCTTACTGAGAATGGAATCCACACCCGCACCAAGAGCAAACACCGCCTTCAAACGGCGTCCCTGAAGCATTTCGACCGGGGGATGCCAGACCAGCGCGTAGTCGGCATGTTCATTATCGCCCTGTTTCCATTCGCGAACGCGTGCGCCAGGCAGTGCCGCCGTGAGCGCGTTAATCCAGTAAGCCGTATCAAAAGTGGGGTGATAGAAGATAATATCCATAGTCATTGCCTTTTATTGCGCTGTTTTATTTTCATTTTCAACTGGCTTGCCAGCATAACAAATTTATCGCTAAACCGCGTTGCTGATAAAAGAGGCGCATTTCGCACATTTCGGAATCAGGTTGCCTGAAGTTTGTCTAAACACGCTAAATTACTGAAAAAGTGGGTTGACGGCAGTACGGCTTTTCCTTACATTAGCGCCCGTCCCGACAACAACGGGATGACAATATGGTGAGGTGTCCGAGTGGCTGAAGGAGCACGCCTGGAAAGTGTGTATACGGCAACGTATCGGGGGTTCGAATCCCCCCCTCACCGCCATATTCAAGACAAGAGCTCGTACGAAAGTACGGGCTTTTTTCTTTTATATTCTCCGTAAGGAGATTCGCTCCCTGCGTTCTTTATGTCGGGTGGCGCTACGCTTACCCGACCTACAAAAAGCTAGTCTTCAACCATCTTTGCATACTCTTCGGTGAGAAAATCCACCAGCGTCCTGACCGATGGCAGCAGGCCGCGCCGGGATGGATACACCGCGTGGATCACTTCCCGTCTGGGTTCCCAGGCATTCAGCACCCGAACAAGTTCACCTGAAGCCAGCTGATCCTTCACCATCAAAATGGGCAGCTGTACCACGCCCACGCCCGCCATCGCCGCCTCCCGCAGCGCCAGCATGTCGGTAGTCACCAGGCGCGGCGTGAAGTGAATTTCTGCCTTTGCGCCCTCCGGCCCGCTCAATTCCCACTTATGCAGGTGCTTGCCCGCCCCCATACTTAACCCCGGCCACTCGCTGAGTTCAGAGGGCATCGCCGGGTTGCCCATCCGTTCAATCAGTGCCGGCCCGGCAACCAGACAGTGCCCCCTGTCCGCCAGCACCCTTAATACCAGATCGCTGTCATCAAACGGGCGCGGACGAACGCGGATCGCCACATCCACCCCCTCCGCCACCAGATCGACCCGGCGGTTGGTGGCTTCGAGCTGGAGGTTGATCCCTGGATAGCGCGCCATAAACCGCGCCAGCATGGGCCCCACGTGAACGTGCAGCAAGGTGACAGGACAGGTGATCCGGACCAGACCGCGCGGCTCAGCCTGTAAAGCAGCCACCGCCTCCTCCGCAGCTTCAGCTTCCACCAGCATGGCTTTACAGTGCTGATAGAATGTCTGCCCCACCTCCGTCACCGCAAACTGCCGCGTGGTACGTTGTATCAACCGAACGCCCAGGCGTTCTTCCAGCTGCGCAATCCGACGGCTCAGTTTCGACTTAGGCTGATCGAGCGCCCGCCCCGCCGCCGCAAAGCCGCCATGCTCCACCACCTTCACAAACCATACGAAATCATTGAGATCCTGCATACGCCTCCATTGTTCCATTTAAGGAACAGTGAATGTCATTTTTGCTATCTACCGGGATATTAGCCCTGAATATAAGCTAATTCCATCAACAGGACATCAGGAGTTAATCATGAAAAACGTAACAGGCGTGTATACCGCACCTCGTCCGCACTGGGTCGGTGACGGTTTTCCGGTTCGTTCGATGTTTTCTTACCAGACGCACGGCGAGCCCCTGAGCCCGTTCCTGCTGCTGGACTACGCCGGACCGCATACCTTCCCGGCGGACGGCGCGAAACGCGGCGTGGGCGAGCATCCTCATCGCGGTTTTGAAACGGTGACCATCGTCTACTCAGGCGAAGTGGAGCACCGTGATTCCACTGGCAGAGGCGGCGTTATTGGCCCAGGCGATGTGCAGTGGATGACGGCAGGCGCAGGCATTTTGCATGAGGAGTTCCACTCCAGCGCGTTTTCGCAGAAAGGCGGTGAACTGAAAATGATGCAGCTGTGGGTCAACCTGCCCGCTAAAGACAAAATGGCGACGCCTGGCTACCAGAGCATCACTCAGTCGGATATCCCGGTGGTCACCCTGCCGGATAACAGCGGAACATTGCGCGTGATTGCTGGCCGTTTTGGAGAGGTAACCGGCCCGGCGCATACCTTCTCACCGCTGAACGTGTGGGATCTCGCGCTGCGCCAGGGTAGCCATCTGACGCTCAATCAGCCCGAAGGCTGGAGCACGGCGCTGGTTGTCGTTGAAGGCAGCGTGACGGTGAACGGCACCACGCCTGCCGGTGAGGCGCAACTGGTCGTGCTGAGTCAGAGCGGTGACAAACTGCATCTAGAAGCCAGCAGCGATGCCAAAGTGCTGCTGATGGCCGGGGAGCCGCTGAATGAACCCATCGTGGGCTATGGCCCGTTTGTGATGAACAGTAAAACCGAAATTGCCGAGGCTATTCGCGATTTCAACTCCGGCCGCTTTGGCCAAATCTAAACGTAATAAGGAGCGCATTATGTCTACCCCTGCAAACTTCAACGGTGCACGTCCCGTTATTGACGTAAACGATGCCGTTATGCTGCTTATCGATCACCAGAGCGGGCTGTTCCAGACCGTAGGAGACATGCCAATGCCTGAGCTGCGCGCCCGTGCAGCAGCGCTGGCAAAAATCGCCTCGCTGGCGAAGATCCCGGTGATCACCACGGCGTCGGTTCCACAGGGACCGAACGGCCCACTTATCCCGGAGATCCACGCCAACGCGCCGCACGCACAGTATGTGGCACGCAAGGGTGAGATCAACGCCTGGGATAACCCGGAGTTCGTGGCGGCGGTGAAAGCCACCGGGCGCAAAACGCTGATTATCGCGGGGACGATCACCAGCGTCTGCATGGCCTTCCCGTCCATCAGCGCGGTGGCGGACGGATATAAAGTGTTTGCGGTGATTGATGCCTCCGGCACCTACAGCAAAATGGCGCAGGAGATCACCCTGGCGCGCGTGGTGCAGGCAGGCGTGGTGCCGATGGACACGGCAGCCGTTGCTTCCGAAATTCAGCGCACGTGGAACCGTGAAGATGCGGGTGAATGGGCTGAGGTGTACACACACATCTTCCCTGCCTACCAGCTGCTGATCGAAAGCTACAGCAAAGCGCAGGACGTGGTGAAAAATAGCGAAGTGCTCGATTCGCAGCGTTAATCCTGTGCGCTGTGACATAAGCTGATTAAGGCTTAACCGAACAAGCACGAATGCTGAAAATCTGCTTGACCGTTTTAGCGCAACTCCCTATAGTAGCGCCCCGTTGCCCCCCAAGCGGTCAGGCAGCAAAACAATATGGTGAGGTGTCCGAGTGGCTGAAGGAGCACGCCTGGAAAGTGTGTATACGGCAACGTATCGGGGGTTCGAATCCCCCCCTCACCGCCATATTTAAGATGAGAGCTCGTACGAAAGTACGGGCTTTTTTCTTTTATATTCTCCGAAAAGGGGGGGATGAGAACCCCCGACTGGGGTTCGACAACTGGCAGCAGCCAGTTGGACAGACTGAGAGCATAGCGAACAGGCTGCCCGCAGGGCGAGCGAAGCGAGTCAATCCCCCCCGGTGCGACACGAGCTGCCTCACCTACAAAAAAAAGCCCGTACAAAAGCACGGGCCTGTCTCAACCATTCCTCAGCTATTCAGCTTTCCAGCCGGTTGCTTTCCCTCGGGAGCAAGTCTCTGGCCAATATTCAAACCCGCTTCATCCTTACGCTCCTCCAGCCAGTAATCCGCATTTTTAATCCCCAGCCGAACCGGGTCAAAGTGTGGATCCAACCCCTGTGCATTCTGGATTTCATAATCCTTCAGGCTGGCAAACGCTTTTTTATGCAACAGAACGATGGCAATAATGTTGAGCCATGCCATCAGCCCTACGCCGATATCCCCTAATCCCCAGGCCAGATCCGCGGTGCGTACCGTGCCATATACCGTCGAAGCCATCAGACACAGCTTGAGCAGGAACGTCAGCCACGGGCGGTGAATCTTACGGTTGATGTAGGCGATATTCGTTTCAGCGATGTAGTAGTAAGCAATGATCGTGGTGAAGGCAAAGAAGAACAGCGCGATGGCAACAAAATAATTACCGAAGCCCGGCATCATACTTTCCATTGCCGTCTGGACATATCCCGGTCCTGCGGCCACGCCCGCTATTCCGGTATAGAGCGCTGCGCCGTCGACGCCCTGCACGTTATACAGCCCGGTGATCAACAGCATAAACCCGGTCGCGGAGCAGACAAACAGCGTGTCGATGTACACGGAGAACGCCTGAACCAGCCCCTGTTTCACCGGATGGCTTACGGCCGCCGCCGAGGAGGCATGTGGCCCGGTACCCTGCGCCGCCTCGTTGGAATAGACGCCACGCTTGACGCCCCACATGATGGCCTGGCCCAGAATAGCGCCAAACCCAGCTTCAAGGCCAAAAGCACTTTTCCAGATCAGCAATATTACTGAAGGAAGCTGATCAATATTGATAGCGATAATCACGCACGCCACAATAATATAGCCGAGCGCCATAAACGGAACCACCATACTGCTAAAGCTGGCAATCCTTTTTACGCCACCAAAAATAATAAAACTCAACAGCACAGCAAGTAACGCCGCCGTGACATTTGGGCTCAGACCAAAGGCAATATCCAGGCTCGCACCAATAGAGTTTGCCTGCACACCTGGCAGTAATAATCCGCAGGAGAAAATCGTTACGATGGCAAATAACCATGCGTACCACTTCACGCCTAACCCTTTCTCAATATAAAAGGCAGGACCACCACGATATTCGCCGTTAATTTTCTCTTTATAAACCTGACCTAACGTGGATTCGACAAAAGCAGAGCTTGCCCCCAAAAATGCCACGATCCACATCCAGAAAAGCGCACCGGGTCCACCAAAGGTAATGGCGGTCGCTACACCGGCAATATTCCCTGTCCCCACGCGGCCCGCCAGCGTCATCGTCAGCGCCTGAAACGACGACACGCCTGCCTCGGTAGGACGCCCCTGAAACATCAGGGTAATCATAAGTTTTATATGCCGTAATTGCAGAAAGCGACTACGCAGCGAGAAATAGAGGCCGACACCCAGACATAAAAATATTAACGCCGGGCTCCAGATAACACCATTAATTGCACTAACCAGTTCGTTCATGTATGACCCTTAGCGTGATGTTCCAGAGGAAACGATCCCCTGGCGAGTTTCTTTTTAGAATTTTGTCTGAACAAGTACGAAACATAGATAATTACCCAAAAGACACCAACTTAATTTTTACTGCTTAGTCATGTTCTGTGACAACATTCACGTTTAATTTTAAACCAATAATTAGCATGATCATTATATTCATAGATATTTTGTGGGTATTATAAATACATATCACATTTCCGTGACCTGTATAAAAAGCGTTCGCAGCAAATTAACAGTAATATTATTATTACCGCAAAACGGGGCGTAAATCCTGTTGAATGCTATAGGAAATAAATATGATTTAAAAAAGCCACGCGTGCAGAGGGAATAAAGGAAGCTTCCCGGCATAACGCCGGGAAGAAATGACTTAAAATGTGAAATGATCTTAGTCGGAGTACACTTCCAGCGTTCGTTGGCACAGCGCTGAGCGGACGCAGTCCTCTTTTGTGAAGCGGACCACCCCTATCATCTCATCTTCATCAAAACGTGACATGGCATCGCTCAGGCCGGACTTCACGCCCGACGGCAGGTCACACTGGGTAATATCGCCGTTGACGATAACCGTCACGTTCTCCCCGAGGCGCGTTAAAAACATCTTCATTTGCGCAGCGGTCACGTTCTGAGCCTCGTCAAGAATAACGACCGCATTTTCAAATGTACGTCCGCGCATATAGGCGAACGGCGCGATTTCCACCTTGCCAATCTCTGGTCGCAGGCAGTACTGCATAAAGGAAGCGCCCAACCGCTTCACCAGCACGTCATAGACGGGCCTGAAGTACGGGGCAAACTTCTCGGAAATATCGCCGGGCAGGAAGCCCAGATCTTCATCCGCTTGCAGTACCGGACGGGTAACGATGATCCTTTCCACGTCCTTATGAATCAGCGCCTCCGCCGCTTTGGCGGCGCTGATCCAGGTTTTCCCGCATCCGGCTTCCCCGGTTGCAAAGATGAGCTGTTTACTCTCGATAGCATTCAGGTAGTGCGCCTGAGCTTCATTCCGCGCCACAATTGGCGATGCATCGCGGCTGTCCCGCGCCATGCCAATGGATTCTACGCCGCTCATCTGCACAAGCGAGGTGACCGATTCTTCTTCACGCTGCTTATGGCTACGTGAATCCCGTCTCAGCACACGTTTTGCTTCACGACGAGCTTTGATCACTGCTTTCTGTCTTCCCATGGATAGCACCTTGAGTTGTTGGTATTCATCACACGCGCCAGCATCGGCACGATTATGCGCACGAACATCAGAGGGTTGGCTTCCTTGTAAGCCATTGCTTGCATTACCGGATGACGATATACAACGGCTACGCGCACCGTTATGCACGTCGGTAGAAAAAGGTTCTTGAGGTGAAGGAGAGAATTTGGTGGTGAAGAAATCGCTGCCGGAGTCTGAGCCTCCGCGCCGGGTACTGCGGTTGATGTGTTTACCTTGTCCAGTACAGGACGCAACCATTCGCGATCTCCATAGTGAGTTAGCATCACTGCCGGGAACTACCGCTGTCTTCTCTTAAGTACATCAGGAATTATCATAAATGCAACATTTATTTTACCTGAATGCAACTTTAGGACTGCCCCTACATGGAAAATCAGTCTTATATAGAAATATTACAGAAATATAACAATAAGATAGTCCTTCGAAAAAATAATGTCCCCGCGAACTGTCGCAGGGACGATTATCAGGCTTCTATCAGACCCTGAGCGAGCCAGGCGTTCGCGTCACGCGCGCCGGGCAGGGCAAAGAAATAGCCGCCGCCGATGGGCTTAATATATTCCTCCAGCGCTTCGCCGTTGAGCCGCTTCTGCACGGTGAGGAATCCCTTCTCCAGATCGTGCTGATAGCAGACAAACAGCAGTCCCATATCAAGCTGACCGGAGTTGGTCACCCCCAGCGAGTAGCTGTAGCCCCTGCGCATCATCAGGCTGGATTGCGTCTCTTTGGTGCGAGGATTGGCGAGGCGAATATGGCTGTCCAGCGCGATGACATCCCCGTTCGGATCGCGGGCGTAGTCGGGTTCATCGTGCTCGTGCTTCATGCCGAGCGGTGCGCCGGTTTGCTTATCGCGACCGAAGATAGTTTGCTGCTCTTTCAGCGGCGTGCGGTCCCAGAACTCCACGTGGAACTGAATGATACGCACCGCCTGATAGGTGCCTCCGACCGCCCAGGCCGGTTCGCCCTGATCCGCCGTCACCCATACCACGTTCTTCATCAACGCGGTATTGCTGCTGTCCGGGTTGGCGGTGCCGTCTTTGAAGCCCAGCAGGTTGACCGGCGTCTCTTTCCCTTTACTGCGCGCGGCGTGGTCAGAGATAAAACCTTCCCGCTTCCAGCGCACGCTCAGCAGATCCGGGGTGTGCTTGATAATATCGCGCAGGGCATGGATCACCGTATCCTGGGTATTAGCGCAGATCTGCAACAGCAGATCGCCGTGGCACAGCGCCGCGTCGAGAGAATCATTCGGGAATCGCGTCATTTTTTGCAGCGCTTTCGGCTTCTGCTTCGCCAGTCCGTAGCGATCATCAAACAGCGATTCCCCCACCGACACGGTGATGGTCAGATTATCGGGAGCGATAAACGCGCCGAGGATGCCGGAATCCATCGGCGGCAGGCGCGGATTCGGTGTTTCCGGTGCGGGACCGCCGGCGGTGAGGAAGGCAATACGCGTGGTCAACAGCCTGAACAGACGCTCAAGATCGACTTTATCACTCGCCAGCGAATCGAAAGCCACCAGCATCATCGAGGCCTGCTGTGGCGTCAGGATCCCCGCCTGGTGCTCACCATAAAACGGCTGCGTTTCCATACGCGCATCCGGGGAGAGCGTGCCAGGGGCGCTTTGCGGTTTTGCCGCATGCGCCACCGGACAGCCTCCCGCCAGGGCAAACGCGCCGCCCAGCGCCCCTACCCCTTTTAACAACCGACGTCGGGAAGGTTCCGCCACGTCGTATTCGTCATGCTTGTTCATCGCTTAATCCAGACCCAGTACGCCACGCAGCAGGGAGAGATCTTCCGCCAGGGTGGTTATCGGGCCTTTCAGCGCGTTACGGTCAGCATCGGTCAGCTTGTCGTAGGTTTCGAACCCGTCTTTGGTGCGGTATTTCGCCAGGATAGCGTCAACTTTCTTAAAGTTGGCATCCACTTTCGCCAGCAACTCGCCGTTCTCTTTTTGCAGCTGAGGCCGCAGCAGATCGACAATTTTCTGTGCGCCGTCGACGTTCGCCTGGAAGTCCCACAGGTCGGTGTGGCTGTAACGATCTTCTTCACCGCTGATTTTGCTGGCGGCCACTTCTTCAATCAGGCCCGCTGCGCCACCCACCACTTTCGACGGTGGGAATGCCAGCTCGCTGATGCGTTTTTGCAGCTCCAGCACGTCGCTGTTGAGCTGCTCGGCGTATTTCTCCATCCCACTGGTGGAGTTATCGCCAAACAGGGCTTTTTCCAGACGGTGGAAGCCGGTGAATTTCGGATCGGCGGCCTTCTGCTCGTAGTCGTCTTCACGGGCGTCAATGCTGCCATCGAGGTCAGAGAACAGTTCGGCAATCGGCTCAATGCGCTCGTAGTGCTGACGGGTAGGCGCATACAGGGATTTCGCTTTTTCGATGTCGCCCGCTTTCACCGCGTCGGTAAAGGCTTTGGTGCCTGCCACCAGGTCCGCTGTCTCTTTGGTGACATAGGCTTTATAGGCGGTAATGGCGTCGCCGAGGCTCAGCAGCGCCGTGCCTTTGGCCGCGTCCGCCGTCGCTGCGCCTTTGACGATCAGCTTACCTTTCGGGTTAGTCAGCAGGCCGCAGGTCATGTCATATTCCCCGGGCTGAAGATTTGCGGTCATCTTCTGGCTGAAGCCCGGCGCGATATTCTCGCGCTCTTCCACCACCATCACCCCTTTCAGGATTTCCCACTCCAGCGCCTTCTGGCTGTGGTTCTGAATAATAAACTGCGTTTTACCGCTGTTAACCGTGATGGTCATCGGCTCGCACTGTTTATCGTTGACGGTGACTTTTACCTGCGGAATATCTGCCGCCTGAGCGGTGAAGGCAGACACGAACAGCGCGGCAATGCCTGCGCATAACGCACTACGACGGAACTGAATGGCCATGACTCTTCCCTTTAAAAGTATGTTGTAACTAAAACAGCACTTACGGCGCTACGCGCGACGTCTGCGAGCCGGTACGCGGCGGCATAGCGAACAGGATCAGCGCCGGAACCAGATAGATAAAGTACATCGCCACTTCGCTGACGCTCGGCGTTTCCTGGTAGCCGAAGATCCCTTCGAGCAGGGTACCGGTCAGTGAATGGGTCGACAGGACGTTGCTGAGATCGAACGCCACGTCCTGGAAGTGGTTCCACAGACCCGCTTCGTGGAAGGCGCGGATCGCCCCTGCCGCCAGCCCTGCGGCCACCAGCAGAATAAACAGGCTGGTCCACTTGAAGAACGCGCCCAGGTTAAGACGAATGCCGCCCCAGTAGAGCAGGAAGCCAAGCACAACCGCCGTGGCCAGCCCGAGCACCGCGCCCAGCGGCGGCCAGATGCCCACGTCCTGCTGAAAAGCCGCGAGCAGGAAGAACACAGACTCCAGGCCTTCACGCGCCACGGCGAAAAAGACCATCATGATCAGCGCCCAGCCGTGGTGGTTGCCTTTTTGCAGGGCGTTATCCACCGCCTGCTCAAGCTGTACCTTCACGTTACGGGAGACCTTGCGCATCCAGAACACCATCCAGGTGAGGATCACCACCGCAATCACGGCGACGATCCCTTCAAACAGCTCCTGCTCTTTCTGCGGGAACTCCCCGGTGGTTTCGTTGATGAGGATACCGAGGCCCAGGCAGAGCGCCGCAGCAAGGAAAACCCCAACCCACATCACGCCAATCCAGCGTCCGCGCTGGGTACGCTTCAGATAACTGGCGATAAGGCTAACAATCAGGGCCGCTTCAAGGCCTTCACGTAACATAATGAGAAAAGGAACAAACATGCCGACACCTTAAATGTTTATCGCGGTCAACTGATGCAAAGAAAAGTAAATTCTTGTGATAGTGATTATCATTACGGCAACAAGAAAAACAAGCGAAATGTGTTGCGTTTTGATGACCAGATGTAAACGCATTGCGGAGTAATAATTGCCTGAGTAACCGTTACGTTTATAAGGTATAACGAAAATGCCCATTTACGGTTAACCGGGGCTGTGGCTAAATGTCCGCCTCGAAAACCAACTGAAAATAAGCCATGTTTAAAATTGTCCATTTCCTGCTGGCGCTGGTGATTATTCTTGCGCTCGCCTGGCTGGTGAGTTTCGACCGCCGAAAAATTCGTATTCGTTTCGTTTTACAGCTGATCGTGATCGAAATCGCGCTGGCGTTCTTTTTCCTCCACGCAGAAAGCGGCCTGTTTATTATTAAATACGTTTCCGGTTTCTTTGAGTCGCTGCTTAAATTCGCTGCCGAAGGGACGAATTTTGTCTTTGGCGGGATGGGTGAAAAAGGGCTGGCGTTCATTTTCCTTGGCGTGCTCTGCCCCATTATTTTTATCTCGGCGCTGATTGGTATTCTTCAGCACTGGCGTATTCTGCCGATCTTTATTCGGGTGATCGGGACGCTGCTGTCAAAACTGAACGGCATGGGCAAGCTGGAATCCTTTAACGCGGTGAGTTCGCTGATCCTCGGTCAGTCGGAAAACTTCATTGCCTACAAAGGCGTGCTGGGCGATCTCTCCTCGCGTCGTCTGTTTACGATGGCTGCCACGGCCATGTCGACGGTTTCGCTGTCGATTGTCGGGGCCTATATGACTATGCTCGACGCCAGATTTGTCGTCGCGGCGCTGATCCTGAACATGTTCAGCACCTTTATTATTCTTTCGGTTATTAACCCGGCCCGCCCGGAAGCGGAGCCGGATATCAGGCTGGAAAAACTGCACGAATCCCAGAGCTTCTTTGAAATGCTGGGCGAGTATATTCTGGCCGGTTTTAAGGTGGCGATGATTATTCTGGCGATGCTGATTGGCTTTATCGCCCTTATTAGCGCCATTAACGCCCTCTTCTCCGGCATATTTGGCATGAGCTTCCAGCAGATTCTGGGTTATGTGTTTTATCCGCTGGCGTGGCTTATTGGTATTCCGCTGAGCGATGCCTTAAACGCGGGGAGCATTATGGCAACCAAGCTGGTGGCGAATGAATTTGTGGCGATGATCGAGCTGCAAAAAATAGCCCATCAAATGTCACCGCGCGGGCTGGGTATTTTGTCCGTGTTCCTGGTATCGTTCGCTAACTTCGCTTCCATTGGCATTGTGGCGGGGGCAATAAAAGGTCTGAATGAGCAACAGGGTAACGTGGTGTCGCGGTTTGGTTTACGCCTTGTATACGGGGCAACGCTGGTAAGCCTGCTGTCGGCAAGCTTTGCGGGGTTGGTGCTGTAAGTTTTGTGCCCGGCGGCGCTTCGCTTGCACGGGCCTACGATACAACAACGGCGGGTTATCCCGCCGTTTTCATTAAAACTGCACGCACACCGGCTGGTCGACCCGCATCACCGACTCCTGCGCGAAGCGTGACTTATAGATCCCGCGCAACGCTTCGATATTCTTCTCACTCTGCGCGTCTTTAGCGTGGATCAGCATCAATGCCTTGCTCGGCTCGCGCGCCACTTTTCCATCATTCCCCAGCCACTGACCGCGCGCATCAAATACCGTTAAACCATCGCGAAAGCGTGGCGTCACGTCCTGGTCGACAAACTGCTGCCATTCGTTGCCTGTGATTTGTGCCCCGGCAGGACGGTTTAAGCCGAAATAAAGCGTGGTCTGCTGCATCTGATTTTCTGCTTTGCAGGTTTTCACCGCCGCGTGCTGTGCGGGTGCGCTACAGCCCGCCAGCATCACGAATGCTGCCACCATTAACCCTGTTTTAATTCTCATTGATGAAGACTCACATAGGTGAAAGGACTATCCCCTCTCCCCACCGGGGAGAGGGTTAGGGTGAGGGGTAAATTACTCAGCCTGGAGCTTAGACGGCGGCGCTGAGTGATAGTGCGCGTCCGCCTCCGCAAAGCGTTTCTGCATAGACGCAGACGGCGCTTTACCCAGCAGGCTAAACACCACGATACCGAGGCTGCCGAAGATGAAGCCCGGAATGATTTCGTACAGGCCCAGCCACGCGAACTGTTTCCAGACGATAACGGTTACCGCACCGATAATCATCCCCGCCAGCGCGCCGTTGCGGGTCATGCGTGACCACAGTACAGAGAACAGCACCACCGGACCAAATGCCGCACCGAAGCCCGCCCAGGCGTAGCTCACCAGCCCCAGGACGCGGTTTTCCGGGTTTGCCGCCAGCGCAATCGCCACCAGCGCAACCACCAGCACCATAAAGCGCCCTACCCACACCAGCTCTTTCTGGCTCGCGCCCTTACGCAGGAACGCTTTGTAGAGGTCTTCGGTGATGGCGCTGGAGCACACCAGCAGCTGACAGCTCAGGGTGGACATCACCGCCGCGAGGATCGCGGAGAGCAGAATACCGGCAATCCACGGGTTGAACAGGATCTGCGCCAGCTCGATGAATACGCGCTCGGCGTTCTGGTTCACCGCGCCCGCCTGCGCCGGGTTGTTGTTGAAGTACGCGATACCGAAGAAGCCGACCGCACACGCCCCCGCCAGACACAGGATCATCCACGTCATGCTGATGCGACGCGCGTGAACGATGGTGTGGTGAGAATCCGCCGCCATGAAGCGCGCCAGAATGTGCGGCTGGCCGAAGTAGCCCAGGCCCCAGCCCATCAGAGAGACGATGGCGACGAAGTTCAACCCTTTCAGCATATCGACGTTTTCGATGCTCTTCTGCTTGATCACTTCCAGCGATTCGCCAAAGCCGCCGACGGTGAAAATGACAATCACCGGAGTCAGGATCAGGGCGAAGATCATCAGGCTCGCCTGCACGGTATCGGTCCAGCTTACCGCCAGGAATCCGCCCACGAAGGTATAGAGGATGGTTGCTGCGGCGCCGGCCCACAGGGCGGTTTCATAGCTCATGCCGAAGGTGCTTTCGAACAGGCGCGCGCCCGCCACGATGCCGGAGGCACAGTAGATGGTGAAGAACAGCAGGATCACCACCGCGGAGATAATGCGCAGGATACGGCTGTTATCTTCAAAGCGTCCGGTGAAGTAGTCCGGCAGCGTCAGGGCGTTGTTGTTGGCTTCGGTGTGCACGCGCAGACGGCCTGCCACCAGCTTCCAGTTGATCCACGCGCCAACGGTCAGGCCGATGGCGATCCAGCTTTCGGAGATAGCGGAGATGAAAATCGCGCCCGGCAGGCCCATCAGCAGCCAGCCGCTCATGTCGGAAGCGCCCGCAGAGAGTGCGGTGACCATCGGGCCTAAGCTGCGCCCGCCGAGGATGTAGTCGTCAAAGTTTTTCGTTGAACGCCATGCCAAAAACCCTATCAGGATCATGCCAAAAATATAAACGAGAAATGTCACCAGCATCGGTGTGCTAATAGCCATTCAAATTCTCCAAAATGTCGAGCGACAACCGTCCGGGTTGCCTTGTTATGTCATCACCGGAACGTAGTGATGTGTGTATGTGTTTCCGTTGGGCGCGCTATCCTGCCGTATACGCATCCCACTGACAAACGATTTAACACTGCATTTACATGAATTTCATCCCTGGTTTTATACGTCTTTCCTATAGGTTGCACTCGCTCACGCTTTTACGGGTTGCACCTTTAAAAAGTGTTAAGCACCGCATAAAAACTGGGCTCAGAAACCGCCGCACGTTCTTTTTCACAGCTAACTAATCGTTAACAATCCATTCATTTTCCAGCTTGCAGACCAGGTCACATTTAACACGGTTGCACAAAGTTGCAACATGGTGGATATTTCACGCTATCAACAGAACGCTATTACAGAACAACAGGAGTTTTGGCATGGGGATGACCACCATGGGGGTTAAGCTGGATGACGCAACCCGCGAACGGATTAAAACCGCTGCAACCCGCATCGACCGCACACCGCACTGGTTAATCAAGCAGGCGATTTTTAACTATCTGGAAAGACTGGAGAGTGAAGAAGGCCTGCCGGAGCTGCCTGCCCTGCTGGCGGGCGCAGCGAACGAAAGCGAAGAGGCCGCGACGGCCGTTGAAGAGAACCACCAGCCGTTCCTCGAATTTGCCGAGCAGATCCTGCCGCAGTCCGTCAGCCGCGCCGCCATTACCAGCGCCTACCGCCGTGCCGAAACCGACGCCGTGCCGATGCTGCTGGAGCAGGCGCGCCTGCCGGAAGCCGTTGCCGCTCAGGCGCACAGCCTCGCGTATCAGCTTGCCGACAAGCTGCGTAACCAGAAAACCGCCAGCGGACGCGCCGGTATGGTGCAGGGTCTGTTGCAGGAGTTCTCCCTCTCCTCGCAGGAAGGCGTGGCGCTGATGTGTCTGGCGGAAGCGCTGCTGCGTATTCCGGATAAAGCCACCCGCGATGCCCTGATCCGCGACAAAATCAGTAACGGCAACTGGCACTCCCACATTGGCCGCAGTCCGTCCCTGTTCGTTAACGCCGCCACCTGGGGCCTGCTGTTTACCGGCAAGCTGGTCTCCACCCATAACGAAGCCAACCTGTCGCGCTCTCTGAACCGCATCATCGGCAAGAGCGGCGAGCCGCTGATCCGCAAGGGCGTGGACATGGCGATGCGCCTGATGGGCGAGCAGTTCGTCACCGGGGAAACCATTGCCGAAGCGCTGGCGAACGCCCGCAAGCTGGAAGACAAAGGCTTCCGCTACTCCTACGACATGCTGGGTGAAGCGGCGCTGACCGCCGCCGACGCGCAGGCCTACATGGTCTCTTACCAGCAGGCGATCCACGCCATCGGTAAAGCGTCCAACGGTCGCGGTATTTATGAAGGTCCGGGCATCTCTATCAAGCTTTCCGCCCTGCACCCGCGCTACAGCCGTGCGCAGTACGACCGGGTGATGGAAGAACTCTACCCGCGCCTGAAGTCCCTGACCCTGCTGGCGCGCCAGTATGACATCGGCATCAACATCGACGCCGAAGAGGCGGACCGTCTGGAGATCTCCCTCGACCTGCTGGAAAAACTGTGCTTCGAGCCGGAGCTGGCGGGCTGGAACGGGATTGGTTTCGTTATCCAGGCCTACCAGAAACGCTGTCCGTTCGTCATTGACTACCTGATTGACCTGGCCAGCCGCAGCCGTCGCCGCCTGATGATCCGTCTGGTGAAGGGCGCCTACTGGGACAGCGAAATCAAACGCGCCCAGATGGAAGGTCTGGAAGGTTATCCGGTCTATACCCGCAAGGTCTATACCGACGTCTCTTACCTCGCCTGCGCGAAAAAACTGCTCGGCGTGCCGAACCTGATTTATCCGCAGTTCGCCACCCACAACGCCCACACCCTGGCGGCGATCTACAGCCTCGCGGGTCAGAACTACTATCCGGGCCAGTACGAGTTCCAGTGCCTGCACGGCATGGGTGAACCGCTGTACGAGCAAGTGACCGGTAAAGTGGCCGACGGCAAGCTGAACCGTCCGTGCCGAATCTATGCCCCGGTAGGTACCCACGAAACCCTGCTGGCCTACCTGGTGCGTCGTCTGCTGGAGAACGGGGCGAACACCTCCTTCGTTAACCGCATCGCCGATACCACCCTGCCGCTGGACGAACTGGTGGCCGATCCGGTACAGGCCGTTGAGAAGATGGCGGCGCAGGAAGGCCAGATTGGTCTGCCGCATCCGAAGATTGCCCTGCCGCGCGAGCTGTATGGTGCAGGTCGCGTCAACTCGGCGGGTCTGGATCTCGCCAACGAACACCGTCTGGCGTCGCTCTCTTCTGCCCTGCTAAACAGCGCATTGCAGAAGTGGCAGGCCAGGCCGATCCTTGAGCAGTCCGTTGAGGACGGTGAAATGCAGCCGGTGATCAACCCGGCAGAGCCGAAGGATATCGTCGGCTACGTGCGCGAAGCCACGGAAACGGAAGTGGAGCAGGCCCTGGAGAGCGCGGTGAACAACGCGCCAATCTGGTTTGCCACCCCGCCGCAGGAGCGTGCCGCCATTCTGGAACGCGCGGCGGTGCTGATGGAAGATCAGATGCAGCAGCTTATCGGCATTCTGGTGCGTGAAGCGGGTAAAACCTTCAGCAACGCCATCGCCGAAGTGCGCGAGGCGGTCGACTTCCTGCACTACTACGCCGGTCAGGTGCGCGATGATTTCGACAACGAAACCCACCGTCCGCTCGGCCCGGTGGTGTGTATCAGCCCGTGGAACTTCCCGCTGGCGATCTTCACCGGCCAGATTGCCGCGGCGCTGGCCGCAGGCAACAGCGTGCTGGCGAAACCGGCAGAGCAGACCCCGCTGATCGCCGCCCAGGGCATTAACATTCTGCTGGAAGCGGGCGTACCGGCGGGCGTGGTGCAGCTGCTGCCAGGGCGCGGTGAAACGGTCGGGGCCAAACTGACCTCCGATAACCGCGTACGCGGCGTGATGTTTACCGGTTCTACCGAAGTGGCCTCCCTGCTACAACGCAACATCGCCACCCGTCTGGATGCGCAGGGCCGTCCTACCCCGCTGATCGCTGAAACCGGCGGCATGAACGCCATGATCGTGGACTCCTCCGCGCTCACCGAGCAGGTCGTCGTTGACGTGCTGGCCTCTGCTTTCGACAGCGCGGGCCAGCGCTGTTCCGCCCTGCGCGTACTGTGCTTACAGGATGACGTGGCTGACCACACGCTGAAGATGCTGCGCGGTGCGATGGCGGAATGCCGCATGGGCAACCCGGGCCGTCTCACCACCGACATCGGGCCGGTGATCGACGCGGAAGCCAAAGCCAACATCGAAAACCACATTCAGACCATGCGTGCCAAAGGCCGTCCGGTGTTCCAGGCGGTGCGCGAGAACAGCGAAGATGCCCGCGAGTGGCAGACCGGCACCTTCGTGCCGCCAACGCTGATTGAGCTGGCAAGCTTCGACGAGCTGAAAAAAGAGGTCTTCGGTCCGGTACTGCACGTGGTGCGCTACAACCGTAACAACCTCAACGAGCTGATCGATCAGATCAACGCCTCGGGTTACGGCCTGACGCTTGGCGTGCATACCCGTATCGACGAAACTATTGCCCAGGTGACCGGCAATGCTAAAGTCGGCAACCTGTACGTCAACCGCAATATGGTTGGCGCGGTCGTGGGCGTGCAGCCATTCGGCGGTGAAGGTCTCTCCGGCACCGGCCCGAAAGCGGGCGGTCCGCTCTATCTGTACCGTCTGCTGGCAAACCGTCCGGAAAATGCGCTGGGCGTGACGCTGGCGCGTCAGGACGCGGAATATCCGGTGGATGCGCAGGTGAAAGCCGTGCTGACCCAACCGCTGGACGCGCTGATTAAGTGGGCTGAAAATCGTCCCGAGCTGCATGCGATTGCACAGCAGTACGGCGAGCTGGCGCAGGCGGGAACACAGCGTTTGCTGCCGGGTCCAACCGGTGAGCGCAACACCTGGACGCTGATGCCGCGCGAGCGTGTGCTGTGCGTGGCGGATAACGAGCAGGATGCGCTGGTGCAGCTGGCAGCCGCAACGGCAACGGGCTGTGAGGTGCTGTGGCCGGAAGATGCTCTGCATCGTGACCTCGCCAAACAGCTGCCAAAAGCGGTCTCGGCCCGCATTCGCTTTGCGAAAGCCGATGCCCTGCCGACCCAGCCGTTTGACGCGGTGATCTACCACGGTGATTCTGACCAGCTGCGCGAACTGTGCGAGCAGGTGGCGGCCCGCAGCGGCGCGATTGTCTCGGTGCAGGGCTTCGCCCGCGGGGAGACCAACCTGCTGCTGGAGCGTCTGTACGTTGAGCGCTCGCTCAGCGTCAACACCGCGGCGGCGGGAGGTAACGCCAGCCTGATGACAATCGGTTAATCGTGTAAACTCTCCCCGGTGACGCTACGCTTACCGGGGCTACAAAACAGCCCAGGCCGGATAAGCACAGCGTATCCGGCTTTTTACATGGAGGGGATGATGAAAAGAGTATTTCTCGCAGGTGCAGCCCTGCTCATGAGCGCCAGCGCGCTGGCCGACGAGTGCGATAACGCGACCACCCAGCTTGAACTGAACACCTGTAGCGCGCAGCAGTACCAGGCCGCCGATAAAAAGCTCAACGAGACGTATCAGGCCGCCATCAAACGTGCGGCAGCGCCTCAGCGCGATCTACTGAAAAAGGCGCAGCAGGCGTGGATTAGCCTGCGCGACGCGGACTGTGCGTTTATCGGTTCGGGTACGGAAGGCGGGAGCGTTCAGCCAATGATTGTTAACCAGTGTCTGGCGGAGAAAACCGCGGAGCGCGAAGCGTTTCTGGCCACGCTGATGCAGTGTGAAGAGGGCGACTTAAGCTGTCCTCTTCCGCCGGGAAACTAGCGCACGCGGATCCCTTCGATAATCATCCGCTGTACGTTTTCCAGGGTGCTCTGGAAAAACGCCTCGTCCTGGAGCGTTTTACCAGTCACCGCCTCGACCTGGGCCGCGAAGTCAGCGTAGTGCTGGGTTGAGGCCCAAATCATGAAGATCAGATGATGCGGATCGACGGGCGCCAGTTTTCCGCTGGCGACCCATCCGGCAATAATGGCCGATTTATCGTCCACCAGCTGCTTTAGATCTCCCGTCAGCTCCGCCTGCAACAGCGGCGCGCCCTGCAACATCTCCAGGCAGAACAGCCTTGATGCCTGCGGGTAATCACGCGATACCTCCAGCTTCAGGCGTATGTACTCCTCTATCGCCACCAGCGGGGCCAGCTCTTCGCGAAACGCCTTGAGAGGTGCCAGCCAGATATCGAGGATCTGCTGCATCACCGCGATATAGAGCGCCTCTTTTGACGGGTAGTAGTAGAGCAGATTGGTTTTGGACACCCCGGCCTGCTCGGCCACCTGCTCAAGGCGCGTGCCGTGAATACCAAACTGCGAAAATGTCTCCAGCGCAGCGCTGAGGATCGCCTGTTTCTTGGCGCTCACCGCCTGCGAACGTTTACCGGGTGTTTTCACTGCGCCTTGTGTCATTTTCGCTCTCCTTATTGGTTTGCCATAGCATAGCAAAAGCCCTGCTTTCTCTCGACATTTTGGGGAGCGGGGCTGCACCAAATCAAAAAGGAAAATGTACGGACAGGTAGACTTAACAGCCCACTTATATTACAAATTTGATATCACTTTTTTCTCGTTAAGTAAGGGCTTTTCCCATGCCTTTAGTCATACGACAAGCAACATTAGCCGATTCAGTATTACTAAAAGAGCTTGGCTATCGCATCTATCCAGCGCACTTTAAGCATATGTGGCAGTCAGAATCAGGATTGTATAATTATTTGGAATGTGAATATTCTCTTCCTGTTATTGAGCAGAATATTAATGACAAAACATAAGCTGGTATATAGCGGAAATAGTTCAGCCGATTAGTTTTGCGAAGCTGACATGGCAAGCGACTATCCCTAATACAGACATTAGTGGTGTTCTTCTTGACAAACTCTACCTTGCCCCAACTAAAACGAATCAGCATTACGGTCAATTAATGTTTAAAAAAGTCATAGATCTTGCCCGAAGTGATGGAAAAAAATTTTTATGGTTGGAGGTTCTCGAGCAAAACGAACATGCTCATAGATTCTATAAAAAGCAGGGGATGCAATACATCAGCGACATCGTTTTCGAAACAGAGTCACAGCGGAGCATACTCAAGATAATGGGGATGTGTATATAACGTCCGATTTTCGCTCACAGCGGACCTTCGGTGCTGGCTGCATCGTGTCAGGAGTGGACCTTACAAATATCAGCGCGAGAATCAATAGAGAACAAACATACCAGCTCTGGGAGAGATCGTTTCACACAGGTAAAGAACAGACGCAATCACCAATTCTTATACCAAATCCAACCTCACCCGATGGTTTAATGTTTTACTGTTATTCTTCTTTGCTGACGAGAGTAAAAAATGATTGACCACACCGGATTCAACGTCATAAATCTTGAAGACAGTAAGTAATGTTACACAAATGTTCTTGCCAGTCTTGGTCATGTTATCCGGCTTGAATTTCCGGGCAAGGCGGTAGGTTTTGGTCCCGCCCAACTCGATGAAGGGCAAGATCCTGGCGGTGCGTTCTGGTTAACACAGGGAACTCCCTCCACACCCCGAATGCATCTTGCCTTCAATGCAAAAAACAAAGAGGATGTTGAGGCATTCCACCGTGTCGCCCTCCAGGCAGGTGGAAAAGATAATGGTGCGCCGGGTTACAGGCCCCATTATCACCCTGGATATTACGCCGCGTTCATCCTTGATCCTGATGGGTACAATATAGAGGCGGTTTAACACGAGACGCGATAGTCGCTAATATACTTCCCCAATGCTGATAGACGATCCTGCGCAAATATTCAGGCAGGATCATCTGACGGGTGGTATCAGTTCAGTAAAAGCGTTGGTCAATTAATGCGTTTGGCATAATTACTTTTTCTGTATCATGAAAAGCGCTTACATCATTTCCTGTATTTCCGTTCCTCTGCTCATAGCAGCCGGTCAACTACCGTGATTTCTGAAGGTGTATCGGCTGTTATTTTACATAAATGGACGGAACTTCCTGTTTGTCAGGGTGACACGGAAAAGGACACAGGCGATACTTATCCTGGAAGATCGAGAGCTGACTGCTTTAGATTACAACAAAACTGGTCTGAAATATTGCTGAAATGGCGCGTTCCGGGTCTGAATCCCAGAAAATTGGCCCACGAAGCACCACGGTAGAAAACCCAGTTTTGCAGTATGGGGGATTATTATGGCTGAAGTCGTAGCTCATTTTTTGTCCTCGCTAACGCTGCGGGAGTTTCGTCGTTAAATGCCTCCCTGCTCTGACGGATATAGACAGAACAGTCTGAGCATCCCGAGGAAGCAGATATTACAATGAAAGGATCAGTGATGTATAATCAATGATGCCAAAATTAACGGTGTTTTTTGTGGTATGGAGACTGCCTGCTCTGGCTTTTCTTCTTTTGGTTTTTATGGTTTTAAAATACGAGTCCGGTCTTGGGAAAATCTCACTAGCAGCATTTATTTGTTTAGTTGCAGTTGTTTTATATAGGATATTTTTGAACTGATATGTTATCAGTCCCAGTGGATATAAAATGCTGTATGTCCAAGTGATTGCGGAGAATTAAAAGAGTGAAGAAAAGACGGCTGGTGCGGCTCGATGGCTGCATCCAGCTCTTATTGGGAGTGCATCTAGTGGGATCGCATGATAGATGATTTTTTAATCAACATTGCGAGTAGTGGTTATAAATATCCCGTCCTCCCTTCTGCGATAGTTTGAAAACATTACCCGGTTCATTACACATGCGACTTTCATAAAAGTTATCCGTTGTTATATTATGTAAACAGATAAGTCGTGTTCCATAGGTAATATCTTCACGATCACTAGGAATTACTTCGTGTTCCGGTCCATACCAATATAGTTTGGCTTTATCGCCCTTTGCAATAAATGGAGCTGGATCACCAGAAGCCTCCTTATACTCAAATGTAAATTTTTCTCCATCACAAACCATATTCACCATGCATTTTGTATAACTTGTACTATAAGACAAATCTGAACCAGTATTGGGCTCGTATACAGTTACTTTTCTTCTCTCCCGGTATACAGAGTCTATTGTAACTATTCTTCGGTTGAGTTCCTTAGGTAATCTTAGGTTTAGCTCGTAATCTTGTTTATGCTGGCAACTTTTTGATAAGTTTGTCACAGAGGAAAATAAATCTTTTTCTTGCATAAGGTTTTTTCGCATCAAATCTCGAAATTGAATGAATTCATCTGAGTATGTATGACAAAAATTAAGGAGTGTCAGGATAAAACCAAACAAACTTAGTAATAAAAATGGGACATAACATACAAATATATCAGTGCTAGATGAGTAATACGCACCTATAGAAAGTGTACATAAAATCAGACCAAGCAATACAGCTAAAGATGCAGATTTACCACGATTTCTTTCAGTGTCCATCATTCTGAACTCGATGCAATCGCAATCTCCTAGCCAGCATATCCTATAGCTATTAGGTGATATTTTATATACAATGATATAAAGATCGCTGTTTTTGGAAATGCATTCAAAGGAATTAAAATTTGGTGTGACTGGTCTCAGATCGTAGTAACTTAAATAATAGTAGAACTCATTGTAGGTGATTCTTACGTATGAGGCATTGTTACCTTTCTCATCACACATTCTGTCGATTTTTACTTTGTCAAAAGGCAACCTGAGGCATTTATACATATCTTTGCGACCTAAATTATGTTTGATGTTTATGTCCTGGCACAAATTATAGAAGAAACAGGTCATGAAAACAATTCATACACATGATACATGGATTTGTGAAATATATTTACAGGGTGAATTTCCCATTACCTGAAATTGGACAGAACAACCTGAACGTCCAAGCTGGTGATTGCTCCGAACCGTTGAATTCACAGCCAGCAGCGGGCTTTTAGTTGTTGTCAATGGGAGGGTATTTCAGCAAAATGAGGTTACCTTTAAAAACGGCAATTTTTTATGCAGTCTCCAACTATTAAATCTAGCTCCGGCAGGAGTTACTAACTCATAGAATAAAGGATGCACGGGATCGGATTATGCGTACTCATAAACAGAATAAGCCTCGTAAACTGTATTGCAGCGTCAACACGACTACGCGGCACCATTCTAATAATCCAGGTGCTGAATATTGCTGGGAACGTAATCGTAAAAGAGTCGGGGATGAACTACTGGCCAAGCGCGAGTCAATACATGGCGGACAGAAGCATGGCCGAGACTACACATCATTGTTTTATTTTCTGATCAAAAAGATTGGCAAATCGTGGAATGAAATATTCAGCGAAGTATGTGGACGTCTTGATACCACCGAGCCTGTATTCTGGTTGGTCGCGCTACATGAGCATCAGCGAAGGGATTTATTCTGCATTGGCGAAAGCAGTTTTTATCCGGGTCTGTTTGTTGATGAGAATGGAATTCTGCAAGAGGTAAATACTTCAATCACGATAAAGGATGTTAAGGTGACTTGCCGCTGCTGCACACACACACTTATATTGGAGAATCTGTACCCTGGATAGATTGAATAACAACACCTTTTATCCTGCCACGGGTGCGGCCCTCATCAGCAACGAGAGCGATTACTAACTTTTGCTTTTTGCTCAATGCGGACGACCCGCTCCCCAATCCCTTACCGCCCCTGCACCGCCATCGCGCACCGTTGCCTGTTTGCGTGCATCTATTTTGACCATTTAGTCCACTTTATTTGCACTCTATTCACCAACCTTGCGTTAACACATTAACAATAAAGCCCTTTTAAAAACTGGCATCCCCTTTGCAAAACCCTTTTCACGAGGCTGAACAGGATATGCAGGATGCAGCGCCACGTCTGACTTTCACCCACACAGAGATGAAGAGAGGTTCGTGATGAAAATTGGCGTATTTGTACCGATCGGCAACAACGGCTGGCTTATCTCGACCACTGCCCCGCAATACATGCCGACCTTTGAACTGAATAAAGCCATCGTGCAGAAAGCGGAGCACTACCACTTCGACTTTGCCCTCTCGATGATCAAGCTGCGCGGTTTCGGCGGTAAGACCGAATTCTGGGACCACAACCTGGAGTCTTTCACCCTAATGGCGGGCCTGGCGGCGGTAACCTCGCGCATCCAGATTTACGCCACCGCCGCCACCCTTACCCTTCCCCCGGCAATCGTGGCGCGGATGGCCTCCACCATCGACTCCATCTCCGGGGGGCGCTTTGGCGTTAACCTGGTCACCGGCTGGCAAAAGCCGGAGTACGAGCAGATGGGGATCTGGCCGGGCGACGATTACTTCTCCCGTCGCTACGACTACCTGACCGAATATGTGCAGGTGCTGCGCGATCTGTGGGGCACCGGCAAAAGCGATTTCAAAGGCGACTTCTTCACCATGAACGACTGCCGCGTCAGCCCGCAGCCGTCGGTGCCGATGAAGGTGATTTGCGCCGGGCAGAGCGACGCGGGAATGGAATTTTCCGCGAAATACGCCGACTTCAACTTCTGCTTCGGCAAAGGCGTTAACACCCCTGCCGCCTTCGCGCCCACCGCGGCACGCATGAAAGCGGCCGCCGACAAAACCGGGCGCGACGTGGGCTCCTACGTGCTGTTTATGGTGATTGCCGACGAAACCGACGACGCCGCGCGCGCCAAATGGGAACGATACAAGGACGGCGCGGATGACGACGCGCTGCGCTGGCTGACCGAGCAGAGCCAGAAAGATACCCGCTCCGGCGCGGACACCAATGTGCGCCAGATGGCCGACCCGACGTCTGCCGTCAATATCAACATGGGCACGCTGGTTGGCTCGTATGCCAGCGTGGCCAGAATGCTCGACGAAGTGGCTGCCGTGCCCGGCGCCGAAGGCGTGCTGCTGACCTTCGATGATTTTCTCACCGGCGTGGAAACCTTCGGCGAGCGCATCCAGCCGCTGATGCAGTGCCGCGCCCACATCCCTGCCGTGACGAAGGAGGTGGCGTAATGACGACCCTTAACGCTCGCCCGGAAGCCATTACCTTTGACGCGCAGCGCAGCGCGCTGATCGTGGTGGACATGCAAAACGCCTATGCCAGTAAAGGCGGGTATCTGGATCTGGCCGGGTTTGACGTCTCCACCACGCAGCCGGTGATTGAGAACATCAAAACCGCCGTGAGCGCCGCGCGTGCTGCGGGCATGCTGATCGTCTGGTTCCAGAACGGCTGGGACGACCAGTACGTCGAGGCTGGCGGTCCCGGCTCTCCCAACTTTCACAAATCCAACGCCCTGAAAACCATGCGCCAACGGCCCGAACTCCAGGGCACGCTGCTGGCGAAAGGCGGCTGGGATTATCAGCTGGTGGATGAGCTGGTACCGGAACCCGGCGATATCGTGCTGCCGAAACCGCGCTACAGCGGCTTTTTCAATACCCCGCTCGACAGCCTGCTGCGCAGCCGGGGCATTCGTCATCTGGTCTTTACGGGCATAGCCACCAACGTGTGCGTGGAGTCGACCCTGCGCGACGGCTTTTTCCTCGAGTATTTTGGGGTGGTGCTGGAAGACGCCACCCATCAGGCCGGACCGGATTTTGCCCAGAAAGCCGCCCTGTTCAATATCGAAACCTTTTTTGGCTGGGTCAGTAACGTCAATGATTTCTGCGACGCGCTGACGCCGCCGCTCGCCCGCATCGCCTGAGGAGAACCGCTATGCCGAAATCCGTGATTATTCCGCCGGGCACCAGCACCCCGATTGCCCCGTTTGTCCCCGGCACCCTCGCCGACGGCGTGGTGTATGTCTCGGGCACGCTGCCGTTTGATAAAGACAACAACGTGGTGTTTATCGATGACCCAAAGGCGCAAACCCGCCACGTGCTGGAGACGATCAAAACCGTGATCGAAACGGCGGGTGGCACTATGGAGGACGTGACCTTCAACAGCATCTTTATCACCGACTGGAAAAACTACGCCGCGATTAACGAGATTTACGCGGAGTTTTTCCCCGGCGATAAACCGGCGCGGTTTTGCATCCAGTGCGGGCTGGTAAAGCCCGAAGCGCTGGTTGAAATTGCCACCGTTGCGCACATTGCGAAGTGAGGCGGCCATGAAACTGTCCATTTCACCGCCCCCCTTTGCGGGCGCGCCCGTGGTGGTACTGATTGCCGGGCTCGGCGGCAGCGGCAGCTACTGGCTGCCTCAGCTCGCCGTGCTGGGGCAGGAGTATCAGGTGGTGTGCTACGACCAGCGGGGCACGGGGAATAACCCGGATACCCTGCCGGAAGACTACACCCTCGCACACATGGCCGACGAGCTTGCGCTGGCGTTAGCCGAGGCCGGGATCGCCCGTTACTGCGTGGTCGGCCACGCGCTGGGGGCGCTGGTCGGCCTGCGGCTGGCCATCGATAAGCCCGACGCCCTCACCGCGCTGGTCTGCGTCAACGGCTGGCTGACCCTCAATGCCCATACCCGCCGCTGTTTTGACGTTCGCGAACGTCTGCTGCATGCGGGCGGCGCGCAGGCGTGGGTAGAGGCACAGCCGTTGTTCCTCTACCCGGCAGACTGGATGGCCGCCCGCGCCCCGCGGCTGGAGGCCGAGCACGCGCTGGCGCTGGCCCATTTTCAGGGCAAAGCCAATCTGCTGCGCAGGCTGCATGCCCTGAAACAGGCCGATTTCAGCCGCCACGCTGCACGCGTTCGCTGCCCCGTACAGATTATCTGTTCCACCGACGATCTGCTGGTGCCGTCCGTCTGCTCCGCTGAACTGCACGCCGCCCTCCCGCACGCCCGCAAAACGGTCATGCGCCAGGGCGGGCATGCCTGCAATGTGACCGCGCCGGACATCTTTAACACTCTGCTGCTGAACGGGCTTGCCAGCCTGCTGCACAACCCAGAACCCGCTTTGTAAGGAGCTTGAATGAGCGAAGCCATCACGCCCGCCGCGCTGGAAACGCTGTTTACCGGCGCACGTACCCATAACGGCTGGCTGGATATACCGGTCAGTGACGAGACGCTGCGCGAGATTTATGACCTGATGAAATGGGGGCCGACGTCCGCCAACTGCTCCCCGGCGCGCATTGTGTTTGTGCGAAGCCCGGAAGGAAAAGAGAAGCTGCGCCCGGCGCTCTCCAGCGGCAACCTTGAGAAAACGCTCACTGCCCCGGTCACGGCGATTGTCGCCTGGGACAGCGAGTTTTATGAGCGCCTGCCTGAACTGTTCCCACACGGCGATGCCAGAAGCTGGTTTACCTCCAGCCCCGCGCTGGCGGAAGAGACCGCCTTTCGCAACAGATCAATGCAGGCCGCGTACCTGATTTTCGCCTGCCGCGCGCTCGGGCTGGACACCGGGCCGATGTCGGGTTTTGACCGGGAAAAAGTGGACGCGGCCTTTTTCACGGGCACGCTACTCAAAAGCAATCTGCTGATTAACATCGGCTATGGCGATACGACCAAACTTTACGGACGCCTGCCGCGTCTGGCCTTTGACGATGCCTGCGGGCTGGCGTAAGGAGCGAACGTGATGACACCGGATAAACAAACCTTTCGCGACGCTATGGCCTGCGTCGGCGCAGCGGTCAATATCATTACCACCGACGGCCCGGCAGGCCTGGCGGGCTTCACCGCCAGCGCGGTATGCAGCGTCACGGATTCCCCGCCTACCCTGCTGGTGTGCCTGAACCGCGGCGCGTCGGTCTGGCCGATTTTCAGCGAGAACCGCACCCTGTGCGTTAACACGCTGAGTGCCGGACAGGAGCCTTTATCCAACCTGTTTGGCGGGAAAACGCCGATGGCGGACCGCTTTGCCGCTGCCCGCTGGCAGACAGGCGACACGGGCTGCCCGCGTCTGGAAAATGCGCTGGCCTCGTTCGACTGCCGCATCAGCCAGGTGGTGAGCGTTGGCACTCACGACATTCTGTTTTGCGACATCGTATCCATCGTACGCCACCCGGCGCCGCAAGGGCTGGTGTGGTTCGACCGCGGCTATCACGCACTTATGCGACCCGCCTGTTAATCCGCATTCAGGAGACAGATCATGTTCGGACTTCCCCACTGGCAGTTGAAATCGACCTCCACAGAAGAAGGCGTGGTCGCGCCGGATGAAAGGCTCCCGCTCGGGCAGACAATGGTGATGGGCGTGCAGCATGCGGTCGCGATGTTTGGTGCGACGGTGCTGATGCCCATGCTGATGGGGCTGGATCCTAACCTCGCCATTTTGATGTCGGGTATGGGTACCCTGCTGTTCTTTTTTGTCACCGGCGGGCGTGTGCCCAGCTATCTGGGCTCCAGCGCCGCCTTCGTGGGGGTGGTCATTGCAGCGACCGGGTTTAACGGTCAAGGTATTAACCCCAACCTGAGCGTGGCCCTCGGCGGCATTATCGCCTGTGGGCTGGTCTACACCCTGACCGGTCTGGTGGTGATGAAAGTCGGCACGCGCTGGATCGAGCGGATGATGCCCCCCGTCGTCACCGGGGCGGTGGTGATGGCGATAGGCCTGAACCTCGCGCCGATTGCGGTGAAGAGCGTATCCGGCTCACCATTTGAAAGCTGGATGGCGGTGATAACGGTGCTGTGCATCGGCGTGGTGGCGGTCTTTACGCGCGGCATGATCCAACGGCTGCTGATCCTGGTCGGGCTGATTGCGGCCTGTCTGGTCTACGCGCTGCTGGCGAACGTGTTCGGTCTCGGCAAACCGGTTGATTTCACACTGATTCACCAGGCCGCCTGGTTCGGCCTGCCGCAGATAACCTCACCCACCTTTAACGCTCAGGCGATGATGCTCATCGCGCCTGTCGCGGTGATTCTGGTGGCTGAAAACCTGGGCCACCTGAAAGCCGTAGCGGGAATGACCGGGCGCAATATGGATCCGTATATGGGGCGGGCGTTTGTGGGAGACGGTCTGGCGACCATGCTCTCCGGCTCGGTCGGCGGCAGCGGCGTGACCACCTACGCGGAAAACATCGGCGTGATGGCAGTGACCAAAGTCTACTCGACGCTGGTCTTCGTGGCGGCGGCGGTGATGGCGATGCTGCTCGGCTTTTCCCCAAAATTCGGCGCATTGATCCACACCATCCCGGCCCCCGTGATTGGCGGCGCCTCGATTGTGGTATTTGGTCTGATTGCCGTGGCAGGGGCACGTATCTGGGTGCAGAATCATGTTGATCTGAGCCAGAACGGTAACCTGATCATGGTGGCGGTAACGCTGGTGTTGGGGGCGGGTGATTTCGCCCTGACGCTGGGCGGGTTTACGGTGGGCGGGATTGGCACGGCGACCTTCGGCGCGATCCTGCTCAATGCCCTGCTGAGCCGCCGGAAAAGGGATGTACCGCAAGGAAAAGCCATCACCCCCTCCACCTGAAATACGTGCCGCTTTCTTGCCGGGTGACGCTACGCTTACCCGGCCTACAATTGGCAAGTAGGCCCGCGCAAGCGAAGCGCCGCCGGGCTAAACGGGCAGGCTGCGCGTTATTAGCTATCTGCCCCTTGTTCAGCGCTCAATCCGGCAGTCGCCTTACGTCGTTTTTTTAACTTCAACTCGCTCACCAGCACCCCGGCGATAATAAACGCCGCGCCCACCAGCGCCAGCAGGGGCAGACGTTCCCCGGCGAGTCGCCCGAAAATACCCGCCCATACCGGTTCACCGGTATAAATGACCGTCGCCCGAGTTGGGGATACGCTGCGCTGCGCCCAGTTCATGGTGACCTGGATAATGGCGCTGAAAATGCCCAGCCCCAGCGCCACGACGATAAGCCCGGTAGACATCGGCGGGACGGACTCCCCTGCCGGCACCATCGTCGCGAACGCCACCAGCGACGCGGTGGTAAGCTGCACCACCGTCACCCGCTTGACGTCCACTTTTCCTGCCCAGGCGCTAATCAGGATAATTTCTGCCGCAATGGCGACGGCCCCCACCAGAGTGATGATCTCCCCCGGCCCCAGCGCCAGCAGATTATTTTCCGGCCCGGCTAATAAAATAAGGCCGATGAACGCCAGCACGATGCCAATGCACGACATCAGGCCCGGCATTCTGCCGAGGCACAGCCACTGCAACAGCGGCACCAGCGGTACGTACATGGCGGTGATGAAGGCGGATTTACTGCTGGAGATAGACTGGAGCCCCCACGTTTGCAGGCTGTAGCCCATGGCAATCGCCACACCAATGGCGACACCCGCCTTAAGCTCTCTCAGGGTCAATCCGCGCAGGGTTTTCAGCGAAATAAGCGCCACGGCAATCGCCGCGGTTGCAAAGCGCAGCCCTACAAAGAAAAACGGATCGCTCATCGTGACCGCGTACTGAACGGCAAGAAAGGTTCCGCCCCAGAACATGGTGATCAAAATCAGGATCGCTTCCTGAGGCTTAATGGAGAAGGTAAAACGGGAAACGGACATGGGACACCAGCACGAAGAATTAATCCTGTAGTGTGCGATGCCTTTGATGACAGTTCAATGTAGCTGACATAAAAAAACCGCCGGGAAACCCGGCGGCAGGGCGTTAACCCGGCGTACTACTTATTGCTGCCGTGGCTATTTTTACCCCCTTTTTTACCAGCCTCTGATGCGCGCTGAGGGTCATTTTTGAAGTTGCCCCCGCTAGACTGGCCACCTTTACGACCTGCTTCTGATGCTCTTTCACGGTCTTCAGCGAAATTACCTGAACCACCACGATGGTTTGCCATCTCTAACCTCCAGAGTGTGAAACATTAGACATCATATTGCATTCAGTAAAAGAGGATTCTTTCACCTCGCGGCTCAAGGACAGTGCCTTTATCTGTGCCGCGTGAAACTAAGCTTAGTGTAATGCGGCTATCCGGCAAGCGAGAGGTAATATTCTGCAACATGATCTCAGCCTTTCGTATGAAATATCGGGGAAGTTATTCATAAGCCATTCTTATATTTTGAAAAATCCGCGCCGCGAAAGTTGTTTCATTTTGCTACAAGGCGCGTAACCAAAAGATATTGTTATATATCAAAGAAATGCCGTTCATTTTTGCAGTCTGGCTGTGATGTCATATCTTTAAAGGAACGCAGCGATCCGCTGTAAGAAAAACCAACGAGGAGTGATGCAAAATGGCAAAAGTTCTGGTGCTCTATTATTCCATGTATGGACACATTGAAACCATGGCTCACGCAGTAGCAGAAGGCGCAAACAGAGTAGACGGCGTTGAGGTCGTGGTTAAACGCGTACCGGAAACCATGCAGGCGGAAGCCTTCTCCAAAGCCGGGGGGAAAACACAAAACGCCCCGGTCGCCACCCCGCAGGAGCTCGCGGACTATGATGCCATTATCTTCGGCACCCCGACCCGCTTCGGCAATATGTCCGGCCAGATGCGCACCTTCCTCGACCAGACGGGCGGGCTCTGGGCCTCCGGCGCGTTATACGGCAAGCTGGCCAGCGTGTTCAGCTCTACTGGCACGGGCGGCGGCCAGGAGCAGACGATCACCTCCACCTGGACTACTCTTGCCCATCATGGGATGGTGATTGTGCCGATTGGCTACGGCGCGCAGGAACTGTTCGATGTTTCCCAGGTTCGTGGCGGGACACCGTATGGTGCGACCACCATTGCCGGTGGCGATGGTTCACGTCAGCCAAGCAATGAAGAACTTTCAATCGCCCGCTATCAGGGTGAATACGTCGCGGGTCTTGCCAAAAAACTGAACGGCTAACCCAACAGGAGGACAAGTATGCCAACTCAAGAATCCAAAGCTCACCACGTGGGCGAATGGGCAAGTTTACGCAATACCTCTCCGGAGATTGCCGAAGCCATCTTTGAAGTCGCCAATTATGACGAAAAGCTGGCTGAGCAGATTTGGGAAGAAGGCAACGATGAAGTACTGGTTCGCGCCTTTGAAAAAACCGACAAAGATTCGCTGTTCTGGGGCGAGCAAACCATCGAACGTAAAAACGTCTGAACGTTCCCCCCGCCCGCGCGGGGGGTTATCTTCTATTTCGCCGCGTTGTTCATCACCGCATTGAATTTATCGACAGGACAGAAGCCGTTGCCATCCACCGGACAGCCCTTCAGTTCCAGCGTCACGCGCTGCGCAGGGGATTGCAGCGACAGTACGCTGGCGTTACGCAGTTGCTCTGAACTCTGGTAGACATACTCAATTTTCATCAGCTCCTGATTAGTGTTTTTGTCATGCCAGCGCTGGAAGACAATTTTACCACCAATCGGGGTTCTTTCCTGCTGGTCGTGCAGCTGATAAGGCCTGAAGTCCAGCGCGGTCAGCAGCGAGGCGATGTTAGAGTCGTGCCCCACCAGCAGGGTGATTTTTGGCGCTTTTGCCTGGTCGGTCACCAGCGCTTTATCAATGTACTTCACCAGCGGTTTAGCCACGTTCTGCGCCACCTCCGTCGACGTAAACAGCGAGTCCTGATAGCCGTTTTTCAGCTTCGACAGCACGCGCCACTGCTGATCGGTTTTGATTTCCCCCCAGGCCACCAGGTCTGTCGGGAAGCCTTCGTAATACTGTAGCGTGAACGCATCCACCAGCGAGTTACCCACCTTCAGCGGCCCGGAGACGCCCGGCTCTTTTTCATAATCGGCGCTGAACGTATCTTTCGCCTCCGTCAGGGAGCAGACTTTTTTCTCCTTGCAGGACGGCGAGTCGCTGTAGTTTGTCAGCTGTTCCAGCAGTTTGTAGCTTTCATCCAGCTGCATTTTCTGCCGTTCCGTCTCCATCGCTTTCAGCGCTTTCTCGCGAAACTCAGGGGAGTTATCGGTAATGACCGGATTGAAGGTGGGGTCCATGGTGCCCATTTTTTCCTGGTGATGCACAGGAACATCGCACCCGGGGAACGCGCCGGTGATAAAGAACTGCGCGGTCGCCACGGTGCGCTGGAGGCTGTTGGCGTAGGCATAGACGGCATCCGCTGGCGGGCATTCACCCGTCTTCACCATCCCCTGCTCTGCCAGCCACTCGCGCATATAGTGACCCATATACACTTCCAGTACGCCGCCTTTGGTGGTGAGCTGTCCACCCGGGACGTCCCACTCCGGCCACTGCTTCGGCGTGGACTGCTCCAGCACGCTGCCGTTATTGGCAAGCGGCGCGCGCAGGTTGTGGCGGCTCATGATGAGCACCTGTTCCAGCTGATAGCCGTCCGGCGTGTCCTGCGCCTGTGCGCCAAAGGTCACGGAAAGGGTACCTGCCACGGCAACTGCGAGTAGTGCTTTTCTCATCCCTAATTCCTCACACGTTTTTAATGTCGCCCTGAGTGTGACAGATCCGTGACAGGTTTTTCGGGAAGCATTTCTCAAACTGATGATTAACGTGCTTACGGCGTGTGCCGATGAGTTTTATAAAAAAACCATACCCCACCGGAGAATTCGCTGTGAAACGTACCCGCCTTGAAGAGAGCACCTGCCCCGTCGCCCGTTCGCTGGATATTATCGGCGACTGGTGGTCGCTGCTGATTGTTCGCGACGCGCGCTACGGGGTCGCAGTCGATATTCTGGTGGCCTATCTCACCGATGAAGCGGGGATCCGCGCTACGTAAAACAGTAGCCTAACGCTGAAGCTGGTCGCCGTATTCGCTCATCCAGGCGGCCAGCGGCGAGAGTGCGTCCTGAAGGGTTAGCCCCAGCTCGGTGATCTGATACTCCACGCGCGGCGGGATCTCCGGGTAGACCGTTCGCGTCACCAGCCCGCGCTGCTCAAACAGGCGCAGCTGCTTTGTCAGCTCTTTCTGGGTGATAGGGGCAGCGGCCCGCAGCAGATCGCCAAAGCGAACGGGCGTATTGAACACAATCAGGCGATAGAGAATGGGGATCGCCCACTTACCGGAAATCAGATTCACAAACTGCGTCATCGGGCAGGTATACGCCTCAGATTTTTTTTCGCAGCACGCTTCCAGCAGCTCTGCCATTTCACACCTCTTGCCTCGTTAGTATCCATTTGGTACCTGGTTTCCTTTCGATACTAACGTTTCTATAGTGCTTTCTCCAGAGACATTTCAGGAGAAGAACATGGGTCGTTTAACCGATAAGTATACGTTGATTACCGGCGGCACCAGCGGTATCGGTCTCGCCACCGCGCAGGCGTTTATCGCCGAAGGGGCGCGCGTCGCCGTGACCGGACGCAACCCGGATACCCTCGCCGAAGCAGAGCGCATTCTGGGCGATAAGGCCTGGGTGATCCCAACCGACGCAGGCGATATTTCGTCGCAAAAAGCGCTGGCGGAGACCCTCACCGCCCGCTGGCCACGCCTGGATGCGGTCTTTCTCAACGCCGGAGACGTAACGCACGCGCCGCTGGAAGTCTGGCAGGAAGAGGCCTGGGACCGTCTGATGAACATCAACCTGAAGGGACCGTTCTTTTTAATTCAGGCGCTGCTGCCGCTGCTGAATAACCCATCCTCGGTGATCCTCTGCGGCTCCGTGAGCGCGCGCATCGGCCTGCCCACCAGCAGCGCGTATGCCGCGAGCAAGGCCGCCCTGCTGTCGCTGGCGCGTACACTGTCGGCGGAGCTGCTGCCGCGCGGGATCCGCGTCAACGGTCTGAGTCCCGGTCCGGTGGAAACCCCGGCGTTTACGAAAACGGGCTTAAGCGACGAGGCGCTTAACGCGATGATGGCAGAGGTCATTAAGCTGGTGCCGCTGGGCAGAATGGGCTCGACGACCGAGCTGGCAAAAGCCGCGCTTTATCTGGCCTCCGACGAGTCGAGCTACACGGTGGGAACGGAACTGCTGGTGGACGGCGGAATGGGGAGCCTGTAATTCAAAAGGCGCTGATGCCGGTGACCGCGCCGACATACAGCGCCGCCCACGCACAGGCGGAAAGCAGGCTGACGGCGTAGACCTTGACGGCGTTCAGCCTGAGCATCCCGGCCGCCAGCGGGACGATGTAACGCAATACCGCCAGGAAGCGCGACGTAAAAAGCACGATGACCCCGTTCTTTTGCAACTGATGCTGGACCCGCAGGAACTTATTGGCATGCTTTGAGGTGAAGCGCGTGACCATCCGGGTATGCCCCATCAGTTGGCCGATATGGTAATTCAGCATCGAACCTGCCGTTGCCCCCATCACTACGGCGAGCCACGTCAGCGCAGGATGCATGCTCCCCTGGCTGACGGTAATACCCGCCAGCAGCATCACCGACGCAGGCGGCAGCACGGAGGAGATCAGCACCGTCGATTTGCTCAGCACCATCACGAATAACAGCACAAACAGATGTGCCGGATACAGCGCAAAATGATTCAGCAGGTTATCAACCCATGCCATTTTCCCCTCCACCGTTAATAATTTAATTCTCCATTTAAAATGAATAACCTTAAATAAACCCTCAACATTTTATTAATAAGATTTACCTAAACCGTTCTTAAACATTATTTAATTTTCTGAGCACTAAATTTAAACAGGCGTATTATCCCTCTCGTTTTACAACGATCTCGTTATGGCGAGGCTCCTGTACAAATACACGTTATCGCTCTGGTGGGTTCGAGAGAACCGGCACAGGGTAAAACAGGCACTGTCGAATCAAGGCTTTGTCAGTATAACTTCCCTTGTGGGATACGGTGTACAGTGCTGAACCCAGGACGTGGGGATCTCCTTTCCGACATGCCCTGTCTTGCTCGCCCCTGAGAGATTTTATTATTCAAAGGGAATTTACTATGTCTTACGCTATTCACAACCAAAACCTGGCTTTTAATGACAGCGCCATCGCGCAATATATGAATACCGATTTTATCGTTATCGATATTTCATTATGCGTAGCTCTGGCACGCGAGCAGTTCTTTGAAAAATTAAAAGATGATGATATTCCGTCGCATATTTTTATCGAAGATAACGGTCGCCTCGCAGGTTTAATCGCCGTACGCAAATTATTGCAGGCCACGGACACCGTGCAGCCTGTTAAGGGGTTGATGATATCGGATTTTATTCAGCTCAAACCGGAAGATGAGCGGGCGGATGTCGCCGGGCTGCTGGCGCACGCGGGTGCGGATGTAGTGCCGGTGGTGACCCACGGCAAGCTGGTGGGCTGCCTTACCGAGCGTGAAATCGCCCATCTGCTGGAAGATGATGTTACTGAAGATGCCCAGCTTCAGGGGGCGACGCTGCCGCTGGAGAAGCCCTATCTGGAAACCAGCGCCTTCAGCCTGTGGAAGAAACGCTCCGTCTGGCTGCTGCTGCTGTTTGTTGCGGAAGCGTATACCAGTTCGGTGATCCAGCATTTTGAAGAGGCGCTGGAATCTGCCATCGCGCTGGCGTTCTTTATTCCGCTGCTGATTGGCACCGGCGGAAACAGCGGGACGCAGATCACCTCGACGCTGGTGCGCGCCATGGCGCTGGGTGAAGTCCACCTTCGCGATGTGGGTCGCGTGCTGCGCAAAGAGATCAGCACCTCGTTAATGATTGCCGCCACGCTGGGTCTGGCGGGCTGCGTTCGCGCCTGGATGATGGGTATTGGGATGGAAATCACGCTCATCGTCAGCCTGACGCTGGTCTGCATTACGCTGTGGAGCGCCATCGTCTCGTCGGTGATCCCGATGGTACTGAAACGCTGCAAAATCGATCCGGCGGTGGTCTCCGCACCGTTTATCGCCACGCTAATCGACGGCACCGGGCTGATTATCTACTTCAAAATCGCGCAGTATACGCTGGGGCTGGAATAACGAAAAAACCCTGCGATATTGCTATCGCAGGGTTTTCGAATTTGGCGGAAGCGTAGAGATTCGAACTCTAGAACCCTTTCGGGTCGCCGGTTTTCAAGACCGGTGCCTTCAACCGCTCGGCCACGCTTCCAAAGTGAGGCGCACTATAAACATCTCTGAGCATGATGTAAAGCACGAATTTGCATAACATTACACGTCTTCCGTCCTCCCCTTCCGTCCCGCTGATTTCTTCGCCATCGACTGGCTAAAATGTAAACATTTATTTTTACATTCATAACGTTTATTAGATTCGCGGGTGGTCATTTAGACTCTTTTTCGCACAACACCCATTAACCGTAGATCACTGCGATAAGAGATTAGCCATGACTTTATTTAACGACGATTATGAATTTTTTATTTATCAGTGATAACTATTACCTTTGCCATGGTGTATCAAGCTCCCTGACATCAACCCATTTGATTCGCGATGACGCGGATATTCACAATCTTGATGGGGTCGATCAGGCGATGGATTTTATCATTGCGATTGAACAGGATAAGTTACGCAATAAAACCATTCGGCAGGTCAAAAAAGTTAAGCGTGATTACATTGTCCTGATGCATGAGATAGAAGCCAACCGCGCGGTGAGAATCGATAATATTATCTATTCGTCGATGCATTTTACTGCTCACCCTTTTCAGCAGCTGATGCGCTTTTACCGGGCGCTCAGAACACACTCCTTTACGCGACGCGAATATGACGTGCTGAAGCTGTTTCATTTGGAAAACCATGAGATCGCGAAAAAGCTGCAACTGTCACAAAAAACGACCAGCACCTACCGCGTGAGGATCCTCGAGAAATTAAATATGCGCTCAAAAAACATTCTGGCGATGACCCGTGTAAAATCGGCGATCGTCGATTAAAAGCTGTAACATTTTGCCTTGCCACAAAAAACCGGGCCGTCACGTTTCGACCTGAGGGGGTTTGGCTGGCGCGGTATACCAGTTCTCTTTGGCAACCATTACGCTGCCCTCTGGCTGCATAACAAAATTCGGGGACATGATCTGCACGTTAAATTCGTTAAACACATCCTGTATCTGGCTATGCAGTTCATTGCGGGCAACCGCGAGGGACTGTTCGGGCAGCAGACGGACCTGCAATTCGTAAGCGATATACCAGTCCATTAACCCTAACTGGCGTACCAGCGGCGGCTCGGAAAGGTCAATCCCTTTTGCCCGTTTCGCGGCCAGCTCCAGCATGGCATGCACCTGACGCCATGGGGTGTCATAACCGATCGTGACGCTGACCGTCAGATTGAGGCTGCCATCGGGCTGTAGCGCGCTCAGATTGGTGATCTTACCGCTCACCACCACCGCGTTGGGCACGGTAACGACATAATTTTCCCGGGTAATAATTTTGGTCGCCAGCATGCCAATTTCACTGACCTTGCCTTCGTTATCCGCCACCCGAATGACATCGCCTTTGCGCAGAGCGCGGGAGTAAATCAGGACCAGACCGCTCATGGCATGGTTCATCACCCCTGCCGAGCCCAGCGTTAACATCAGGCCAAAGAAGACGCTAATACCTTTAAACGCCAGCGAGTTTGCACCGGGAAGAAACGGCCAGGCGGCGGAGAGAGCAAATAGCCAGACGGCAACGGAAATGAGCTTACGGGTAGCCCCCACGGTTTCCGGATGTACGCCGGGAAGTTGCAGACGACCAGCCTCCACCTGATTGAGCACCATCCTGAGAAGCTTCAGAATAAATGCGGTAATGAGGAAAATGATCAGCACAATCGTCAGCCCCGGCAAGGCCGAGACAATCGCCAGGGCGATTTGCTGCACCACGCGAAGCGTCCAGTCTCCCAGCGACGTGCCCCACACCCGCGTCCACGGAAACAGACTGAATGCCCAGCTCAGCCAGACGTAAAAGCCGATCAACCCCAGCAGGAACATCAGCAAGGCGTAAAGCCGAATCTCAATTGCGCCAATGTACCGCCGCCAGCTTTGCGGCACCCGGCTGCGATTCTCCACAATACGCCGACGGTAGACGCGCCGGAACCAGCGCCAGGAACGCCACGCGCCATAGCAGAGCAGCAACAGCCCCAGCAGGCCAGCGGCAGTTTTTACCGTCGACAGCGCCAGCCAGCCGGTATCGTATTGATCGCGCAGCGCCATTCTCTGCGCTTCCATGCGCGCCAGCACGCGCTGTGCGGCCTGATCGAGGGTAAGATCGTCCCCTTCGTCCAAATCCCCTTCCGTCAGCAGCATCACAGGTTTCCCGTTCATCACTATCAGCCGTCCCTGCTGGTTATAGCGGGTCACGGGAACGATGCTGAGCGGCTCACGCACATCCGCCTCGGTAAAATTGCGCAGGGTGTTGCGGATGCGTAAAACGCGTTCTTCCGGCGTGGTCAGGCCAAATTTCGCCTGGAGCATGACGATGGGCTGATGGAAGATGTAGACCGTTCGGGCGCGCTCCTGCTCCGTAGGCGCCTGGCGGGGCTCTGCGGCATACGATGAGAAGGCGCTCAGGGCGGCAAAACAGAACGCAAACGCGAGCAGGATCTTTTTCATCCTTACTACCCCAGGTCAGAAATCTTGTTATTTTTCAGGCAACCCGCGAATGCCAGGTGGGTATGTTGAGAATAGTCCAGCCTTTCGTTTCTGCAACAAGCGACGGTGAGCGTGTTGCTCTCAGTCACAATATATGTATTATGTTATAACATAACAATTTCGGATTGCGTTCTATGTTACTTAAAAATGGGTTATTTCTGGCTTCACTGCTCTCCATGGCGCCTGCCGCTTTCGCCGCAACCACCTGGCCCCTCACGATTGAAAATTGCGGCGTTAAGCAGACCTTTACGCAGGCTCCTCAGCGCGTCGTGACCGTGGGTCAGCATGAAACAGAATTACTGCTCGCACTGGGGCTGGAGAAAACGATCGCCGCGACGTCAGTCTGGTTCGGCAAGCTCCCGGCCCCGCTGGAGGATGCCGGGAAAAACCTCCCCAGGCTTGCGGATAATTCCCCCTCCTTTGAGGCCGTGGCAGGGCAGAAACCTGAACTCGTTCTCGCACAGTATCACTGGCACATTGGTCCGCAGGGAGAAGTGGGAACCCGTGAGCAGTTTGCGTCGCTGGGGATTAATACGTGGATCTCCCCTGCCGACTGCACGGATAAAACGGTAACGGAAACCTCAAACGCAGACGGAGCACGTAGCGCGCCGTTTTCACTGGCGGAAATTACACGGGAAGTGACAGATCTGGCGACGATTTTTGATGTTTCCGCGCGAGGTGAGCAGCTCAATCGTGCGCTGGCGGAGCGTATTAAAAAGGCCCAGGCGCGCGCCTCCGCGAAACCGTTTAGCGTTGTATTCTGGTTCTCCAGCAGCCGTCTGAATGGCGATCCCTGGGTGGCCGGGAATTACGGCGCGCCTGGCTGGATCAGCCGCACGCTGGGGTTGAAGAACATTATTGACTCTCACGACGAATGGCCCTCTGTAACGTGGGAACATATAGCCCGATCGCAGCCGGACGTGATTGTTATCGCCGGGATGTCCCGCAGGCTCTACCCTGCCGATGACGTAGAGGTAAAAAAAGCGTTCTTGCGCAGTGACCCGGTGACAAAGAACATGCCTGCGGTCAGGAACAACCACATCATCGTGGTGCCAGCGATGTCGTTAAACCCTTCATTGCGTAACGTCGATGCGGTTGAGCTTATCAGCGATCGGCTGGCTACTTTCCGGGATGAACAATGAGTCATTTCGCTTTTGACCGCCGCCAGCAGGGTTTACTGGCAGCAGGTGCCATGGCGCTGCCGCTGATGCTGGTCTTTGCCGCCAGTATCGGTGATATGCCGGTGTCGTATGCCAGTACCGGGAAAGCGATCCTCAACGGACTGGGTTTGACCTCTTATGCGTTGCCGCAAACGGAGGAAGGTATCGTCTGGCAATATCGCATGAGCCGGGCAGTAATGGCCGCGTGCAACGGCGGCGGCCTGGCGTTGTGCGGGCTGGTGTTGCAGTCGATCCTGCGTAACCCTCTGGCTGAGCCTTATCTGCTGGGGATTTCCGCGGGCGCATCGCTGGGGGCCGTCTGCGTGATGCTTCTCGGCATCGGGGGGAGCGTAATTGGCGTGAGCAGCGGTGCGTTTGTCGGCTCGTGCGCCGCCTTTGCGCTCATCATGGTGATTACAAACGGGATGAGCGAAAGCCCGTCGCGCATTTTACTGGCTGGTATTGCGGGCACCCAGCTCTTCAACGCCATGACCGCGTACGTCGTCAGCACGTCCGCCAATGCCGAGCAGTCCCGTAGCGTCATGTTCTGGCTGCTGGGGAGTCTGAGCGGCGTGCGCTGGCCTGACGCGCTGCTGGCGCTGGCCGTTACGCTGGCGGGTTTACTGGTGGTATTGCTCTTTTCACGGGCGCTGGACACCTTCACCTTCGGGGATGAGGTCTCCACCACGCTGGGGATCCCGGTTACCGCCGTGCGTATTGTCTTATTGCTGACCTGTGCCATTGTTACCGCAACGCTGGTGAGCGCCACGGGCGCAGTGGGGTTTGTCGGGCTGGTCATTCCCCATGTAACGCGCATGCTATGTGGGCCGGGCCATCGTCTATCTATCCCGCTGACGTTTCTTATCGGCGCCCACTTTATGATCCTCGCCGATATCGTCTCACGCACGCTGATTGTGCACCAGGTTCTGCCCATCGGGGTGGTGACTGCGCTGGTAGGCGCCCCCGTCTTTGTGGCGTTGCTTTATCAAAACCGAAAGGAGCATCCATGAATATTACTGTGGCCGGGTTAACCGTAACCCGACAAGCGCAGACGGTGCTTAAGGATATCGATCTCGACCTGCCATCCGGGCAGATTATCGGCCTGTTAGGGCCAAACGGCTCGGGCAAGTCGACGCTGCTGCGCTGTCTCGCCGGGCTGTTTCCACGACTCAGCGAACGCGTGGCGCTTAATGGCACAACGCTCGGCATGATGCCGCTGAAAAAACGCGCGCAGCACATGGCGTTTGTCCCGCAACATGCTGAGGTCGACGGAGAACTGACCGTTGAGGACATTGTCAGACTGGGGCGTACGCCCTACCGGAAAACATTCCAGAGAACCTCGCGCGACGATGAGGCTGCGGTTGAGCAGGCGATTGGCCTGATGCAGTTATGCCGCTTACGCCAGCGGCGATGGCACTCTTTGTCTGGCGGAGAGCGCCAGCGAAGCCAGATAGCCCGCGCGCTGGCCCAGCAGCCGCAGGTGCTGTTGCTCGATGAACCGACAAACCACCTGGACATTCAGCACCAGCTGGAGCTGATGCGGCTCGTTTCACAGCTGCCGCTTACGGTGGTGGTTGCACTGCACGATCTCAATCTTGCGGCCAATTATTGCCAGCGTCTGATCCTCCTGAAGGCCGGGCAGATCGCCGCCACGGGCGCGCCCGAAGCGGTTCTGACGCCGGCAAACATCGAGGACACCTGGTGCGTAAAAGCTCAGGTCTGCAAGGCCGACGCCGGGATCACGATAAGCTACAACATGGTGGCATGACGGAAGACTGGCGCAAAAACAAAAACCCCTGCGATATTGCTATCGCAGGGGTTTCGAATTTGGCGGAAGCGTAGAGATTCGAACTCTAGAACCCTTTCGGGTCGCCGGTTTTCAAGACCGGTGCCTTCAACCGCTCGGCCACGCTTCCTAAGTGAGGCGAACTATAAACACCTCACCGCGCGCTGTAAAGAGTGCGCGCATTCGTTCGCTTTAAAAATAGCCAAAATGCGTTTAATCGGTTGAATAGACGACAGATTGGCCGTTTTGGCAGCATAATATCCACCGCGGATCGTTAGTGCTTTTTGATGTACATATCTTTGGTGTAGTAGTACCCGAGCTTGTCTGGCGTGAAGCCCCCTACCCACGGTTTCACCAGGTGCGTGCGCACGTAATGATAGACCGGGATCGCCGGTACATCCCGTCCCAGCAGATCTTCTGCCTGCTGGTAGAATTTACCGCGCTCCTCCGCCGTTTTCGATTTCGCCGCGTTCACCAGTGCCCGATCGTAGTCCGGATTGCTGTATTGAGTGGTGTTTTGGCTGTCCCCGGTACGGAAGTTGTTCAGGAAGGTTGCCGCATCGTCGTAATCTGCAATCCAGGCGTAGCGTACCGCGTCAAAGTTATGGGTGTGCATGGTATCAAGCATGGTTTTCCACTCCTGATTTTGCAGCTTCGCCTCCACGCCGAGGTTCTTCTTCCACATTGAGCTGGCGGCAATGGCAATACGCTGGTGCGATTCCGAGGTGTTATAGAGGAGATTAAAGCTGAGCGGATGGCTGTCGTTAAATCCGGCTTCGGCCAGCAGCTTTTTCGCCTCGGCAATGCGTTTATCCATCGGCCAGCTGGCGTAATCCGGGTTCTGGAGCTTGACGCCGCCAATATCCGGCTGGCTGATCAGCCATGCCGGGCGCTGGCCCTGCCCTAATACTTTCCCGGCGATGATGTCTTTATCCAGCGCCAGGTTCAGCGCCTTGCGCACGCGGGCGTCGTTGAACGGCGGCCGGGTGGTGTTGAACTGATAATAATAGGTGGCAAGCTGCGGTGAAACGTCCAGCTCGCTCCCCAGCGTTTTCTTCAGCTGAGCAAACTGGTTGATCGGCACCGTGTAAACAATGTCGATTTCGCCCGCTTTGTAGCGGTTGACGTCAGCAGCTTCAGAGGAAATGGGCAGATAGGTCACCTTGTTGATGACGGTATGTTCATTATCCCAGTATTTCGGGTTACGCACCGCCACAATGCGTTCGTTAACCACCCACTGTGACAGTTTATAGGCCCCGCTGCTGACAAAGTGCTCCGGTTTGGTCCACTTATCACCGAAACGGCCCACCAGGACTTTATCTATCGGCACCAGAGACGGGTGAGCCAGCATCGCCAGGAAAGCGGCGTTGGGTTGCGTGAGCGTCACTTCCAGCTTGCTGTCATTGATGGCTTTCACCCCCAGCGACTCGGGCGCTTTTTTGCCTTCTGCGATATCAGTGCCGTTGACGATACGCATACTGCCGGGATAGCTGGCATACGGAGAGGCGGTTTTCGGGTCGACCAGTCGCTGCCAGCTCCAGACAATATCTTCCGCGGTGATGGGGGTTCCATCGCTCCAGGTAATGCCCGGACGCAGATGGAACGTCCAGACGGTGTTGTCTTTATTTTCCCATTTCTCCGCCAGGCGCGGCTGGATTTCACCTGCCGGAGAGACGCTGACCAGCCCGTCGAATAAATCGCTGATAATATTGAATTCGACATCGCTTTCGACTTTATGCGGGTCGAGCGAGGCGGGTTCACTGCCGTTGTTCCTGACCAGTTCCTGCTTATCTGCCAGCTGGGTTCCTGCCGGCACGTTAGCCGCCCAGGTTGCCGTGCTGGCGCACAGGATCCCTGCGGTTAACAAAGAGAGTGTAAAGTGCGTGCGTGTTTGTGGTTTCATTTCCTTCGCCTTATTGTCTGTTTTTATGACGATCCGGAAATAACTCTTAGCGGCCTTAGGGAAATAACGCAATATTTTTCAGTGACCTATAAGAGGTTGATCTGAATACGCCCTACAAACCGCACTTCATTCTGAGTACAAAGGCTTTGCCAGAATAAAAAACCAGCATAATCCCTAAGGGGCTGAGTAAAGATGGGTAAAACCACTTTGCGTCTGCCGCGCCGTTTCCTATTCTTTGCGCTAATTACATCTGTCATAAGAGAGTGACTCATGGATCGTATAATTACTTCTTCACGCGACCGCACATCGCTACTCAGCACCCATAAGGTGCTGCGCAATACCTATTTCATGCTCAGCCTGACGCTGGCGTTTTCGGCGATCACCGCGACGGCCAGCACCGTACTGATGCTGCCTTCTCCGGGCCTGATCCTCACGCTGGTGGGTATGTACGGTCTGATGTTCCTGACCTACAAAACCGCGGATAAACCGGTGGGTATTCTCTCCGCGTTCGCCTTTACCGGCTTCCTGGGCTACATTCTGGGGCCAATCCTGAATGCCTATCTGTCTGCCGGAATGGGCGACGTGATTGGTATGGCGCTGGGCGGTACCGCGCTGGTGTTCTTCTGCTGCTCGGCCTACGTGCTGACCACCCGTAAGGACATGTCCTTCCTTGGCGGTATGCTGATGGCAGGTATCGTGATTGTGCTGGTCGGTATGCTGGCGAACATCTTCCTGCAATTGCCTGCGCTGCATCTGGCAATCAGCGCGGTGTTTATCCTGATTTCATCCGGCGCAATCCTGTATGAAACCAGCAACATCATTCACGGCGGTGAGACGAACTATATCCGCGCCACTGTGAGCCTGTATGTGTCGCTGTACAACATTTTTGTCAGCCTGCTGAGCATCCTGGGCTTCGCCAGCCGCGATTAACTCACCGTGCTGTGAACAGGGCCCCGCTTATGCGGGGCTTTGTTTTTTTGGTAGACTGAGGCGGTTTTTGACTAACGTGTGAATGAATATGTTGAGTTTTGAAGGCAAAGAGATCGAAACCGATAACGACGGTTATCTGAAAGAGAGCAGCCAGTGGAGCGAAGCGCTGGCGGAGAAAATTGCGGAAAACGAAGGAATCACCCTCTCCCCGGAACACTGGGAAGTGGTGCGCTTCGTGCGAGAATTTTACCTTGAATTCAACACCTCGCCGGCTATCCGCATGCTGGTCAAAGCCATGGCGAATAAATTTGGCGAAGAGAAAGGCAACAGCCGTTATCTGTATCGCCTGTTTCCGAAAGGCCCGGCTAAACAGGCGACTAAAATCGCCGGCCTGCCAAAGCCGGTAAAATGCATTTAATAGCGAATACTGAAGTTAGCGTATTCCCGGTCGGGTTGATGCGGTTCCGTTAGCACCTTATCAACCCGCGCGCTGCGCGGTCCGCCCGCTTTCAGCCACGCCACCAGCTTCTCAACCCGATCCGCCTCACCGCAGGCCACAACCTCCACGCTGCCATCATCCATGTTACGCGCATACCCTGTCAGCCCGAGCTGAAGGGCTTCGCGCTGGGTGCTGTAGCGGAATCCGACGCCCTGTACAAGGCCATGAACCCAGGCAATGGTGCAAACATTTGACATCATCCTTCTCCTTATCCGACTGGCGCGTTGCATTTCCTCACTGAAGTCGGGAAAATGGCGGCCATTTCATTCGAATCGACAGAATAGCAAATTATGAGTGTACGTTTAGTGTTAGCCAAAGGGCGCGAGAAGTCATTACTGCGCCGTCATCCCTGGGTCTTTTCCGGCGCGGTTGCCCGCATGGAAGGTAAAGCCAGCCTCGGTGAAACCATCGATATTGTTGACCATCAGGGGAAATGGTTAGCACGCGGCGCATACTCGCCAGCATCTCAGATCCGCGCGCGCGTCTGGACGTTCGATAAAGAAGAAACCATCGATATCGACTTCTTTGTCCGTCGTTTGCAACAGGCGCAGCAGTGGCGCGAGTGGCTGGCAAAGCGTGACGGGCTGGACAGCTATCGTCTGATTGCCGGAGAGTCCGACGGGCTGCCGGGCGTGACCATTGACCGCTTCGGCAATTTTCTGGTGTTGCAGCTGCTGAGCGCCGGGGCGGAATACCAGCGTGCCGCGCTGATTAGCGCCCTGCAAACCCTGTTCCCGGAATGTGCCATTTACGACCGCAGCGACGTGGCGGTACGTAAAAAAGAGGGCATGGAGCTGACGCAAGGCCCGGTCACCGGCGAACTGCCGCCTGCCCTGCTGCCTATTGAAGAGCATGGCATGAAGCTGCTGGTGGATATCCAGGGCGGCCATAAGACCGGTTATTACCTCGACCAGCGTGACAGCCGTCTGGCAACGCGCCAGTACGTTGCCGATAAACGCGTGCTGAACTGCTTCTCTTATACCGGCGGCTTTGCGGTCTCTGCCCTGATGGGCGGCTGTGCTCAGGTGGTGAGCGTCGACACCTCACAGGAAGCGCTGGACGTGGCGAAGCAGAACGTTGAGCTGAATAAGCTGGATCTGAGCAAAGCGGAGTTTGTGCGCGACGACGTATTCAAACTGCTGCGTAAATACCGCGACCAGGGCGAGAAATTTGACGTCATCGTGATGGACCCGCCGAAGTTTGTTGAAAACAAAAGCCAGCTGATGGGCGCCTGCCGTGGCTATAAAGACATCAACATGCTGGCGATCCAGCTGCTGAACCCGGGCGGCGTGCTGCTGACATTCTCCTGCTCTGGCCTGATGACGACAGATTTATTCCAAAAAATCATCGCCGATGCCGCAATAGATGCGGGTCGTGATGTACAATTTATAGAGCAGTTCCGTCAGGCCGCCGATCACCCGGTGATCGCTACCTACCCGGAAGGGCTGTATCTGAAAGGGTTTGCCTGTCGCGTCATGTAACTTGAAAAGAGAAATATTGCCCGCACATAGTGTGTATGTAATGTTTCCCGGGAGGTGACTATGATTGCCAGCAAATTCGGTATCGGCCAGCAGGTCCGCCACACCTTGCTTGGATATTTGGGTGTGGTCGTGGATATCGACCCGGAGTATTCCCTTGATGAACCGTCAGCAGACGATCTGGCCGTTGACGCAGAGCTTCGCGCCGCGCCCTGGTATCATGTGGTTATGGAGGGCGACGATGGTCAGCCTGTCCATACCTATCTTGCCGAAGCGCAGCTGAGTGGTGAACTACAGGATGAGCATCCGGAACAACCCACTATGGACGAGCTTGCTCAGACCATCCGCAAACAGTTACAGGCACCAAGACTGCGCAACTGAAGGTGTAAAAAAGCCCGTCAAACGGGCTTTTTTTATTTTGCCAGCCCCAGACGGGGAATATCGATTGCCGGACAGCGATCCATCACCACCTTCAGCCCGGCATCGCGCGCCAGCACGGCCGCCTGCTCATTAATCACGCCCAGCTGCATCCACAGCGTTTTCGCGCCGATGGCAATCGCCTCCTGCGCCACGCCCCAGGCCGCCTCTGAATTACGAAAAACGTCCACCATATCCACCTTTTCCGGCACGTCCGCGAGCGTCGCATAGCCATGCTGGCCCAGCAGCGTTTTCCCCGCCACCTTCGGCGAGACCGGGATCACGTGATAACCCTGATCCAGAAGGTATTTCATGACCCGATAGCTTGGGCGATCCGGTTTATCGCTCGCGCCGACCAGCGCGATAGTGCGCGTGGACGTCAGAATCTCGACAATGTCGTTCTCTTTCATGCTCTTCCTCCTGGCTTTTTTCAAAGTGTACGTCAAAGCGGACATCTCAACCACGCATCCCATACAGAAGTATGAGGGCAAAACGGCAGAATATGTCTATATGTTAGTAAACGTGTTTGTCGAAAACTTTTGATACATTCTTACCGGGTAGTTTGTCTACAGGAGTCTGCTATGAAAACCGGCATTGCCTGGGCTATGGTTGCGTTAATCATGCCGGTTTGTGTTTTCGCAACCACCCTCAGACTCTCAACCGACATTGACCTGCTGGTGCTGGACGGGAAAAAAGTCTCCAGCTCCCTGCTGCGGGGTGCAGACAGTATCGAGCTGGATAACGGCCCTCATCAGGTGGTTTTTCGGGTGGAAAAGACCATTCGCCTCGCCGACAACGAACAGCAGGTGTACATTTCTCCTCCGCTGGTGGCCAGCTTTAATACCCAGCTTATCAGCCAGGTCAATTTTCGTCTCCCGCGCCTTGAGACAGAAAAGGAGTCACTGGCATTTGATGCCTCGCCGCGCATTGAACTGGTGGACGGGGACTCCATGCCCATCCCGGTAAAACTGGATATTCTGGCGCTGACAAAAAGGTCAAAGGGAACAGACTATGAAGCGGACACCGAGACCTACAACAGGGCCAGCAGGCGCGCCTCGCTGCCCCAGTTCGCCACCATGATGGCGGATGACAGTACCCTGCTTTCGGGCGTATCGGAGCTGGATGTACTCCCCCCTCAGTCGCAGACCCTTACTGAGCAACGCCTCAAGTTCTGGTTCCAGAATGCCGATCCGGACACGCGCGCCCGTTTTCTGCAATGGGCGAAGCAACAACCTTCGTCGTAAGCCACATTTTTTCGTCCTTTCTCTTGCAGCATCAGCCAGTTCCCGTCATCGTGTAGCGAGGTAACCTCACGGATAAGATTATGGAACTGACAACACGCACACTTCCGGCGCGCAAGCACATTGCTCTGGTTGCGCACGATCACTGTAAACAAATGCTGCTTAACTGGGTTCGTCGCCATCAGCCTCTTTTACAGCATCATGCCCTTTCTGCCACGGGAACAACCGGCAACCTGATCCACCGCGAAACCGGTCTGGAAGTGAATGCCATGCTGAGCGGCCCGATGGGGGGTGACCAGCAGGTAGGTGCTCAGATTTCAGAAGGTAAAATTGACGTTCTGATTTTCTTCTGGGATCCGCTGAACGCGGTTCCGCATGATCCGGACGTTAAAGCGCTGCTGCGTCTGGCGACGGTGTGGAACATTCCGGTAGCCACCAATCTTTCAACGGCAGATTTCATCATTGAATCGCCGCAGTTTAACGATCCGGTGGAGATTTTGATCCCGGATTATCAGCGTTATCTTGCGGAGAGACTGAAGTAGTTTTTTGCCCGGTGGCGCTGCGCTTACCGGGCCTATAGAATTTGCCCGGCGCGTTACGGCTTTCTCGCCACCGGCACGTCAATACTTTTCAAAATATCGACAAACACCGACGGCTCCTCTTTGTTGAACAAGAGCCACACGCGATGGCGCGCGCGGGTTATCGCCACGTACAGTAAACGCCGCTCCTCTGCATCCGGGAAATCTTCCGGAACAGGTAATAACGCCTCTTCCATCACGGATTCCCGCGCCGGTGCAGGGAAACCGTCGCTCCCCTCTTTTAGCCCCACCACAATCACGTAGTCGGCCTGCTGCCCTTTACTGGCGTGAATGGTCATAAAATCGAGCTGAAGTTTTGGCCAGCGCGTCGCCGCTTTTTCCAGCGCCGTCGGCTTGAGGTGGTGATAACGCGCCAGCACCAGAATGCGCTCATCCGGTTTCGCATAGCCGCTCAGTTTATCCAGCAGCGGTTCCAGCTGATCGTCCGCCAGCAGCGTGACGGCCTTTTTATCCCCCGACGTCAGGCTGTTAAGCGGTTTCGACAGCTGGTGCGGGTTCTGCTGAATAAAACGGTTGGCTATTTCGCCAATCCGCGAGTTGAAGCGGTAGGTGGTGTCCAGATCGCTGCGATCGCCTTCCCCAAAATAGTGGTGGAAGGCCGTCGTGAGGGATAGTTGCGCCCCGCTGAAACGGTAGATAGCCTGCCAGTCATCGCCCACGGCAAACAGCGACGTGTGTTTATTCTGCGCCCGCAGCGCCGAAAGCAGCGCAGCGCGCTGCGGCGAGATATCCTGAAACTCATCCACCAGAATGTGTTTCCACGGGCTGACGAAGCGCCCTTTCTCCAGAATGATAATGGCCTGATGGATCAGCCCCGAAAAATCGACCGCGTTTTCGTCTTTCAGCGCGGTTTTCCACGCTTTCAGCATCGGCGCCATCAGCTTAACCCGTTTAGAAAACACAGCGCGGATCGACTCCGGTGCGCTTTCTATCATCTCCGCCTGAGAGCCGCCGTGCATGCGCATCAGGCTTACCCACCGGTCGAGACGAGAGCCAAGCCGGCGCGCCAGCTTTTCATCCTGCCAGAAGCTGCCCTCCGGCACCTCCCAGTTGAGTTCCTCTTCAAGCCACTGACGCCAGCCTTTCGCCTGCGCCTTTTTTTCACTGCACTGCTGACGCCATGCCTTGATAAACAGCGCCTGGCGAGCCTGAGCGTCGTTCTCCAGCTTGCTGACAACAGGAACTTTTTTGCTGCCCTGTTGAATGATGTGTAAAGCGAGGGAGTGGAACGTGCGCGCCGAGATATCCTGGGTATGCAAACGCGCCTGAATGCGCTCATCCATCTCCTGCGCAGCCTTGCGACCAAAGGCCAGCAGCAAAATCTGGTCTGCAACCGCCTCGCCCGTTGTCAGAAGCCAACCCGCGCGCGCCACCAGCACCGACGTTTTGCCGCTCCCGGCACCTGCCAGCACCAATAAAGACTGTTCGCCATTCACCACGGCGCGCGCCTGGGCAGGATTGAGGGGCGATGACTCCACTGTACTGAAGAAGTCGGCATATTGCGTAAGCATCGCCTCAGTCCAGGCCTGGTTATGCGCCAGACGGCTTTTCTCGATATCGCTCAGCCAGGCCTGGCACTTCCGCCACGCGTCGCGGCAGTTCTCAAATTCCTCAAGCCGCGCCACCGGTAAAGGCAATGCCGTCAGCGCCTGGGCGATTTTTTGCTGAAGCCCGGCGGTTTGCTGGCGCGTCAGCCACTTCTGCTGCGTATTGCTTAGCGCGATATCGTCCAGCACCTGTTGCAGAACCTGTGCGGCAATCACGCTCATCTCCTGGCTCCACTGCTGCCAGCGCGTGTTCAGATGATGGTGGAAGCGTTGGGTTTCCGCCCACTCGGTCCCGTGGAGTCGCACCACTTTGTCTTCCGGCAGGACGAACTCCAGCTCCCCCCATACCAGCCCTCGTTTACAATGAATGGCCAGTAGCTGATTAAACGGAATAAGGTATTCGTGGCGTTCACCGGAGACTTTCACTCCTGCATTGAGCAGGACAATCTTGTCGTAAGGGTGCTGCGCCAGGCGTTTGCCCATTGAAGTTGCTTTCAGTTCCATATCCTGCCGGATCCACGAGGTCATAATTTGTCAGACAGTTTAACTGCCAGTTTTAAGGTGCTCCAGCCCAAAAAAACGTTACAATCACCGGGCGTTAATCATATCGAAGGAAATGAGGGTTTATGCGTACCGTTCTGAATGTGTTGAATTTTGTCCTTGGCGGTTTTGCCACCACCCTTTCCTGGCTTTTTGCCACTCTGGTGAGCATCGTGCTCATCTTCACCCTTCCGCTGACGCGCTCCTGCTGGGAAATCACCAAACTGTCCCTCGTTCCTTATGGAAATGAAGCCGTACACGTGGATGAGCTGGAGCCGGAAAGAAAAAATGCCTTCATGAATACCGGCGGCACGCTGCTGAATATTTTATGGCTGATCTTCTTTGGCTGGTGGTTGTGTCTGATGCATATCTTCGCCGGTATCGCCCAGTGCATCACGATTATAGGCATTCCGGTTGGCATCGCTAATTTCAAAATTGCTACCATCGCCCTGTGGCCGGTAGGACGCCGTGTTGTCCCGGTCGAAGTCGCGCAAGCCGCGCGTGAAGCCAACGCCCGTCGCCGTTTTCAGTAATAAGGACTGGCCGCACTCATGCTAAGCCCCCTGCTTCGTCGCTATACGTGGAACAGTAACTGGCTGTATAACGTCAGGATCTTTATCGCCCTCTGCGGCACCGTCGCTCTGCCGTGGTGGCTAAATGATGTGAAGCTCACCATCCCCCTCACGCTTGGGGTGGTGGCCGGCGCGCTGGCGGATCTCGACGACCGCCTGGCCGGTCGTTTGCGTAATCTGGTCATTACGCTGGTCTGCTTCTTTATTGCTTCCGCCTCCGTTGAGCTGCTTTTCCCCTGGCCCTGGCTGTTTGCCTTAGGGCTGACGGTGTCCACCAGCGGCTTCATTTTGCTCGGCGGCCTCGGGCAACGCTACGCCACTATCGCGTTTGGCGCCCTGCTGATTGCCATTTACACCATGCTGGGAGTCTCTCTTTACGATCAGTGGTATCAGCAACCGGTCCTGCTGCTGTTGGGCGCTATCTGGTATAACCTGCTGACCTTAACCGGACATCTTATTTTTCCGGTTCGTGCCTTACAGGACAACATTGCCCGCAGTTACGAACAGCTGGCCCACTATCTGGAGCTGAAATCCCGGCTGTTTGATCCGGATATTGAAGAGGACAGCCAGGCGCCCCTGTACGATCTGGCGCTGGCAAATGGCCAGCTGGTCGCCACGCTGAATCAGACCAAAGCGTCTCTGCTCACCCGTCTGCGCGGCGATCGCGGTCAGCGCGGTACCCGGCGCACACTGCACTACTACTTTGTCGCCCAGGATATTCACGAGCGCGCCAGCTCCTCGCATGTGCAGTACGCTGACCTGCGCGAGAAATTCCGCTACAGCGACGTGATGTTCCGTTTCCAGCGCCTGCTGTCGATGCAGTCTCAGGCCTGCCAGCAACTTGCGCGCTCAATACTGCTGCGCACGCCCTATCAGCACGATCCTCGCTTTGAACGCGCATTCAGTCATCTGGATGCGGCCCTCGATCGCGTTCAGGCCAGTGGGACATCGCCGGAACAGTTCAAAGCCCTGGGATTCTTGCTCAACAACCTGAGAGCCATCGATGCTCAGCTCGCCACCATTGAGTCTGAACAGGCGATGGCAATGCCGGGCAATGACGCCGACAACCAGCTTGCCGACGACAGTCTCAACGGTTTCAGCGATATGTGGCTGCGCCTGAGCCGTCATTTTACGCCGGAATCCGCCCTCTTTCGCCATGCGGTAAGGATGTCGCTGGTTCTGTGCGTCGGCTACGCGTTTATCCAGATAACAGGATTGCACCACGGTTACTGGATCCTGCTGACCAGCCTGTTTGTCTGCCAGCCGAACTATAACGCTACCCGCCATCGGCTCGCGCTGCGTATTGTCGGGACATTAGTCGGGGTCGCCATCGGGCTGCCGGTGCTCTACTTTGTGCCATCCGTAGAAGGGCAACTGATCCTGATTGTGATTACCGGTGTACTGTTTTTCGCCTTCCGCAATGTGCAGTACGCCCACGCCACGATGTTCATCACGCTGCTGGTGCTGCTCTGCTTCAATCTGCTGGGTGAAGGCTTTGAAGTGGCCCTTCCTCGCGTTATCGACACGCTAATCGGCTGCGCCATTGCCTGGGCGGCGGTGAGCTTTATCTGGCCGGACTGGCGTTTTCGTAACTTACCGCGCGTGTCCGACAGAGCGATGAACGCTAACTGCCGCTATCTGGATGCTATTCTTGAGCAATACCATCAGGGTCGCGATAACCGTCTGGCCTATCGGATTGCCCGTCGCGATGCGCATAACACGGACGCAGAGCTGGCTTCCGTTGTCTCGAATATGTCAACTGAGCCGCGCGCCACGGCAGAAATCCGGGAGACAGCCTTCCGCCTGCTGTGTCTGAACCACACGTTCACCAGCTATATCTCTACCCTTGGCGCCCACCGTGAGAAACTGACAAATCCGGGCATCCTGGCGCTGCTGGACGACGCCGTTTGCTACGTTGATGATGCGCTTCATCATCAACCTGCGGATGAGCCACGGGTTCACCAGGCACTGGATGAACTGGTGCAACGTATCGCTCACCTTGATCCTGGCACCGACAACAAAGCTCCGCTGGTCCTACAGCAAATTGGCCTGCTTATCGCTTTGCTGCCGGAAATTTGTAGGCTGCGACAGAAGATCGCTACCTGGCGGAATGATGGCCCTGCGACTCAGGCAGCGCATTAAACCACTCCATAAGCTCCCGGCGAATATCCGCCGGGAGTGCCGCTTCATGTAACCCTTCGATGGCGCCTTCAAGCGCGAACAATACCCGGATACTCAGCGCTTTATTCTTAGAGCGCATTTTCAGCCAGCTCGTCTTCGCCCCCAACTGTCGTAGCGTCTCTTCATTGGTAATGCCCGCCTCCATAAGCAGGACCTCAATCTGAAAGGTCAGGTTCGGCAGATCCTTAAGCCGATTACGCTGATGGCGCTGGTAGCGCTCTTTCCTGGCGGCATCGAGCGCAAACGAGGAGAGCTGAAGCAGCTTTTCCCTGTTTTGCCACAGACCTTCATCCACACGGTAGTAATTAAGCAGCACTGGCCGTCCTCGTTTCATCAGGGTCAGAAAAGAGGAGGCGTTTTTTACACAGTATTTTGCACTTTGCTCACAGGCGCGAAGGTACAGCTCGCCGTCAGACACCATCGCGAACACCGCTTCATCCACGGCCAGGGTATAACCGCCAAACAGGGCGCGATGGTGAATTTCGCCCAGCGGAGAGAGGTATTCCTGAGATTGATAAATCCGATCATAAGATATCTTTTTCATGATAATTCCATTAAAAATCATACAGTAAACACGATATTTCTTACTAACGGATCCGTTAGCAGGAAAATAGGCAACTTATTGCCGTTGGGCAAGATGATTTTTTCAGGTTCACCAGGAATGGATGAAATTTGCGAGTCGCTTTCCGAAAATGAGGTTGATCTTTATGCACACAGGGGTTACTGTATATCCATACAGTAACTACAGGGCTGGAATGAATATGTACACTTCAGGCTATGCAAATCACTTAACACCTTCCACTTCTGCCGCAGGCAATGCTGCGCAGAATTCTATCGGGCGTGTATCGACAGGGCTTATCAGTGAAGTGGTTTACCGTGAAGACCAGCCGCTGTTAACACAACTCTTACTCCTGCCGCTTTTGCAGCAGCTCGGGCAACAGTCTCGCTGGCAGCTCTGGCTGACGCCACAGCAAAAATTAAGTCGTGAATGGGTTCAGTCGGCTGGCCTGCCGTTAGCGAAGGTGATGCAGATTAATCAACTCTCCCCTTGCGATACGGTCGAGTCGATGGTCCGGGCATTACGTACCGGGAACTATAGCGTCGTGATTGGATGGTTGCCTGAAGATCTGTCGCAAGAGGAACATTTGCGTCTGACTGAAGCGGCTGAAGAAGGTAACGCGATGGGTTTCATCATGCGGCCGGTTCGTGGAGATTCCTATCGCAGAGGACAACATCCCGGGCTAAAAATTCACTCAAATGTGTACCATTGAGTCATTTTAAGAGTTTTCCTGGAATTTTTTTCGACCGCAGTATGCAAAAAAAGTTCAACGCGCCAAAACTGCGGCAAGGCTTGTCTGACGCGGTTCTCGTTAATTTTACTGCACAAAATTCGTTCAAAAATTGTTAAATATTAGGTATACGGAACTTTTTTTTTCATATGCCTGACGGACTTCACACTTGTAAGTTTTCAGCTACGTTGTAGACTTTACATCGCCAGGGGTGCTCGGCCTAAGCCGAAGATATCGGTAGGTTTATATTTGACCACGCCCCCCGGTGAAGGATTTAACCGTGATTCCTCCGATGGAGATATTCATGGCAAATTTTGGATGATAACGAGGCGCAAAAAATGAAAAAGACAGCTATCGCGATTGCAGTGGCACTGGCTGGCTTCGCTACCGTAGCGCAGGCCGCTCCGAAAGATAATACCTGGTATGCAGGTGGTAAACTGGGCTGGTCTCAGTTCCATGACACCGGTTGGTACAACAGCAGCCTGAACAACGATGGCCCTACTCACGAGAGCCAGCTGGGTGCAGGTGCGTTCGGTGGCTATCAGGTTAACCCGTATGTTGGCTTTGAAATGGGTTACGACTGGTTAGGTCGTATGCCTTACAAAGGCGACAACGTAAATGGCGCTTTCAAAGCTCAAGGCGTACAGCTGACCGCTAAACTGGGTTACCCAGTGACTGACGATCTGGACGTGTACACCCGTCTGGGCGGCATGGTATGGCGTGCAGACTCCAGCAACAGCATCGCTGGTGACGACCACGACACTGGTGTTTCCCCAGTATTCGCTGGTGGCGTTGAGTGGGCAATGACCCGTGACATCGCTACCCGTCTGGAATACCAGTGGGTTAACAACATCGGTGACGGTGCTACCGTTGGCGTTCGTCCAGACAACGGCATGCTGAGCGTTGGTGTTTCTTACCGTTTCGGTCAGCAGGAAGATGCGCCAGTCGTAGCTCCAGCTCCGGCTCCAGCTCCAGAAGTACAGACCAAGCACTTCACTCTGAAGTCTGACGTTCTGTTCAACTTCAACAAAGCTACCCTGAAACCAGAAGGTCAGCAGGCACTGGATCAGCTGTACACCCAGCTGAGCAACCTGGATCCTAAAGACGGTTCTGTAGTGGTTCTGGGCTTCACCGACCGTATCGGTTCTGACGCTTACAACCAGGGTCTGTCTGAGAAACGTGCTCAGTCTGTAGTTGATTACCTGGTATCTAAAGGTATCCCAGCTAACAAGATCTCCCCACGTGGTATGGGCGAATCTAACCCAGTTACCGGTTCTACCTGTGACAACGTGAAACCACGCGCTGCACTGATCGACTGCCTGGCACCAGATCGTCGCGTAGAGATCGAAGTTAAAGGTATCAAAGACGTTGTAACTCAGCCTGCGGCATAAGTTATCGTCTTATAAAAAAACCCCGCGATGCGGGGTTTTTTATTATCTGAAGAAAAGTAAAAAGCTTATTTTTTACCTAACAGTGCCTGTAGATCGTTCTTCAGCGTCGACATCTGGCTGGCATACTTCTCTTTGTGCTCGGCATCTTCAATCAGCTGCACCACCGTTTCCGACAGGGTTTTTCCGCGCCGCTGCGCAAGCCCGGCCAGACGCTGCCAGACCATGAACTCCAGGTCGATCGATTTCTTACGGGTGTGCTGATGCTCGGCATTGAAATGCCGTTTACGACGAGCACGGATAGTTTGCTTCATCCGGTTTAACAAGGCCGGATTAATGTGTTTCTCAATCCAGCCGTTGACCTGTACCGGTTCGTTTTCGAGGGTCAGCAACATATCCACAGCTTCTTGTGCCGCGCTGGCTTCGATGTAGCAGGTGATCAGCTCCCCTTCACGGTGCTTTTTGACCAGGTACTTCCATTTCCAGCCGCTTTCGAGGTTTTCCAGTTGTTGATATTTCATTGCGATCTCAGTGTTACCGTGTAACTCAGTTCAGAATATCAGTTTTTTGGCAATCTGCTGAAAAGAAATCATATCCTGTGAAACGCCGCAGGCGATCCGCATGACGAAAACCCGAATCCTGATTGGGCAGAGTGCGCCGCTTACGGTATACTCCACGGTTTTACTTCTGACTAAAAAACATCAACTTTGACCATTACGAAACTTGCATGGCGTGACCTGGTTCCGGATACCGAGAGCTATCAGGAGCTGTTTGCACAGCCAGACCTCACAAAAGAACACGAATTCATACTTAGCGATACACAACCGCGTTTGCATTACGCGCTGGAGCAGATGTCATCCCCATGGGCTACATCTCCTTTCATGCTGCTCAAAGCCCCGGAAGAAGCCGAGTATCTGACGCTTCTCGGTGATGCCATGCGCCAGTTGCATCCAAAAACGAATGCCGTTTTTGGTGGCCAGTACCATATTGCCGGACGTGACGTGACCTTCGAACCTGCCACGCAGGCAGACGGACAATTCGCTGCAAAAGGCGAAGTGATCACCGCCAACTGGGTGGAAGCAGAACAGCTGTTCGGCTGCCTTCGTCAGTTCAATGGCGATGTGTCACTGCAACCCGGTCTGGTACACCGCGCGAACGGTGGTGTGTTGCTCATCTCCCTTCGCACCCTGCTTGCACAGCCTCTGCTGTGGATGCGCCTGAAAACGGTGGTGACGCAGCAACGTTTTGACTGGGTAGGCTACGATGATTCACGTCCGCTGCCTGTTTCCATTCCGTCTATGCCGCTGTCGCTGACCGTCGTGCTGACGGGTGACCGTGAATCTCTGGCTGATTTCCAGGAAATGGAGCCAGAACTCGCGGAGCAGGCGGTTTACAGTGAATTTGAAGACAATATTCAGATCGCCGATGCCGATGACATGGCGCAGTGGTGTCAGTGGGTTATGGCCGTGGCGGAACGTTTCGCGCTGCCCTCGCCTGCCGAGGATGCGTGGCCGGGCTTAATCCGCGAGGCCGTACGCTACACTGGCGATCAGGAAACCCTGCCGCTCTGCCCGCTCTGGATCGGTAAACAGCTGCGTGAAGTGGGCGTTATCAGCGGCAACGGTCCGTTTACCGGCGAGCAGCTTAGCCAGATGCTGGCCCAGCGTGAATGGCGTGAAGGTTATCTTGCTGACCGTATGCAGGATGAAATTCTGCTGGAACAGATTCTGGTGGAGACCGAAGGCGAACGTATCGGGCAAATCAACGCCTTGTCCGTCATCGAGTTCCCCGGACACCCACGCGCCTTTGGCGAGCCTTCCCGTATCAGCTGTGTCGTGCACATTGGCGACGGCGAATTTACCGATATCGAACGCAAGGCCGAACTGGGCGGAAACATTCATGCCAAAGGCATGATGATCATGCAGGCATTCCTGATGTCTGAACTTCAGTTGGAGCAGCAGATCCCCTTCTCTGCCTCGTTGACCTTTGAACAGTCCTACAGTGAAGTCGACGGCGATAGCGCCTCGATGGCGGAGCTGTGCGCCGTGATCAGCGCGCTTGCAGACGTACCGATTAATCAGAATATTGCGATTACCGGTTCCGTGGATCAGTTTGGTCGTGCCCAACCGGTGGGTGGACTGAATGAGAAAATCGAAGGCTTTTTCGCTATCTGCCAGCAGCGCGGTTTAAACGGCAAACAGGGCGTGATTATTCCGGCACCTAACGCTCGCCATTTGAGCCTGAGCCAGGCGATTCTGGATGCGGTAGAGCAGGAACAATTCGCCGTCTGGGCCATCGAAGGGGTTGAGGATGCTCTACCCTTACTGACAAACCTGGTCTGGGACGGCGAAGGCCAGACAACCCTGATGCAGACCATTCAGGAACGTATAGCTCAGGCGACACAGCAGGATCCTCGTCATCGTTATCCGTGGCCGTTACGCTGGTTAAGTTGGTTTAGTGCTAACTGATCGGACTTGTTCAGCGTACACGTGTTAGCTATCCTGCGTCCTTCACTAAAATAAGGCTTACTGAGAACATGGTAGATAAACGCGAATCCTATACTAAAGAAGACCTTCTTGCCTCTGGTCGCGGTGAACTGTTTGGTGCGAAAGGCCCGCAGTTACCGGCCCCAAATATGCTGATGATGGACCGTGTCGTGAAAATGACCGAAACCGGCGGCAACTTTGATAAGGGTTACGTAGAAGCAGAACTCGATATCAACCCGGACCTGTGGTTCTTCGGTTGCCACTTTATTGGCGATCCGGTAATGCCTGGCTGCCTGGGCCTCGATGCCATGTGGCAGCTGGTTGGCTTCTATCTGGGCTGGCTTGGCGGTGAAGGTAAAGGCCGTGCGCTGGGCGTAGGCGAAGTGAAATTCACAGGTCAGGTTCTGCCTACCGCGAAGAAAGTCACCTACCGTATCCATTTCAAACGCATCGTTAACCGCCGCCTGATTATGGGCCTGGCGGACGGTGAAGTGCTGGTAGATGGTCGTCTTATCTATACTGCGAACGACCTGAAAGTGGGTCTGTTCCAGGATACCTCCGCTTTCTGATAACGGCATTTAGCCCCTTCCAGAAAGGCGAAACCTCCGCATTGCGGAGGTTTCTTTTTAAAGAGACGGTATCAAGCAAGTACTGCCCTGTCTCCGATGGCTTCTCGCCAGCCCCCTAGCCATTGGGACCTTTGATTCAGTGCCTGATAGGGACACATTTCTTTTGAACGTCCGGCGATGCCAGCCTGATAACCACGTTGATGAGCCCTTTCCAGGCGATCTCGTTTCTGTCTCTTCATGCCTCGTTTCCCTCATTCTTTTGTCTGGTGGAAAGAAAACAGTGATTGCAATATGTGCAAGCACAGTTAACGAATACCCCGAATCGGCGTCAGCGTCAACGTTCAAAATTCATACGGGTGTCATATTTGTGAGCTACATGGAAGATCGTTTGTACAAAAAATGTGACGCGGGACAAGTAACAAACTGAACATAAAACGAAAAAAAAGCCGCAATCAGCAAGAAGCTGAGTGCGGCTTTCGTCGATGAATTTTACTTATGGCAGCCGGGAAATCTCTCTTGCGATAGCAGCCGACTCCTGTGCCCACCCCTGCGCAAGCACTTTCACCATTTCGTCATAGCCATCTTTCTGCTGCTTCAGTTCCAGATGGAAAGGACGCTTAATCAGCTGGCCCTGATGATTCAAGAGCCACTCCCCGCTGATAACAACCGCACCATCATAGCGGCCATGGAATCCCGTCACGTTAACATTCAGAGTGTCCTGATCGCTTCCCAGAGGCTGCGAGGCGACTACCCAACCAGGAAGCTGGCTGCTCAGATTCGCCACCAGCGTATTGCGTAGCTGCTGATCCAGAGGGCTGGCCCACAGGTTATTGTTGGCGATAACGTACTGCACATCGCTGGTCTGGTAGACCACCCCGTTGCCCGCCAGATAATCTGGCACGGCAACCTGTTCAACCCACAGCAGACGGCTGCCCTGCGAGCTGCTACTCTGCGCACCGGATTGCGCGCTTAACGGCAACTGGTAGTAGCTTTTGTTATCGCTTCCAGAGCTACAGGCCGTTAATACCAGTGCGCCTGCGATGATTAGCCATTTTTTCATTGTTTCGCCCTCTTAGGCTCAGGATCCTTTTTGTCTTTCGCTTCAAACACCAGCGCGTTGCTCTTTTCATTGAGCGTTTTCAGAACGGGCTGTAGCTCGCGTAAAACCTGATCAAGACGTTGCATATCCGCCACCATCTTGTTGTAAGCCGCTGAGCCCGGCTGGAAGCCCTGCATACTGCGATTCAGTTCGCGCAACGTTTTCTGCATATCCTGCGGCAGCTGCTGCATGGACTGGTTGGCGGTGATCTTGTTGATATTATCCAGCGTGGTTTGCAGACGTTGCATCGTCGCCTGGCTCTGATGCAGTGATCCCGTCGCGGCCTCAAGCATTGGATTCAGCGGCAGATTGTTGATCTTATCCAGTGTTTCCATCAGGCGCTGTTGGATCTGCGCCAGGCCACTGCTGACCGTAGGAATGATTTTGTAGCCGCCAAATTCACGGATCCCCGTCATTGGTGGCGCTTTTGGATAGAAGTCCATATCGACATATAACGCCCCTGTGACCAGGTTGCCAGTTTTCAGCGAGCCACGCAGACCGCGATTCATCAGATCGCTGATATGCTCCCCAATATCCTGGTCCTCGCCTATCTGGTTAATCAAACGCTCAGGCTCAATGCGGATCAGCACCGGAATACGATAATCATCATCAAGCATCTGCTTGAGTCCCGGAACAAAGTAAGGCACTTGTCCCACGGTCCCCAGACGGATACCGCGGAACTCAACTGGCGCCCCAGGCTGCAAGCCGCGTACAGAGTCCTTAAAGAACATCAGGTAGTCGATGTGATCGGTATAGAGCGCATCCTGAATGCTTTTTTGATCGTCAAACAGCCTGAAGGCGGTTTTCTCCGCCACCGGTTGTCCCAGATCGATACCTTCCGGCACATCAAAACTGACGCCCCCACCAAACAGCGTGGTGAGTGAACCCATCTCAACGCGCATCCCCGCAGAGGTCAGATCCACCGCGATCCCGCTGTCTTTCCAGAAGCGAACGTTGCTGGTCACCAGGCGATCATTAGGCGCATTGATAAAAAGCTGATAGCTGATGGTCCGTTTTTGCGGATCGAAGGTGCTTGTTTCAACCGAACCGACGCGATATCCACGGAACAGCACCGGATCGCCCGGCGAGAGCTGGCCCGCTTTTTTGCTGTCCAGAATAACGCGGATCCCTTTTGCATCCGGTGGCGCAAGCGGCGGTGAATCCAGCAGCTGATAGTTTGCTGGCTGGGCGCCTTTGTTGCCGGGCTGGAGTTCAATATAAGCCCCGGACAATAGCGTCCCTAAGCCGCTGATGCCTTCTCTCCCGACCTGCGGTTTCACTACCCAAAAAACAGAATCTTCATGGAGCAGTTTTTCCATGCCGGCATTCAGGCGGGCCTTGATTTCAACATGGGTTAAATCATCCGTCAGGGTCGCGCTTTCCACGACACCCACATCCACGCTGCGGCTCTTGATGGTGGTTTTTCCGCCCTCAATCCCCTCTGCATTGGTGGTAATTAGCGTGACTTCCGGTCCCTGATGGCTGTAATGATAAAACAGGATCCATGCACCGATCAGCGCGGTCACGATGGGGAAAATCCACACCGGCGACCAGTTTCTGACCTTCTGCACTTTAGCCTCTCCACTCTTATTTTCCATGCTCTTACTCTTCCTCATGGCTTGAATCGGGCTCACGATCCCACGATAAACGAGGGTCGAAGGTCATGGCCGCAAACATGGTCATAATGACGACCAACGCAAACATCAGCGCTCCCATAGCGGGATAAATACTCATCAGCCCCCCCATACGCACCAGCGCTGAGAGAACCGCAATCACGAACACGTCAATCATCGACCAGCGGCCAACAAATTCCACGACCTCATAAATCAGATGCATACGCTCGCTGTCTCGCTTACCGTGCCCTTTTGCATCCCAGCAAAGCCAGGCAATGGCAATCATCTTTAAGGTCGGAACCATAATACTGGCGAGGAATATGACGCCTGCAACAGGGTATGACCCCTCGCTCCACAGCAAAATCACCCCGGCCAGTATGGTCGAGGGCATTCTGTCGCCGAGCAGATCGGTGATCATGATCGGCAAGATATTGGCGGGCAGATAGAGCATGACAGAGGTCACCAGCAGCGCCATGGTCCATTGCAGGCTATTTTTACGCCGAACGTGACCTTTTGTTTCACAGCGCGGACACACCTCGACATCCGCAGGCAGCACGGCGGTGCAGCACGAGCAGGAGCGAAGCCCCTGACGGATACCCGGTACGCCCACCTTTACCGTCTGCGAGAGCGTCGGCGCCGGGGCAATATCGTCCCAGGCCCAGCGTCGGTCCACGCACTGGAACGCGCGCAGTTGTAGCACGCAGTACAGACACCACGGAATAAAGCTGCTGCCAATCCCCACATCGCCGTAGGCCATCAGCTTCACGAAGCTGACCAGGATACCCGCGAGAAAAATTTCCGCCATCCCCCAGCTTTTCAACTGGAACAGGATCCGCGCGAGTTTGATTTTAAGGACAGTGGGCATCCTGACGCGGTTGACCAGCAGCAGAATGACGACCAGGCAAAAAGCCGGGACGATCTGCACGAAAAGAAGAAAGAAGGTGCCAAGGCTGGCGTAATCTTCCGAGAACATCACGCCTGGTATTTCCAGTAAATCCACCTGGCTGGTCATCCCGCCCACTTTCATATAGATGAAAGGGAAGAGATTGGAGAGCAGTAACATGAATAAGGCTGCCAGCGCATAAGCCGTAGGACGCTGCCTTGGCGCGTCCCACTCGGTCGTCAGCGTAGCGCCGCAGCGCGGGCAGGCAGCCTTATGTCCGTGACCAAGCTCTGGCAACGCCACGAGCATATCGCATTGCGAGCATAATATATGCCGATCGGCATGGTGCTGGTCACACATAGATTATCCCTGTTTATGCGCCGTTTTTCAGAGACTCAAGGTACTCCCAGCGCTCAAATGCCTCTTCCAGCGCCTGTTCAGCCTGGGAGAGTTCAGCCAATACTTTCTGAGTATAGTCGTGAGGCTGCGTAAAGAATGACGCATCAGCGACCTGGATTTGCAGTGCTTCCAGTGCAGCTTCCAGCTCTTCCAGACGCTGCGGCAGCCCTTCCAGCTCGCGCTGCAAGTTATAACTCATTTTAGCAGGAGACTTTTTGACAGTTTCTGCCTTTGCAACAACAGGTTCAGCGACATTTTTGGTCTTCGCCTGTTTTTGCGCCAGCGACTGCGATTGCTGTCCACGCGCGTCATGATAGCCGCCCACATATTGCCCGATGCGCCCTTTGCCTTCGAAGATCCAGCACTCGGTCACGGTGTTATCGACAAACTGACGATCGTGGCTGACCAGCATTACGGTTCCCTGATAACCATCAATCAACTCTTCCAGCAGTTCCAGCGTTTCGACATCCAGATCGTTAGTCGGTTCATCGAGAATCAATAAGTTACTGGGTTTCAGGAACAGACGCGCCAGCAAAAGACGGTTACGTTCTCCCCCGGACAGCGCGCGCACCGGCGTCATAGCGCGTTTCGGGTGGAACAGGAAGTCCTGAAGGTAGCCCAGCACGTGACGCGGCTTGCCATTAACCATGACCTCCTGTTTACCCTCGGCGAGGTTATCCATCACCGTACGGTCTGGATCCAGCTCGGCGCGGTGCTGGTCGAAGTACGCCACTTCCAGTTTGGTACCGCAGTGGATACGACCGCTGTCAGCCTGGAGCTGACCGAGCATCAGTTTCAGCAGCGTGGTTTTACCGCACCCGTTCGGGCCGATCAGCGCAATTTTGTCGCCGCGCTGAACCTGAGCGGAGAAATCGTTCACCAGCACTTTGCCGTCAACCGAATAATTCACGTTCTCCATTTCGAAGACAATCTTGCCCGAGCGGGACGCCTCTTCCACCTGCATTTTGGCGCTACCCATGACTTCGCGGCGTTCGCTACGTTCGCGGCGCATCGCCTTCAGGGCGCGAACGCGCCCTTCGTTACGGGTACGACGCGCTTTAATGCCCTGACGGATCCATACTTCTTCCTGGGCCAGCTTGCGGTCGAACTCGGCGTTTTGCAGCTCTTCCACGCGCAGGTTTTCTTCTTTCTCCAGCAGATAGGTATCGTAATCGCCCGGATAGGTCACCAGCTTGCCGCGATCGAGATCGACAATGCGCGTGGCCATGTTGCGGATGAACGAACGGTCGTGGGAGATGAAGATAATGGTACCGTTAAAGGTTTTCAGGAACCCTTCCAGCCAGTCAATCGCTTCGATATCCAGGTGGTTCGTCGGTTCGTCCAGCAGCAGCACCTTAGGCCCGCTCACCAGGGCACGACCCAGCGCCGCTTTACGCAGCCAGCCGCCGGAGAGCGCCGACAGCTCCATATCCGCTTCCAGGCCAAGCTGGGCCAGCACTTCGTTAATGCGGTTTTCCAGCTGCCACAGGCCGTGGTGATCGAGCATCTCCTGCACTTTTGCCAGCTCGTTGAGATTCTTGTCGCTCGGGTCCGTCATCACCAGATGCGAAATCTCGTGGTAACGCTTGAGGTATTCCGCCTGCTCTGAAATCCCTTCGGCCACAAAATCGTACACGCTGCCGGTGACGTTACGCGGCGGATCCTGTTGCAGACGAGAGACGATCAGATCCTGCTCGTAAACAATACGGCCGTCATCCAGCCCCTGCTCACGGTTGAGGATTTTCATCAGCGTCGATTTACCTGCGCCGTTACGGCCCACCAGACAGACGCGCTCGTTATCTTCGATATGCAGCTCTGCATTATCGAGAAGCGGTGAGTCGCTGAAAGAGAGCCACGCGCCGTGCATACTAATTAAAGACATTTATTTTTCCTTTCAGACCGCGGAGATCAGCCAGCAGTTGTGGATTTGACGGTTACGGGCAAAGTCCTGAGACAGCGTTTTTTGGCTGATTTCTTGTGCTTTCAGTCCCAGTTCGGCCAGGCCGTCGTGATCCATGCGGAATCCGCGCTTGTTATTCGAGAACATAATGGTGCCGCCTTTACGCAGCAGACGCTTCAGGTCGGTCATCAGGCGCAGGTGATCGCGTTGAACATCAAAGCTATCCTCCATACGCTTGGAGTTAGAGAAGGTCGGCGGATCGATAAAGATCAGGTCAAACTGCTCGTCGGTATCGCGCAGCCAGCCCAGCACGTCGGCCTGTAACAGGCGATGCTGACGGCCGGTTAAGCCGTTAAGACGCAGGTTGCGCTCTGCCCACTCCAGATAAGTCCGGGACATATCTACCGTGGTGGTGCTACGCGCGCCGCCAAGCCCCGCATGAACGCTGGCGCTGCCGGTATAGGAGAACAGGTTCAGGAAGTCTTTCCCCTTGCTCATCTGGCCCAGCATGCGGCGGGCGATACGGTGATCGAGGAACAGGCCGGTATCAAGGTAGTCGGTCAAGTTAACCCACAGGCGCGCGTTATATTCGCCCACTTCGAGGAAGTCGCCTTTCTCGCCCAACTTCTGATACTGATTTTTACCTTTCTGACGCTCACGGGTTTTCAGCACCAGCTTGTTTGGCGAAATGCCGAGTACGGCGATGGTGGCCGCAATCACATCCAGCATACGCTGACGCGCTTTTTGCGCATCGATAGTTTTCGGCGGGGCGTATTCCTGAACCACCACCCAGTCCGCATAGCGGTCAACCGCCACGTTGTACTCGGGCAGGTCAGCGTCGTACAGGCGATAACATTCGATGCCTTCTTGCTTCGCCCACTTCTCAAATTTCTTCAGGTTTTTGCGCAGGCGGTTGGCGTAATCTTCCGCCACGCCTGACGGTTTGCTATCCGCCGCTACCTCTGCCAGATGGTAGTTTTTCTGCACGCAGTCCAGCGGGCCGTTTTTCGCTTTGAACTGGCGATCGGCACGCAATTGCAGGCAGCTCAGCAGCTCCGGCGAGGCGCTAAACAGGGAGAGGTTCCAGCCGCCGAAATGCGCTTTCATGTTGCGGCCCAGCAGGCTGTGCAGTGCAATCAGCGCCGGCTCGCTGTCCAGACGCTCACCATACGGCGGGTTGCTGATCACCGTACCGTACGGGCCTTTTGGCAGCGGATTGGTCAGATTCGCCACGTCCTTCACCTCGAAGGTCACCAGCTCGCCGATACCGGCACGACGGGCGTTGCTGCGCGCGCGTTCAATCACCCGTGCGTCGCTGTCCGAACCGTAAAAGTGAGAGGTGTACTCCGCCAGCCCTTTACGGGCGCGGGTCTGCGCATCGTCTTTGACCTCTTTCCAGATGGCTTCATCGTGCTGCGCCCAGCCTTTGAAGCCCCAGTGGCCGCGGTGCAGCCCTGGCGCACGGTCGGTGGCCAGCATCGCGGCTTCAATCAGCAGCGTACCGGAACCGCACATCGGATCGAGCAGCGGCGTACCTGGCTGCCATCCGGAGCGCATCACGATAGCGGCAGCCAGCGTTTCTTTGATCGGCGCCATCCCGGTGCGATCGCGATAGCCGCGCAGATGCAGGCCTGCGCCACTCAGATCCAGGGAAATACTGGCCGTATCGCCGTTCAGCCAGACGTTGATACGCAGATCCGGGTTTTCACGGTCAACGTTCGGACGTTCTTTATTGCGACGCGTGAAGCAGTCCACAATGGCATCCTTAACGCGCAGGGCACCGTACTGGCTGTTGCGGATCTCATCGTTGACGCCGTTGAAATGCACCGCAAAGGTAGCGTCCGGGGTGAAGATCTCTGTCCAGTCGATCATCTGTACGCCGGTGTAGAGATCAAGATCGCTGTAGACCTTGCACTCTTTCATCGGCAGCATGATGCGCGACGCCAGACGGCTCCACATCAGGCTCTGGTAAATAAGCCGCGTGTCGCCCTCAAAATGGACACCACCCTGAACCACCCGGCACTCTTTCGCGCCCAGGGCTTCCAGTTCAGTTTTTAACAGCTCTTCCAGCCCACGGGCCGTACTGGCAAACAGAGAATTCATATCGTCACTTTTACTCATAGAAAATTGTCGCGCATTATAGCTAATATGGCGTGTATGTCATAAAGTTGAAGGCTTATTTTCTTTAGCGGGAGTGTGCAGTGGCGACGTTATCCAGGCTTTTTATTCATCCGGTGAAATCCATGCGCGGCATCGGCGTCTCTCACGCGCTGGCCGATATGAGCGGATTCGCCTTCGATCGTATTTTTATGGTCACCGAGCCTGACGGTACGTTTATCACCGCACGTCAGTTCCCGCAGATGGTTCGCTTTACCCCTTCCCCGCTTCATGACGGGCTGCATTTGACTGCGCCGGACGGTTCAAGCGTCGTGATCCGCTTTGCTGATTTTGCGCCGCTTGATGCGCCAACGGAAGTGTGGGGCAATCATTTTACCGCGCGTATCGCGCCGGATAACATTAACCAGTGGCTGAGCGGCTTTTTCTCCCGTGACGTTCAGCTGCGCTGGGTTGGGCCTGCGCTGACCCGTCGCGTGAAGCGCCACGATGCGGTTCCTCTCTCCTTCGCGGATGGTTTTCCCTTCCTGCTGACCAGCGAGGCCTCGCTGCGTGATTTACAAAATCGTTGCAAAGCCAGCGTGCAGATGGAGCAGTTTCGCCCGAATCTGGTGGTGACCGGAGCGAATGCCTGGGATGAAGATACCTGGAAAGTGATCCGCATCGGCAGCGTTATTTTTGATGTCGTGAAGCCGTGCAGCCGCTGTATTTTTACCACCGTCAGCCCGGAGAAAGGTCAGAAACACCCTTCCGGCGAACCGCTGAAAACCTTGCAGTCATTTCGTACCGCGCAGGATAACGGCGATGTCGACTTCGGCCAGAACCTGATCCCCCGCTCCAGCGGCGTGATCCGCGTGGGCGACGAGGTCGAAATTCTCACCCGCGGGCCTGCCAGGGTGTACGGCGCAGGTCAGGAAGAAGAGATGGTTGACGTTGTCACCAACGTCGCTTCCGCGGTGGATATTCACTGGGAAGGCAAGGTTATCCGTGGTAACAATCAGCAGGTGCTACTGGAACAGCTGGAGCAGGCAGGTATCCGCGTACCGTATTCCTGTCGCGCGGGGATTTGCGGATGCTGTCGCATTAAACTGGTCGATGGTGAAGTAAGTGCCCTGAAGAAATCTGCGATTGGCAGTGACGGCACGATCCTGTGCTGTAGCTGTGTCCCGAAAACATCCGTACAGCTGGAAGCTTAAACTGCCTGTTCAAGGCTGAAGGAATCAACGCGCAGCTGTGGCTTCAGCCTGTCATTCATCACTTTGATGGCATCACCTAACTGCATAACTCGCCCGGCAATGGTCACGCCGGGTTGGGCCAGCAAACAGAGCGCAGCGTTTTCACCGGGTTCAACCACCAGCAAATTCACCTCTTCTTCGGTATCGCTCAGATTGACGCTCGCCGCATCGCCGATAGCCGGGGTCCAGCACATGCCGTGGGCGAGAAAATGCCAGCTTTTCGGCATTTGCGGTTTCAGGAAACGGATCGCCACCAGCGCATTTAGTACCAGTTCAGCGCGCTGTTCTTTGGAGAGATCGAACTCGCGGCATTTTTCTTCAAAAGAGAAATAGAGTGCAGCGTCGTCAACGCAAAAGCCTGAGGGAGCAAACGCGTCTGGCGTTAACATTCGGCGCGCAAAACGAGAGCGAAACAACATGCCATTGGCTAAGTCGAGCATCATACGGTCATGCTCGTCACAAAAATACCAGCGCCAGTTATCGTCAGGTTTAATTCGCATGTTTCTCTCCCGTCCCCTAAACGTCCTGTACTAAAAATGTCCTGTTTGCCGCTTCGCTTATAACACTAGTAATAAAAGACTATAATGTTTAAATAAGCAACAATGACGGAATATAAAACAACCAGGGCTGGAAATAAAGCCCTGGTTGTCTGATTAAGAGAAAAGATTAGATATGCGTGACGATTTCTTTAATCAGCGGCGGCCCTTTAAAAATAAAGCCGGAATAAATTTGCACCAGCGATGCACCTGCCGCCATCTTCTCACGTGCAGCGATGACAGAGTCAATGCCACCCACGCCAATAATCGGCAGCTGACCTTTTAATTCTGCGGAGAGTGCGCGAATAATTTCGGTGCTTTTTAATTGTACCGGACGGCCACTTAATCCACCCGCTTCGTCACAGTTTTTCATTCCCTGAACGAGAGAGCGATCGAGTGTTGTATTGGTTGCAATCACACCATCAATATTATGGCGAACTAAACTGTCGGCAACCTGGATCAATTCTTCTGCCGAAAGATCCGGGGCGATCTTAACCGCGACCGGAACATATTTATGGTGGATCGCCTGTAGCGCCGTTTGTTTATTTTTAATGGCGCTAAGAAGATCGTCGAGCGCTTCGCCATATTGTAATGAACGCAGCCCTGGGGTGTTAGGCGAAGATATATTCACCGCAATATAACCGGCATAGGCATAGACTTTTTCCATACAAATCAGATAGTCATCTTTACCCTGCTCGACCGGCGTGTCTTTATTTTTGCCAATATTAATACCCAGCACGCCATCAAAATGGGCTTTCTTAACGTTCTCAACCAGATGATCGACGCCAAGGTTATTAAAGCCCATGCGGTTGATCAGCCCCTCGGCTTCAACCAGGCGAAACAGACGTGGCTTGTCATTTCCCGGCTGCGGACGCGGCGTCACCGTCCCGATTTCGATCGAGCCAAAGCCCATCGCACCGAGTGCATCAATGCATTCGCCATTTTTGTCCAGACCGGCCGCCAGGCCCAGTGGATTTTTGAAAGTCAGGCCCATGCACTGAACTGGTTTTTCCGGCACGTTTTGACGCACCAGCGCGGCCAGAGGCGTTCCTGTAATACGGCGTAACTGCTGAAATGTAAATTCATGAGCGCGCTCAGGATCGAGCTGGAAAAGGGCTTTACGAACGAAGGGGTAGTACATGAACTCTCCTGGATTCCCGGTGTGCAAACCGGGAGGGGATTATGTGCGATTCCGCCCGGAAAGGGAATTGACCTGTGGCAAAAAAAGCCACGTAAAACGCAATCGTTTACTTATCGGTTCGCTTCTTATGCATTTTTCTGCATTCATCCTGAGGATAAATCATTTAGTGGAATAACCACGCAATGTCACACTCCTGAAATTGTTATGAATGTTAGATAAAAGCAAACAATTAGTTATAAGGAGCAACCATGCGCGTCATTACCCTGGCCGGAAGCCCCCGCTTCCCCTCTCGCTCCAGCGCACTGCTGGAATACGCTCGCGAAAAGCTTTATGCTCTGGATGTCGAAGTGTGTCACTGGAATTTGCACAATTTCGCGCCTGAAGATCTGCTCTACGCCCGTTTCGACAGCCCGGCGCTGAAAACCCTGATCGAACAACTTAAGAGTGCTGACGGGCTGGTCGTCGCGACACCGATTTATAAAGCCTCTTTTTCCGGCGCACTGAAAACGCTGCTCGATCTGCTGCCCGAACGCGCGCTGGACGGTAAGGTCGTCCTGCCGCTGGCCACAGGCGGTACGGTAGCCCATTTACTGGCGGTGGATTATGCCCTCAAGCCGGTTCTGAACGCGCTGAAAGCGCAGGAGATCCTGCATGGCGTCTTCGCTGACGACTCACAGATAATCGACTACCAGCATAAACCCCATTTCACGCCGAATCTGCAAACCCGCCTCGACAGTGCGCTCGAAACCTTCTGGCACGCCCTGAACCGTCGGGATCGCCACGCGGCAGCATTTCATCAATCACAAGGAGTGGCGCATGTTTAAAACAGTTACCCGTATCGGGCTGGCAGGTCTGCTGGCAGTGGCGTCGCTGGCTCAGGCGGCGGAGAAAGCGCCGGAGAGCCTGCGTATCGGTTATCAGAAAGGCAGCGTCAGCATGGTGCTGGCGAAAAGCCATGCGTTGCTTGAGAAGCGTTTCCCGGAGACCAAATTCTCATGGGTCGAGTTCCCTGCCGGACCACAGATGCTGGAGGCGCTGAACGTCGGGAGTATTGATTTAGGCAGCACCGGCGATATCCCGCCAATCTTTGCGCAGGCTGCCGGGGCGGATCTGGTTTACGTTGGCGTTGAGCCCGCCAAGCCGAAGGCAGAGGTTATTTTGGTGCCGGAAAACAGTGAGATCAAAAGCGTCGCCGACCTCAAAGGCCGTAAGGTTGCTTTCCAGAAAGGTTCCAGCTCGCACAACCTGCTGCTGCGCGCGTTGCAGGAGGCCGGCCTTAAATTCACCGATATCCAGCCCGTTTACCTGACGCCTGCCGATGCGCGCGCGGCGTTTCAGCAAAAAAATGTTGATGCCTGGGCTATCTGGGATCCGTACTACTCCGCCGCACTGTTGCAGGGCGGTGTGCGGGTGCTGAAAGACGGCACCACCCTGAAGCAGACCGGTTCGTTCTACCTGGCGGCACGTCCTTACGCTGAGAAAAATGGCGCATTTATTCAGCAGGTGCTGGATACCTTCTCTCAGGCCGATGCGCTGACCCAAAGCCAGCGTCAGCAGAGCATCACGCTGCTGGCAAAAACCATGGGCCTGCCTGAACCGGTGATCGCCACCTATCTTGACCACCGTCCTCCCACCACCATAGCACCGATTGACGCCCACGTTGCCGCTCTCCAGCAGCAAACGGCAGACCTCTTTTATCAAAACCGCCTGGTTCCAAAGCAGGTGAATATTCGCGAACGCATCTGGCAACCCGCTGGCATTGAAGGAAAAAAATCATGAGTCTGAATCTTTTCTGGTTTTTACCCACCCACGGTGATGGACACTATCTTGGCACAGAAGAAGGCGCCCGCCCGGTCGATCACGGCTATCTACAGCAGATCGCCCAGGCGGCAGACCGCATCGGTTTTACCGGGGTACTGATCCCGACGGGCCGCTCGTGTGAGGATGCGTGGCTGGTTGCCGCGTCAATGATCCCCGTCACCCAGCGTCTGAAATTCCTGGTAGCCTTGCGCCCGAGCGTGGTGTCGCCCACCGTCGCGGCGCGTCAGGCGGCAACGCTGGACAGGCTTTCCAACGGCCGTGCGCTGTTCAACCTGGTGACGGGCAGCGATCCGCAGGAGCTGGCGGGCGATGGCGTCTTTCTCGATCATACCGAGCGCTATGAAGCCTCCGCAGAGTTCACCCGCGTCTGGCGACGTCTGCTGGAAGGGGAAACTGTCACCTTCGAAGGGAAACATATCCACGTTCGCGATGCGCAGCTCTACTTCCCGCCGGTACAGCAGCCGCGCCCTCCTCTCTATTTCGGCGGATCGTCGGACGTGGCGCAGGAACTGGCGGCTGAGCAGGTCGATCTCTATCTGACCTGGGGCGAGCCACCGGAGCTGGTGAAAGAGAAAATTGCTCAGGTACGCGCTAAAGCCGCAGAACATGGCCGTACGGTACGCTTCGGCATTCGCCTGCACGTGATCGTCCGCGAAACAAACGACGAGGCCTGGCAAGCCGCCGACCGTCTGATCGCTCATCTGGACGACGACACTATCGCTAAAGCACAGGCAGCGTTTGCCAAAACCGACTCCGTGGGCCAGCATCGGATGGCCTCCCTGCACAACGGCAAGCGTGAAAACCTTGAGATCAGCCCGAACCTGTGGGCCGGGGTAGGTCTGGTGCGCGGCGGCGCCGGCACGGCACTGGTCGGCGACGGTCCAACCGTAGCGGCACGCATTAATGAATATGCGGCGCTGGGGATCGACAGCTTTATCCTGTCTGGCTACCCACATCTGGAGGAGGCGTACAAGGTGGGTGAACTGCTGTTCCCGCACCTGGATGTCGCTATCCCGGAAATTCCGCAGCCACGTCAGCTTCAGTTGCAGGGCGAAGCCGTGGCGAACGCGTTTATCCCGAGAAAAGTCGCGCAAAGCTAAGGAGCCACCATGTCTGCAACCGCACAAAAATGGCTGCTGCGCGCCGCGCCGTGGTTTCTGCCCGTCGGCATTGTCCTCGTCTGGCAACTGGCGTCTTCAACTGGCTGGCTGTCGAGCCGCATTTTGCCCTCTCCGGAGGGCGTTGTGGAAGCGTTCTGGTCGCTAAGCGCCAGCGGTGAGCTGTGGCAACATCTTGCCATCAGCTCCTGGCGCGCGGTAATTGGCTTTTCGATTGGCGGAAGCATCGGCCTGACGCTGGGGCTGATCAGCGGCCTGTCACGCTGGGGTGAGCGGCTGCTGGATACCTCCGTTCAGATGCTGCGCAACGTGCCGCATCTGGCGCTTATTCCGCTGGTTATCCTGTGGTTTGGCATTGATGAGAGCGCCAAAATTTTCCTCGTGGCGCTGGGAACGTTATTCCCGATTTATATCAATACCTGGCATGGGATCCGTAATATCGATCGCGGTCTGGTGGAGATGGCCCGCAGCTATGGCCTGTCAGGTTTTGCCCTGTTTACCCATGTGATCCTGCCGGGCGCCCTGCCCTCCATTATGGTTGGGGTGCGTTTTGCGCTCGGCCTGATGTGGCTAACCCTGATCGTGGCGGAAACCATTTCGGCTAACTCCGGCATTGGTTATCTGGCGATGAACGCCCGCGAGTTCCTGCAAACGGACGTGGTGGTGGTTGCCATTATCCTTTATGCCCTGCTCGGCAAACTTGCGGACGTCAGCGCCCAGTGGCTGGAACGTAGCTGGCTGCGCTGGAACCCGGCCTACACCGCTCAGGAGGCGAAAGCATGAATACTGCACGACTGAACCAGGGAACACCGTTACTGCTGAACGGCGTGACCAAACGCTACGGCGACAACACCATTCTGAATGCACTGGATCTGCATATTCCTGCCGGACAGTTCGTGGCCGTTGTCGGCCGCAGCGGTGGCGGCAAGAGTACCCTGCTGCGTCTTTTAGCCGGGCTGGAAGCGCCAAACAGCGGTGACATTCTGGCAGGCACTACGCCGCTGGCCACGATTCAGGATGATACGCGCATGATGTTTCAGGACGCGCGTCTGCTGCCGTGGAAAACGGTGATGGATAACGTCGGGCTGGGCCTGAAGGGCAGCTGGCGGGAGGACGCCCGGCAGGCACTCGCAGCGGTAGGGCTGGAGAATCGCGCGGGAGAGTGGCCTGCGGCCCTGTCGGGTGGACAAAAGCAGCGCGTAGCGCTGGCACGCGCGCTGATTCACCGTCCCGGCCTGTTGCTGCTCGATGAACCGCTCGGCGCGCTTGATGCCCTGACGCGGATCGAGATGCAGGATCTGATTGAAACCCTCTGGCAGACGCACGGCTTTACGGTACTGCTGGTGACGCATGATGTCAGTGAAGCCGTGGCAATGGCAGACAGGGTGCTGTTAATAGAAGAGGGCAAAATTGGTCTGGATCTGACGGTAGATATTCCACGTCCTCGCCGCGTGGGATCGGCCAGACTGGCGGAGCTGGAAGCCGAAGTACTGGATCGGGTGATGAAACGTGGGGAAGCGGAGATTCAGCGGATAAAGGCTAATGCCTGATGCCCTCACCCCGGCCCTCTCCCTGTGGGAGAGGGAGAAAACCGATGCCCCGCGACCCCACGTAGGCCCGGTAAGCGTAGCGCCACCGGGCTTTTTTACATCAGGCCAGCGCCTTAGCAATCTTCTCGTACAGATCGCCAGACAGATTTTCCAGCCCTTTCAGCTGCTCAAGCGCGGCGCGCATTTTCGCCTGACGCTGCGCATCGTAACGTTTCAGGCGGATCAGCGGCTCAATCAGACGAGACGCCACCTGCGGGTTACGGCTGTTCAGCTCGGTCAGCATTTCAACCATGAACTGATAACCGCTGCCGTCTTCGGCATGGAACGCGGCCGGGTTGCTGCTGGCGAAGGCACCAATCAGAGAGCGGACGCGGTTCGGGTTGCTCATGGTGAACGAACGGTGCTTCAGCAGGCTGCGTACTTTGCTGAGTACATCGGCTGCCGGGCTGGTGGCCTGAAGGATGAACCACTTGTCCATCACCAGACCATCCTGATACCACTTGTCGTCGTACTCCTGCATCAGCGCATCGCGGCACGGCAGCTCGGCGGCAACGCTTGCGGCCAGCGCGGCCAGGGCATCCGTCATGTTATCGGCTTCGTGGTACTGCTTGCTGACCAGCGTGTTCGCCAGCTCTGCCTCACCAAACGCCAGATAGCGCAGGCAGGTATTGCGCAGGGAACGTTTACCGATATCCGCATGTTCCACCCGATACGCGTCCAGCTTGTTGGCGTTGTAAATGGCGAGGAACTCATCTGCCAGTTCGGTCGCCAGCGTGCGGGTCAGCGCTTCACGCACGGCGACGATGGCAATCGGGTCGATGATGTCAAACAGCTCGGCGATTTCAGTCGCAGAAGGCAGCGTCAAAATTTCAGCCGCCAGCGCCGGGTCAATGTTCTCATCCAGCAGGATGGCACGGAACGCGTCTGCCACATGAACCGGCAACGTCAGCGGCTGGCCCTGCTGGTAACGGTTGACGTTCAGCTTGATGTAGGTCGCCAGCAGGCTTTGTGCCGCATCCCAGCGCGAGAAATCGTTGCGCGCGTGACGCATCAGGAACGTCAGCTGCTGATCGCTCCACTTATATTCGAGTTTCACCGGCGCGGAGAATTCGCACAGCAGGGCAGGAACGGGCTGGAAATAGACGTTATCGAAGATAAAGGTCTGCTCTGCCTGGGTCACGTTCAGCACGTTATGCACCGGGTGGCCGCCCTTCTGTAACGGGATCACGTTGCCTTCGTTGTCGTACAGCTCAACGCTGAATGGAATGTGCAGCGGATGTTTCTCTTCCTGCTCGGCCGTTGGCGGCGTGCGCTGGCTGATGGTCAGCGTGTACTGCTCGGTTTCCGGGTTGTAGTCGTCTTTGACCGTCACGATCGGCGTACCGGCCTGGCTGTACCAGCGGCGGAAATGAGACAGATCGACGTTAGAGGCGTCTTCCATCGCCTGAACAAAATCGTCGCAGGTGGCCGCACTGCCGTCGTGACGCTCAAAGTAAAGCTGCATCCCTTTCTGGAAATTCTCTTCACCCAGCAGGGTGTGGATCATACGGATAATTTCAGCGCCTTTTTCATACACCGTCAGGGTGTAGAAGTTATTCATCTCAATGACTTTATCCGGGCGGATCGGGTGCGCCATTGGGCTGGCATCTTCTGCAAATTGCAGACCACGCATGGTGCGCACGTTGTCGATGCGGTTCACCGCCCGCGATCCCAGATCGGAGCTGAACTCCTGATCGCGGAAGACGGTTAAGCCCTCTTTCAGGCTCAGCTGGAACCAGTCGCGACAGGTGACGCGGTTCCCGGTCCAGTTATGGAAATATTCGTGGCCGATAACGCGTTCGATATCGAGGTAATCTTTATCCGTGGCGGTATCGGTACGCGCCAGCACGTATTTAGAGTTAAAGATGTTAAGGCCTTTATTCTCCATCGCGCCCATGTTGAAGAAATCGACCGCAACGATCATATAGATGTCGAGGTCATATTCGAGGCCAAAGCGCGTTTCATCCCACTTCATGGAGTTGATGAGGGAGGTCATTGCCCACGGTGCGCGGTCAAGGTTGCCACGGTCCACGAACAGCTCCAGCGCGACTTCACGGCCAGAGCGCGTTTTAAAGGTGTCGCGCAGGACATCGAAATCTCCCGCCACCAGCGCAAACAGATAGCAGGGTTTCGGGAACGGATCCTGCCACTGTACCCAGTGACGGCCATTCTCCAGTTCCCCTTCAGCAATCCGGTTGCCGTTGGAAAGCAGGTACGGGTACAGCGTTTTGTCGGCAATAATTTTGGTGGTAAAGCGCGCCAGGACGTCCGGGCGATCCAGATACCAGGTAATGTGGCGGAAACCTTCGGCTTCACACTGGGTACACAGGGCTACGCCTGACTGGTAAAGTCCTTCCAGCGCGGTATTGGCGGCAGGGCTAATTTCATTCACGATGCGCAGGGTAAAGCGTTCCGGCAGGTTGTCGATGACCAGCTGGTTGCCTTCTTCTTTATAGTCTGACCAGGCTTCATCGTTAATATGCAGGGAAACCAACGTCAGGTCTTCACCATCCAGACGCAGCGGCACGGCAGTCGCGCTCTGGCGCGTCACCTGGCTTATCGCCGTCACCACGGTTTTTGTGGCATCCAGGTCGAAAGTCAGATCGATATCGCTTATCAGGTATTCCGGCGCACGATAGTCGTGGCGGTATTTAGCTTGTGGCTGTTGTGTCATAGAAAACCTTATGCATCGTTTGTCGAGTAACGATTCAATATATTCCTGTTGTGTAAAACGCGCTATGCAGAATGTTCATCTTTTCAGGCACAACGCCCTTTTTAGCTACATTTTTATAACACGGGGCACGAAATGCTCTCGACCATAAAGTGTGCTTATGTTGTGATCGGGGTTCAATAAATCACTAAACAGGGTATACTCCGGAGTTGTTTATTGTACTAAACGCTCCCGTGAGAGGATGCTACAGCGCACCTATGACTCAATTCGCTTCTCCGGTTCTGCATACGTTGCTGGATACCGACGCGTACAAGCTGCATATGCAGCAAGCCGTGTTTCACCACTATCATGATGTCCATGTTGCGGCGGAATTTCGCTGCCGGGGTGACGACTTGCTGGGTATCTACGCAGATTCCATTCGTGAACAGGTCGAGGCCATGCAGCATCTGGCGCTCACCGATGACGAATATCAGTGGCTTTCAGGCCTGCCTTTCTTTAAAGCGGATTATCTGAACTGGCTGCGTGAGTTCCGCTATAACCCGGAACAGGTCACCGTCACCAATGATAACGGCAAGCTGGACATTCGTCTGACCGGCCCGTGGCGTGAGGTGATCATGTGGGAAGTGCCGCTTCTGGCCGTAATCAGCGAGCTGGCCCACCGCTATCGCTCCCCTGAAACCGGTGTGACGCAGGCGGTTGCCGCTCTGGAGAATAAACTCGTTGAGTTTTCCAGACTGACCGAAGGGCTGGATATGTCCCGATTCCGTCTGATGGACTTTGGCACGCGCCGCCGCTTCTCTCGCGAGGTTCAGGAAGCCATTGTCAGACGTCTGCAACAGGAGCCGTGGTTCGTTGGCACCAGTAACTACGATCTGGCACGTCGCCTTGATTTAACGCCTATGGGCACCCAGGCACACGAATGGTTCCAGGCGCACCAGCAGATCAGCCCTGACCTTGCCAACAGCCAGCGCGCCGCCCTCGCCGCGTGGCTAGAGGAATACCCGGATCGGCTGGGTATTGCCCTTACCGACTGCATTACCATGGACGCGTTCCTGCGCGACTTTGGCCCTGAGTTTGCCGAACGCTACCAGGGTTTGCGCCATGATTCCGGGGACCCGGTTGAATGGGGTGAGAAAGCCATCGCCCATTACGAAAAACTGGGCATCGACCCCATGAGTAAGGTGCTGGTCTTCTCCGATAACCTTGACCTGGCGAAAGCCGTCGACCTTTATCGCCATTTCTCATCGCGGGTGAACCTGAGTTTCGGGATTGGTACGCGGTTAACCTGTGATATTCCTCAGGTGAAACCGCTGAACATCGTCATAAAACTGGTGGAATGTAACGGTAAGCCGGTCGCGAAGCTCTCCGACAGTCCGGGCAAAACCATCTGCCATGACAAAGCGTTTGTCCGCGCATTACGTAAAGCCTTCGATCTGCCTCAGGTTAAAAAAGCCAGCTAACGGCTTCGGGGGAGCCTTCATGGCTCCCCTTCTCTTATTAATTTCTTATTTCTTCTCTTAAGACGGTGAAATTTACTTGTCTGATAGCGGATGGCAGGTAACATAGATATCCCCCCTATAAGGGCGGACAAGTGTTTATTTTTTCCGACTATTAACAGAGAGAATATTATGAGCGTTGTGCCTGTAGCCGACGTACTCCAGGGCCGTGTCGCCGTTGACCAGGAGGTCACCGTGCGCGGATGGGTGCGTACTCGCCGAGATTCTAAAGCTGGCATCTCCTTCCTCGCCGTCTATGACGGTTCCTGCTTTGATCCTGTACAGGCCGTCATTAATAATTCTCTGCCCAATTACAATGATGACGTTCTGCACCTGACAACCGGCTGTTCCGTGATCGTCACCGGTGTTGTGGTGGCCTCTCCGGGCCAGGGTCAGAGCTACGAAATTCAGGCGACCTCGGTGGAAGTGACCGGCTGGGTTGAAGATCCGGACACCTACCCGATGGCTGCGAAGCGTCACAGCATCGAATATCTGCGTGAAGTCGCGCACCTGCGTCCGCGCACCAACCTGATTGGTGCGGTTGCCCGCGTGCGTCATACGCTGGCGCAGGCGCTGCATCGCTTCTTTGACGAGCAAGGTTACTTCTGGGTTTCTACTCCGCTGATCACGGCTTCCGATACCGAAGGCGCAGGTGAAATGTTCCGCGTTTCAACGCTGGATATGGAAAACCTGCCGCGTACGCCGGAAGGTAAAGTCGATTACGACAAAGACTTCTTTGGTAAAGAAGCCTTCCTGACGGTTTCCGGCCAGCTCAACGGCGAAACCTACGCCTGTGCGCTGTCTAAGATCTACACCTTCGGCCCAACCTTCCGTGCGGAAAACTCCAACACCAGCCGTCACCTGGCGGAATTCTGGATGCTGGAGCCGGAAGTGGCCTTTGCCGATCTGAATGACGCGGCAGCCCTGGCAGAAGCGATGCTGAAATACGTGTTCAAAGCCGTTCTCGAAGAGCGCGCAGACGACATGAAATTCTTCGCTGAGCGTGTCGATAACGACGCCATCGCCCGTCTTGAGCGCTTCGTCTCCGCAGACTTCGCGCAGGTGGATTACACCGACGCGGTCGCTATCCTGGAAAAATGCGGTGAGAAATTCGAAAACCCGGTTTACTGGGGCGTGGATCTCTCCTCCGAGCACGAACGTTATCTGGCAGAGAAGCACTTTAAAGCACCGGTTGTGGTGAAAAACTATCCGAAAGACATTAAGGCATTCTATATGCGCCTTAACGAAGACGGTAAAACCGTTGCCGCGATGGATGTCCTGGCGCCGGGCATCGGTGAGATCATCGGTGGCTCCCAGCGTGAAGAGCGCCTGGATGTGCTGGACGCGCGTATGCAGGAGATGGGCCTTAACCCGGCGGACTACAGCTGGTATCGCGATCTCCGTCGCTACGGCACCGTTCCGCACTCCGGCTTTGGCCTGGGCTTCGAACGTCTGATTGCTTACGTAACAGGTGTTCAGAACGTACGTGATGTGATTCCGTTCCCACGCACACCGCGTAACGCAAGTTTCTAACCGACCAAATCATTAATGGCCAGCAAATGCTGGCCATTATTTTATCCTGCAATGTCAGTTTTCGTCAGTCAGAAGTAAGCGTCTTTAAACCACAACCCCGCTATTACCTCTACCTGTTACGTTTTGTTTCCACGAAATATCCTGAGACAAAAAAATAACCCCATTCTTATTGCGCTTAAAACAATTCTTACGTAATAGCATAAAAAACAACCAATTTCACAGCCATCTGGATGGCTTTTGTCGATCATAAGAAAAAATGAGCCGTTTAACTTCTGTTTATACGAAAGGCCTTTAGCTAAATTAAACATAAGGAAATCATATATATAAGAATAAAGCGGATGTTTAATTCGCCAGGCGGCACTGAAATTTGAGGTGCTTCACAAAGTTCCCAAAAATACATATTTAGTTACACATATTTTCTTTTGGTAACTGAATCTTGAAGATTGTAGCACTTTCAGTGTAGCGAAACGGTTCTATGAATGGAAAGATGCCTGTCAGACACATAAAGACACCTAACTCTCATCAATAGTTCCGGAAATATTTATTGACAGAATTTATTGGCGGCAGTGGCGAGTGTCATAAAAAAACCAATGAGGGTAATAAATAATGATGAAGCGCAATATCCTGGCAGTGGTAGTCCCTGCCCTGCTGGTAGCCGGTGCAGCAAACGCTGCTGAAATCTATAACAAAGACGGCAACAAATTAGATCTTTACGGGAAAGCAGTTGGCCTGCATTACTTCTCTGATTACGCGGGCAACGATGGCGACAACACTTACGCGCGTCTGGGCTTCAAAGGTGAAACTCAGATCAACGATCAGCTGACTGGCTACGGTCAGTGGGAATACAACTTCCAGGGTAACAACTCTGAAGGTGGCGATGCACAGAACGGCAACAAAACCCGTCTGGCATTCGCAGGTCTGAAATTTGGTGACGCAGGCTCCTTCGACTACGGTCGTAACTACGGTCTGGTCTATGACGCAATCGGCATCACCGATATGCTGCCTGAATTCGGCGGCGACACCGGCGCGAGCGATAACTTCTTCGCAGGCCGTACGGGTGGTCTGGCGACTTACCGTAACAGCAACTTCTTCGGCCTGGTTGACGGTCTGAACTTTGGTGTTCAGTACCTGGGCAAAAATGAACGTGATGACGCAGTACGTTCCAACGGTGACGGCTGGGCAACCTCTCTGAGCTATGATTTCGACGGTTTCGGCATTGTGGGTGCTTATGGTGCAGCTGACCGTACCAACAACCAGCAGACGCTGGAATGGGGTAAAGGTGACAAAGCTGAACAGTGGGCAACCGGCCTGAAATATGACGCGAACAACATCTACCTGGCAGCTATTTATGGCGAAATGCGTAACGCAGCGCGTCTGGGCAGCCGTGGTTTCGCTAACAAGTCTCAGGACTTCTCTGTCGTCGCTCAGTACCAGTTCGATTTCGGTCTGCGTCCATCCATCGCTTACTACAAATCTAAAGCGAAAGACGTAGAAGGTATCGGTGACGAAGACTACATCAACTACATCGACGTTGGTGCGACATACTACTTCAACAAAAACATGTCTACCTATGTTGACTATCAGATCAACCAGCTGAAAGATGACAACAAGCTGGGCATCAACAACGACGACATCGTGGCTCTGGGTCTGGTTTACCAGTTCTAATCAGCACACCTCGTTGTTATATGCTTAATGAACAGGGCTTCGGCCCTGTTTTTTTATTCCTGAGAGAAAATAATAGCGACTTTTGAAAAGCCGCACGCTTTTCGTCGCAAACGGTTGGCATTTTGTAAATCTACCGTTAACCTGATAGCGGATTTCACTTCTGTAATCACAATGGAACTTCGTCATGTTTGAGAACATTACTGCCGCTCCTGCCGACCCAATTCTGGGCCTGGCCGATCTGTTTCGTGCCGACGACCGCCCTGGCAAAATCAACCTGGGTATTGGTGTATATAAAGATGAAACCGGCAAAACTCCGGTACTGACCAGCGTCAAAAAAGCTGAGCAGTATCTGCTGGAAAACGAAACCACCAAAAACTACCTCGGTATTGATGGTATCCCTGAATTTGGTCGCTGCACCCAGGAGCTGCTGTTCGGCAAAGGCAGCACCATTGTGAGCGAAAAACGCGCCCGCACGGCGCAGACCCCAGGCGGTACCGGCGCACTGCGCGTGGCGGCAGATTTCCTGGCGAAAAACACCTCTGTGAAGCGTGTGTGGGTAAGCAATCCAAGCTGGCCAAACCACAAGAGCGTTTTTAATTCTGCGGGTCTGGAAGTGCGTGAATACGCCTACTACGACGCGGCAAACCACGCGCTGGATTTCGACGGTCTGCTGGCCAGCCTGAGCGAAGCCCAGGCGGGCGATGTGGTGCTGTTCCACGGCTGCTGCCATAACCCAACCGGTATCGATCCTACGCTTGAGCAGTGGGAACAGCTGGCTAAGCTGTCCGTTGAAAAAGGCTGGCTGCCTCTGTTCGACTTCGCTTACCAGGGCTTTGCCCGTGGTCTGGAAGAAGATGCAGAAGGTCTGCGCGCATTCGCCGCCGTGCATCAGGAGCTGATTGTCGCAAGCTCCTATTCCAAGAACTTTGGTCTGTATAACGAGCGTGTCGGCGCCTGTACGCTGGTGGCTGCTGACGAAGCAACCGTCGATCGCGCATTCAGCCAGATGAAGTCCGTGATCCGCGCTAACTACTCTAACCCACCGGCACACGGTGCGTCTGTGGTCGCGACGATCCTGAGCAACGATGCGCTGCGCGCAATCTGGGAACAAGAGCTGAACGATATGCGTCAGCGCATTCAGCGCATGCGTCTGCTGTTTGTGAACACGCTGGCTGAGAAAGGCGCTGACCGTGACTTCAGCTTCATCATCAAGCAGAACGGCATGTTCTCCTTCAGCGGCCTGACCAAAGAGCAGGTGCTGCGCCTGCGTGAAGAGTTTGGCGTGTATGCCGTTGCCTCTGGCCGCGTGAACGTTGCAGGTATGACGCCTGACAACATGGCGCCGCTGTGCGAAGCCATTGTCGCGGTGCTGTAATCTGCACCCATAAAAAAAGCCTGCATCGCGCAGGCTTTTTTATTTTACCGGGTTTACCAGACAGGCATTTCATCCTGAAGGAACGGGTTATGCAACCGCTCATCGCCCAGCGTCGACATTGGTCCGTGTCCAGGGATAAACGTCACATCATCACCTAACGGCAATAACTTCTGCTTAATCGACTGAATCAGTTGACCGTGATCGCCGCGTGGGAAATCGCTGCGTCCTACGCCCCCTTTGAAAATCACGTCACCGGAAATCAGCAGGCGCGACACGTCATCAAAGAAGACGATATGGCCGGGCGTATGCCCTGGGCAATGCAACACCTGTAAAGTTACATTCCCTACGTTAACGCGATCGCCTTCGTTCAGCCAGCGGTCCGGTGTCAGTGGCTGACACTCATCCAGACCAAACATGCGGCTTTGGGCAGGCAGCCCCTGAAGCCAGAACTCATCTTCTTTTTCCGGGCCGATAATCGGCACACCGTAGTGTTCAGCCAGTTCAGCCGCTGCACCCACATGGTCGAGATGACCATGGGTGAGTAAAATCTGCATCAGCGTTACACCGCTGGCAGCGACTTCCTGCTTGATTGTCTCAGCGTCGCCACCGGGATCAACAAGCGCGGCCAGTTTAGTTTGTTCACACCAGATCAATGAACAGTTCTGTGAGAACGCGGTAACCGGAATAATACGATAGTTCATACTGCTCCTGTGTTTCGTTATTACCAGTGCCGAACCGGCCCGGTATCAATATGCACAAAGTTGCTACGTGGGTAGTATCCTACACCACCTGCGCGCATAGATAACGCCGCTTTGCGAATATTGGCTAACGAAACGCCTTCAATATGGAAATCCATCGCCTGCCCTTTAGTGTGATAGCTTTTTTTCGCTACCCCACGGCTGTGGGCGCGCAGTTCATTGTTGGTATCCAGAGAGCGATAGCCAGAAATGAGTTGCACCGGCCTTTTGGTCCCCAGCAGTCCCTGCAAGCGGTAAAGCTGATCGAATAATCCAGGGTCGATGGCTTTGATTTTATTCGCGCGGAAATCACGGAAAAAATGGTTGAGTCTTGCTAATTCATCCTGAATATAGCCTCTGCCATCGAAAAATTCCGCTTTAAGCGTCTCACCAGTATGCAGATTGTTGAGCGTTAAAATACGCGGACGAGGTGTCGAGAGGGTGGCAAATGCTGGCGTCGGAAGGATGGCTGCTGCGCCCAGCGCAACGCCACCTAACGCCAGCAATTTGCGGCGATTAGCGTCAAATTTGTCCATGATAATCAGGTCTACAGGTAAAAGAAATTGTCAATATGCTTAGCGCACGAAGGGCACCATAACTGGCAAAGCCTGCTACGTCAAGGCGCCCAACCCCAGTGAATACGCGGCTTGCAGACAGATCGCCTCATATTCACCATAACTTACGACAATCATTTTTACCGAACTACTTCATTTACCTGATTAATTGTTCCGCTTTTGGCAAAATTTGTGCGCCGGATCGCGCTGTTAGATCATAATTGTAAATATCTGTACGATACTGGGTGCGTCCGTCCGCGCCTACAAACGCCGTCAGATAGTAAAGATTGACCGGAATATTGTGGCGAATATTGACGTAACGCGTATCCCCCTGCTTCAGGGCATCTGATATCCGCGTATCGTTCCAGCCTGCATCCTGCAACAGCATATTCGCCAGCTCGGAGGCCTTGTTCACGCGAACACAGCCCGAGCTGAGCGCGCGTGCATCTTTCTGGAACAGATTATGGTTCGGGGTATCATGCAGGTAGATAGCGTCCGAACTTGGCATATTGAATTTGTAACGTCCCAGCGAGTTATGTGCGCCCGGTGCCTGCTGGAAACGGAACGGCAGGTTCGAAGGCGTAATCGTTGACCAGTCGACCATCCAGGGGTCAATCGCTTCTTTGCTGTTCCAGCCCCGCATCACCGTATAGTTGTGTCGCTCCAGATAACCCGGGTCATTCCAGACCTTAGGCAGGATATCTTTGCGCGCCAGCGTCGGCGGCACGTTCCACGGCGGGTTAACCACCACGTTATTCAGCGCGCTGCTCATCATTGGCGTTTTACGGTCAGGTCGGCCGACAATCACGCGGGACGCCAGCACTTCGCTACCGTCCTGATAGTAGACCAGGGAGTACGCCGGAATGTTGACCATAATGCCGGTGGATAACGTGCCCGGCAGCAAGCGCAAGCGCTGGATATTCAACGCCAGCACTCCTGCCCGCTGGGCCGGAGAGACGTTCAGCCAGTCGCGAGTAGATGGACCAATCACGCCGTCAGCGCCAAGCCCCTGCGCGGCCTGGAACTGCTTCACTGCGGCGACCAGCTCGCGATCGTAAGCGGCGGGCTTATTGCTAAACGCAACGGCCGTTTTCTCTTTTACCGGCGCCGACGGGCTGACGACCGCATTTTGCGTCTCGTCACCGGGCAGCGCAATTTTAGGGCCGCTGTCGAGAATGCCGGAGCGTTTCATAATTTCGCGAATCGCAGGCACATCGCTGCTCCACTGCCCCGGACGCAGCGTTGTGGTGCCACGCAGCTGAGGCCACGGGCGGGAATCCGCAACCAGCTCAAGAAGCGACTGATGCATCGTGGCATATTGCGGATGGGCAGGCGCAAGGCTTGCGATAAAGCGCGGCAGTTCGCCGTTATCCAGCGACAGCTGCCACTGATTAATGACGGACAGCGCAGGCGTCGCCAGCTTGTACGGTTTACTGCTGTATAACCAGCGGTTGCCGTTCACCGAAATCCCCGCCACAAACTGTAAGTAGCCCATCATGGCATCAGACAGCACCACGTCACGCGCCTGTCCGGTAACGGCAGGGTCGGTCAGGAGCTCAACCCAGGTCGTGAACTGCGGCTGAAAGCCTGCAATCGCCACTTCAGCCAGCTGCTGCTGGAAGGCTCGTACCGCCTCGCGATTTTCCCACATCGGTTTCATATCGCGCGCAGCGTAAAGCAGCGTGAGCTGGTTAATATAAGCGGGAGTATAGCCCGAGGGCAGGCCGGTCATAAGCTGCTGGCGTAATGATTCAGTATCGATGCCTTCCGGCAGCGGTTTAATGCCGGCCATGATGGCCGTCGCCGGAGACTGATCCAGCGGTTGTGACAGCGACGTCGGCTGCGCGCCCATCGTCGCGGAGCTGTCAGTCGGTACAATTTCAGGCTCATCGGCCTGAGCGGTAAACAGTGGAGCAAACATCACTGTCAGGCACAAACTCAGCGCAGACAGCTGACGACCACGATTTTTCTTAAGCAACATCCCTTGTCCCCTGTTTTTCACGACATGCCCATTATTCTGGAGCTTTCCTTCAGTATAGAAAGGCATACTCGCTGCTGCCTTACCTTATGTAAAGAAGTTTAAAGATAACGCAGCCCTGAACACAAGTTAAGTGAATAAAAAAAGCGGCGCATGAGCGCCGCTATTTGTCGCACCCCGGGTTAAGAGGCGTCAGCCGTGCCCGGTAATGACTCCGGTGGCTGCGGGGCGAAACCACGCAGGCCCACGACGTGTACGTGTTCACTGTTCTGAAACACCTTACGCACCAGCTTATAGGTTGTCCCTTTTTCCGGACTGATGTTTTCCGGCGCCGCGATGATGAGCTGCATATCGAGTCGCTCGCAAAGCTCAAACAGCGTGGCGATGGAGCGGGCGTCGAGACGCGCGGCTTCATCGAGGAACAGCAGACGGCATGGCGAGATGTCTTTGCCGCGCAGACGACGCGCTTCATCTTCCCAGCTCTGCACCACCATCACCAGAATCGACATACCGGTACCGATGGCTTCACCGGTAGAGAGCGCACCGGATTCCGCGCGCAGCCAGCCGTCTGAGCCACGGTTAACCTCAACTTCCATTTCCAGATAGTTGCGGTAGTCCAGCAGCTCCTCGCCGATGGTTTGCGGCGTACGCTGGCCCATGTCAATCTGCGGATTCAGACGCTGATATAGCTTCGCCAGCGCTTCGGAGAAGGTCAGGCGGTTACTGTTGAACAGATCCTGATGCTGTTCGTGCTGTTCAGACAACACGTCCAGCAGCGTGGAGTGCGCCTCACGCACGTTCACGTTCAGCCGCACGCTGTTGACCTGGCCAAACGACACGCTTTGCAGGCCCTGGTTCAGCTGACGGATACGGTTCTGCTCGCGCTGAATGGTTTTACGAATAATATTCGCCACGCTGCGGGAGCTGATTGCCAGCTTCTGCTCGCGGGAGGTCAGCTCCTCCGTCAAACGGCCCAGCTCGATCTCCATCTGTTCGATCGCTTCCACCGGATCGTCGGTACGGATGATGTCCTGACGAATACGCTCGCGTAAGTGCTGATAAACCGCCACGAAGAACTGAATTTTGCGCTCTGGACGCTTCGGATCTTCGGACATACGCAGCACGTCGCGCAGGTGTTCGTTATCCGCCACCGCCAGACGCAGCGCGCCCAGCGCCTTATCCGACATAGAGCGCAGTTCATCGGCTGACAGGTACGCCAGCTCGCGACGATGCAGACGACGCTCCACGTTGTTATCTTTCACCATGCGCATCACCGCGCACCACCCCGCCTTCGCGGTCACAACCTGTTCACGCATCTCGTGATAGTCACGCTCCAGCTTGCGCAGGCGTCGCGTCAGGTTGTCCATCTCTGCTTCACAGAAGGTCAGCGCTTTTTCCAGCTGATTCCGACGCGCGCGGTTGTTGCTGAGCTGAGCATGCAGCTCATCGCGACGAATACGCGCCCGCTCTTCTGCACCGCTGTCGGCGCGAACGCCGATGTCCTGCAACTCTTTATGCAGATCGTTTAACAGCTCTTTCTTGGTGTCGAAGGAGCTTTTCAGCGAGGCCATGACCTGGCTGTACTGGCTCAGCTGTGCGGCGTGAGTACGCATCGCTTCACGGGCGCGCGTACGCTCTGCTTCGGCCTGCTCAAGACGCTGGCGCAGCTTTTCATTAAGATCGCTGTTCCCGCTCAGCATTTCTGCTGAATCGGAGTAGCCGAAGTGTGCGCGACGTTGCACCACTTCCGTCAGGGCAAACGCCTGCTGACGCGCTTCGCGCTGCACCTGCTGTGACCAGGCGTAATCTTCTTTTAACTGCTCAAACTGTTCCGGGTCGCTCTGGAGAACGGAAACCATCGGCTCCAGTTTTGCCAGCTGATTGCCGTGCTGCTGCACAAAGCGCGCCGCTTCCTGCGCTTCGTCCAGACGTTCCTGAATTTCGTGCACGCGGTCGGCGAGCGTATCGTCCGCCAGCAGGTTCAGGCGCGGCAGGATGCGGTTAAGGGCCGCAACGCCCTCTTTCGCCTGCTCGAACTGCACGCGGCTTTGCTGGTTGTCATTTTCATGGCTGGCAAGCGCACGCTCCAGCTCACCACGGCGGGTGTTGAGCTTGCGAATTTCAGCTTCCGGATCGGGCTCAAAGGCAACGCCCAGGTGGCTGCCGATAAAGCGGCTGAACGCCTGATGCAGACGCTGCGTTTTTTGAACATCAAACGACAGGGTTGCAAAACGCTCAGAAAGCGTTTCGCGCTCAGCGTGCAGGCTTTCAATACGGTTTTCACGCGCGGCGCGGCCAAACAGCGGCAGTTCCGGGAAGCGCGAATAGCGCCACTGGCGATCGGCGATTTTCACCACCACCGCTTTTTCCAGCTCGTCGACGCTGAATACGCTGTCATCAAACGACTGCGGATCCCCTTCGATGAGGTAGAGATCTTCCGGGCAGTCTTCCAGCCCTGCAAGCTGGTCAGAAATCAGCGACAGATCCGGCACCACAATCGCGTTACGGGATGGACCGTACAGCGCGGAGAAGTACGGCGCATCGTCCAGGCCGACATCGTCGTAAATTTCAGACAGCAACACGCCGCCGAAACGCTCGGCTAAGGCATTCAGGCGCGGATCTTCTGAGCCGCCAGGCTGGCTTAAACGCTCAATCTCTGCATCGACGTCACGCTTGCGCGCACCCACTTCGTCACGCTCAACAATCGCTTCACGCTCGCGCTCCAGCAGCTGTTGCATGTATTCGGTGACGTCCTGGCTGGAGGAAAACTCCTGGCCACACTGTTCGCTGAGCTGGTTCAGGCTGCTTTGTGCGGCCAGCCAGATCGGCGCACGCTGTAAGAGCGTCTTCGAACGCGACTGAAGCTGTTCCAGCTCCTGACGCAGCGTCATGCGCTGTTCGCTGGCGTTCGATACGGTATCCGACAGGGCCGCAATACGCGCTTCCAGCTCCTGGTGCAGGGCCTCAAGCTCGTCGAAATCGTAATTTTTACCCTGACGCTTGCAGAATTCCGCCAGCAGACGCTCGGCTTCCTGCTGTTCACGCAGACGCTGTTCCAGCTCGTTCAGGCGCATGCGCAGCGGCTGCACCTGTTCGGCCAGATGGCGTTGATTGACGCCGTCGCGCAGCAGCTCACGGGCAACGTCCCACGCTTCGTTACGCGCCAGCGGACCGTTGATCGCCACCACCAGCTGGTACGCCTGCTCAAACTGGCTATGCGCCGTTTGCGCCACGCTCATTTTCTGATCGAGAGAAAGCAGTTTCTCAGTGGCTTCCTGCTCTTTGGCCTGGAAGGTATCCAGCCATTCGTCAGCGCTTTCCGGGGTCAGGTCCGGCAGATGGCACAGCTCTTTGGCACGCTGCAACGCCTGCAACGCCTGGTTGTACTGAATCGCACGCGTCTGCTGCACATCCAGCGCCTGCTGGTAATCAGCAAGCTGGCTTTTCAGCTCATCCACTTCCAGCTCGGCGGCTTCCGCGCGGGCTTCGTTCTCTTCCTGCAATTCGGCAGCTTCGGCCACCACTTCATTTTGCTCTTCAAGACGAATTTGCAGCTCATCCAGATCGGCTTCATAGCGCTCGATTTTTTCCTGCTGACGCAGCGCGGTCTGCACCAGGTTCAGGTGATCGCTGGCCGCCTGGTAATCGGCTTCCAGATCCCCTTCCGCACCGTTGTGCTCGCCCAGTTCGCGCGCCATTTCGACATGCTTATACTGCTCAGCCACCAGCTGTTTGCGGGAGGTAAACAGCTCGCGGCGGTATTCCAGCGCCTGATCGAGATGAATACGGCGCTCGTTGGCGTGGCGCATATAGTCCGCCGCCACGTAGTTGGTGGCTTCGCTGATCAGGTGCTTAAACAGGTCGCGGTCAGACTGTGTGACGCGAATCGCTTCCAGCGTCATGCGGTTTTCACGCAGCGCGGCTTCCATATCCTGGAAGGCCTTACGCACGCCGCTGTTTTCCGGCAGCAGGTAGTCGCGCAGGGAGCGAGTAATGGCGCTGGAGATACCGCCGTACAGGGAGGCTTCAATCAGACGGTAGTATTTACTACGATCTGACGCGCTGCGCAGACGACGGGCTACCACGCCGAGATCGAACATCAGAGAGTGATAGTCGGTAATGGAGTTAAACTGCTTAAACTGCACGCCTTCGATAGCTTCCAGCTTGTCTTTCAGCTCCTGGAGCGTGAGGACGCGCGCCTGACGTTCATTCAGGGTTTCCGTCAGCAGCGCGGTCGGCTGTACGGAGGTTGGTAGTCCCTGGATCGCAAACGGTTTGATATCTACTTTACGGTCGCGGCCAGCAACCTGTTGCAGACGCACGCCTACAACCACGCGCTGATGGCGGGAGTTGATCACGTCCAGCACTGAATAACAGACGCCCGCTTTCAGCTTACCGTGCAGACCTTTATCACGAGAGCCGCTCGTGGCGCCCGCTTCGGTGGTGTTACGGAAGTGCAGCAGGGTCAGGTCAGGGATCAGCGCCGTCACGAAGGCCGCCATGGTGGTGGATTTACCCGCCCCGTTACCGCCGGAGAGCGTTGTCACCAGCTCATCCAGATCGAAGGTTCGGGCAAAGAAGCCGTTCCAGTTGATCAGCGTTAGTGAGCGAAATTTACCGCGTTCAATCATTACTCTTCCTCCCCGCTATCCGGCTGATTCTCTTCGTGCTCGTCATTGAGCTGCAAATGGTTTTCCACCGGCATCGCTTCACCGTCACGGATCATGCGCAGCTGCGCTTCACGCGCATCGTCACCCGCACGCACGTCGGCGCCAAAACGGAAGACCGATTCGGTAATACGGAACTTGCTGCTGTCGTGACCCATGAACCAGACCATTCCCAGACGGCGCAGACGGTTCAGGGAAGAGCGAACTTTTTCCTGTAATTTCTGACGGTCCAGATCGGACCCCGTTGAGCGGTTATTGACCAGCTTGAGCAGCTTGCTTTCATCCGCCAGCGACAGCAGCTCATCGTAAAGCTCCTGCTGGGTGAAGATCCCTTCATTCGCCAGACGTTCCGGGCTGAGATAGAGGTAGCAGAGAATTTTGCCGACCATCATATCCAGTTCGGAAAGCACCGAGCGCGGAATAAGCGTGGTAGAGCGCGGACGCAGGTAGAAAAACCCTTCCGGCGCGCGGATCAGCTCAACGTTATAGCGAGCGTAAAACTCTTCCAGGTACTCCTGAAAGTCCATCAAAAAGGCGTGATTATCCAGCTCGTCAAGGCCAATGTGACGACCGGCACGCAGCTGGCTATCCAGCGCCGGAAACAACGGATTCGCCAGCGCCTGTGCCAGCTTAACTGGCATCACGTGTTCAATATTTGTCAATGACATGCGCCTGTACCTTGGCTCCGTAATCGTTAATCGGCTGCCACTTCGGCGGCAGTCCGGTGAAATCGGCTTGTGCGATGCCCAGGCGCACCGCCTGGTCTACAACAATGCGGGCAACATCGAAGTGGCGCGCGCGCGGATACTGCGCCAGATAGTCGCGTACCACGAGGCCAAGATCCAGCGGTGCTTGTCTGGTTTTGTAGACAGCGAGCTGTTCTTCGATCATCGCCGCAAGCTGCTCGCGAATTTCGTTAAATTCTTCGTATTCCAGATCCGGTGGCAGTTGACCGGTGACCTCTTCATCACGCAGCGCCATCTCTTCGTCGCGCATATCCAGCAGACGATCGGCGTTGGCGTAGGTCAGCGCCCACGGCGCATCGAAGTAGGTCTGTACCGACTGGCGCAGACGTTGAGCAAAGACGCGATTCTTATCCATATCGATGGCGGTACGGATAAATTTATGCACGTGGCGGTCGTAACCGATCCACAGGTCGATCGACTGCTGGCCCCAGCTGATAATGCGGTCAAGCTTGCTCTGCAAATCAAACACCAGACGGTCGATAAAATGCAGATCGTCGTGCGCCATCGTCGCGTCCTGAATGCGTAGCAGATTGGCCTGTAGCTTATCTCCCGCCGCCTCCAGCGTATCCTGCAACTCACGCAGCGTACCCGACGTTTCTGACAGCAAGAGTTCACAGCTGGAGATGGCCGCACGCCAGTCTTTATTAAGCAGTTGAGCGATATCGTCTTTCACCTGCTGCTGCTGTTCGTCCATCAGACGTTGAGTCAGATCGATACTGTCGAAAATCTCGGCAACCGAATATTTCAGCGGCGCGTAAACGTTGCGATGCCAGTGGAATTCATCACCGTTTTCATCAGCCGCGTCGGCGGCACGCTTCAGCTCGCCTGCAACAATAGAGAGCTGCATGGAGAGACGCAGCGTGGAAAATTCGCGCTGGCGGATGTAATAGTCGGTAATGCCAATGCCCAGTGGCGTAAGACGATAGATGGCGTTTCCTTCCGCCTGCTCGCTGGTAAAGCGGTTCAGCAGACGTTGACGCACCATATCATTGATTGCGTTGTTGGCACGCACGCTAATGGTTTCGCTGGTTTGCTCAAACGCATCACTGACGTGGCGGAACGCATCCACCAGTTCGCCTTCACTCATTTCGCCATCCAGGCGTTCGCCGTTTAGCGTCGCAACCGCCAGCAGGAATGAGAGTCTGTCTACCGGCAGCGAGATGGAGAAATCGTTTTTCCTGGCCCAGGCAACCAGTTCGGGGACTGTCTGGGAAAATTCACTCATAGATTATCCTTGCATCTGCGGCTTGCGCGCGGTGACGTGTATATAGCGGCCAAGGCTCAGATAAGGCTCCTGGCGGCAGTACCGCGTCTCTATTTCTGTTAAGGCGTCTAAACAGTCATCCTGTTTTTGTTTATCACGCAGATAATCATGAAACACCCTCACGCCGGTTTTGCCGGTAATTTCCCAACCGATCTCCTCCAGCCAGCCATAGACCTGCTGCGGTTCACGGGGGAAATCCGGTGAAAGCGTGCGTCGTTTCTTTTTATACATGCCCTGCTGTACATAGCCAAAATTGCCGACCAGCACGTTTCGCATTAGCAGGCCGTTGGCATTGTAAAACATCAGCGATAACGCACCGCCCGGGCGCAACATCGACCACAGCGTTTTTAACATCGCTTGTGGTTCGGCGATCCATTCGAGCACAGCATGAAACAATATCAGATCAACCTGCGTTTCCAAATGCTGCGGAATGTCCTGAGCGGCGCAATGTATAAAATGCATGTTGTCGCTCACACCTTTCTCTTCTGCCGCTCGCCCTGCGCGCGCAACCATCTCGGCAGAAAGATCGCAAAGCGTGACGTGATGTCCCCGCTGCGCCATCAGAATTGCAGTCTGACCTTCCCCACCGCCGGCATCCAGCACGCGCAACGGTCGGTCACCGAATTCAGCCAGCAGCTTGTCCAGATCCTGCCAGAGGATCGTCTGACGCAGCTGACCTTTGGTGGTGCCATAAATGTTGCGCGAAAACTTTTCCGCGATGTCATCAAAATTGCGATCCCGCATTGGGAGGGTTCCACTCACTGCAAAACCGCTATTTTGTCACACCCGCGCGGAGAATGAACCACTCTGGTGTAATATCACCGACAATCGCCTGCTGTATGGTTAAAAAAGGAACCAAAAAGGATGCTTTTTACCCTAAAAAAATATATCGGAGGCATGATGCTTCCCCTTCCCCTGCTGTTGCTTCTCATCGCGCTGGGGCTGGCATTAATATGGTTTAGCCGCTTTCAGAAAAGCGGTAAATCCCTCGTTACCGTGGGCTGGCTGGCGCTGCTGTTACTCAGCCTGCAACCGGTCGCTGACGGTTTATTACGTCCGATTGAAAACACCTACCCGACATGGCAGGGAAATCAGAAGGTGGGCTATATCGTGGTGCTGGGCGGCGGATATACCTGGGATCCGAACTGGGCGCCCAGCTCGAACCTGATCAACAACAGCCTGCCGCGCCTGAACGAGGGGATCCGCCTGTGGCTGGCCAATCCGGGATCGAAGATGATCTTCACGGGCGCTGCGGCAAAAACCAACCCGGTCAGTACCGCTGAAGCAGGAGCAAGAGTGGCTGAATCGCTTGGCGTACCACGTTCCGCCATCATCACGCTGGATAGCCCAAAAGATACCGAAGAAGAGGCGGCGGCGGTGAAACAGGCCATCGGTGATGTACCGTTCCTGCTGGTGACCTCTGCTTCACACCTGCCGCGCGCAATGATTTTCTTTGAGAAGCAGGGCCTGCATCCGCTTCCTGCTCCGGCAAACCAGATGGCTATTAACGCCCCGCTCAATCCGTGGGAACGGATAATCCCGTCCCCGGTATGGCTGATGCACAGCGATCGTGTCGGCTACGAGACGCTTGGCCGCCTCTGGCAGTGGCTCAAAGGTTCGTCAGGCAAGCCAGGGCAGGAGTGATTTTGCGGCCAGATCGAAACTGACGCGATTAAAGCGCCCGGTGTTGACCAGCTGCGCCACCTCATCCCAGAGAAGATAGAGCCAGCGTCGCCAGAGAAAGGCCTCCGCAACGGGGGCGCGCTGAAGATAGTGCCAGAGCAAATCTTCCGCCGCCCCGCCCTCGCTCAGCCTGAACAGTTCGTACTCGCGCGGCGCCCAGAGCATGATCCCCGGCCCGACCATCGCCAGCAGCTGGTCGCTGCGCGAGTCTTTAAGCATACTGCGCAGCGTGAAATTGCCGTGAACCAGCACGCAGTTGTCGTTAAAGCCCTCAAACAGCGTCGGCAGACACTCCCGGGTGCGGAATAAAATACGTTTGTCCTGCATCGTTAAACCGGTGTTGTTGAACTGGTTCAGCGTGCCCCACAGCACTTCAACACGCTGGCGATACCACAGCGGCCACAGGTTTTCCTGCGTGCTGTCCACCGCGCCAACAAGGCCCCGGCTGTCCTGCCGATGCCAGGCAAGCAGAGCCTCGACAATCTGATCTTTCAGCTGTTCCCAGCGCTCCGGTGTACGCGTCGGGGCTTCAACAGAAACCCCGCGTAAACGCTCGATAAGCAGAACATCCGGGCCGGGATGCTCCTCATGGGTCATCACGCCGTAGACCGTCGGCATGCGGACAGTCCCTTCCCGCGCCAGCATCGACATTTTCCAGGCCAGCTGTCTGGCGACGCCCGGCGAGGTAAAACTTCTGGCCATCAGCGGCATGGGGTTTCCCTGACTGTCGTACAACGACCAGAGTGCGGTGTCGGCCTTTTCATTCACGCATTCCACCCGGCTTAGCTTTTCGCCAAGGAGATGGCTGAGTTCAGCACGCAGCTGTTCCATATGAGATTACCCCCATTAAGACTACTGCTTTTATAATGAGCGCGCGAAACCCGGATGTCACCCGGTAGAGATCAATAATGAAAAAGAAAAGGAAAATAGCCTGGCGGGAGAGCATCCCCCCAGACGAGGGGATGCCAGCGAATTAACGCATTTCGACGCGTACGCGCTCGAGATCTTCAGGGGTATCCACGCCGGTGCCTGGGATTTCCTGGGCAACCGCAACGTGAATTTTCTCGCCGTACCACAGCACGCGAAGCTGTTCGAGCATTTCAATATGCTCCAGCGGGCTTGGTGCCCAGGCGACGTAGCGACGAATAAAGCCAGCGCGGTAGCCGTAAATACCGATGTGGCGCAGGAAGGTTTCGCCGATTGTCTCTTTCGATTGCGCGAAACGATCGCGATCCCACGGAATGGTGGCGCGGGAGAAATAGAGCGCGTAGCCCTCTGCGTCCATGACCACTTTCACCGCATTCGGATTGAACGCCTCTTCAGCGTGGTGAATCGGCACCGCGAGGGTCGCCATCCCGACCTGACGCTGTGCCAGGTTGTCGGCCACCTGACGGATAATCGCCGCCGGGATCATCGGCTCATCGCCCTGCACGTTCACAATCACCGTCTCGTCGCTGAAACCGCATTTTTCGACGACTTCCGCCAGGCGCTCGGTGCCTGACTGATGATCGGCACGGGTCATGCACACTTCCCCACCCGCGGCCTCAACCGCGCGCGCAACATCCGGGTGATCGGTGGCGACGATGACGCGTCCGGCGCCCGATTCGCGTGCCCGTTCAAGGACATGCACAATCATCGGTTTGCCATTGATATCCACCAGCGGTTTACCTGGCAGGCGCGTGGAAGCATAACGCGCAGGGATAATGACAACAAAACTCATGGTTTGATCTCTTCTGCCACCAGGGAACGGGCTTCATTTTCCAGCAGGACCGGAATGCCGTCACGCAGCGGGAACGCCAGGCTGTCCAGTTTGCAAATCAGCTCTTGTTTATCCTGGCTGTAATACAGTTTGCCGTTGCACACCGGGCAGGCAATAATTTCAAGTAAACGGTGATCCATAGTTCCTCCGTATGGGTAATCGCTAAAGCTTATCACATTCCCTTTTCAGGGAGTGCCTGTTTCCCAGCCACCTCGACAGGTCGTAAACAGCCCCGCAGGCACGCGACCGAGTACAATTTCATGCGCCCCCTGCCAGCGGGCAAATTCACTGAGCGCAGTCGTTAACCCTTTTTCCAGGCCAGCCGTCACCTTTATGCCCTCTTCAAGCCAGAGCGCGATAATTTCAAGCATGCCGGTTTTACGGTGCATTTTAGTGTCCATGCGCCCGACTAGCTGGCCTTTGTGCAGCAGCGGCAAAACAAAATAACCATACTGCCGCCTGGGCGCCGGAGTGTAGCATTCCAGACGGTAGCTGAAATTAAACAACTGCCCGGCCCGCTTTCTGTCCCAGACAACGGGGTCGAACGGCGACAGCACGGCACTGTGGGTCGCCTGGAGTTTGCCCTCCTGCGCCTGCGCCAGCAGAGGGAACAAATCCGCATGCAACCACATTTCACCTAACGACTCTACCGAGACCGGCATGACGCGCTGTTCGCGCTGCCACGATTCCAGCAGTGGTTTTAGCTGCGGCTGACGCAGACGATAATAATCCGCCAGCCACTGTGGACGGAAGATGCCAAGGCTGCGGGCGCTATTCCCGAGCATGATGGCTTCGGCAGCGTCCTTAGACAGCAGGTCACGCGTATCGTCCCAGTGAGGCATAACGCGGTGTGTGAGGTCATAGACGCGCTGAAAGTTGCGACGCTCGACCACCATCACTTTGCCCGACGTAAACAGCCCTTCAAGATGGCGTTTGTGCGGTTTCCACTCCCACCATCCGCTTGCGCCTTTTCGCGGGTGTTCAAAATCCGCGGAGCGTACCGGCCCGTTTTCCTGAATATGTGCAATCAGTTGCTCTATTTCATCCGCGTGTTCCACCATCCACTCCTGACGGTATTTCCAGCCCATTTTGTCCGGGGCGAGCATGCGGTGACGCACCAGGGCAAAATCGCTTCGCGGGAGAAAACAGGCTTCATGCGCCCAGTATTCCATCAGTTCGCCCTGACTTAGCGCATTATCCAGCCACTGCGGAGGATAGTTTCCCAGGCGGCTAAACAGGACCAGATACGGGCTACGCGCCACGATGTTAATGGTGTCGATTTGCAGCAACGACATGCGTTGCACGGTAGAGAGGATATCAGCTGGCTGCGCGCGGCGGCGGGGCTTTTTCAGAAGCCCCTGGGCGGCAAGATGCAGGTTTCGTGCGGCTGCAAGTGAGAATTGCGGTAGAGACATGCGTTTTCCTGTCAGTCAAAGCGCCACCGGAACCGCGTAGAAGTTACTGCACTAACGCGAGCAGTTCCTTGAGCAAATGTTCCGGCTGTTCGCCGCTGAGTTCAGCGTCAACCGGCAGATACCACCAGTTTTCTTTCGCAAAGGCCCGGCATTTTACCGCGTCTTTTTCCGTCATGATCAGCGTCTGTCCCGGCGCTGCCAGCCTTTCAACCTCTTCGGCAACTAACGCCTGGTGATCGGCGAGCGGCACCCGTTTATCAAGCTTTGCGCCGCACTGCTCCAGCGTTGCGAAGAAACGCGGCGGATGACCTATACCGGCCATCGCCACCAGATGTTCCAGTTGCGCGACGTCTTTACGCTCGCCAGTCAGCATATTCACGGCCTGTCCGGGACGAAGATGCATCGGGATTTCGCCCGCTCTGGTTTCACCCCCGTTCACAATCACGGCATCGACGCTCTTCAGGCGCGATGCACGCTCACGCATTGGACCGGCTGGCAGCCACCAGCCGTTGCCAAAACGCCGCACGCCGTCAATGACCACGATCTCTTTGTCACGCGCCAGCGCGTAATGCTGCAAACCATCATCGGTAATAACGATTTGTACGTCATGCTCCGCAAGCAGTGCCTTTACGGCATCACTGCGCACCGGCGATACCGCAACCGGCGCGCCTGTACGCTGGTAAATCAGTACCGGCTCATCGCCGGCTTCAGCGGTTGTCGTAGCTGGGCTCAGCACCAGTGGATACTGCGCCGCTTTACCACCGTAACCGCGTGAGACAACTCCCGGGCGGATAGCGCGCCTCTGGAGCTGTTCTACCAGCCAGATCACCACCGGGGTTTTGCCGTTTCCACCCGCCGTCAGGTTGCCGACCACCACCACCGGTACCGGTGCGCGCCAGGCGCGCTTGATCCCGAGGCGATAAAGCAGACGAATAGCACCGCTCACCAGGCCATACAGCCAGGAGAGCGGGAGAAGCAGCACCCACAGAGGGGATTCCCCCGACCAGATGCGTGCAATCATTGACCGAACTGCATTTTATGAAGCTGCGCGTAAACACCACGCTGTTCCAGCAGGTCCGCATGGCTGCCGCGTTCAACGATCACGCCATCTTCCACCACCACGATTTCGTCAGCCTGTTCGATGGTCGACAGACGGTGCGCAATAACCAGCGAGGTACGGTTTTTCTGTAATTCATCCAGAGCCGACTGGATAGCGCGTTCAGATTCCGTATCCAGTGCGGACGTTGCTTCATCGAGGATCAGAATCGGGCTGTTGCGCAGCAGCGCACGGGCAATCGCGATACGCTGACGCTGACCACCTGAGAGCAGCACCCCGTTTTCGCCAATGATCGTATCCAGACCGTTATCCATTTTGTTAATGAAGTCCATCGCATAGGCCATACGCGCCGCATTCTCAATCTCTTCACGGCTGTACTCTTCGGTACGGGCATACGCAATGTTGTTCGCCACTGTATCGTTGAACAGATGCACGTTCTGCGAGACCAGCGCGACCTGGTTACGCAGCGACTGGAGGGTATATTCCCGCAGGTCGTGACCATCAAGCAGGATCTCGCCCTGGTCGATATCGTAGAAACGGGTAATCAGGCTGGCAATGGTCGACTTGCCCGAACCGGAACGACCGACCAGCGCAACGGTTTTACCCGCCGGGATGGACAGGCTGATATCACGCAGCGCCGGCACTTCGCGGCCTGGATAGGTAAAGGTGACGTTACGGAATTCCAGGTCGCCTTTAGCGCGCTCGATCACGCGTGTACCTTCATCTTTTTCCTGTTCGGAATCGAGGATGCTGAACAGCGTCTGACAGGCTGCCATCCCGCGCTGGAACTGGGCGTTGACGTTAGTCAGCGATTTCAGCGGACGCATCAGCGCAATCATGGATGAGAACACCACGGTAATGGTACCCGCAGTCAGGGTTTCCATGACGCTCGGGAAACTGGCGGCATACAGGACGAAGGCCAGGGCCAGAGAGGCAATCAGCTGAATGATCGGATCGGAAATCGACGAGGCCGATACCATTTTCATTCCTTGCAGGCGCATTCTGTTGCTGACCTTGTCAAAGCGTTTGGTTTCGACTTCCTGACCGCCGAAAATCAACACTTCCTTATGGCCTTTCAGCATCTGCTCGGCGCTGGTAGTCACCTGCCCCATCGTATTCTGCATATTTTTACTGATGTTGCGAAAACGCTTTGATACCACGCGGATCGCGATGGAGACAATCGGCGCCAGCACAATAAGGATCAGCGACAGTTGCCAGCTGTAATAGAACATCATCGCGAACAGGCCGATGATGGATGCGCCTTCACGCACAACGGTAATCAGTGCGCTGGAAGAGGACGACGCCACCTGCTCTGAATCGTAGGTAATACGCGACAGCAGGGTGCCGGTTGACTGTTTGTCAAAGAATGAGACCGGCATCCCCATCATATGACTGAATAATCGACGGCGCATGGTCATCACCACTTTACCGGATACCCAGGAGATGCAGTAGCTGGATACATAGCTGGAGATTCCGCGTAAGATCATCAGCCCAATAACCACCAGCGGCATCCATAGCAGCACTGAACGATCCGTTTTACCGAAACCGTCATCCAGTAACGGTTTGAGAAGCGATAACATAAACGTATCGCTGGCTGCGTTGAGGATTAACGCTACGCCCGCCACGATCAAGCCTGTTTTGAAAGGAGCAATCATCGGCCAGAGCCGGCGGAACGTTTGCCACGTGGAGAGATCTTTGTCGTTATGCATTCAAAAAACCAGCATTTGTTGAAATAGCCGCATATTCTACCCGTTATCTACGGGCGCGCCAAACCACTGATGATACCAACGCGGTAAATAGTGTTCGCGTAAGCGACGAATTTGCCGACTATGGTGCGAAAAGGTCACAGATATCTGCCCGGAATGCGGGGTATCAAGCCAGAGATATCCCTCCGTTCGATAGCGCCGGACCACTTTAATAGAAGGGAAATGCCACGCGTTATAGCGGGCCATCGAGGCCAGCGAAACCTGCCCCTCTACGCGCTGTAGCAACGGTGTTGAAGATGACGTGTTACTTCCATGATGCGGCACCTGAATCAGTGTAGACGCAAGCTGACGCCAGCGGTGGCTTAGCATTGCCAGTTCTGCCTGCGCTTCAATGTCTCCGGTCAGTAAAACGCTCTGTTCGCCGTCATCGATTTTTACCACACAGGAGCGGTTGTTACCTTTCGCCGAGGTGTTTTCGGGTGGCCAGTGCACGGAGAACGTTAAACCCTGCCACTGCCATCGCTGTCCTCGAAAGCACGGAAGATGTCCGGACCAGGATAAGGGGCTCCTGATCCACATTGCGGGCCAGGCAGCTTTTAGCGATGCCAGTCCCCCCGCGTGGTCGAGATGTTCATGGCTCAGGATCACCCCTTCCGGTCTCAGATGATGCCAGCGTAGCCAGGGGATAATCAGCTGCTGCGCACTGTCCCCACCGGGCCATGCCAGCCCGGTGTCATACAGAATGGCCTTGCCGTGACGCTCAATGACCATCGCCAGCCCCTGCCCTACATCCAGCATATGCAGGGACCAGCTGTCTGTTTTAACCCTGTGCCAGAGGGGAAAGGCCAGCACCACGCTGCCTGCCAGACAGACTGCGGGTGCTGCGCTGAAGGCCCTGAATCGCCAGCCAATGACCAGCAGCCACGGCAGTAACGTCAGGTATTGCCAGCGTTCATCAACGTCCTGCCAGCCATTCGGTAAACGCATCAATAGCCAGAAAAGCCCTGCCAGAGATTTATCAGTAGCCAGCCAGACGATACTTTCCAGCGCAGCGACCGGAAACAGATGCAGAAACATGCCGAGCAGGATCAGCGGAACTGAGATAAACGTGACCAGAGGAACGGCAAACAGGTTCGCCACCAGCGAGGAGAGGCTGAAACCATGGAAAATCAGGACCTGAAGCGGCAACAGAAGCAGCAGCATTCCGACCTGCAAATACAACAGCGTAACCAGCGGCCGCAGGCACCGGCCACGTTGCCAGTGCGGGAGAGGCAACCACTGATACCAAAAAATAAGCGCGGCGACCGCAAACGCTGACAACGCCAGGCTTTGTGACAGGACCGCCAGTGGATCGAAAACCAAGATCGCCGCCACGCAGGTAAGCCATACCTGCCAGGGCGACCACTGGTGACCGCTCATTTTTAATGCTGCCAGTACCACAAGCGCGATAACCGTGCGCAGCGCGGGCGGCTGCAAGCCCGTTAGCCATGCGTAAAACGCGGCAAAAATCAGCCCTGCCAGCAAGGGGATTTGCCAGATAATCCAGCGGCCCGGCAGGAAGAACTGGATGCCCCGCGCCAGAAACCAGATGACAGAAGCGGCCAGCGCAATATGTAATCCCGAGATTGCCATCAGATGCCTCGTTCCGGTATCACGCATCAGGTTTTTTATCTCCCGCGAGACCGACAGCCGCTCCCCCATCCCCAGCCCCAGGATCACGGGTCCCCACTGATATGCTGAAAGAGTATTCTGTAGTGATGTCAGGTATTGCGCACGCAGACTACAGCCTTCATCAACGAGCGCCGCATGGGTAAACCGTCCACTCAGCGTCTGGTGTCGGGCAAAGGCATTTTTCTGTGAATCATAGCCGCCATCGTTGAGTTCTCCGTGTACCGCCCTGAGCCGCAGGGTCATTGCCCAGCGTTGACCCACGCAGACGTTTTGCGGCAAATAGTTGCCATACAGCGCCACGCCCATGGCAGCCCACACGCGTTCTCCATTGAGGCTGACAATCCTTCCCTGATGCATCGTTGCGCCGTCCGTTGCGGTAATGACCACCTCGGCCTGCTGCGGTGCTTGCGTTAAATAGTTCATCTGCCACACGCTTTCCTGAGCGGCCAGGATCCCCCAGCACATAAAAAGCAATGCGAGGCCTGAAAACCTGAGCCATTTTCTCTGCTGTACGGATAACGCAATTCCTGCGGCAATCAGCAACCAGACAATATGCAAATCAGGCAAAACGGGTAACCAATAGAGCGGGATTATGGCCAGAATGGCGCACATACTGATAACGTGGATCCCCATCTTCACCTCCATGTTTCAGGCGATTATGCGGCGGGACTGATGCGTCGTCAGACAGAAAAAACGTGATTTACAGCGGGCGCTGCAACGTTTTAAGCGCTTACAGCAAAGAGAAAATTTAAATGCGGCGCGTATTCAGAAATGCAGGGGCGGGATACAAAAAAAGCACCCTAAGGTGCTTTCTTTAAACTCAGTTTAACCCTGATGATTAAACTCAGTTACCGTAAATATTGGCGCGATCGCGCAGTTCTTTACCCGGCTTAAAGTGCGGAACATACTTTCCTTCCAGCTCCACTTTATCGCCAGTCTTCGGGTTACGCCCGGTACGTGGTGCACGATAGTGCAGAGAAAAACTACCGAAACCGCGGATTTCAATGCGCTCGCCCTGGGCAAGAGTGGTAGCCATATGCTCCAGCATCTCTTTAACGGCATCTTCCACAGCCTTGGCAGGGATATGCGGTTGCTGACTGGCAAGTCTTTCAATCAATTCTGACTTGGTCATGATTCCTCCGGTTCCTTTCAAACCCATTAGCTGAACAGCTTATTAAACAAGGGCGGCCGTAGCCGCCCTTTGTTATTGATTACAGGACGAATCCTGCAATCTGTCAAGTCTGCTCTCCATCCTTCGCGCTGTAAATGCGTTACAGCTCAAATGATGGTGCGAACCTGAACTTACTCGCCTTTAGCTGCTTTGAAAGCTTCAGCCATTGCGTTGTTAGAGAAGTTTGCATCTTCCTGTTTGTTCACAGTTGCGATTGCATCTTTCTCATCAGCTTCGTCTTTAGCACGAACAGACAGGCTGATTGCACGGTTCTTACGGTCAACACCGGTGAACTTAGCTTCAACGTCGTCACCAACGCTCAGAACCAGAGTTGCATCTTCAACGCGGTCACGTGAAGCTTCGGAAGCGCGCAGGTAACCTTCAACGCCGTCAGCCAGTTCTACGGTTGCGCCTTTAGCGTCAACAGCAGTCACTTTACCGTTTACGATTGCGCCTTTCTTGTTCAGTGCAACCCAGTTGTTGAACGGATCTTCTGCGAGCTGTTTAACGCCCAGGGAGATACGCTCACGCTCTGCGTCAACTTGCAGAACAACTGCTGCGATTTCGTCGCCTTTTTTGTATTCACGAACTGCTTCTTCGCCTGCAACGTTCCAGGAGATGTCAGACAGGTGAACCAGGCCATCGATGCCGCCGTCCAGGCCGATGAAGATACCGAAGTCAGTGATAGACTTGATTTTACCTTCAACACGGTCGCCCTTGTTGTGGGTTTCCGCGAACTGCTGCCATGGGTTGTTTTTGCACTGCTTCAGGCCCAGGGAGATACGACGACGTTCTTCGTCGATATCCAGAACCATCACTTCCACTACATCACCAACGTTAACAACTTTGGATGGGTGGATGTTTTTGTTGGTCCAGTCCATTTCGGAAACGTGCACCAGACCTTCAACGCCTTCTTCGATTTCAACGAAGCAGCCGTAGTCAGTCAGGTTGGTAACGCGACCAGTCAGTTTAGTACCTTCTGGGTAACGCTTAGCGATAGCTACCCATGGATCTTCGCCCAGCTGTTTCAGGCCGAGGGATACACGAGTACGCTCGCGGTCGAACTTCAGCACTTTAACAGTGATTTCGTCGCCCACGTTCACGATTTCGCTTGGGTGCTTAACGCGTTTCCACGCCATGTCGGTGATGTGCAGCAGGCCATCAACGCCGCCCAGGTCAACGAATGCGCCGTAGTCAGTGAGGTTCTTAACGATACCTTTGACTTCCATGCCTTCCTGCAGGTTTTCCAGCAGCTGATCGCGTTCTGCGCTGTTTTCGGATTCGATAACGGCACGACGGGAAACAACAACGTTGTTACGCTTCTGGTCCAGCTTGATTACTTTGAACTCAAGCTCTTTGCCTTCGAGGTGCAGGGTGTCACGGACTGGACGAACGTCTACCAGAGAACCTGGCAGGAACGCACGAATACCATTCAGCTCAACAGTGAAGCCACCTTTAACTTTGCCGTTGATAACACCGACCACAGTTTCAGCTTCTTCGTAAGCTTTTTCCAGCGTGATCCATGCTTCGTGACGTTTAGCTTTCTCACGAGACAGCAGGGTTTCGCCGAAGCCGTCTTCTACTGCGTCCAGAGCAACGTCAACTTCGTCACCAACCTGGATTTCCAGCTCGCCCTGGGCGTTTTTGAACTGCTCAGCCGGGATGGCAGACTCAGATTTCAGACCGGCGTCAACCAGTACAACGTCTTTGTCGATAGCAACAACAACGCCACGAACGATGGAACCCGGACGGGTTTCGATTTCTTTTAAGGATTCTTCAAACAGTTGAGCAAAAGATTCAGTCATGTTTAATCTTCAGGTTAATATTAACGTCCACCTGGCTCCGTGCCGGATGGGGTTGTTTCACATACCCGCCGTCAATCCATTGCAGCGGGGGTACTGCTAAATCGGTCGCGATTACGCGAGTGCCAGTTTTTGGCGCGCATATTGTAGCGCTTTTTCAATCACTTGCTCAATAGTTAAACTGGTTGAATCCAGCACTAATGCGTCTTGCGCGGGAACAAGTGGTGCGACGGCGCGGTTACGATCGCGGTCATCGCGCTCTTTTATCTCGGATAAAAGGCGATCAAAGTTAACACTAAACCCCTTTTCCTGCAACTGAAGCATGCGGCGTTGAGCACGTTCTTCTGAAGAGGCGTCAAGGAAAATTTTCACTGGCGCATCGGGGAATACCACGGTTCCCATGTCGCGGCCGTCGGCGATCAGCCCCGGCGCTTCACGGAAACCGCGCTGGCGACGTAACAGCGCTTCACGAACGCGTGGGAAAGCCGCCACCTGAGAGGCCGCATTGGCCACTTCCTGGGTACGGATTTCACCGCTGACGTCTTCCCCTTCCAGGATCACTTCAAGGTTGCCATCGGTCGAGACAAAACGCACATCCAGATGCGCAGCCAGCGGTACCAGCGCTTCTTCAGACGCAACATCCACATGATGATGCAGCGCAGCCAGCGCCAGCACGCGATAGATTGCTCCCGAATCTAAAAGATGCCATTGCAATGCTTCCGCCATCGCTTTGCACAGAGTACCTTTCCCTGCGCCACTTGGCCCATCAATGGTGATTACCGGGGCAATTGCCGTCATCTTTTTCTCCTTAATTAAGGCATACCGTTTACATGAACGCCGCGCATTATACGCGCCAACGTGCGCAACTGTTACCTTTGCGTGCAAATTACGGAATGATTGAAGCAGAGTGTAGAAGAAATGAAAGAGGATGAGTGTCAGAAAGCGTAAGGAAATGCCGCATCAGGTGATGCGGCATACGATCATCAGGCCAGGGTGCTAATGCGCGCCAGCTGTTCGAAGTAGTCCGGGAACGTTTTTGCCGTACACTTCGGATCAAGGATAGTGACTGGCGTATCTGACAACGCCACCAGCGAGAAACACATCGCCATGCGGTGATCGTTGTAGGTGCCAATTTCTGCAAATTGCAGTTTTGCCGGCGGCGTGACGCGAATGTAGTCTTCGCCCTCTTCTACCTCGGCCCCCACTTTACGCAGCTCGGTTGCCATCGCGAACAGGCGGTCCGTCTCTTTCACACGCCAGTTGTAAATGTTTCGCAGCGTGGTGGTGCCTTTCGCAAACAGCGCAGCGGTGGCAATGGTCATCGCCGCATCCGGAATATGGTTCATATCCATATCGATGGCGTTCAGCTCACCGTGGGTGCAGGAGATGAAGTCATCGCCCCAGGTCACCACCGCGCCCATTTTTTCCAGCACGTCAGCAAAACGGATATCGCCCTGCACGCTGTTGCGGCCAATGCCCGTCACTTTAACCGTACCGCCTTTAATCGCACCTGCGGCAAGGAAATAGGAGGCGGATGAAGCATCGCCTTCAACCAGGTAGTGGCCCGGGGACTGATACTGCTGCCCACCGCGAACCACGAAACGCTGATAAGACTGGTTTTCCACCTCAACACCAAAGGTGTTCATCAGGTGCAGGGTGATATCAATGTACGGCTTAGAAACCAGGTCGCCTTTAATGCTGATGACGGTGTCCTGTGGTGCCAGCGGTGCGGTCATCAGCAGCGCGGTCAGGAACTGGCTGGAAACGCTACCGTCAACCTCAACATTGCCGCCAGTGAATCCCCCGCGCAGACGCAGGGGCGGGTAATTTTCCTGCTCAAGATAATCAATCTGCGCGCCGCCCTGACGCAGGGCATCCACCAGATGGCCGATCGGACGCTCTTTCATTCGCGGCTCACCGGTCAGCACAATATCGTTACTCCCCAGACACAGCGCAGCGGCCAGAGGACGCATCGCGGTACCGGCGTTACCCAGGAAAAGCTCCAGCGCTTCAGCAGAATGTAACGCGCCGCCGTTACCGGTGACTTCACAACGGGTACGATCGTCAGACAGCGCGTACTGAACGCCCAACGCTTTCAGTGCATTGAGCATATGGCGCACGTCATCGCTGTCCAGCAGATTAGTGAGGACGGTGGTGCCGTTTGCCAGAGCTGCCAGCAGCAGAGCGCGGTTCGAGACACTTTTTGAACCAGGCAGATTAATGGTGCCATCTACCCGCGCGATAGGTTGTAACGTCAGGGATTCCATGAAACTCAACTCTCAACTCAACATAATAAAAACCCCGCAGGAACGCTGCGGGGGTGAAAAACAGCCAATTAACCGTGACGACGTTCGAAGTCGATCATGAAATCAGTCAGGGCCTTAACGCCTTCCAGCGGCATGGCGTTATAGATAGAGGCGCGCATTCCGCCTACCACACGGTGGCCTTTCAGCGCATGCAGACCCGCCGCGAAGGACTCTTCCAGGAACACGTTATCCAGGTTGCTGTCCGCCAGCTGGAACGGCACGTTCATGCGCGAACGGTTAGTTTTGGCGACATCGTTACGGTAGAAATCGCTCTTGTCGATCACGCCGTACAGCAGTTCAGCCTTTTGCTGATTGATCTTATCCATCTGCGCCACACCGCCTTTTTGCTTCAGCCATTTGAAGACCAGGCCGGAGAGATACCAGGCAAACGTTGGTGGGGTGTTGAACATGGAATCGTTGTCGTTCAGGACGGTGTAATCCAGAATTGACGGGCAAGACTTATGGGCTTTCCCCAGCAGGTCTTCACGCACAATAACGATAGTCAGACCCGCAGGACCGATGTTTTTCTGGGCACCCGCGTAGATGACGCCGTAGCGGCTGACATCCAGCGGGGTGGACAGAATGGTTGAAGAGAGATCCGCCGTCACAATGACATTTTCGCCAAAGTCTGGCTCTTCGTGAATGGCAATACCGTCGATGGTTTCGTTCGGGCAGTAGTGAAGATACGCGGCGTTGTCAGAAAGCTGCCACTCACTCATCGGCTTCACGGCGCGCAGACCGTCAACGGTCACTTTGGCATCGATGACATTCGGCGTGCAATATTTGTGCGCTTCTTTTACCGCACTGGCCGCCCAGTAGCCGGCATCAACGTAATCAGCGGTGGTTTTGTCGCCCAGCAGATTGAGCGGGATACCCGCAAACTGGCCGCGTCCACCGCCGTGACAGAACAATACTTTGTAGTTCGAGGGAATGTTCAGCAGATCGCGAAAATCCTTTTCTGCTTCTTCCGCCACCTGAATAAACGCTTTACCCCGGTGGCTGACTTCCATCACCGACGTACCCAGACCGTTCCAGTCACACAGCTCCTGTTGAGCCTGTTTGAGCACGTCTGCCGGTAACATTGCCGGACCTGAACTGAAATTAAAGACTTGAGCCATTTCCCCTCACCACGCTAAAAGCCATAAGTTATAACTGTGGATATCGGTTTTATCATTCAGTGACACGCGCCGCAATGTCTAAAACTGATGGCCGAAGAAATGTGCCCCTCGTCACACAATACAATCTGCCGTACCGTTGTCACAAAACCGACAAAATCGCTGTCAGGTGTTACGTTTAGCCCGGCTAACCTTCGTCCATTCTGGATTCGTACAGCGGGGGCATAATTGATGATCGCCCGCCTGCATAACCACCACATGACTACATTTTATGCAGGCGTACTCGCCCGCTTCAGGTACAGTTTTGTATCGCTCGATGAGCATATCCGGCAGGATGCACAGGCCGGGCTTCACCTCATCGTCGGAATAGTAATAGACGCTGATTTGACCATTCGTTTCCATAATCGCCAGACGCACCTGCCCCAGTTGCTCAACGCTGCTCAAACGGAGTTCCATAAAGAACTCAAACTCCGTCATATTGGCGCTTTGCACATTCTCCCAGGCCAGTTGACCATCTTCGATAATCACCACCGGCTTCCCTTCGAGCAGATCTTCCAGTTTCTCACTTTTCGACATCAGCCACATGACCAGCCGGTACAGCAGTGCAAGCGTCACGAAGACGATAAAGACCGGCACCATCGGCACATCGTCATAAAAGGCAACGTCCCCTGCCGCCGACCCCAGCGTCAGGATTATCAGCACTTCAAACAGCGACATCTGCCGCACGCCGCGACGTCCGGTGATTTTCAGAAACAGGAAAACGAGTACAAAGGTGTACAGGCTGCGCAGCGCTACTTCGCCTAAAAACTCAGGAGGGACTTTATCAAACGCCATCCGCTGGAGATCGAAAGCTTTCATTTTTTTATGCCTTAACAGTAGGTTACTGCTTATAAGCATAGTCCAGCCATTTATTTTCGCCGGAGATAGCACCCGTCACGCAAAACCCGTATCATTGCGCGCTTTACGTACGATAAAAGTGAACGCCATGACTCAAACGTTTATCCCCGGCAAAGACGCCGCTCTGGAAGATTCCATCGCTCGCTTCCAGCAGAAACTGACCGACCTGGGCTTTAATATCGAAGAAGCCTCCTGGCTGAATCCGGTGCCTCACGTCTGGTCCGTGCATATTCGCGATAAAGACTGTGCGCTGTGCTTTACCAACGGTAAAGGCGCGACCAAAAAAGCGGCGCTGGCCTCTGCGCTGGGTGAGTATTTTGAGCGTCTGTCCACCAACTACTTCTTCGCCGACTTCTGGCTGGGCGAAACCATTGCCAACGGTCCGTTCGTTCACTATCCGAACGAAAAATGGTTCCCGCTGACCGAAAACGATGAACTGCCGGAGGGCATTCTCGATGCCCGCCTGCGCGCGTTCTACGATCCGGAAAACGAACTGACCGGCAGCATGTTGATCGACCTGCAATCCGGCAATGAGGATCGTGGGATCTGCGCCCTGCCGTTCACCCGTCAGTCTGACGAGCAGACCGTTTATATCCCGATGAACATCGTCGGCAACCTGTATGTGTCTAACGGCATGTCTGCCGGTAATACCCGCAACGAAGCGCGCGTGCAGGGATTGTCTGAAGTTTTCGAGCGTCATATCAAAAACCGCATTATTGCTGAATCCATCAGCCTGCCGGAGATCCCGGCTGACGTGCTGGCGCGCTACCCGGGCGTGGTGGAATCCATCGCCAAACTGGAAGCAGAAGGTTTCCCAATCTTTGCTTATGACGGCTCTCTGGGCGGCAAATATCCGGTTATCTGCGTGGTACTGTTCAACCCGGCAAATGGCACCTGTTTCGCCTCCTTCGGCGCGCACCCGGACTTCGGCGTGGCGTTGGAGCGTACCGTAACCGAACTGCTGCAAGGTCGTAGCCTGAAAGATCTCGATGTCTTTACTCCGCCAACCTTTGATGACGAAGAAGTCGCCGAGCACACCAACCTCGAAACTCACTTCATCGACTCCAGCGGTTTGATCTCCTGGGATATGTTCAAACAGGACGCGGACTATCCGTTCGTGGACTGGAGCTTTGCCGGTACGACGGAAGAAGAATTCGCCACCCTGATGGCGATCTTCAACGCGGAAGATCAGGAAGTTTACATTGCCGACTATGAACACCTCGGTGTTTACGCGTGCCGTATTATTGTGCCAGGTATGTCGGACATTTATCCGGCAGAAGATCTGTGGCTGGCGAACAACAGCATGGGCGCGCATCTGCGTGAAACCCTGCTGGCCCTGCCAGGCAGCGAGTGGGATAAAGAAGATTATCTGAACCTGATCGCCCAGCTGGACGAAGAAGGACACGATGATTTCACCCGCGTGCGCGAACTGCTGGGTCTGGCGACCGGAAAAGATAACGGCTGGTACACCCTGCGCATCGGCGAGCTGAAAGCGATGCTGGCGCTGGCGGGCGGCGATCTGGATCAGGCTTTGGCCTGGACCGAGTGGACGATGGAGTTTAACCAGTCCGTCTTCTCCGCCGAGCGCACTAACTATTACCGTTGCCTGCAAACGCTGCTCCTGCTTTCTCAGGAAGACGACCGCGAGCCATTGCAGTATCTGAACGCCTTTGTACGTATGTACGGTGCGGATGCCGTTGAAGCTGCCAGCGCGGCGTTGAGCGGTGAAGAACCATTCTACGGCCTGCAAGCGGTTGACAACGATCTGAAAGCCTTCCCGGCGCATCAGTCACTGCTGAATGCGTATGAAAAATTGCAGAAGGCAAAAGCCGCTTACTGGTCAAAATAAGCGCATATAACATTAATGGCTGTAGGCGTATTCAATCGCCTGAGCTATATTACGGGGCAATTTCATTGCCCCCTTTTTTTTTATTTTTCCGCAATGACGTTTAATTGTAATAATTAAGTTAACCACGGGTAAATATAAAAACGCTTACCTGAGCTTTACTGTTACTAATTATAATAAATACTCCATTTTAATTAACTGTTCCACGGGAGGCTGAAGGAAAAAATTCAACTCTTTTCATAACTTTTAAAATTTATTTTTATACGGATAATCAAATACTTACTCCGCTTTTGCTGTAAAACCATACACACTGCGGGCCTATAAGCCAGGCGAGATATGATCTATATCAATTTCTCTTCTATAATGCTTTGTTAGTATCTCGTCGCCGACTTAATAAAGAGAGAGTTAGTGTGAAAGCTGACAACCCTTTTGATCTATTACTCCCCGCTGCGATGGCGAAAGTTGCCGAAGAAGCGGGTGTCTACAAAGCCACGAAACATCCGATGACGACGTTCTTTCTGGCCATTACGGCTGGGGTGTTCATCTCCATCGCTTTCGTCTTCTATATCACAGCCACCACCGGCACTGCCGGGATGCCTTTCGGCATAGCGAAATTGATTGGTGGTATTTGCTTCTCACTGGGCCTGATTCTCTGCGTCATCTGCGGCGCCGACCTCTTCACCTCAACGGTGCTGATTGTGGTGGCAAAAGCCAGCGGAAGAATTACCTGGGGTCAACTGGGGCGCAACTGGCTCAACGTTTACGTTGGCAACCTGATTGGCTGTCTGCTCTTTGTTCTGTTGATGTGGCTCTCTGGCGAGTATATGACCGCCAACGGCGGCTGGGGGCTTAACGTCCTGCAAACCGCCGACCACAAAATGCACCATACATTTATCGAAGCTGTTGCTCTCGGCATCCTCGCAAACCTGATGGTCTGCCTGGCGGTCTGGATGAGCTACTCTGGTCGTAGCCTGATGGATAAAGCCATGATTATGGTTCTGCCGGTTGCGATGTTTGTTGCCAGCGGCTTTGAGCACAGTATTGCGAATATGTTCATGATCCCGATGGGTATTGTTATCCGCAACTTTGCAAGCCCGGAGTTCTGGACTGCTGTAGGTTCAACCCCGGAAAGTTTTTCACACCTGACTATTATGAACTTCATTACTGATAACCTGATCCCCGTCACTATCGGGAACATTATCGGTGGGGGTCTGTTAGTTGGGTTGACATACTGGGTCATTTACCTGCGTGGCGGCGATCATCATTAATGGTTGTCTCAGGCAGTAAATAAAAAATCCACTTAAGAAGGTAGGTGTTACATGTCCGAGCTTAATGAAAAGTTAGCCACAGCCTGGGAAGGTTTTACGAAAGGTGACTGGCAGAATGAAGTCAACGTCCGTGACTTCATTCAGAAAAACTATACCCCGTATGAAGGTGACGAATCCTTCCTGGCTGGTGCAACTGACGCAACCACCAAGCTGTGGGACAGCGTAATGGAAGGCGTTAAACTGGAAAACCGCACTCACGCGCCAGTTGATTTTGACACCTCCGTTGCTTCTACCATCACTTCTCACGATGCTGGCTACATCAACAAAGCCCTTGAGAAAATCGTTGGTCTGCAAACTGAAGCACCACTGAAACGCGCAATCATCCCGTTCGGTGGTATCAAAATGGTTGAAGGTTCCTGCAAAGCGTATAACCGCGAGCTGGACCCAATGCTGAAAAAAATCTTCACCGAATACCGTAAAACCCATAACCAGGGCGTATTCGATGTTTACACCAAAGACATTCTGAACTGCCGTAAATCTGGCGTTCTGACCGGTCTGCCAGATGCCTATGGCCGTGGCCGTATCATCGGTGACTACCGTCGCGTTGCGCTGTACGGTATCGACTTCCTGATGAAAGACAAATACGCACAGTTCGTCTCTCTCCAGTCTGACCTGGAAAACGGCGTAAACCTGGAAGCGACTATCCGTCTGCGTGAAGAGATTGCTGAACAGCACCGTGCGCTGGGTCAGATCAAAGAGATGGCGGCTAAATACGGCTGCGATATCTCTGGTCCTGCAACCAACGCTCAGGAAGCTATCCAGTGGACCTACTTCGGCTACCTGGCCGCTGTTAAGTCTCAGAACGGTGCAGCAATGTCCTTCGGCCGCGTATCCACCTTCCTGGATGCGTACATCGAACGTGACCTGAAAGCAGGCAAAATCACCGAACAAGACGCTCAGGAAATGATTGACCACCTGGTCATGAAACTGCGTATGGTTCGCTTCCTGCGTACCCCAGAATATGATGAGCTGTTCTCTGGTGACCCAATCTGGGCAACCGAATCTATCGGCGGTATGGGCGTAGACGGCCGTACTCTGGTAACCAAAAACAGCTTCCGCTTCCTGAACACCCTGTACACCATGGGTCCTTCTCCGGAGCCGAACATCACCGTTCTGTGGTCTGAAAAACTGCCTCTGAACTTCAAGAAATTCGCCGCTAAAGTGTCCATCGACACCTCTTCTCTGCAATACGAGAACGATGACCTGATGCGTCCTGACTTCAACAACGATGACTACGCTATCGCTTGCTGCGTAAGTCCAATGGTTGTTGGTAAGCAAATGCAGTTCTTCGGTGCGCGTGCAAACCTGGCGAAAACCATGCTGTACGCAATCAACGGCGGCGTTGATGAAAAACTGAAAATGCAGGTTGGTCCTAAGTCTGAACCGATCAAAGGCGACGTGCTGAACTATGACGAAGTCATGGAGCGCATGGACCACTTCATGGACTGGCTGGCTAAACAGTACGTGACCGCGCTGAACGTTATCCACTACATGCACGACAAGTACAGCTACGAAGCCTCTCTGATGGCGCTGCACGACCGTGACGTCGTTCGCACCATGGCGTGTGGTATCGCAGGTCTGTCCGTTGCTGCTGACTCCCTGTCTGCAATCAAATATGCGAAAGTTAAACCAATTCGTGACGAAGATGGTCTGGCTATCGACTTCGAAATCGAAGGCGAATATCCGCAGTTTGGTAACAACGACGCTCGCGTTGATGACATGGCGGTTGACCTGGTAGAACGTTTCATGAAGAAAATTCAGAAACTCACTACCTATCGTAACGCTATCCCGACTCAGTCTGTTCTGACCATCACCTCTAACGTTGTGTATGGTAAGAAAACCGGTAACACCCCAGACGGTCGTCGTGCTGGCGCGCCATTCGGCCCAGGTGCTAACCCAATGCACGGTCGTGACCAGAAAGGTGCGGTTGCCTCTCTGACCTCCGTTGCTAAACTGCCGTTTGCTTACGCGAAAGATGGTATCTCTTACACCTTCTCTATCGTGCCAAACGCGCTGGGTAAAGACGACGAAGTGCGTAAAACTAACCTGGCGGGTCTGATGGATGGTTACTTCCACCACGAAGCGTCCATCGAAGGTGGTCAGCACCTGAACGTGAACGTGATGAACCGTGAAATGCTGCTCGACGCGATGGAACACCCTGAGAAATATCCTCAGCTGACCATCCGCGTATCTGGCTACGCAGTACGTTTTAACTCCCTGACGAAAGAACAGCAGCAGGACGTTATTACCCGTACTTTCACTCAGTCCATGTAAGTGGAATTGACTGAAATCACGCGTTAAAAAGCGTACAATAAAGGCTCCACGCAAGTGGGGCCTTTTTAACACCCTCGCTTTATCAGTCTCTTTTGTCCGCTATCTATACTTAATGGATAACAGCCAAAACAGACTCGACATAGCCTTTGAGCTGTGCATCTACATAGGCCCCCGGATGGGCCAAATTCGGAGATATCACCGCAATGTCAATTATTGGTCGCATTCACTCCTTTGAATCCTGTGGCACCGTCGATGGCCCGGGGATCCGCTTTATCACTTTCTTCCAGGGCTGCCTGATGCGCTGCCTGTACTGCCATAACCGTGACACCTGGGACACCCATGGCGGTAAAGAAGTCACCGTTGAGGATCTGATGAAAGAGGTGGTGACCTATCGCCACTTCATGAACGCGTCCGGCGGTGGCGTGACGGCATCCGGCGGTGAAGCCATTCTTCAGGCTGAATTTGTGCGCGACTGGTTCCGCGCCTGCCACAAAGAAGGCATTCATACCTGCCTCGACACCAACGGCTTTGTGCGCCGTTACGATCCGGTTATTGATGAACTGCTTGAAGTGACCGATCTGGTGATGCTCGATCTCAAGCAGATGAACGATGAGATCCACCAGAATCTGGTTGGCGTTTCAAACCACCGTACGCTGGAATTTGCCAAATACATTGCCAATAAAGGCGTCAAGACCTGGATCCGCTACGTGGTGGTGCCGGGCTGGTCAGATGATGATGACTCTGCACATCGTCTGGGTGAATTTACCCGGGATATGGGTAACGTGGAGAAAATTGAACTCCTGCCCTATCACGAGCTGGGTAAACATAAATGGGTGGCGATGGGTGAAGAGTACAAACTCGATGGCGTGAAGCCGCCGAAAAAAGAGACGATGGAGCGCGTCAAAGGTATTCTTGAGCAGTATGGCCACAAGGTCATGTATTAACGAAAAGGCCCGGTGAAAACCGGGCCTTTTTATATTCTATTTAAAGACGCCGTTAATAACGGAAGTCACAATCGCCGTACTCAGCGCAATTAAGACCAGGTCGTCACCTACCACGCGCCATTCATAGCCCGGATAGGAAGGAAGCTGACCCAGCATATCGGCTGGCACGGTTTTCTTCGCAATGCCCGGAGGCAGTGGCTTACCGCGCGCCAGGTTTTTCGCAATTCCCGGAGGCAGAGAGTCGTAGCCTGTTAAGCCGTAATTCAGTGCCAGATGGCGGGCATGATCGAAGCTCACGCGAGCATCCAAATCATTACCGACATCTTTGCTGTTTTTAAAGCTCTTATCCGATTTCCCAGGGTTATCCTGACCGTTATTGTGTTTATTACCATGGTTACCAGCGTTCCCGTTACCATGATTGCCGCTATTACCTTGTCCGCCACCGTTTCCGTGACCACCGCCATTCCCGTTTCCTGGATTAGCCATGGCCGGAGCCGTTGCAAACGTTAAAGCCAACACAGCGGCAAGTGCGGTAGTGGAAAAACGACGAGTAGACATGATGGCTGCCTTTTAGTGGGAGAACTCATTGGAATTATCGCCAGACAGTAAAAACTCACAATAAGTAAAAGTCTTATATGTGACAGGGACAAAAAAGCCTGTCATCGACAGGCTTTTAATAAGTCAGGCATGGGCCACTGGCGTTGGATGTTCGCCCACTTTGCGCAGCAGCATTAACAGATAAATAAACGACACGCTGGCGATCATGATAAACAGCAGATTGTCAGAATAATTTTGCATGAGCATAGCGGTAAAAGTCGGCCCCAGTAAACTGCCGATGGTGTAACTCAGCAACAAAGCCTGGTTCATTGCAACCAACTGGTGATGCTCAACTTTCTCACAGGCCCAGGCCATCGCGACCGGATAGAGCGTAAAGCCCGCAGCTCCCAGAATGAACAGCGCAGGCGCCATTGCGGCGTTGCTGAGCATGGCGAGACAGCCCATGATGACCACGAAAACCTGGACGCGCAGCACCAGCAGACGACCAAAGCGGTCCGCCAGGCGGCCAATCGGCCACTGCCCGACAATCCCCGCGCTGACCATCACCGCCATCCAGAAACCGATCCCGGAATCACTGACGCCCTGATGGTTAAGATAGAGCGGCATCAGGCCATAGAGCGAGCCCAGCACAATCCCGGAAATAATGCAGCCGTTAACCCCCAGACGCGCCTGGCGCAGTCTCAGCATCGGCCAGACGTGGGTAGCTTCCTGATGCTCGCTGTTTTGATTCACAATGCGGGTAAAGAGCAGCGGCAGGATCGCCGCCAGAACCATGCCCGTCACCCACGGCAGCACGCTCATCAGGTCGGTTGGCAGTTTGCTGACCATCAGCTGTCCCAGAACGGTACCGACGTAGTAAACCATCATATAGGCCGCCAGCAGACGCCCGCGATTACGGGACGTTCCGCTGCACATTAGCGCACTTTCAACCACCACCCAGATCATGGCGCAGCCGACGCCCGCAATAAAGCGCCAGACCATCCAACTCCAGAAGCCGACCATGAGGCCTAAACCGGCGCAGCCGACGGCAAAGATCAGCGACGCCAGATAATAACTGCGGTTAAAACCAAAGCGCTTAATAAGGCTGCCCGTTAATAAGGTGCCCAGCAGATTGCCCGTAAAAAAGGACGAGCTAACCATACCCACCTGCCAGGTCGGTAAGTTTTCATGGGCGAGCCATAGCGGGACGAGTGTGTTTAACACCGCGATCGCCAGGGTCAGCAAAAGCAGGCCACAGAGCAACAAAAGCACCGGGCGGGTATAGGTGGTCATGGATTAAAAACCGTGAGGAAGTTCAGATTTCGTGCACATCATGCCACTGGCAAAAACAAAGTCAATCCACCGATTCAGGCGTCACGCACGTTATACGCCTTGTCGATTTAAAAAACTCATCCTGCTAATGCAAAGCCTGTTACTGATATTAATTATCTATTTGTTTTTATTTATTTCCGGGAATTTTTACAACGAAACATCAGTCGAAAAATTTCATGAATGAAAAAAGAAAAGCCGGGCACTATGTCCCGGCTTTTTATAACAAAATCTAAAATTAGCTGGCGATAGCCATACCGACCGTCATATGCAGACCGTAAAATACGCCGCGACCAATTAACTCCCCTGCCAGCACCAGCACAAAGGCCAGGGACAGTAACGGCAGCGCAGGCGAGTAACCTTTAAGCTGAGGGGCAATCCAGCACACCAGCGCCGCCGTCAGCAGCACCACACGCCAGGCCATCAGCGAACCGTAATCCGGCACCAGCGCCGAAGCCTGCTGAATAGAGCTGTGAATGGTCGCCAGCTCCGCTCCCTGCATGAGCGCGACAACGGTACTGATTACCAGCGCCAGCAGCGAGACCGCGGGCAGCAGGCGCATCGCCCAACCATTAATGCCAGCCACACGCAGCAGCAGATAACCCAGCAGCGGCCCGCCAATAAACATGGTCAGGAAGAAGCTCATCGGCGTCCAGACGCTGTACCAGGTCGGAACGGTATCGATGGTGTTATACACCCGGACCATCATCCAGACGAAGACAACGCCCAGTACCATGGTGACGATGAGCCACAACGCGCGTAACCCTGACGGCAGCTTTTTCACCGCTGCCAGTAACCACCCCAGCCCGCCAACGGCAAAGAAGATTGCCCCGCTGGCAATCTCGTTACTCAGCGAAGAGGCACCTACGCGGTTCAGGGAGTTGAACGCGCGCATCGGTGAGCCCAGGTGCAGCGTAGAGGCGATAAACCCAATGCCCATCAACACCCACAGGCCAAACATGCTTAACACCAAACGCTGCTGCTGTTCAGCATTGAGGTTCCCTTTTAACAGCGCCAGCGCAAGGACGATAAACCCGCCCGCCACGCACTGCCCAAAGACCGTGAAGATCATTAGCGGCCATTCATGCCATCCACTTCCCATCTCACACCTCCTTCGGGTTTGCCAGGTAGCCGGTGGTGTCACCCGTCGGACGGCTGTTGGCGTTAGGTTTAATCACAATACTCGGCTTCGTGAAGTGCGCAGACGGCAGCGGCGCGACGGCAGCAAGCTGACCGTGTTTTTTGCGCAGCTCTTCAATCGGGCCAAAGTCCAGCGCGCGCAGCGGGCAGGATTCGACGCAGATGGGCTTTTTGCCGTCCGCCACGCGGCTGTGGCAGCCGTCGCACTTGGTCATGTGGCCTTTGGCGGCATTGTACTGCGGCGCGCCGTACGGGCAGGCCATGTGGCAGTAGCGACAGCCGATGCAGACATCCTCGTCCACCACCACAAAACCGTCGTCGCGCTTGTGCATTGCCCCGCTCGGGCAGACCTTGGTGCAGGCCGGATCTTCGCAGTGGTTGCAGGCAATCGACAGGTAATAGGCGAAGACATCCTGATGCCAGACGCCGTTGTCCTCCTGCCAGTCGCCGCCCGCGTATTCATAAATACGACGGAAGCTAACGTCCGGGGTCAGATCTTTGTAATCCTTGCAGGCCAGCTCGCAGGTTTTGCACCCGGTGCAGCGGCTGGAATCAATAAAAAATCCATACTGGGTTGTCATCGGTTACTCCTTACGCCTTTTCAACCTGAACGAGGTTTGTGTGGGATGGGTTGCCCTTCGCCAGCGGCGACGGACGCTGCGTAGTGAGAACGTTGATGCAGCCCGCCTGATCGATACGGTTCGCATCCGGGTTATACCAGGCCCCTTCCCCCAGCGCGACAACGCCAGGCATCATACGCGGAGTCACTTTAGCTTCGATATGCACTTCGCCACGTCCGTTGAAGATACGTACGCGATCGCCATTACTGATGCCGCGCGCTTTCGCATCCATCGGGTTGATCCACATCTCCTGTCGGCAGGCCGCTTTCAGTACGTCAACGTTGCCGTAGGTGGAGTGAACACGCGCTTTGTAGTGGAAACCGGTCAACTGAAGCGGGAATTTCGCCGTCAGCGGATCGTTGTAGTTTTCGAAGCCTGGCGTATAAATCGGCAGCGGATCGATTACGTCCCCTTCCGGCAATTCCCACGTTGCGGCAATTTTTGCCAGCTCTTCGGAGTAGATCTCGATTTTGCCCGACGGCGTGGTCAGCGGATTGGCCTGCGGATCGTCGCGGAAGGCTTTATACGCCACGTGATGCCCTTCGGGATCGCGCTGCTTGTACATGCCCTGCTTGCGGAAGATATCGAAGTCCGGCAGGTCAGGAATGGCTTTGCGTGAGAGCTCATGCAGATGGCGCATCCACCCTTCCTGAGTACGTCCTTCAGTGAACTGCTGCTCAACGCCAAGACGTTTCGCCAGCTCGGAAGTCATCTCATAGATGGTTTTGCACTCGAAGCGCGGTTTGATGGCCTGGTCAGTGAAGATCACATAGGACATGTTGCCGCAGGAGGCGTCCAGCGCGAAATCCATCTGCTCAGACGCAGTGCAGTCTGGGAGCAGAATATCGGCATACTTCGCCGATGAGGTCATGTGGCAGTCGATCACCACAATCATTTCGCACTTCTTGTCGTCCTGCAAAATTTCATGGGTGCGGTTGATTTCAGAGTGCTGGTTGATCAGGCAGTTACCGGCGTAGTTCCAGATCATTTTGATCGGCACGTCCAGCTTATCTTTGCCTCGAACACCGTCACGCAGCGCGGTCATTTCCGGACCGCGCTCGATCGCGTCCGTCCACATAAACATGGAGATGCTGGTCTGAACCGGGTTATCCAGCGTTGGCATACGTTCAAACGGGACTTCATACGAGCCTTCACGCGCCCCGCTATTACCGCCGTGAATACCAACGTTGCCAGTCAGAATCGAGAGCATAGAAATAGCGCGGGTGGCAATTTCGCCGTTCGCGTGACGCTGTGGTCCCCATCCCTGGCTGATATAAGCCGGTTTTGCTGAACCAATTTCACGGGCCAGCTGAACAATACGCTCGACTGGAATGCCGGTAATGGTGGATGCCCACTCAGGGGTTTTCGCTACCCCGTCGCTGCCCTGACCAAGAATGTACGCTTTGTAATGCCCGTTAGCCGGTGCGCTGGCTGGCAGGGTCTTCTCGTCATAACCAACGCAGTATTTATCAAGGAACGGCTGATCGACGAGGTTTTCAGTGATCATCACATACGCCAGCGCATTGACCAGCGCCGCATCGGTACCAGGGCGAATAGGGATCCACTCGTCTTCACGTCCCGCGCCGGTATCGGTATAGCGCGGATCGACGATGATCATACGTGCGTTGGATTTGGCGCGCGCCTGCTCAAGATAATAGGTTACCCCACCGCCGCTCATCCGGGTTTCGCCTGGGTTGTTACCGAACAACACCACCAGTTTACTGTTTTCGATATCCGACGGGCTGTTACCGTCTGCCCAGCCGCCGTAGGTGTAGTTCAGACCCGCAGCAATCTGTGCGGAAGAGTAGTCGCCGTAATGATTGAGATAGCCGCCGCAGCAGTTCATCAGGCGCGCCACCAGCGTTTTACCCGGCGGCCAGGAGCGGGTCATGGTACCGCCCAGCGTCCCGGTGCCGTAGTTGAGGTAGATGGATTCGTTGCCATACTCTTTGATCAGGCGCTGCATGTTAGTCGCGATAATATCGTAGGCTTCGTCCCAGCTAATACGCTCGAACTTCCCTTCCCCACGCTTACCGACGCGCTTCATTGGGTATTTCAGACGATCCGGGTTATAAACGCGACGGCGCATTGAACGGCCACGCAGACAGGCACGAACCTGATGTAACCCTTCGTAGTTATCATCGCCGGTATTGTCTGTTTCGACATATTTGATTTCACCGTCCACAACATGCATACGCAGAGGACAACGGCTACCACAGTTAACGGTACAGGCACTCCACACCACTTTTTCCGGGGCTGAAGCGGGAGACAGAGCCTCCGCCGCCGACGCCAGACGGGTAAAAGGGAGCGTAAAGGCGCTGCTGGCAACCGCCAGACCGCCTATTGCCGTGGTTTTCATCAACCCACGGCGAGTGACCTCGGCAGCCATTAACGCTTCAGGCGCTTTGATTTTCATAAAGACTCACTTTGGTTGCTCACAAAGAAATAAAGGGCGGCATACACCGCTATATAGTTTTATGTATAACGATATTTTTGGTTATCAGTGTTTTATGCTGACTTTCGTTCGGAGGAGTATTACTACTTTAGAGGGAGGGGTTATTGCTTCGTATCAAATCAGAGGCATAAAAAAAGCGCCCTGAGGCGCTTTTTTGTCTTAGAGCAAATAATTAGCCGATGAACTGCTGGCCTTTCATGTAAGGGCGCAGCACTTCCGGGATCTCAATGCGTCCGTCAGCCTGCTGGTAGTTTTCCAGCACAGCAACCAGCGTACGGCCTACTGCCAGACCGGAACCGTTCAGGGTATGAACCAGACGGGTTTTCTTGTCAGATTTGCTGCGGCAACGCGCCTGCATACGACGCGCCTGGAAATCCCAGACGTTGGAGCAGGAGGAGATTTCACGGTAGGTGTTCTGCGCAGGCACCCAGACTTCAAGGTCGAAGGTTTTGCAGGCACCGAAGCCCATGTCGCCGGTGCACAGCGCCATACGGCGGTACGGCAGGCCCAGCAGCTCCAGCACTTTCTCAGCATGACCGGTCATCTCTTCCAGCGCGTCCATAGACTCTTCCGGACGAACGATCTGCACCATCTCAACTTTATCGAACTGGTGCATACGGATCAGACCGCGCGTATCGCGACCGTAAGAACCGGCTTCAGAACGGAAACATGGAGAGTGCGCGGTCAGTTTGATTGGCAGATCGTCTTCGTCGATGATCTCATCACGCACGAGGTTGGTCAGCGGCACTTCCGCGGTTGGGATCAGCGCGTAGTTGCTGCTGTCTGCTTCCTCGTCCAGCGGACGGGTGTGGAACAGATCGCCGGCAAATTTCGGCAGCTGGCCTGTACCGTACAGCGTATCGTGGTTAACCAGATACGGAACGTAGGTTTCGCTGTAGCCGTGCTGCTCGGTGTGCAGATCCAGCATGAACTGCGCCAGAGCGCGATGCAGATGGGCAATTTGACCTTTCATGACCACAAAGCGAGAACCCGTCAGCTTAACCGCAGCCGCAAAGTCCAGGCCCGCGTGCATTTCGCCCAGCGTGACGTGATCGCGCACCTCGAAGTCAAACTCGCGAGGCGTGCCCCAGCGTTTCACTTCAACGTTGTCGTTTTCGTCTTTGCCGACAGGCACGCTGTCGTCAGGAATGTTCGGGATCGCCAGAGCGATATCACGAATTTCAGCCTGAAGAACATCCAGTTCAGCTTTCGCCTGATCCAGCTCTTCACCCAGTTTGTTCACTTCCAGGCGTAATGGCTCAATATCTTCCCCGCGCGCTTTCGCCTGGCCAATGGATTTCGATCGAGAATTACGCTCTGCTTGCAGATTTTCAGTTTGTACCTGCAAAACTTTACGACGCTCTTCAAGAGCGCGCAGCTTATCTACATCCAGCTTAAAGCCCCGGCGTGCCAGTTTTTCAGCGACTGCGTCTGGCTCATTACGCAGCAGATTGGGATCGAGCATGCTTATCCTGTGCTTATCGAATTAAAAAAGGAAAAAGTGACCACAGCCTGCGGCCACAGAGATATATTGCCAACATTACCGCAACGATTGAACTAACGGTAGCGTTTTATAGGGCTATTTTGATCCTGTCCGGCAAGCCAGGCGAGCTTTTCGCCAATCTTACCCTCAAGACCTCTGTTTGTGGGGTGATAATAGCGGGTTTGTGCCATCTCCTGCGGGAAATACTCCTCGCCGGCGGCGTAGGCATTGGGTTCATCATGGGCGTAGCGATACTCCTGCCCATACCCCATCTCTTTCATCAATTTGGTTGGCGCATTGCGCAGATGAACCGGCACATCGTAGTCCGGACGTTCACGTGCATCTGACATCGCCGCTTTGAAGGCGGTATACACCGCGTTACTTTTCGGCGCGCAGGCCAGATAGACAATTGCCTGCGCAATGGCACGCTCACCTTCCGCGGGTCCGACGCGGGTAAAGCAGTCCCAGGCGGAAATAGCGACCTGCATGGCGCGTGGATCGGCATTACCGACATCTTCTGACGCGATGGCCAGGCAGCGACGCGCGACATATAACGGATCGCCACCGGCGGTAATGATACGCGCGTACCAGTAGAGCGCCGCATCCGGGGCGCTGCCGCGCACGGACTTATGTAATGCAGAGATCAGGTCGTAAAAACGATCGCCTTTATTATCGAAGCGTGCGCTGCGTTCACCGGCTATTTCGGTGAGCAATTCAGGTTTCAGTACGCGCTTGCCGGCATCATCCACTTCGGCCATATCGGCCATCATTTCCAGCGTATTCAGCGCCCGACGCGCATCGCCGTTGACCAGTTCAGCGATCGCACGACGCGTGTCGTCCGGCAGAACGATATCCTGTCCGCCGTAACCCCGCGCTTTGTCCTCCATCGCCTGGGTCAGAACCTTTTCGATATCCTCTGTAGTCAGGGATTTAAGCAGGTAAACGCGGGCGCGGGAAAGGAGCGCAGAGTTCAGCTCAAACGACGGGTTTTCCGTGGTTGCGCCGATGAAGAAAATCGTGCCGTCTTCAATGTGCGGCAGAAACGCATCCTGTTGGCTCTTGTTGAAGCGGTGGACTTCATCAACAAAAAGAATGGTGCGGCGCCCGGCATTACGGTTTTGCCGCGCGCGCTCGATCGCCTCACGAATCTCCTTTACGCCGGAGGTAACCGCCGAGATGCGCTCAACGTCCGCGTTAGCATAGCGGGCGATCACTTCAGCGAGGGTTGTTTTGCCGGTGCCGGGTGGCCCCCAGAGGATCATGGAGTGCAGATGCCCGGCCTCTATGGCGCGCGGCAAGGGTTTCCCCGCAGCCAGCAGGTGTTGCTGGCCGATGTACTGCGCTAAATTTTCTGGCCGCATACGGGCGGCCAGAGGTTGAAACGCATTATCTGAAAAATCGAGCGACAGGTTGCTCACTCATGCCTCTTACTTATTACGTTGGTCGTCCACCGTTACGCCCTGCGGCGGGGTAAAGGTGAATTTCGAAGCATCTACAGCGCCGTTTTGCTGAGACTTAAGCTGATAACTACTGCGCTGATCGTCCTGCTCAACCGCACCGAACTGATTAATGGTACCGTTGCTGCTCACGTTAATGGTGAACTGCTTCAGGTTACCGTTGCTGCCTTTTGGTGTCAGGACGAACTCATCACCGTTTTGTTTAATGTTGTACTGCTGCCAGTCGCTGGACTGGTTACGGGCAATGAGCATAAACGGCGTATTGCTGGTCGCGTCTTTCAGCCAGGTGGCGGTCGCCTGCTCAACAAACGGGTTGTAGAACCATAAGGTTTTCCCGTCGGACACCAGCACGCTTTCATCCGGCTGGGTCATGTGCCAGTTGAAGAGATTCGGGCGTTTCACCCACAAATCCCCCTGACCTTCCTGCACCGCGTTGCCACTGCCGTCAGTCACTTTTTGCGTGAAGCTGGCGTGGAAGCTGCTCACTTTATCCAGTCGGCTTTTAAGGTCGCTGGCTGCATCAGCCCAGACGCTGCTGGCAACAAAACTGGAGAGTAATGCACAGGCGATGGCGATTTTTTTCATTGTTATTCCTTAAAATACGTCTTCCCGATATGGGGGTTCCGTTTCTATTCTGGACCTGCCCGAAGGCAGGCGACAGAAGAATATGCTTAATTTTTGCTGATTTACCCTTCTTTGCAATCGCTGAAGGTTAATCAAACGGCGGTGGCGCCAGCACCTCACGGTTACCGTTATGCCCCTGTTCGCTCACGATGCCCTGGGCTTCCATCTGCTCGATGATACGTGCCGCGCGGTTGTAGCCAATACGGAACTGGCGCTGGACGCCGGAGATGGACGCCTTACGTTTTTCGGTGACGAAATTAACCGCCTGGTCAAATAACGGATCCAGCTCTTCGCCGCCGTCAAAACCACCGCCGCCACCTTCGCTTTCACTGTCGGAGGTGATGCCGTCAACGTATTGCGGCCGACCGCGCGCTTTCCAGTCCTGCACCACCGCATGCACTTCCTGGTCGCGAACAAATGCACCGTGGACACGCACCGGCGAGGTGGAGTTCGGGCCGGAATAGAGCATATCACCCATACCCAGCAGCGACTCTGCACCGCCCTGGTCAAGGATAGTACGCGAGTCAATTTTACTCGACACGGTAAACGCGATACGGGTCGGGATGTTTGCCTTAATAAGACCGGTGATAACGTCTACGGACGGACGCTGCGTTGCCAGCACCAGGTGGATGCCCGCCGCACGCGCTTTCTGTGCCAGACGCGCAATCAGCTCTTCCACTTTCTTGCCAACGGTCATCATCAGGTCGGCGAACTCATCCACCAGCACCACGATGTAAGGCAGTTTTTCCAGCACCGGATGCTGGGTATCCATGCTGTCCCCCGGCTTCCAGTATGGGTCCGGAATCGGACGGCCCATACGTGCCGCCTCAGCGATTTTCTCGTTATAACCGGCCAGGTTACGCACGCCCAGCGCCGACATCAGCTTGTAGCGACGCTCCATTTCATTGACGCTCCAGCGCAATGCGTTGGCGGCGTCCTTCATGTCGGTCACCACTTCCGTTAACAGGTGCGGAATGCCTTCGTAGACGGACAGTTCAAGCATTTTCGGGTCGATCATGATGAAACGCACATCTTCAGGCTGCGCTTTGTAGAGCATACTGAGGATCATGGCGTTCACCCCGACCGATTTACCGGAGCCGGTGGTACCCGCAACCAGCAGGTGCGGCATCTTCGCGAGATCGGCAACCACCGGATCGCCAGCGATATCTTTACCCAGCACCACGGTCAGCGGGGACGGGTTGTCGCGGAATTTGGTGTTATCCAGAACTTCACGCAGATAAACGGTCTGGCGTTTCTTGTTTGGCAGCTCAAGGCCAACGTAAGGCTTACCTGGGATCACTTCCACCACGCGAACCGCCACGGTCGACAGAGAACGCGCCAGGTCACGGGACAGGTTAGAAATACGCGCCGCTTTTACGCCTGGCGCCAGGTTCAGTTCGAAACGGGTGATCACCGGGCCAGGGGAGTAGTTCACCACGTCCGCTTTAATACGGAAGTCAGCCAGACGCGCTTCCACCAGACGGGCCATCTGCTCAAGAGCAAAAGTATCCACCGGTTCGACTTCCGCTGGCGGCGGCGTTAACAGATCCAGCGACGGCAACGGCGTACTTGGTCGTTGCAGCGGACGGCTGTCTCCGTTACGCATCAACAGCGGGTGAATCAGGCTTTCCTGCGGCTGTGGTGCTGGCTGCTGGAACTGCGGCTGCGGCGGTTGGGCCGGCGGTGTATGCGGCTGCGCATAAGCCTGCGGCACTGGCTGTTGTGGTTGCGCATTAACCTGCGGCGCTGGCGCCTGACGCACCGGTTCCGCTTCTGGCATCACGCTCGGCGTGAACAGCGGTTCGCTCGGACCGTCATCCACCAGATCTTTCATCGGTGAAAATTCAAAATCCGAGAGCGAGAACGGGTTTGCCCCCGAAGGCTGCTCACCGGAATAACGTTGCTGCTGCGTGGCCGCAAACTGACGCGCTAATTCCGCTTCGGCAGCATCATCTTCATCCTGCTGAGAATGAACATCGTGTTGGTACTCATTCCCGTAGCGTTGAGTCTGCTGGGCGGCAAACTGACGCGCCAGCTCATCCTGATGCAGTTCGTCGGCATCATCTTCGTAGTCGGACTCACGGGCTTTTTCTTCCGCCATACGCTGGGAAGGCAGTTTAATGCCATAAGAGGCCAGCTCCCGGCGCGTCGGTACGCGCACGCGATTAGGACGCGGCAATTGTGGACCAATGCCCTCTTTTACCTGAGGACGCGGCGCACCATCGGTTGCCGGGCTGAATAGCGGAGCGGACGCGGCAGCGGCTGCCGTTGCCTGCTTCACGGTTTCCGCTCCTGACGCAACGGCTGGCGCTGGATCTACAGGTGCAACGCTTGCAGAAGGCGCTTTTACAACAGGCTCCTGCACCGGCTCAGGCACGGGCTGATACCAGGCGGCAAGCTGCTCGCGCTCTCGGGCACGGCGCTCTTCCACCTCTTCAAAATAGTACAATGGCGGACGGGATGGCTTCGCTTCCTCCACCACTTCGGGTTCAGACACCGGCGCAACGTATGGCTGTTCAGGTTCAGCAGGTTCGGGCGTATAAGCCTGATACGGCTGTTGCGGCTCGCTGGCAGGCTCAGGCGGCTGATACGGTTGCTGCCACTGTTCCTGCTGCACAGGAATATAGCTTTCAGGCTCCGGCGCAATGGTCGGTTCAGGCGTATGGACACCTGGCGCAGTCTGCCAGTCCACCTGCGGTTGCTGGATCGCGGACTCCGGTGCCGGAACAGGCGAGGACGGCATCACGGCTTCAACAGGCGCAACATGTGCCTGCGCAGCCGTCGTTGCGGCAGCAGCAGCGGCTACCGGTTCAGTCACGGAATGACCATGCAACAGCGGATCGTATTCATCATACTCACCCGGCGTAGCTCGATGACCAGAGAACAACACATCATCAGGATCGACGGCCGCGCCGCGATACTCAATCTGCTCCTCTTCATCCATACGTTTGCCGGAGAAAAGCGCGGCATCCGTTTTACGGCCTAACGGGTTAGCAAATTTTTCAGCAACGCGCTGGCGGCGTGCCAGAGCACCGCGCAGAATACGGGCACGGCGGGATTCACGACGCTGCACGGGTGCCTCGTCTTCCTCTTCGTACTCATCTTCATATTCGTCTTCATCGACCCACGTATCATCACGACGGGTGCGATTGCTGGCAAACGTCAGCAGAGTCAGAATAAAGCTGCCGATTTTTTCGGCAATGCTCACCCAGGACCAGCCGGTAAACAGCGTCAGGCCCGCTGCCCAGATACAAAGCAGCGCCAGCGTGCCGCCGCTGCTGTGAAGCATCGGTTGCAGCGCGGAGCTCAACAGGCTGCCAATCACCCCGCCGGAGGCGAAGTACCAGATGTCATCGGCGTTGATCGCCGCCAGTCCGCAGGAGGTGAGGATCAGCGCCAGGGCGCCAATCAGGCGCAGCGAAACGGCAAAATAATCGATGTAGTCGTCGTTCTGTCGATGACGCCAGGCAAACCAGCATCCGCCAATAATGATGACGGGAAGGGTATAGGCCATCACACCGAAAATGAAGAAGAGTGTGTCCGCAAGCCAGGCGCCGGGAACGCCACCTAAATTATGGATAGGCTCATGCCATGCGGTTTGCGACCAGCTGGGGTCTGAGGGGTTGAAACTGAGTAAGGCAGCCATCAGCCAGACGGCAAAAAGGGCAATAACAATCAGTAACGCCTCAAGGAGACGACGTCCGCTGCTTAGCTTAGATAATGTGACTTCTTTGTCTTCAGTGTATTCCTGGCTCAAGAAAGGCTCTCCAGGTATCAGGCATGTCCTGCCTGTGTGCTAAAACGGACAACAGCGCCGGGACTCCCCGGCACTGTTGCTGTATGGATTAACAGGAGTGTAATCAAACTACACTGATTTTGCACCTGTTCCGTGTTAGCGCGTCTTAATAACCAGACGATTGCTCTGTTTGACCTCTTCCATCACCACATAAGTACGGGTGTCGTTCACGCCTGGCAGACGCAGCAGGGTTTCACCCAGCAGCTTACGGTAGGCGGACATATCAGGCACACGGGTTTTCAACAGGTAGTCAAAATCACCGGAAACCAGATGACACTCTTGAATTTCTTCAAGTTTTTGCACAGCGGCGTTAAATTGCTCAAACACATCTGGTGCACCACGATTCAGAGTAATCTCAACAAATACCAGAAGTGAGGCATCCAGATAATGCGGGTTCAGCAGAGCCGTATAGCCCTGAATAAAACCCTGTCTTTCCAGTCGACGCACACGCTCAAGGCACGGCGTCGGGGAAAGTCCCACACGTTTTGAAAGCTCGACGTTGGAAATACGCCCATCCTTTTGCAATTCATTAAGAATGTTACGATCGATACGGTCGAGATCTTTGCCAGGGCGCTTCTTGCTATCTACCATTATTATTGTCTCTCTGTATTCCTTCCCTACTCCTGCCTGGACCCTGTGCACATCACTGTTCAGAGCCTGGACCCGTTATTCATCACATCGCCTGGTTATGTATTAGACGCGATGTAGATTCGGGTTCTGCGGTAAGAAGACCGTTGCCCGAAAGCAGTCACAGACATCACGTATGGCGTCTGTCCACACCATGCGTAGATTTCACTGACCCGGTAAAAATGGCATTTCCGTGCATGTCTATGCGGCATGCAGTTCGTGCGTCTTTTTTTCTTCCTTGAATGTTTTCGCAAAAGCGCAGGGGATTGTCAAAGCAAAACATCGATTTTTAGTACAACATGCCGGATATTCATTACGGAGGGGTATTAATCCTCATTTTATTGCCTTATAAACGCGCGGTTTTCAGTAGCAGAAGTGATGTGACCGCCTCTGACCCATAGGGCGCGTCTATTGCATATATCGGAAGCAAAACTCTCCTGCTCTTTTTTTACGGCAACAAATTCCCTACAATCCAGCCCATTGCCTGCCAACAACAATGGGGATCTCATGGGCACGACCAAACACAGTAAGCTGCTAATCCTTGGTTCTGGACCTGCGGGATATACCGCAGCGGTCTATGCTGCACGCGCTAACCTGCAACCGGTACTGATCACCGGGATGGAAAAAGGCGGTCAGCTGACCACCACCACGGAAGTGGAAAACTGGCCTGGCGACCCGAACGACCTGACCGGGCCGCTGCTGATGGAGCGCATGCACGAGCATGCCGCCAAATTCGAAACCGAAATCCTGTTCGACCACATCAATAAAGTGGATTTGCAGAACCGTCCGTTCCGCCTGACGGGTGACAGCGGCGAATACACCTGCGATGCGCTGATCATCGCCACCGGCGCCTCTGCCCGCTATCTCGGCCTGCCGTCTGAAGAAGCGTTCAAAGGCCGCGGCGTGTCAGCCTGCGCGACCTGCGACGGTTTCTTCTATCGCAACCAGAAAGTTGCGGTTATCGGCGGCGGCAACACGGCTGTGGAAGAAGCGCTGTATCTGGCAAATATTGCCTCAGAAGTACACCTGATTCACCGTCGCGACACCTTCCGCGCGGAGAAGATCCTGATTAAACGCCTGATGGACAAAGTGGCGAGCGGCAACATTGTGCTGCATACCAACCGTACGCTGGAAGAAGTGACTGGCGATCAGATGGGCGTGGCGGGACTGCGTATCCGTGATACCCAGAACACCGATAACGTCGAAACGCTGGAAGTGGCAGGCCTGTTTGTGGCAATCGGTCACAGCCCGAACACGGCTATCTTTGAAGGCCAGCTGGAGCTGGAGAACGGCTACATCAAAGTGCAGTCTGGCATTCACGGCAACGCCACCCAGACCAGCGTTCCGGGTGTCTTCGCAGCTGGCGACGTGATGGACCATATTTATCGTCAGGCGATCACCTCTGCGGGCACCGGTTGTATGGCCGCGCTGGACGCAGAACGCTACCTGGACGGGCTGGCTGAACAAGGCAAATAATCTTTACAAGTCAGTAACAAACGTAAATAAAGGCGGCCACTGGTCGCCTTTATTTTTGCTCGCGTGTAACATGCAGAGGTCTAATTTCTTATAACGTCACCTGCAAAGTACGCAATGGAAAAAACCCGTCAACAAGAGTTAACCCGCTGGCTGAAACAGCAAAGCGTTCTGTCCCGCCGCTGGCTTATGATTTCCCGCGTTTTGGGATTCATCAGCGGTCTGTTGATTGTTGCCCAGGCATGGCTGCTGGCCCGCATTCTCAACCATATGATCATGGAGAACATCCCGCGCGAAGCGCTGCTGTTGCCGTTTATCGTTCTGGTGCTGGTTTTCGTTCTGCGTGCGTGGGTGGTCTGGCTGCGCGAGCGGGTTGGGTTCCACGCCGGGCAGCACATCCGCTATGAGATTCGCCGCAAGGTACTCGATCGGCTTTCGGAAGCCGGACCTGCGTGGATCCAGGGTAAGCCAGCCGGCAGCTGGGCGACGCTGATCCTTGAGCAAATCGACGATATGCACGATTACTACGCGCGTTATCTTCCCCAGATGGCGCTGGCGGTGTTTGTGCCCCTGATGATTGTTATCGCCATCTTCCCTGTTAACTGGGTGGCGGCGTTGATCCTGCTAGGCACCGCCCCGCTCATCCCGCTGTTTATGGCGATGGTCGGCATGGGCGCGGCAGATGCTAACCGTCGTAACTTCCTGGCGCTGGGTCGGTTGAGCGGTCATTTCCTGGACCGTCTGCGCGGAATGGAAACCCTGCGGATCTTCGGTCGTGGTGAAGCGGAAACCGAAAACATTCGCCTGGCGTCGCAGGATTTCCGTCAGCGCACCATGGAAGTGTTGCGCATGGCCTTTCTCTCTTCTGGCGTGCTCGAATTTTTCACCTCCCTGTCGATTGCGCTGGTGGCGGTTTACTTTGGCTTCTCCTACCTCGGCGCGCTGGACTTTGGCCACTACGGTACGGCGGTCACGCTTTCCGCCGGGTTCCTGGCGCTGATCCTGGCCCCGGAATTTTTCCAGCCGCTTCGCGATCTCGGCACCTTTTACCATGCCAAAGCGCAGGCGGTGGGTGCTGCCGACAGCCTGAAAACCTTCATGGAAACGCCGCTGGCGAATCCGGAGCGTGGTGAGGTAACGCTGAATACGAACGATCCGGTGACCATTGAAGCACAGGATTTTTCTGTTCTGTCGCCTGAAGGCAAAGTGCTGGCCGGTCCGCTGAACTTTACCCTGCCTGCCGGGCAACGTGTGGTGCTGGTGGGTACCAGCGGCTCAGGTAAAAGCTCATTGTTGAATGCTCTGTCAGGTTTTATGGCGTACACCGGATCGCTGCGTATCAACAAAACGGAGCTGCGCGAGCTCGATCCTGATGCCTGGCGTAAACAGCTGAGTTGGGTGGGGCAAAACCCTCAGCTGCCAGCTCCGACGCTGCGCGAGAATGTGCTGCTGGCACGCCCGGATGCGCGTGAAGATGAGCTGCAATCGGTCCTCGACCGCGCCTGGGTCAGCGAGTTTCTGCCGCTGCTTGCGCAGGGTGTCGATACCGTCATTGGCGATCAGTCTGCCGGGCTGTCAGTTGGCCAGGCACAGCGCGTCGCGGTCGCCCGTGCGCTGCTCAATCCCTCTTCGCTAATGCTGCTGGACGAACCTGCGGCCAGCCTGGACGCTCACAGCGAGCAGCGCGTGATGGATGCGCTTAACGCAGCCTCACGCCAGCAAACCACCCTGATGGTGACTCACCAGCTGGAAGGTATTGCCGACTGGGATCAGATCTGGGTGATGGAAAACGGACACATTGTTGAACAAGGCGATTACGCCGCGCTTGTTGCCGCGCAGGGGCCGTTTGCGACCCTGCTGGCGAACCGTCAGGAGGATATCTGATGCGCGCCCTGCTTCCGTATCTTGCACTGTATAAACGCCACAAATGGATGCTGACACTCGGGATCGTGCTGGCGATCGTTACTCTGCTGGCCAGCATCGGTCTGCTTACGCTTTCCGGCTGGTTCCTCTCCGCGTCTGCGGCCGCAGGCTTTGCCGGGCTGTACAGCTTTAACTACATGCTGCCTGCCGCCGGGGTGCGCGGCACGGCGATTACGCGAACTGCCGGACGCTACTTCGAACGTCTGGTCAGCCACGACGCGACCTTCCGCGTGCTGCAACACCTGCGTATTTACACCTTCAGCAAACTGCTGCCCCTCTCCCCTGCCGGGCTGGCACGTTTTCGACAGGGCGAATTACTCAACCGCGTGGTCGCAGATGTGGATACGCTGGATCACCTCTATCTGCGCGTCATTTCACCTATGGTGGGCGCGTTTGTAGTGATTGTCGTGGTCACGCTGGGGTTGAGTTTCCTGGATGTTCCCATCGCACTGACGCTCGGCGGCATCATGCTGATGACGCTGATTATTCTGCCGCCCCTGTTTTATCGTGCAGGTAAAACCACCGGGGAAAACCTGACGCGCCTGCGAGGGGAATATCGCCAGCAGCTCACCGCCTGGTTGCAGGGACAGGCCGAGCTCACCCTTTTTGGTGCCAGCAAACGGTACCGCGCCCGCATGGAAAATACGGAGCTGAACTGGCATGAAGCCCAGCGGCGCCAGTCTGAACTGACCGCGTTCTCCCAGGCGCTGATGATGTTAATTGGTGGGATTGCCGTTATCGCCATGCTCTGGATGGCCTCCGGTGGCGTGGGCGGTAACGCGCAGCCTGGCCCGCTGATTGCGCTGTTTGTTTTCTGTGCCCTGGCAGCCTTTGAAGCCTTAGCCCCGGTCACGGGCGCCTTTCAGCATCTCGGCCAGGTGATTGCCTCTGCGCTGCGCATTACGGATATTGCCAAGCAGGAGCCGGAAGTGAAGTTCAGCGCGGGTCAAACCGCTGTGCCAGAGCAGGTCGCGCTGACGCTCAGCAATGTCACTTTCGCCTACGACAAGCAGGCGCAAAACGCGCTGGAAGACATCACCCTTTCTGTTGATGCCGGGCAGCGCATTGCGATCCTTGGCCGTACGGGATGTGGGAAATCGACACTTCTGCAACTTCTCACGCGCGCGTGGGACCCACAGCAGGGCGAGATTCGGTTTAACGACGTTCCGCTGTCTGGTTTTAGCGAAGCGGCCTTGCGTAAAACGGTCAGCGTCGTGCCCCAGCGGGTGCATCTGTTCAGCGCTACGCTGCGCGATAATCTTCTTCTGGCGGCACCAGACGCCTCCGACGATACGCTGCGGGCAATGCTGGAGCAGGTTGGGCTGCACAAGCTGCTTGAAGACGACGGGTTGAACAGCTGGCTGGGTGAAGGGGGTCGACAGCTTTCCGGCGGCGAACTGCGTCGTCTGGCCATTGCGCGTGCGCTGCTGCACGATGCGCCGCTGATGCTGCTGGATGAACCGACAGAAGGACTGGATGCCACGACAGAGAGCCAAATCCTTGATTTACTGGCGAATGTGATGAAAGGTAAAACCGTGCTGATGGTCACGCACCGTCTGCGAGGGCTGGTGAATTTCGATCAGATAATTGTGATGGACAACGGACACATAATTGAGCAAGGTAGTCACGCAGAGCTGCTGGCAAAACAAGGTCGCTACTACCAGTTTAAACAGCGCCTGTAGACTATATTTGTAGCGTCCTCTCTCGCGTACTGGAGTTCTGTTGTCATGCGCCTGGTGCAGCTTTCTCGCCATAATATTGCGTTCCCTTCTCCGGAGGGGGCGCTGCGTGAACCTAACGGCTTGCTGGCTCTGGGCGGCGATCTCAGCCCGGCACGGCTCTTAATGGCTTACCAGCGCGGCATCTTTCCGTGGTTTTCTCCTGGCGACCCGATCTTATGGTGGTCTCCCGACCCGCGAGCCGTGCTGTGGCCTGGGCAATTTCACCTGAGCCGCAGCATGAAGCGTTTTCATGCAAAATCACCCTTTCGCGTCACCCTTAATCACGCCTTCGGCCAGGTTATCGAAGGCTGCGCTGAAGATCGTCACGAAGGCACCTGGATAACCCGCGATATCATTATCGCCTATCACCAGCTTCATGAGCTGGGGTACGCGCATTCGATCGAAGTGTGGAGCGGGGACGACCTCGTCGGGGGCATGTACGGCGTGGCGCAGGGTACGCTGTTCTGCGGCGAGTCGATGTTCTCCCGCTCCACGAATGCGTCGAAAACCGCGCTGCTGGTTTTTAGCCAGGAATTTGCCCGACGTGGAGGACAGTTAATGGATTGTCAGGTGCTGAATGAGCATACCGCCTCGCTCGGCGCCGTTGAAATCTCCCGCCGACACTATATCGAACACCTGGAACAGTGCCGAAAGGAGACCCTACCACGCGATTTTTGGGTTCCCAGAACGCTCTTTATACCCAATGCCTAAATGTTTTCCGCATATTTTTTATGAGGGTGTTATAATTACGCCGCAGAGTAGCTTCTGCCTGTTGCCCCGCCGCCGTTTGGGACCCTCGCTTCAGATAACGTCCTTACGTTTATCCTGTCGTCTCCCCTTTACGAATGCGCTTTCCGTTCGGTTGTACCGTGACGCTTGGGCAATACGCTGAGACTGTTTTGCTGCGTTTTAAACGCGCAATTCTTTACTTAATTGAGGAATTTCGGCATTATCTTGCCGGTTCAAAACTTGGTAGTGATACCCCAGAGGATTAGATGGCCAAAGAAGACAATATTGAAATGCAGGGTACCGTACTTGATACGTTGCCTAATACCATGTTTCGCGTAGAACTGGAAAACGGTCACGTGGTAACTGCGCACATCTCCGGTAAAATGCGCAAAAACTATATCCGCATTTTGACGGGCGACAAAGTGACTGTTGAGCTGACCCCGTACGACCTGAGCAAAGGCCGCATTGTCTTCCGTAGTCGCTAATTGTTTTCGCCTGTAATGGCAGATGAATATTTAAAAGGTCGGGACAATCCCGGCCTTTTTTATTTATGGCTTTAGTGTGGCTGTTCATGAAGAGGTATTTTAGTGCGTTCTGATGCCTTCACCCTGACCCTCTCCCACAGGGAGAGGGAGAAAAGCGGACACAAAAAAGCCGGGTTAAAAACCCGGCTTTTACACTAAAGAAAATCAGTGAGCCGCTTCCGGCTTATGCTTCGCCGCACTCTGGAAATCGTACGTCAGTTCGTTCTTCGCCTGATCCAGCCCCACCGTTACCTGGCCGCCGTCCACCAGCGAGCCAAACAGCAGCTCGTTTGCCAGCGGTTTCTTCAGGTTGTCCTGAATCACGCGCGCCATCGGACGGGCGCCCATCGCACGGTCGTAGCCTTTCTCAGCCAGCCAGTTGCGGGCCTCCTGGCTCACTTCCAGCGACACGCCTTTCTGATCCAGCTGAACCTGCAACTCGACGATGAACTTGTCCACCACCTGATGAATCACCTCGGTAGACAGATGATCGAACCAGATAATGTTGTCCAGACGGTTACGGAACTCCGGCGTGAAGATCTTCTTGATCTCTTCCATCGCATCGGTGCTGTTATCCTGGTGGATCAGGCCGATGGATTTACGCTCGGTTTCCCGCACGCCCGCGTTGGTGGTCATCACCAGCACCACGTTGCGGAAATCGGCCTTGCGCCCGTTGTTATCGGTCAGCGTCCCGTTGTCCATCACCTGCAACAGGATGTTGAACACGTCCGGATGCGCTTTCTCGATTTCATCGAGCAACAGTACCGCGTGCGGATGCTTGATAACCGCGTCCGTAAGCAGGCCGCCCTGGTCAAAGCCCACGTATCCCGGAGGCGCACCAATCAAACGGCTGACGGTATGACGCTCCATATACTCGGACATATCAAAGCGCAGCAGCTCAATGCCCAGCGCTTTGGAGAGCTGAACCGTCACCTCGGTTTTACCCACCCCGGTCGGGCCGGCGAACAGGAAGGAACCAACCGGCTTGTGGTCATGCCCCAGGCCAGCACGGGCCATCTTGATCGCTTCGGTTAAAGCCTCAATGGCTTTATCCTGACCAAAGACCAGCATTTTCAGGCGATTGCCGAGGGTCCGCAGCGTATCACGGTCGCTCTGAGAAACGCTCTTCTCAGGAATACGCGCGATGCGGGCCACCACGGACTCGATATCCGCCACGTTCACAGTTTTCTTACGCTTGCTGGCTGGCATCAGGCGCGCACGCGCACCCGCCTCATCAATCACGTCAATCGCTTTATCCGGCAGATGACGATCGTTGATGTATTTCACCGCCAGCTCCACCGCCGCACGTACCGCTTTCGCGGTGTAACGCACGTCGTGGTGCGCTTCGTACTTGGTTTTCAGGCCATTGATGATCTGCACCGTTTCGTCAACCGACGGCTCGGTCACGTCGATTTTCTGGAAACGACGCGCCAGCGCACGATCCTTCTCAAAGATGTTGCTGAACTCCTGGTACGTCGTGGAGCCCATCACGCGGATCTTGCCGCTGGAGAGCAGCGGTTTGATCAGGTTAGCGGCATCCACCTGGCCACCGGAGGCCGCACCTGCGCCGATGATGGTGTGGATCTCATCGATAAACAGGATGCTGTTGGTGTCCTGCTCCAGCTGTTTTAACAGCGCTTTGAAACGTTTTTCGAAATCACCGCGGTATTTGGTGCCCGCCAGCAGCGAGCCAATATCCAGCGAGTAGATGGTGCAGTCGGCAATCACTTCCGGCACGTCGCCCTGCACAATGCGCCAGGCCAGCCCTTCGGCAATCGCGGTTTTACCCACGCCAGATTCCCCCACCAGCAGCGGGTTGTTCTTACGGCGACGGCACAGCACCTGGATGGCACGCTCCAGCTCTTTATCGCGGCCAATCAGCGGGTCGATACCGCCAACGCGAGCAAGCTGGTTAAGGTTGGTGGTGAAGTTTTCCATACGATCCTCCCCGCCTGCTTGCTCTTCATTGCTGTTAATCTGTCCGCTGGGATCCGATGCCTGGTTAGGCTCGTCTTTTCGCGTTCCGTGAGAGATGAAGTTGACCACGTCGAGCCGGCTGACTTCGTGTTTACGCAGCAGGTAGGCCGCCTGGGACTCCTGCTCGCTGAAGATGGCGACCAGGACATTGGCGCCAGTCACTTCGCTACGTCCGGAAGACTGGACGTGGAAAACCGCGCGCTGCAACACCCGCTGGAAGCTGAGCGTCGGCTGCGTATCGCGCTCTTCTTCACTGGCTGGCAGCACCGGTGTAGTTTGTTCGATGAAGGCTTCGAGTTCCTGACGTAGCGCCACCAGATCCACGGAGCAGGCTTCCAGCGCTTCGCGGGCAGATGGGTTGCTAAGCAGTGCGAGCAGCAGGTGCTCGACGGTCATAAACTCATGTCGGTGCTCACGCGCTCTGGCGAAAGCCATGTTTAAACTGAGTTCCAGTTCTTGATTGAGCATAGGCACCTCCCCCAATTTTATGCCTTATCAGGCCTTTTCCAGCGTACACAGCAACGGATGCTCGTTCTCCCTTGCATAGTCGTTCACCATCGCTACTTTGGTTTCCGCAACCTCGGCAGTAAAGATGCCGCAGATCGCTTTGCCACGATAATGAACGGTAAGCATCAGTTGCGTTGCACGTTCAACATCATAAGAAAAGAACTTTTGTAGCACGTCAATAACAAATTCCATCGGCGTGTAATCATCGTTCATTAACATAACTTTATACATAGATGGCGGTTTTAGCGCGTCGCGCACTTTATCTTCCGCCAGCTGGTCAAAATCCAGCCAATCGTTGGTCTTACCCATTATGCATAACCACTTTGAATCTACCTCAGATGTTAGATAACAATCATCTATTACTGTCATCCGCGATGTCTGTCACAAACTGTTGCAATAGCGTTAACTGCCTCAAATTTTGGTTGATTATTGTCCCAACTCCAGCGCCAAACGCTTGACGGCTTCTTCCGTTTCTCTAAATTGTACAAGCGTGAGTTGGCGAGGTTTTGAACAGCCCCCACTCCACCACCGGTTCATTCCATCTTAATTTATAAGATTTACGAAGGATGTCGAAGCATGGAAATGGGTACTGTTAAGTGGTTCAACAACGCCAAGGGGTTTGGCTTCATTTGCCCCGAAGGCGGCGGCGAAGATATCTTCGCTCACTATTCCACCATTCAGATGGATGGTTACAGGACGCTCAAAGCCGGGCAGTCCGTCCGGTTCGATGTACACTAGGGGCCAAAAGGCAATCATGCAAGCCTAATCGTACCCGTTGAAGCAGAAACGGTTGCATAGCTCTCTGTTTTATTGTGTACATCACGCAGTCAAAATGCCAGCCCGATCGGCTGGCATTTTTATTTTCGGGTTATTCCCGCGCCAGCGCATCCACCGGATCCAGCCGCGCCGCGTTGCGGGCGGGCAACCAGCCAAACAAAATACCGGTAAACGTTGAACAGAGAAAAGCGGTCAATATTGCCACTGGCGAAAAGCCAATCTCCCAGCCGGGTAAGAAGAGCTGGAGCGCGAAGGCGATCATCATCGAGAGCGCAATCCCCATTGCGCCTCCCACCAGACACACCAGCACCGCTTCAATCAAAAATTGCTGGAGCACATCGCTGGCTCTGGCCCCGACCGCCATGCGAATGCCGATCTCCCGCGTACGTTCGGTCACCGACACCAGCATAATGTTCATCACCCCTATCCCGCCGACGACCAGCGAAATCACCGCCACCAGCGTCAGGAACAGCTGAAGAGTACGTGTGGTCTTTTCGGCCGTTTTCAAGAGGCCGTCCATATTCCAGGTGAAGAAATCCTTTTTCCCGTGGCGCAACGTTAACAGCCGCTCGAGCTGCTGTTCCGCCAGCGCGCTGTCGTAGCCCTCTTTCACTCGCACGGTAATGGAGTTGAGCCAGGACTGTCCCATAATGCGCCCGGAAATGGTGCTGTACGGCAGCCAGACGCGCAGGATCTTGCTGCTGCCAAACATGGACTGTTTCTCTTCCGCCACACCAATCACCGTGGCGGGCATGTTACCCACCAGGATCACTTCCCCCACCACACGGGTTTTATTGGGGAAAAGCTGTCTGCGCGAGTTAGCGTCTAACACCACCACCTGCGCCCTGCCCGCCAGCTGTTCCGCGTTGGAGGTCGCCCCTTCGCTGAAGGTCATGCCGTAAACGTTGAAGTAATCTCCGCTGACGCCGTTAGCGCTGGCCGCCACGTCGATGTTGCCGTAGCGCAGACGCAGGTTTTGCGACACGGCAGGCGTGGCGGAGTTCACCCACGGCTGCTTCTGAATAGCCGCCAGATCGTCATATTTCAGCGCCTGCTGATACTGCGGCTCGTCATCGCCAAAATCTTTGCCGGGGTAAACGTCGATGGTGTTAGTCCCGATGGCGCGAATATCCGCCAGCACCAGCTGTTTCGCCGCATCGCCCACCACCACAATCGACACAACCGAGGCAATACCGATAATGATGCCGAGCATGGTCAGCAGAGTGCGCATTTTGTTGGCCGCCATCGCCAGCCAGGCCATGGTCAGCGCTTCACGAAAGCCGCTGGAGAACTGTCCCCAGCCGGTGGACGCAGGTAAGGCTTCTTTCGGCGCCGCCGCTCTGGACTGACGTGGCGGCGGGTTGCTGACCAGCTCGCCGTCGTGGATCTCAATGATGCGTTCCGCCTGCGCTGCCACCTGCGGATCGTGGGTGACAATAATCACCGTATGCCCCTGATCGCGCAGCTGATGCAGGATCGCCATCACCTCTTCACCGGAATGGCTGTCGAGCGCACCGGTTGGCTCATCGGCGAGGATCACCTGTCCGCCGTTCATCAGCGCGCGGGCAATACTCACGCGCTGCTGCTGACCGCCTGAAAGCTGCGAAGGCTGATAATCAACACGCTCCGCCAGCCCAAGACGCGTTAACAGCGCCTTCGCGCGTTCAAGGCGTTTTTTGCGCTCGACGCCCGCATACACCGCCGGCACCTCCACGTTCTGCGCCGCGCTCAGGTGTGAAAGCAGATGGTAACGCTGAAAAATAAAGCCAAAATGCTCGCGACGCAGCTTCGCCAGCGCGTCGCCGTCCAGGGTGGAAACATCCGTCCCGGCCACGCGATAGGTGCCGCTGGTGGGCTTATCCAGACAGCCGAGAATGTTCATCAGCGTTGATTTACCCGAGCCCGACGCCCCGACAATCGCCACCATTTCACCGGCTTCAACGCGCAGGGAGATGCCCTTCAGCACCTCCACCGGCCCGTCGCCGGACGGATAGCTGCGACGAATGTCATTCAGCTCAAGCAGCGCCGTCATTGCGCGGCTCCGGGCAGGGTTTCGCTGGTGACCACTTCCTCACCCTCTTCCAGCCCTTTTACCACCACCACATCGGTGTCGTTACGTGCGCCAATCACCACTTCCCGCTCGCGGGTTTCGCCGTTGCGCAGCACTTTCACCTTGTAGCGATTGTCCCCGGCGGATTCACCCAGCGCGGAGAGCGGAACCGTCAGCACGTTTTTCACGCCGGTCAGCTGGATATGCACTTGGGCGGTCATCTCCAGACGCAGCACGCCCTGCGGGTTTGGCACCTCAAAACGCGCATAGTAGAAGATGGCGTCGTTGACCTTCTCCGGCGTCGGCAGGATATCTTTCAGCACCCCTTCATAGCGGGTTTGCGGATCGCCCAGCACCGTAAACCAGGCTTTCTGCCCCGGCTTAAGGTGAATGACGTCCGCTTCGGATACCTGGGCTTTCACCAGCATGGTGCTCATATCCGCCAGGGTCAGGATGTTCGGCGCCTGCTGCGCGGCGATGACCGTCTGGCCTTGCAGGGTGGTTATCTGCGTCACTTCCCCGGCCATTGGCGCAACGATTTGCGTGTAATCGAGGTTGGTTTTCGCCGTATCCAGCGAGGCCTGATTCCGTTTGATTTGCGCATCGATGGTGCCAATCTGCGCCTGCTTCACCGCCAGCTCCGTGGCGGCTGTGTCCAGATCCTGTTTCGAGATAGCCTGCGTTTTCGCCAGCGCCTGCTGGCGCGTCAGGGTGACCTGAGCGAGATTACGCTCCGCCTGAGCCTGCGCGCGCTGCGCGCGCAGCTCCATCAGCGTCGCTTCCACTTCGCGGATCTGGTTTTGCGCCTGCTCAGGATCGATCACGCCCAGCAGCTGGCCTTTTTTAACCTTATCGCCAATCTCAACTGACAGGGTTTTAAGCTGACCGCTGACCTGCGCGCCCACGTCAACCTTACGCAGGGCATCCAGTTTCCCCGTCGCCAGCACGTTTTGTTGCAGCTCGCCCGGACGAACAATCAGCGTTTGATACTGTGGTACCGGCGCGTTCAGTACCTTCCATAACCAGAATCCGCCCGCTAACACCACTACCGCCAGCAGCAGAAACAGCTTTCTGCGTTTTCCCTTCAGGTTCATAAATATTCCAAATAATTGTTCTGGCTATCATCACCGTTGATTTTATCTAAACCACTCCTCAACGAAACCCCCGATCCCCGTAATCGTCGGGAATTGTTTACCCGATGTTGATAAAGCGCCTGCTGAAATAGCGATATTCCACCAGAAGCAGGATCTAACATGTCTTCCATCGTCGATACACCTTATTCAACGCTGCCCCAGCCTAAATCGGGCTGGCAACTGTTTAAAAGCCTGGCATCGGGTTCCCTCACGCCGGGGCTGGCGTGGCAAAATCCGGCCTATCGACGTAAGTTTATGTTGCGCTCGCTGGCAACGCCGTTCACCACTGCGCGCCTGCTCGGAAACCTTGCAAAACAGCCCCGTCTGATGCAGATCCTGCGCGTGCAGCCCGGCCTGCCGTGCCGCCTGCACCGGCCGTGGCTGACCGTCAATATGGGCCGTCAGACTACGCTGGACGCATTGAACGATCACTATGAGATGATGAGCCGCCATCTTCCGGCGTCGCTGCTGAACGGTTACCTCTCCAGCCAGGGCATTATGCTGGTGACGTTAACGGGCAAAGAGGAGCAGCAGTTTAGCGTTCGCCTGAGCGCGGATGCGTTTCTGGACAAAGAAGGGGAAGCGACCCTCACTTTTTGCGACCACCAGAACACGGTGCTGGCCGAGCTGACCTTTACGCTGTGCACATACCAGGGCAAGCCAACGCTCTTCATCGGCGGAATGCAGGGGGCGAAAGCGCATGTCCCGCACGAGCACATTCAGTTGGCGACCAAAGCCTGTCACGGACTGTTCCCAAAACGTCTGCTGGTTGAAGCGGTCATGACGCTGGCAGGCGCCTTCCCGGTCGAGCAGATCCTCGCGGTGAGTAACGCCACCCACATCTACCGCAGCTGGCGCTATCGCAAGAAAAAAGAGGGAAAATTGCTGGCTGACTATGACAGCTTCTGGCGCTCCCTTGGCGGACAGCAGCAGGATAACGGCAACTTTGCCCTGCCGCTGACCATGCCACGCAAACCGATGGAAGAGATTGCGAGTAAAAAACGGTCCGAATACCGCCGCCGCTATGCCCTGCTTGATAGCCTGATCCAACAGGTTTCGCAGGCGACTGCCCGTTAATCGGCCCTCCCGCGAGCCAGCCAGAGGACGCGGGAGAACATTTTACGCAGCAGCGTGGGCACCGACTCCACGCCTCGCCTGCCCGCTTCCGTCGCAACTTCAATGGCCAAATCCGGTTTTGACGACCGATGGATAGCTTTGGCAATCACCCGGCGCATATTCATGGGCACATCTACCGGGATCATCGCCACGCGGTGAAAGACGTCGTCAAATCCCTGGCGGTACATAAAGTGCTCCATGTCCATCGCAGGCAGCGCGGTCAGATGTTCCCGCTCCTCTTCACGATCGTTATTGAGCAGGCTGCGCACGGTCGCCGCATATTTTTTACCCGCCTCATCGCCATCCACCAGTACGTGCCACTCTATCCCCATCCGGCGCGCAAATTTGATCAGCGGTTTTAAGCCAGACTGAGCAAATTCGATCACTTTGATCCCTTCGGCGTCAAAGTGGTGTCCGCACTGGCGAGCCAGCTCGTTTATCACCCAGGTTTCCGTTTCCCCTTCCACCAGCAACCAGCAGCGGGCAAACAGGGAAGAGGCACGGTTAAAACGGATATGAAACGCAATTCGTCGGCCATCTTCGGCATTTAACCCGCCGGGCCCGAGCCGGTAAGCGGTGACCCGCGACGATTCACGCACCAGGCGGCAGACATACTCCACCGGCGTCAGAGAGAGCAGCTCTCCGGAATTCGTGGTGGTGACTCGCTGCAACGGCAGCAAATTAAGAAGATGCCACGCCACGGAAAGCATAATCGGGTGCAGCCGCGTTTCCGGATCTTCCACCAGCAGCAGCGGGCGCGCGTCCCGATCCAGGCGCACCGTCCCTTTCGCCTGTAAAAGCGTGGAGAATAATCCCAGCAGGATCACCCGATGCGTGCGCCCGCCGGGGCGGTCGATCATGCGGTTGATAATATCGAGATAGCGCCAGCTTCGTTGTTCATCGTGCGAGCGGCGACGCATCAGACGGTGGCGCGCCTGCCCCGTTCCCTGCTCGGAGAAATAGTGCTCCAGCAGTTGCACCATGGCAGACAGTCCCTGACGGATCTGGCCGTCGGTGAGGTTCTGCGGCCGTGAGACCAGTTCACGGGCGAGGAAATCCAGTTCGCGGGCGGTCACCTCCACCTCGGGCATATTCGGCACGGTGCCGTTACGGATCCGCCGCATAAAGCGCGCGTCTCGTAAGCGCAGCACGGGGGAGAGGCGGATAAGATGGCGGGCAAGCTCGTCAATATTATCGAGCGGGATCGGATTTCCCTTCTCATCAAGAAATTCACGCAGGGTTAATACCCCGTCGTTTTGCGCCATTTCGCCCTCAAGGCGATAGAAAATACGCTGGAAACCATCTTCACAGGGCACCCAGCAGGGCGACATAGGGCGAAAACGACGCACGCGATGGCGACCGGGCTCGGATTCGCGGAAGGTCAGAATGATATGCAGGTGTTTCTCGCGTCCGTTGACATCCCCTGGCGGAAACCAGAAGTCATCATGAACGAAGTGGTACAAGTTCTCTTCGGGCGAAAGCAGCAGCGTCAGGGCATCCAGCAGGCTGGATTTACCCCAGGCGTTTTCGCCTATCAGGACGTTGTTCTGTTCCAGTTGCAGCGACAGGCGGTTAATCCCGCGAAACCCGACAATCTCCACACGTTCGAGTAGCATACATCCCCCGCAATTCGGCCACTTTTTCCTTCAAGTTATCAGCAGTATAGCGGCAGGCTGTGGGTCACGACAGCAGAATATACGCCCCATAATTATTGGGCTATGCTCTTATTACCTCCGATCTGAACAAGGATTGACATCACATTGCCTTAAATCAAATTTAGTGAATTTATTTGAGTGGCGAAGGGATGTTGATGGTTTCAAAATACTGGCTCTTTGAGTCGTCATCCCTTTATGGCGATATAACCCGCGCGCAGGAATGGGCGCGGACGTTTATTATTGAGGTGGTTATGTTCAGAAAATTAGCGGCAGAATGCTTTGGTACATTCTGGCTGGTGTTTGGTGGTTGCGGTAGCGCAGTACTGGCAGCCGCATTTCCGGAATTAGGTATTGGCTTTGTCGGCGTCGCGCTGGCATTCGGTTTAACTGTATTAACCATGGCATTCGCCGTGGGGCATATTTCCGGCGGTCATTTCAACCCGGCCGTCACATTAGGATTATGGGCGGGCGGACGTTTCCCGGCGAAAGATATTATTGGCTATATTATTGCCCAGGTTATTGGCGGTATTATTGCCGCGGCGGTGCTGTACGTAATTGCCAGCGGAAAAGCCGGGTTTGACGCCGCGGCCAGCGGATTTGCGTCGAACGGCTTCGGCGAACACTCTCCAGGCGGCTACTCGATGCTGTCTGCCATCGTGATTGAAATTGTGCTCACCGCAGGCTTCCTGTTGGTGATCCACGGCGCAACGGACAAATACGCGCCTGCGGGCTTTGCCCCCATCGCTATTGGTCTGGCGTTGACGCTGATCCACCTCATCTCCATTCCGGTGACCAACACCTCCGTTAACCCGGCGCGCAGCACCGCGGTGGCTATTTTCCAGGGCGGCTGGGCGCTTGAACAGCTGTGGCTGTTCTGGGTGATGCCTATTATCGGCGGTATTCTGGGCGGCGTGCTGTATCGCACCCTGCTGGAAAAACACGATTAATGGTTTTCCCCCTCTCCCTGTGGGAGAGGGCCGGGGTGAGGGCATCAGGCCGCACCACCCCAAATAGACAAGCCGGGTAAGGCGTAGCCGCCACCCGGCTTTTTTTGTAGCTTTACCTCACAGCCTTTATTGGGTAGTGTCTCTGGCGCTTAACGAAAACTCAAAAGGACCGGCTGTTCATGTTCTCAGGACTCCTCATCATTCTTCTGCCCCTGATTGTGGGCTACCTTATTCCGCTGCGTCATGAATCGGCCTTAAAGCTTATTAATCGCTTTCTCAGCTGGATTGTTTACGTCATTCTGTTCTTTATGGGGATCAGCCTGGCCTTCCTGGATAATCTGGCGACGAACTTGCTTTCCATCCTGCATTATTCTGCGGTTACGGTAGTGGTTATTCTGCTGTGCAATATTGCTGCGCTGTTCTGGCTGGAACGCACTATTCCCTGGAAAAATCACCACCATCAGGAAAAGCTTCCCTCCCGTATTGCGATGGCGCTGGAATCATTAAAACTGTGCGGCGTGGTGGTTCTCGGTTTTTTACTGGGGCTGACCGGCTGGGCATTTTTACAGCACGCAACGGAAGCCAGCGAATATACGCTTATTTTCCTGCTCTTCCTGATTGGTATTCAGCTGCGAAATAATGGCATGACGCTGAAACAGATTGTCCTTAACCGCCGGGGCATGATGGTTGCCGTTATCGTTGTGGCCAGCTCACTGGCGGGGGGAGTGATTAACGCCTTTATTCTCGATCTGCCGCTGAAAACCAGCCTGGCGATGGCGTCCGGTTTCGGCTGGTATTCGCTCTCCGGTATTCTGCTGACCGAATCGTTTGGTCCGGTGATCGGCAGCGCCGCCTTCTTTAACGATCTGGCGCGCGAGCTGATAGCCATCATGCTGATCCCCGGCCTGGTACGCCGCAGCCGCTCTACCGCGCTGGGCCTGTGCGGGGCCACCTCAATGGACTTTACCCTGCCGGTGTTACAGCGCTCGGGAGGGCTGGAGATGGTTCCTGCCGCCATCGTACACGGCTTTATTCTGAGCCTGCTGGTCCCCATTCTGATGGCGTTCTTCTCAGCCTGATACTGCTTTGGCGGTAGTGAACCTGCCGCCAAAATTGCGCTAAATCAATAACCCTCCACTTAGTATAAGAAAGCACTTTTCTCCGTTGTGGCACAGGCATAACCTTAAACATGTATCTCAAATATAACTTTAACAGGTGTGATTATGTTTTGTGTGCAATGTGAACAAACCATCCGTACCCCAGCAGGCAACGGCTGCTCTTACGCGCAGGGTATGTGCGGCAAAACCGCAGAAACGTCCGATCTCCAGGATCTGCTGATTGCGGCGCTGCAAGGCTTGTCCGCCTGGGCCTTCAAAGCCCGTGAATATGGCATTGTTGATCACTATGTCGACAGCTTTGCGCCGCGCGCATTTTTCTCCACGCTGACCAACGTTAACTTCGATTCTCCACGCATTGTGGGCTATGCCCGCGAAGCGATTGCCCTGCGTGAAGCCCTGAAAGCGCAGTGCCTGAATGCCGACGCCAGCGCCCGCGTGGACAACCCGATGGCGGAGCTACAGCTGGTGAGCGACGACCTGGGCGAGCTACAGCGTCAGGCCGCAGAATTTACTCCCAATAAAGACAAAGCGGCGATTGGCGAAAACATCCTCGGCCTGCGCCTGCTGTGCCTGTACGGTCTGAAAGGTGCTGCGGCCTATATGGAACACGCGCACGTACTCGGCCAGTACGACAACGCTATTTACGCCCAGTACCACAAAATCATGGCCTGGCTGGGCACCTGGCCTTCCGATATGAACGCCCTGCTGGAATGCTCGATGGAAATCGGCCAGATGAACTTCAAAGTGATGAGCATTCTGGATGCCGGTGAAACCAGCACCTACGGCCACCCAACGCCAACGCAGGTCAACGTCAAAGCGACCGAAGGCAAATGCATCCTGATCTCCGGTCATGACCTGAAAGATCTCTACAACCTGCTGAAGCAGACCGAAGGCACCGGCGTTAACGTTTATACCCACGGCGAAATGCTGCCCGCGCACGGTTACCCAGAGCTGCGTAAATTTAAGCATCTGATCGGTAACTACGGCAGCGGCTGGCAGAACCAGCAGGTGGAGTTCGCCCGCTTCCCTGGCCCAATCGTCATGACCTCTAACTGCATCATCGACCCGACCGTCGGCGCGTATGACGACCGTATCTGGACCCGCAGCATCGTCGGCTGGCCGGGCGTGAGCCACCTTGAAGGCGACGATTTCGGTCCGGTTATCGCTCAGGCGCAGCAGATGGCAGGCTTCCCGTACAGCGAAATTCCGCACCTCATCACCGTCGGTTTTGGTCGTGAAACCCTGCTGGGTGCGGCGGATTCCCTGATTGACCTCGTCAGCCGTGAAAAACTGCGTCACATCTTCCTGATCGGCGGCTGTGACGGCGCGCGCGGGGAACGTAACTACTTCACCGATTTCGCCACCCGCGTACCGGAAGACTGTCTGATCCTGACCCTGGCCTGCGGTAAGTACCGTTTCAACAAGCTGGACTTCGGCAACATCGAAGGTCTGCCGCGCCTGGTGGATGCGGGTCAGTGTAACGATGCATATTCAGCCATCATTCTGGCGGTCACGCTGGCAGAGAAACTGGGCTGCGGCGTGAACGATCTGCCGCTGTCGCTGGTGCTCTCCTGGTTCGAGCAGAAAGCGATCGTTATCCTGTTGACCCTGCTCTCTCTCGGCGTGACCAACATCGTCACCGGGCCGACCGCGCCAGGCTTCCTGACGCCGGACCTGCTGGCCATCCTGAACGAGAAATTTGGTCTGCGTTCTGTGACCAACGTTGAAGATGATATGAAGCAACTGCTGAGCGCGTAAGGAGTAACTCATGACCATGCCAACCTCACAATGTCCGTGGCGGATGCAGGTTCATCACATCCATCAGGAGACGCCGGATGTGTGGACGCTGTCGCTGCTGTGCCATGACTATTATCCGTACCGCGCGGGCCAGTATGCGCTGGTGAGCGTGCGTAATTCGGCGGATACTCTGCGCGCCTACACGATCTCCTCCACGCCGGGCGTGAGCGAGTACATTACGCTCACCGTTCGTCGTATTGATGACGGCGCAGGATCCGAGTGGCTGACCCGGGACGTGAAGCGCGGGGATTACATCTGGCTGTCTGACGCGCAGGGCGAGTTTACCTGTGACGACAAGACGGAAGATAAATTCCTGCTGCTGGCGGCGGGTTGTGGCGTGACGCCGATTATGTCGATGCGTCGCTGGCTGGCGAAATACCGACCTCAGGCCGACGTGCAGGTGATTTTCAGCGTTCGTTCCCCGGAAGATGTGATTTTTGCCGAAGAATGGCGCAACTATCCGGTGACGCTGGTGGCCGAGCACAACGCGACGCACGGTTTTGTCGCGGGGCGCCTGAGCCGCGAGCTGCTGCAAAGCGTGCCGGATATTGCGAACCGCATCGTGATGACCTGCGGCCCGGCGCCGTACATGGAGATCGTGGAGAAAGAAGTGAAAGCGCTCGGCGTGACCCGCTTCTTCAAAGAGCAGTTCTTCACGCCTGTAGCGGAAGCGGCGACCAGCGGGATGAAGTTCACGAAGCTGCAACCGGCGCAGACCTTCTTTGGCCGCGTGGGCACCACGCTGCTTGAAGCGCTGGAAAGCAACAACGTACCGGTGGCAGCGGCCTGTCGCGCCGGGGTGTGCGGTTGCTGTAAGACCAAAGTGGTTTCCGGTGAGTACACGGTCACCAGCACCATGACGCTGACCGACGCGGAAATCGCGGAGGGCTATGTGCTGGCATGTTCGTGCCATCCGCAGGGCGATCTTGTCCTCGCATAATCTGTCGTGGTTCACCTGTAGGCCCGGTAAGCGTCAGCGCCACCGGGCTTTTTGCCGGGTGGCACTACGTTTACCCGGCCTACATTGTGCCTACTGCCTGTACGGCAGCCCGTTATTTTTTGACTTTGCCAGGCGCGTCGCGCAGAAAAACCACCTGTACTTAAGGAATACTGAGCAGGCAATACAGCGACTTTCTTCTAAGCTTGTAAGCGATATCACAAAAAGGAGACGGACAACCATGAAACAAACTGTGGCTGCATACATAGCGAAAACCCTTGAGCAGGCTGGCGTAAAGCGTATCTGGGGCGTCACTGGCGATTCTCTGAACGGACTCAGCGATAGCCTTAACAAGATGAAAACTATTGAGTGGATGCCCACCCGCCATGAAGAAGTCGCCGCCTTTGCCGCCGGTGCCGAAGCGCAGCTTACGGGTGAACTCGCCGTCTGTGCAGGTTCCTGCGGACCGGGAAACCTGCACCTCATCAACGGTCTGTTCGACTGTCACCGCAACCATGTTCCGGTGCTGGCGATTGCGGCTCACATTCCGTCATCTGAAATCGGTAGCGGCTATTTTCAGGAGACGCATCCGCAGGAGCTGTTCCGTGAATGCAGCCACTATTGCGAGCTGGTCTCATCGCCGGAGCAGATCCCACAGGTGCTGGCAATAGCCATGCGTAAGGCGATCCTGAATCGCGGGGTTTCGGTGGTTGTGCTGCCGGGGGACGTGGCGCTGAAGGCCGCACCTGAAACCGCCACCACCCACTGGTACTCTGCGCCCCAGCCAACCATTACCCCTGCCGAAGAAGAGCTGAAAAAGCTGGCACAGCTGCTGCGATACTCCAGCAATATCGCCCTGATGTGCGGCAGCGGCTGCGCCGGCGCGCATAAAGAGCTGGTGGAATTTGCCGGTAAGCTGAAGGCGCCAGTTGTGCACGCCCTGCGCGGGAAAGAGCACGTTGAATACGATAACCCGTACGATGTCGGCATGACCGGGCTGATCGGTTTTTCCAGCGGCTTCCACACCATGATGAACGCCGACACGCTGATCCTGCTCGGCACCCAGTTCCCGTACCGCGCGTTCTACCCGACGGATGCCAAAATTATCCAGATCGACATTAATCCCGGCAGCATCGGCGCGCACAGCAAGGTGGATATGGCGCTTATCGGCGATATCAAATCCACCCTCGCCGCCCTGCTGCCGCTGCTGGAAGAAAAAACGGACCGCAAATTCCTCGATAAAGCCCTGAGCGATTATCGCGATGCGCGCAAGGGGCTGGACGATCTCGCCAAACCGAGCGAAAAAGCGATCCACCCGCAGTATCTGGCGCAGCAGATCAGCCACTTCGCCGACGACGATGCCATCTTCACCTGCGACGTAGGAACGCCCACCGTCTGGGCCGCGCGCTATCTGAAAATGAACGGCAAACGTCGCCTGCTTGGGTCGTTCAACCATGGCTCAATGGCCAACGCCATGCCGCAGGCGCTGGGTGCAAAGGCGACGGCACCGGAACGTCAGGTGGTGGCGATGTGCGGCGACGGCGGGTTCAGTATGCTGATGGGGGATTTCCTGTCGGTGGCGCAGATGAAGCTTCCGCTCAAAATCGTGGTCTTTAACAACAGCGTTCTGGGCTTCGTGGCGATGGAGATGAAGGCCGGAGGCTACCTCACGGACGGCACCGAACTGCACGACACCAACTTCGCCCGCATCGCCGAAGCCTGCGGTATCACCGGTATTAGGGTGGAGAAAGCCTCAGAGGTGGACGACGCCCTGCAACGCGCCTTCGCCATCGACGGCCCGGTGCTGGTGGATGTGGTGGTCGCCAAAGAAGAGCTGGCGATCCCGCCTCAAATCAAGCTGGAACAGGCCAAAGGTTTTAGCCTCTACATGCTGCGCGCCATCATCAGCGGGCGCGGTGACGAAGTGATCGAACTGGCAAAAACCAACTGGCTCAGGTAAAACATTTCACAAGACCTCTTAAATTAAAGGGATGTGAAATGATTGATTTACGTAGTGATACCGTTACCCGTCCGGGCCGCGCCATGCTCGAAGAGATGATGGCCGCCCCGGTCGGGGACGACGTCTACGGCGATGACCCGACGGTCAACGAACTCCAGCGCTATGCGGCAGAGCTGAGCGGTAAAGAGGCTGCCCTGTTCCTGCCCACCGGCACGCAGGCTAACCTGGTGGCGCTGCTCAGCCACTGCGAGCGCGGCGAAGAGTATATCGTCGGCCAGGGGGCGCATAACTACCTGTACGAAGCCGGCGGTGCGGCGGTGCTTGGCAGCATCCAGCCGCAGCCGATCGATGCCGCGCCGGACGGTACGCTGCCGCTGGACAAAGTCGCGGCCAAAATCAAAGCCGACGATATTCACTTCGCCCGCACTAAACTGCTGAGCCTCGAAAACACCCATAACGGTAAAGTCCTGCCGCGCGAATACCTGAAAGCGGCATGGGACTTTACCCGCGAGCGTAAGCTCGGCCTGCACGTTGACGGCGCACGTATCTTCAACGCCGTGGTGGAGTACGGCTGCGAGCTGAAAGCGATCACCCAATATTGCGACTCGTTCACCATTTGCCTCTCTAAAGGGCTGGGTACGCCGGTAGGTTCTCTGCTGGTTGGCAGCGCGGACTACATCAGGCGCGCCAACCGCTGGCGCAAAATGACCGGCGGCGGGATGCGTCAGGCGGGTATTCTGGCGGCTGCCGGACTGTACGCCCTGAAAAATAACGTGTCACGCCTGAAAGACGATCACGACAATGCGGCGTGGATGGCAGCGCAGCTGCGTGAAATCGGCGCTGATGTCATGCGTCACGACACTAACATGCTGTTTGTCCGCGTCGGCGATGAGCATGCTGCCGCGCTGGGCGACTTTATGAAAGCCCGAGGCGTGCTGATTAACGCCTCCCCGGTCGTACGGCTGGTGATGCACCTTGACGTTAACCGCGAGCAGCTGACCGAGGTGGTGAAACACTGGCAGGCGTTTTTACAGCGTTAAGGAGCATACCGTGCCGCAACGTATTCTGGTGCTCGGCGCCAGCGGGTATATCGGTCAGCATCTGACCACTGCGTTAAGCCAGCAGGGGCACCAGGTGCTGGCAGCGGCACGCAACACGGAACGTCTGCAAAAGCTACATTTGCCTGGCGTGACGTGTCACAACGTTGACCTTAGCTGGCCGAAAGCGCTTCCTGCGCTGCTGGAAGGGGTCGATACGCTTTACTACCTTGTCCACAGCATGGGCGAAGGCGGCGATTTTATCGCCCACGAGCGTCAGGTGGCGATGAACGTTCGTGATGCGCTGCTGCAAACGCCGGTGAAGCAGGTGATTTTTTTAAGCTCGCTCCAGGCGCCTGAGCACGAGCAGTCAGACCATCTGCGCGCCCGACAGCTGACGGCAGAAATGCTGCGGAGCGCCCGTATCCCCGTTACCGAACTGCGGGCAGGGATCATCGTCGGCGCGGGTTCCGCCGCGTTCGAAGTGATGCGCGATATGGTCTACAACCTGCCTGTGCTGACGCCGCCGCGCTGGGTACGCTCGCGCACCACGCCCATTGCGCTGGAGAATTTACTCCATTATCTGGTGGCATTGCTGGCTCACCCGGCGGAGCAGCATCGCGTGCTGGAGGCGGCAGGTCCGGAAGTGCTGAGCTATCAGGCGCAGTTCGAACATTTTATGCGGGTGAGTGGCCGCCACCGCTGGCTGATCCCCATCCCCTTCCCGACCCGCTGGATATCGGTGTGGTTTTTGAATGTGATCACCTCCGTGCCGCCGACGACCGCCAAAGCGCTTATCCAGGGGTTGAAGCACGATCTGCTGGCGGACGATCGCGCGCTGCGCGCCTTAATTCCCCAGGAACTCATCCGCTTTGACGACGCGGTGCGCAACACGCTGAAAGAGGAAGAGAAGCTGGTGAACTCCAGCGACTGGGGTTATGACGCGCAGGCGTTTGCCCGCTGGCGGCCCGAGTACGGCTATTATCCGAAACAGGCGGGCTGTACGGTAAAAACCACGGCCAGCCTGGCAGCGCTGTGGGAAGTTGTGAACCAGATCGGCGGCAAAGAGCGCTATTTCTTCGGCAATATTCTGTGGCAAACGCGCGGCGCGCTGGATCTGCTGGTCGGTCACCGGCTGGCAAAAGGCCGCCCTGCCCATCCCTGGCTGAAGGTGGGCGATACCGTCGACAGCTGGAAAGTGATTATTGTTGAGCCGGAAAAACAGCTGGCGCTGCTGTTTGGCATGAAGGCGCCGGGGCTGGGGCGGCTCTGCTTCACCCTCAAGGACAACGGCGACCATCGTGAACTGGACGTTCGGGCATGGTGGCATCCGCACGGAATGCCGGGTCTGTTTTACTGGTTGCTGATGATCCCGGCACACCTGTTTATCTTCCGCGGAATGGCGAAACGGATTGCGCAACTGGCAGAAGAAAAGCGGGAAAATAACTAAATAAAACTCTTAATCTTTCACCTTTCCCATTGCAACACATCGTAATTCACGAAAGAATGCGCACGAAATTCTTTTCAACACAGTGGATTGTTATGAAGGTACTGGTTACCGGGGCGACCAGCGGCTTAGGCCGAAATGCGGTCGAGTTTCTGCGCAACAAAGGCATCAGCGTGAGGGCCACCGGTCGCAACGAGGCGATGGGTAAGCTCCTGCAAAAAATGGGCGCTGAATTTGTCCATGCCGATCTGACGGAGCTGGTCTCCTCTCAGGCCAAGGTGATGCTCGCCGGTATCGATACGCTGTGGCACTGCTCCAGTTTTACCTCTCCGTGGGGTACCCAGGAAGCCTTTGATCTCGCCAACGTGCGCGCCACGCGTCGTCTGGGCGAATGGGCCGTCGCCTGGGGCGTGCGTAACTTTATTCATATCTCCTCCCCGTCGCTCTATTTCGACTATCACCACCATCGTGATATTCAGGAAGATTTCCGCCCGGCGCGCTTCGCCTGTGAGTTTGCCCGCAGTAAAGCGGCGGGCGAAGAGGTGATCGACCTGCTGGCCCAGTCAAACCCGCACACCCGCTTTACCGTGCTGCGTCCGCAGAGCCTGTTTGGGCCGCACGACAAAGTCTTTATCCCGCGACTGGCCCAGATGATGCACCACTACGGCAGCGTGCTGTTACCGCGCGGCGGCGATGCGCTGGTGGACATGACCTATTACGAAAATGCCGTTCACGCCATGTGGCTGGCGAGCCAGCCGGAATGCGATAAGCTGGTGTCGGGCCGCGCGTACAACATCACCAACGGCGAACCCTGTACCTTGCGCAGCATTGTGCAAAGGCTGATTGACGAGTTAAAGATCGACTGCCGGATCCGTTCCGTTCCCTACCCGATGCTGGACATGATCGCCCGCAGCATGGAACGCTTTGGCAGTAAATCGGCGAAAGAGCCTGCGCTGACGCATTACGGTGTGTCGAAGCTCAACTTTGATTTTACGCTGGATATTTCGCGGGCGGAGAACGAGCTGGGATATAAACCGATTGTATCGCTGGATGAAGGGATAGTGCGTACGGCGGCGTGGTTACGGGATCACGGGAAACTTCATCGTTAGCCTTTTGCCCGGTGGCGGCTGCGCCTTACCGGGCCTACAACTGCACCGTACTGTCTCCTCGCCCCCCTGGGGAGAGGGTTAGGGTGAGGGGAAAGAGCAGACACTAAAACGGCAACCCTGGGGGTTGCCGTTTGCTGTTTATAATGCCGTCCAGGCTTCAGCCCATGCCAGACCTGCGCCAGGTTCATAGTACGTCGGCGCATTGTTACACCAGCCGCTGTACGGGAACGGTTTGCACTGGAACAGTTTACCGTGGTTGTTCACGATATCACCGGCGTTGTACTTGCTGTTCGCGCTCCATGCCGGGTAAGACGTATCTTCTCCGGATGGCGTTGCCGCTTTCGCTTTCACGTTCAGCAGGTAAGACGTGGTGCTGCTCAGTTCGCCATCGCTGACGGTCAGGCTCACTTCATACTGCTGCGCCGTCGCAGACTCTGGCGCTGTAAAGGTCACAACCGCTTTGTCCTGACCGGTAACAGTCTGACCATCCTGGGAACGCCAGGTATACGTCAGCGTGTTACCATCTGGATCGGTAGAGCCTTCGGCGCTCAGAGAAACCTGCGCACCCGCTTCCACTGCACCGATCGGACCGGCAATCTGCGCAACCGGCGCGTGGTTCACCACAACCGGCGTTTCATCGTCGGATGGCGTCGGTGTTGGCGTGACCGGCGTTTCGTCCGGGGTCTCGGAAGAACCCTCGTCGTTAACAATTTTCACGTTAAAGAAGTGCTGCACGCACTTGCTGTAGTCACCGTCTTTAAATGCGCTGAACGGGGTCTGGTAACCCACCAGCTGGCAAGAGTAGGTTTTGCCGTCCGGAGTATCCGCGCTCCATCCCCAGTCCTGTTCCCAGTAAATCTTCAGGGCGCCTGCGCCACCTTCGTCGAACTGCTTCATGTTGGCGCAACCCAACACTTCGTTCGCCGGAACAGGCACTTTCAGGTAGTTCGCGAACTCTTTGTAGTACTTGATACGGTTTTGAGACTGCGCAATTTCAGTCGGGCCGCCGCACTCAACGCCGCCGTTGATGATCTGGGTGGTCACACCAAAGCCCGGAACCAGACCGTTGGCTTTATCGTGATCGTTCGGCTGCCATGTACCGTCGATCACCTGCAACATGCTTGGTTTTGGCGGCTGCGGATAGGCGAAGAAGAAGATCGCACTCGCCAGGTTCAGCCAGGTGTCCGCCACCAGCTCAGGTTTGTCGAGCAGCGTACGCACGTCGCCGTACATCGCTTCAGAGAATGGACCGTAGTTGTAATTGTAGGACAACTGTTTCGCACCACGACCGAAGTAGCTCAGGAAATCGCCGTCTTTATCTTTACCGCAAGGCCAGGTCTGCCCCTGCCAGACGTCCGGGTTACATTCGCCGTTATAACCGCCCTTCTGCCCTTCGCTCCAGCCCATTTCACGTACGTGGACCAGCGCCTGACGCCATTCGGCTTCCGGACGCCAGCTTTCGTGGCCGCCGGTCTCCTGGGCAAAGTGGGCAAACATGGTGGCCAGCTCTTTGCGGCAGATGGCGTCGCTGTCACGACCGTCATTGTAGGTCTTACACAGCGCCGGGAATTTACCCACGGCTTTCAGGAAGTTGCTGTAGGTATAGGCCTGCGCGCGCAGCGGGAAGAGATATTCCCAGTCGCTGGCTTTCACAATCCCTTCAACGCGCTTAACGTTGTCCGGGTTCGCCGCCCGGCCTGGCTCAATCAGTTCGACCTGCGCGTTATCCAGCGTCTGGATGGTCTCTTTAACCGAAGCCATCAGCGGGAAGTCCGTCAGTTCCTTCTCTTTCTTCGCCAGATCGCTGGCTTTGATGGTGTACGGCTCACTGCTGGTCTCCTTCAGGTTAGCAGCCTGAGCCATGAGTGGCGCCACGCAGGCTCCCGCAATGAGTACACTCAGTAACGTCCTTTTGTTCATTTCAGTTTTCCTGTTCGTTTAAAATTAAATGTTAAAATCCCGGCTTAGGTATTACTCCGTTAATACATAAACCACATTCAGCTGTTTTCACTTTTCGAAGAACACCTTCAGGAATTCTTCAAAAATAAAAAACGTTAATAACGTGCTGCTAATTTCAGTTGCTGATATTTGGCCCAGACCTTATGGGCATATTTCATCCTCTGCGGATAATTTTCTTTTTTCAGTCCGGCGTTATACGCGCCAACGGCTTCCCAGTTATAGCCATACACCCTGATCATCCCGGCAAGGATAGAAGCCCCGACCATGATCGAGGTACACGGCTCCGTGATTAACCGGTATTCGTCGATTCCTCTGCTTTCCAGCGCGGTAAAATGCGAACTGTTGATTTGCATCAGCCCGACATCCCGCGTGCCATCGCGGTTTTGCCCAACCGCATACGGATTCATACCGGATTCCACATTCGCTATCGCGTACAGTAAATAAGGATCGACATGATAATAATGCGCCGCTTTATCCCAACAATTTGCCAGGGCGCTTTGGCTTATTATCAATAACAACAAAATCAACTTTTTCATTTTTACCTGCTGACAGTTTCGGTTATTTCTCCTTACCAACATCCTGTAAAATGAATTTTGAATCACTCCCCCTCTAAAAGGGGGAGCCATTAATGGGTTAGATTATTTGCAGTCTGTTGATGCGCCTTCTTTTACCCATACGTCGCTGTTGGCTGGATTATCACCACGGGTCCACCATTTCGCACGGTAAACGTTTCCTTCATAGGTGGTGGTGTCGCCGCCGTTGTAGACCAGGTCAGAACGCCAGTTCATCTTCACGTTGCTCACCAGCTCCCATGCATCCACACCGAAGCCAGGCTGATTGCCCTGAGTCCAGTACTTCGCTTTCCACACCAGATGGTCGAAGCTTACGGTATCGCCACCGTTGTAGATTTTGCTGGATTCCCACGCCGCATATTTGCTGGCGTTAGCATCCACAGGTGCATCGCAGCTCCCTTTGTCAGACGGTGGAGTCACATCATCAGCCGGAGGGGTAACGTCATCCGCCGGGTTAGTGTCTTCGTCATCTGGCACAGGTGCAGGCGCCGCTTTCGGATTCACGGTGACCTGGACGTTAGACTGCACGCTGGTCTTACCGTCGCTCACCACCACGCTCAGGGTGTAGGTAGACGTCGAGCTCACTTCCGGCGCAGTGATGTTCACGTTCGCGGAGTCAGTCCCGGTAGCGTGCATATCTGCTGGTACACTCCAGGCGTAGGTCAACGCATCTCCGTCTGGATCCGCGGCCTGGGCATGCAGCGCATAGGTTTCACCTGATTCAAGCGTGATCGCTTCCATTGGGTTTAAAACCGGTGCCTGGTTAGCTTTCGGCGCCTTGTTCACCACCTGGACATCAATCGCGTTGCTCAGGCCTTTTGCATCGGTCACCGTCAGGCGGAACACCATGGTCTGGTCGGACGTCGCGGCGGCAACGTTAAAGGTCGCTTTCGCTTTGGTGCTGTTGGTGATGGTGACCGACGGACCAGAGACCTAAGTCCATTTGTAGGTAATCGCATCGCCATCAGGATCGCTTGAAGCAGAGCCATCGAGCGTGACGGTTACCGGGCCAGACACGTTCTGATCGGCAGAGGACGCGATTGGCGCGTGGTTGGTGACCTCCGGATCAACCGGCGTAGCGTCGCCGCCCAGCAGGCTTTCGTTCATCGCGTTCAGGATGTCACCGGTGTCAGAGTCGATAGACCATGCGAACAGGCCACCCAGTTTATTCGCCAGAACATACTTACCTTTCGCCGTAGTTGAACGCGCATCTTCATACGTGATCAGGTCGCCGGTAGTTTTGTTGAAGACGTAAGGGGCTTCCGCATCAGCGTCGTAGCCGTATTCCCAGCCTGGTTTGCCTTTGTATTCGTTAACGATCTGACGATAGTCAACCACGCCGGGTTCCCAGGTCCCTTTCACCATACCTGTAGCGGTGCCGGTGAATGGATTGTTACCGGTGTAGCCATGCACGCCGGTCCAGCCGCGGCCATACATTCCCGCACCCACCACGATCTTGCCTGGTTGTACGCCCTGGGAAAGCAGCGCGTTAACGCCATTTTCAGTGGTGTAGTCAGTGTCCGGACGCCATGCTGGCGCGCGCAGCGCCGCCTGGTGGCCGAGAACGGTGTTGCTCCAGCCGCCGTAGAAGTCATAGCTCATCAGGAAGATGTGGTCGAGGTACTGCTGAGCGGCAGTGTAATCCACGTCTTCGATCTTATCGCGGCCTGCACCGATGGCGCTGGTCAGTTCATAGGTACGGCCCGTCTGTGCAGACAGCTCGTTCAGCATGGTGCGCAGGTCGTGCATCAGCGCGGTATAGGTCGCTTTATCCTGCTGCGGATTGCCCAGGTTTTCGCTCACACCGCCGCCGCCAGGGAATTCCCAGTCGATATCCACGCCGTCAAAGAATTTCCAGGTCTGGAGGAACTCTTTCACAGAAGAGACAAAGCGTGCGCGGATAGCCGGGTCACCCATGTGGAAGAAGGGATCGGAGAGCGTCCAGCCGCCGATAGATGGCAGCACTTTCAGGTCCGGATGCGCTTTTTTCAGCGCCATCAGCTGGCCAAAGTTACCTTTATACGGGTCGTCCCAGCCGGAGACGCCAGCCTGTGGTTTTTGCAGCGCAGCCCATGGGTCGTGGATCGCCACGGTATAGTCAGGTCGGCCCTTACAGTCGTTCTGGAGCACGCGGAAGCTGTTGCCGCCTTCAATGGTTTTCAGGCCGTCGTTGATCCCGTCACCACCACAGATTGGAATGAAGCCGTACAGAATGTGGTTGAGGTTTGCCGCAGGGATCTTATCAACCGGGAAGTTACGGTCATAAACGCCCCACTCCGGGAAGTAGGCCGCAACCACTTTATCGGTATGCTTCGCAAACGCTTTGTTATTCTCTTTGAGAGACGTATTCAGCGGCAGCAGGTGACTACCGTCGGTGTCTGCCACAATAATCAGCTTGCTGGCGCTTTTCGCACAGCCACTGGCGTTACAGACTTCAACCTGCTCCTGATAACGCCCGCCTTTTTTCACTTTAAATGTTGCAGAGCCCGTCGCGCCGGCTGCGCCGGTCCATACGGTCTGTCCGTCCAGCAGAACTTTCGCTGAAGTTGGCGCATCACCACTCCAGACGTTCCACTCAACTTTTACATCCACGCCATCGTTATGCACTTTGACAAGATTGTTATAATCCTGTGCAGCCTGATCCACTTCCACCAGGGCAAATTTGTCATTGCCATAGCCGATCGTCGGTGCCCCTGGCGCTGCTGCAAATGCGGAGCTGGTTGCCGCCGCAATAAAGAGCGCCAGATATTTTGGCTTCATAAATTTCATTTTTATTTCCTGATAAATTTATTCGTAACGTAATAACCCATGTCTTCCGTGAGATCATGGATGCGTTTCGCGTAATGCGTATTTAACCAACGTGAGAGCCGTGAACAAAAAATTGTTGCTGCGTTGTATTCCTCCATTAAAAGATACAAGCTGAAATTCCTTGTAGCTTATATCTCTTACGATACACTGAGCGTAAAGGGTCGTCCTTCCCTTCCTCCATCAAAAAGATTTATAAAAAATCTTGACCTGTATATTTAAAATGTGAAAGCAAATTGCTGGCTCATAAACACCCCTATTCCAGCAAAGGCGAGATAAGGACCAAAAGAAATAGTGAGGTTATTTTTATTTAAATTATTTACGGCGAAATAACCGACAATACCGCTTAACGCTGCCGCCAGTTCAATGGAGGGCAACGCCTGCCAGCCGCACCAGGCGCCCAGCGCCGCCAGGAGCTTAAAATCCCCGTAACCCAGACCTTCTCGTCCCGTGATCAGACGAAAAGCCCAGTAGAGCAGCCAGAGCGACAGATAGCCCGCCACCGCGCCGAACAGCGCATCGCGTAGCGGCAACGTGTGGTCAAACGCATGGAGCACTAACCCCGCCCACAGCAGCGGCTGGGTCAGGCAGTCCGGAAGCAGCTGGTGCTGCCAGTCGATCATGGCCAGCGGCAGTAAAAAAGCCGCCAGTAACCACAAAGAGAACAGCGCCTGAACGTCCGGCATGCACCAGGCCGTGATGCCAAAAAACAAGGCGGAGATCAGTTCGACCAAAAGGAGTCGCAGCGGGATCGCGCTGCCGCACTGGTGGCAGCGCCCCCGTAATAACAGCCAGCTGAGCAGCGGGATGTTTTCCCACGCGGCAAGCGCGTGCTGGCACACAGGACAGTGCGAGGCCGGAAAGAGCAGATTGCCACTCCCCTCCTCATCCATCACCATCCCCGGTACGCGCTCGGCGACAACGCCAAGAAAACTGCCCACAATGCCGCCCAGGATCGCACTCATTATCGGGAACCCTACCGGGCAGGCGTCCCGCATCAGCGAAAAGGTATTCATGCGTTTCTTGACCAGGTGAGCTGCACCTGCGCTTTCACGTCGCTGAGGTGGTCCACCGGCGTGAGGTTTATTTTTTGCAGTCTCACGCCGGTGGTCTGATTAATTTCGCGCAGCCAGCTTTTTAATTCATAAACATTCACCCGATTCACCACGAACGATAAAGTTTGCCCCTCCTGGCGCATATCCGTCAGTGAAAGGTTAATTTCATGGGCGCTATTCTCGACCACCGTACGCGGATTATTCGTTTTGACTATCTGGACCTGAAGATGATTTTTATCAATTTCACTGCGCATCCAGTTAAGGGTCTCTTTTTGTCTTTTAAGCGTCGATTTACTATTTTGAATCATATTATCCAGGGGGATCACTCCTGTGTAATACACCGCTGCCCCCACAATAGCAACGGCACATATTTTTAAAATAATTTTTTCCCGGGTGCTGTAATTCTGATAGCGTGACTTCAGCTGCGCGATTCGCTCTTTCATTTATGTTTCCCTGCGATCATGGCGGTATACGGTTCGGTTGTTGAAACAGGCTGTAAGGTAAAATCAAAATTCTCACTGGTCTGGTTAACAAACGCCTGCAACGCGGGCTGGTTTTGCGCGCTGACGCTCAGCGTCAGGGTGTTTTGCTGCGCATCGTACTCCAGCAGATCGATCTCCATCGCAGGAACTGACTGCCGGGCGTTCTCCAGCTCATCAAGCTGAAGAAAGAATCCCTTGCTCTGTTTTTTCAGGCTTTGACCAAAGTGATATTTGATATTGGTCTGCTGGCGCATGCTGGGGAAATGGTGCTGATAAACCTGGACGATCTCCTCCTGCACCCGATTTTCCTGCTGCACAAGCATCCAGGCCATTGCAATGCGTGGCCCCAGCAGCAGAGCAACAGACAGCACGCCCGCCGCCACCATCGCGGCTTTCATACTTTTCGCCGCCCGCCCATTACCGGCCTTAAGGCTGAATTCACCGTGAAGCAGGTTAACGCGGCAGGTTTGCCACTGCGGCTGAATCAGTGCCAACGGATGCTGCCAGGCATGCTGCACGTCAACGTGCACCTTCGCAGGCGCATCGCCGTAACACCATACTTCCCCGACCCCGGCTTTCTGCATTAACAGCGGCAACAGGGTTGCCTCCATTTCACCCGCCACATGGGGCGATAAACGCAGCCAGTAGCTATCATCCTGTGCGACCAGCGTGCTGCCCCCTGTCGTCACGGGCAGCAGCCAGGCATCAGGCAGGGCCTGAATCACGTTTAATCCGGCCTCCTGACAGCGGGTTAATGCCGCGCGCAGGCGGTCGGCGTCAATGGCCACGGCGTCGACGTCGGCGCCTTTTTTGTGGAGTACCGTCCAGTGGAGGTTGTCCACGTCGCCAATCAGCGTCTCTTCCGCCATCCACGAGAAGGCCATCGCCTGAGAAGCCATCTTTTTCGGCAGCGTAAAATGGCGGAAAATCATGTCGCTGGCGGGCAACAGGAGACAAACGCGCGTAGCCAGGGGGTGTTCGGCCAGCATCTCCAGGCTGTCGACCACCTCGTCGCGCTCGCTGCCGGACTCACACCACATTATTTTCCCGCCCTCGCGGCTGTCGGGACGAACAAAAAGTACCTGTTTCATAACGTTCTGCTTTTCTTATTCAATCATTCGGTAACGACGCTGCCACGTCACGATCTCACCGGCTTCGTTATTCACCTGAAGCTGGCTGACCACGCGAAGCGTTAATTCATCGGTATTGCCGGTGTAATTCACGCGGAAGTACCGGCTGTTTATAGAAAATTGATCCGCCACCTGCGGGAGATCGTCTTTTAACTGCGGGAAGGCCTGCTCCAGCGCTTTGCTGAACGCTTCCATATTTTCCCAGCCCGATTCCGGACGCGCATCCAGCAGGCGAACGGCGTCATCCCGCGTCAGTTTTCCGGGGAACATGGCCGCCAGCACGGCGGCCTGTTCCGGTTGCAGGGTGTTGACATCGACCTTGCTGGCAGCGTCCGGCAGCGCGCATAACAGCTTGCTCACCTTCGGATACGCCGTAACAGGGAACGCCGGCAGCAGTTTGATTTCCGCGATGCTGCGCATCATCTGATTTGCCGGTTGCCGCGCGGGCACGACGCCAGCCCACGCATCGCTTTCGGCCCCCTCCTTCGCCGTGGTGCTGTCACCATCGAGATAATCCACCAGCTGGAAATAGACCGCCTCCGCCGTGCCCGGGCTGAGGCCGCTTTCCGTCAGAAGTTGTTCTACAATCCGCGCTTTACGCGGTGTTTCCGCCACCGCGGGAGCGCTTTGCCCCTGGGGTGCGATGTCGGCGGTCAACAGGTTATTGACGTTAAAGCAGTCCTGCGCATCTTCCACCTGGCTCACGACCGTATAGTCCTCACCCTGCGTCTCCAGCGGCTGATGCCAGTCGCCCTCCAGGGCCAGCGGCTTGCTCTCGCCGCTGGCGTCGGTCTGTAACCGGTCCTTCACCACTTTTTCCTGGGTCTGCATCGCCCAGCGCAGCTGCTGCTGGCTTACCTGATAATGCGTTTTTTGCAAATTACGGCAGAACTGCTGGCTGATTTTGGCGGCCAGCGCCGACATCATCACCAGCAAAATCAGCACCACCAGCAGGGCGACGCCCTGTTGTTGACGGATTCGGTTCATGGTCTGGTCTCCGGCGAAGGCGCTGGCGCAGGGGCAGCGGCCACCTCCGGCATATCACCCGGTGTAGTGAACACCCAGCGCCAGGTATCCCCGTTTTCCATCGTCAACGTAATCTCCACGCCGTCCGGCAGATGGGCGGCGTCGTGCCAGGCGGTCAGCCAGCCCTGACGATAAAACCGCCACTGCAATGATTTTACGCCGCTGACAATCGGCACCTCGTCAGGCTTAACGTCCGCCGGGCCGTCAATGACCGGCCAGACGTCGCGATACAAACGCCCCTCTTCCAGCCGCCAGCGCACGCGCTCCAGCTGGACCGTTCCGCTCACGCCATTCAGGGTGGTCAGTTCAAGAGCATCGCCCTCCTGACGAAACAGCTCCGGCTCATTACGCGGGGCGCGCGCCTGAAGCTGGAAAAAATCACGCTCCATCAGACTCCAGGCGCGCTGAAGCTGGTTGAGCTTTGCGGCGCTGGCATCGGTGGCCGAGCTGGTACGCATCGCGCCGTCCAGAATTTGCCAGGCCAGGGTGCTGATCACCGCGAAGATAGTCAGCGCAATCATGATCTCCAGCAGGGTAAATCCGCGCTGGCGTCGCGTTTTCTTCACTTGCTCTCTCCCGGCGGAATGATGCGCAGGGAAATAACCGGCTGGCTCTCATCGCTTTCCGCATATACGCGTAGGGTATTCGCCCAGACGTTGTCGGCGGTTTTCACCCGCTGCTTACGCCAGTTCCAGCTGCGCCCGCCCATGATTTCCGTCCCCTGCTGTTCAGCATCCGGGAAGTCGGTTCGGGTGAGCTGTGCTTCCGCCAGCTGATTTTCCGCCACCCAACTGGCCTGCAAGGTATCGGCCAGGCCATGGGTAAAACGCACGTTCAGGGAGACCGAGTTCATCAGTGCCAGCGCGGCGGTGGAGAAAATCACCAGAGCGACCATCACCTCCAGCAGCGTCATCCCCTTTTGCTTTTTGTTGCCGTTAGCCATCGTTTTCTACCGATACCGGCGCCGCACCGTGCGACACCACGCGGAAATGGTGCTGTTTGTCGTAACTTTGCAGCGTCAGCGTAAAGCGGCTGATTTCACCGTCCGGTAGAAAGATCACCTGCGGCTCGGACGCCACCGTCGCGGCCAGGCGCTGCGGCGAAAGCGACACGTGCATCTCTTCCGGAAAATCACCTTTGGTGGTAATACGTCCGGCAGATAATGGCACCCAGTGACGTTCGCCTTTTTTATCGGCGATCGTCACCAGCTGATATTTATCGGTGGCGATCACCAGCCCGACAATATTTCCGTCCATCACCGCACGGTCTGAACCATAATCAACGAGCGCTTTGAGTTGCTGGCCAAATATATCCGCGCCGCTGCGCGAAGGAATGGTGGAAACCACCATCATGGCGCAACTGGCAAATATCACCAGCGCCAGAATAATTTCCAGCAACGTAAAGCCGCGTTGATTTTTCATTATTTCTCTTTCTTATCCAGAGACCAGTTTGTAATGTCATCGGCGGTATTGGCTTCGCCGTCCGGACCGGTTGAGAAGACGTCCACCGCGCCGTGTTCACCCGGGCTCACCAGAAGATAATCGTTGCCCCAGGGGTCCTGCGGCAGGCGACGGATATAGCCGTCCGTGCGGTAGCCGTTCGGGATTGGCGCGATTTCAGGTTTGGTCACCAGCGCCTGCAAACCCTGCTCTGTGGTCGGGTAGCGGTGGTTATCCAGCTTGTACATATCCAGCGAGCCTTCGAGCGCGACAATATCGCTGGTTGCTTTTTGCGTATCGGCTTTTTCCTTATTGCCCATTAAATTTGGCACCACCATACTCGCCAGTACGCCGAGAATAACAATGACCACCATTAATTCGAGCAATGTAAAGCCCGCCTGGCGAGCCAGGTTTTTACGTTTTAAAGCCATGATTTAACCTACCATATTATTAAGTTGCAGAAGCGGTTGTAATATTGACAGCACGATGAATAAAACAATCGTCGCCATGGATACCACCAGCGCCGGTTCAAAGACCGACAGCGTTAATGTAATTCGATGTTGTAAGGCCGATTCCTGATTTTCCGCCGCGCGATCCATTAAATTACCTAATTCCCCGCTCTCTTCACCGGAGGCAATCATATACAGCATGGTGGGCGGGAATAATTTCGCCTGTTCCAGCGCCGCATACAGCGACGCCCCCTGGCGCACGGTGTCGGCGGCCTGCTCCAGCACCTGCCGGGCATAGCGGTTTTCAATACCGTCCATCGCGATATACATTCCCTCCAGCAGCGGCACGCTACTGGCCTGCAAAATGCTCAGGGTACGGATATAGCGGGCGCTGTTGATGGCGCAGACCAGCTTTTTAATCGGCGAGCCGTTCACCAGCCAGCTGTGCCAGCGAAAACGGTTTTTGGCATTCCTCAGCCAGGTTTTGAAGCCGATAAAGCCGCCCCCCAGAATGCCCACAATATAAATGCCCCAGGCTTGCAGGAAGTCACTTACCGCAATCAGCGTCCGGGTGGTGATCGGCAGCTGCTGCTTCATGTGGGTAAACTGCTCGATCACCTGCGGCACCACCGCCACCAGCAGGATGCTGATGACCGCGATGGCGACCACGGTGAGGGTTATCGGGTAGACCATTGCCTGCGTCAGCTTGCTTTTCATCTTCTGGCGCTGCTCGTTGTACTCCGCCAGCTTTTCCAGCACGTCGCCCAGGTGACCGGTTTTCTCCCCGGCCATCACCAGCGTGCAGTAAAGCTTGTCGAAGGTGCGCGGAAACTGGCTGAAGGCATCGAACAGGGTGTGGCCTTCCACCACCTTCTCGCGGATCTCCACCACCATCGCCGCCAGCTTTTTGTCTTCCGTCTGCTTCGAGATCGCTTTCAGCGCGCTCTCCAGCGGCAGCGCGGCGTTGACCAGCGTCGAAAGCTGACGGGTAAACATCGACAGCACCGGAGTAGAGAGCTTCACCCCGGTTTTCGCTTTCCCGCCAGCCGCCGTTTCGCGGGTTTCGGTGATGCTGACGGGCATCAGCTTTTGCTCGCGAAGCCACTGGCGAACCTGCTTCTGCCCCTCGGTCTGTAACGTCCCGCGCTGTGTTTTCCCCGCGGCATCCGTTGCCGTCCAGGCGTAGAAAGCCATTACGCATCCCCCCCACGTTCGGCGGTGACGCGCATGACCTCTTCCAGAGACGTCACGCCGCCGATCACCTTCAGCAGCCCGTTTTCACGCAGGCTGTAGGCATGCTTAAAAAGCTGCGTTTCGAGGGACATTTCGTCCTTATCTTCATGGATGGCGCGACGCATGGCGCTGTCCACCACCAGGAATTCATGGATACCGGCGCGGCCCTGATAGCCGCTCTGACGGCAGTGTTCGCACCCCACCGCGCGGTAAATCGCGTCTGGCGGCGCGGCCATAAAGCTGAACAGCGCTTTTTCATTGGCGTCCAGCGGACTGGTGGTCCGGCAGTGCGTACACAGCCGACGCACCAGACGCTGGGCAATGACACCGAGCAGCGATGAACCGATTAAGAAGGACTCCAGCCCCATATCCCGCAGACGGGTTATCGCCCCTGCGGCACTGTTGGTGTGCAGCGTCGACATCACCAGGTGACCGGTCAGCGACGCCTGCACCGCAATCTGGGCGGTCTCACCGTCGCGAATTTCCCCGATCATCACCACGTCCGGGTCCTGACGCAGAATGGCGCGCAGCCCGCGGGCAAAGGTCATGTCCACGCGCGGGTTAACCTGCGTCTGCCCCACCCCTTCCAGCTCGTACTCAATCGGATCTTCCACGGTCAGAATGTTGCGTTCGTGGCCGTTCAGCGCCGAAAGAATGGCGTACAGCGTGGTACTTTTACCGGAACCCGTCGGGCCGGTAACGAGGATGATCCCGTGCGGGCGGTCGATCAGCCCTTTCAGCTTCTCCAGTTCTTCATCAATCAGCCCCAGCTTGTTGATGTCGGGCTTGAGATTGCTTTTATCGAGCAGGCGCATCACCACGCGCTCGCCGTACTGGGACGGAATGGTCGAGACGCGCACGTCGATGGCCTTGCGACCGATGCGCAGGGAGATACGACCATCCTGCGGGAGGCGTTTCTCGGCGATGTCGAGTTTCGACATCACCTTGATACGCGACACCAGCAGCGGGGCGAGCTTACGCGCCGGTTGCAGCACCGGGCGCAGCATGCCGTCAACGCGAAAGCGTATGCTCAGGGTGCGCTCGAAGGTTTCGATATGAATATCCGACGCGCCGTCCTTCACCGCCTCGCCGAGAATGGCGTTGATCAGGCGGATCACCGGCGAGTTTTCATCGTTATCGAGCAGATCTTCGTTATCCGGGATCTCCTCGGTTAACGCCATCAGATCGATATCCGCGTCCATATCGTCCACCAGCTGCTGCGACACGCCGCTGCTCTGCTGCCAGATTTTGGCCAGCATCTCGTCAAACGCTTCCGGCGCCAGGGTAACCGGGACAAACGCGCGTCCCAGCACCCGACGCACCTCCAGCAGCGCTAACGCCGGGGTGTCCTCACGGATATAGACGTCATTGTTGTAAAGCAGAACGCCGTTTTCTTTTGCGTAGTTGCTGCTACACAGGGTTTTAGTCAGTTCGTCCACGTTTCCCCTCCGCCTTACTCTTTAAACGGATTGCGTGCCGCGTGGGTTTTCACGGGTGCAGTGCTGGCGGCAGGAAACGCTGGCAGTACGGCGTTGTCGCTCGGCTCAACGATACCGAGCTTTTTCTCTTCCACGCGCTGCATCTGGCGCACCCGGATCTGATCATATTTCTCTTTCGAGGCTGCGCTGTAGTTGTCGTCGTCACGCAGGACGGTGGTATGAATAAACACCATCAGGTTGCGTTTGGAAGTATCCTGCGAGGTGTAGCGGAACAGCTGCCCGACCAGCGGGATATCGCCGAGCAGCGGCACTTTGGAGACCGACTGTTTGGTCACATTTTCCATCAGGCCGCCGAGCACCACCGTCTGGCCACTGTGGACCATCACTTCGTTATTGATCGTGCGCGTGTTGAAGGTTGGGCCGAGGCTGGAATCTTCCGTTGCGCTGTTGTCGACGCTGGATACTTCCTGCTCAATCTTCAGGTGGATCATGTCGCCATCGTTGATTTGCGGCACAATCTTCAGCTTGGTCCCCACGGTTTTACGCTCAACCGAGTTAAAGACGTTGTCGCCGCTGGTGGTTTGCGAACCGGAAAGCACCGGCACATCCTGACCGACGTTGAACGACGCTTCTTTATTATCCAGCGTGACCACGCTTGGCGTGGAGAGGATGTCGTTTTTACCGTCGGTGGAGAGCGCGGTCACCAGCGCACCGAAATCACCGTTAAAGAAGCCGGTCGCAAGGCCCGTGAAGCTCGCCCCTTTCATGGTGCCATTTTTAATCTGGCTGATTGGCAGGCCGGTAGCGCCAAACTGCACGCCGCCGTGCTTGCTGGTCCACTGCACGCCAAGATCCAGGCCGTTGCCGTCCTGCACTTCGGCAATGATCGCTTCCACCAGCACCTGCGGACGGCGAATATCCAGCTTGTCGATCACCTTCTCCAGGGAGTTCATCACGTTAGGCTGCGCGGTGATCACCAGGGAGTTGGTCGACTCGTCGGCGGTAATATTCAGGTCGGTTGAGGCGCTCGCGGTTTTCGCTTTGGCCGCGCCCGGCTTGTCTTTCAGCTGCTCGCCAATCCCCGTCAGCACCGGTACCACTTTGGTGGCGCTGGCATATTTGAGGTAGAAGACGCGGGTGTTCCCCTCGTTATTCTGCTCGCGATCCAGCTGATGGATAAGGGAACGGGTACGCGCGCGCGCATCTTCCGAGCCGCTGATCACCAGGCTATTGGTTTCGTCATCGGCCACCACCTTGGTCGCCAGCTGCGGCGCGTTCTGCCCTTTCTGCTCTTCGTTGTTGAGGTTATTCAACATATCCGAAAGCTCTTTGGCAGAGGCAAAGCGCAGCGGGATGATTTCGCGGCGCTGAATACCGTCTTTATCGACGCGCTGAACCAGATCCACCAGTCGGTTCACCACCGAGGCTTTACCGGTTAACAGCAGGACGTTGGACGGCTCAAAGTGGACCACATTCCCGATGCCGGTGGCATCGTTGAGCTGACGCAGCAGCGGGGCCAGCTCGCGAACGGGTACGTTTTCCATGCGCACCACGCGGGTGATAATCTCGTCACCTTTGCCCGGGTTTTTGCTGTCTGCCAGCGGCGCACCGGCGGTACGCGCTACGCTTGAGCGCACCACTTTGACCATTCCGTTGTCCATCGGGATCACCGACAGGCCGTAGAGATCCAGCACGCTCAGGAAGAACTGGTAATACTCATCCTCCGTCAGCACGTTGTAGGTTCTGACCGAGACGGTTCCCTGGACGGACGGATCGACCAGAATAGTTTTGTTGAGATTGCGACCTACCGTATCGATAAACTCGCGAATATCAGTATTTTTAAAACTTGCGCTAAAGTTAGCTGCAAGCAGCGAACTGGAATATAACGACAATGCGGTCAGCGCCACGCATGCCCAGGGAAATTTTTTCATGTCTGCACACTTATTAATTATTTAGAACATTAACCCGAATATTTTCAAGGTGAGCGTGACGTCGTACGATGACCTCCGCTTCTTTCATTTTCGACCAGTTGGCAATAATGCTTTTCGCTTTTGCTTCATCGGTCATATCGACAGAGTTAACCTGAATCGCCACATCGCCTTTTTCCAGACCTGACTGAGTGTAAAAGGCGGAGGCATTCCTTGGGTTTATCCAGTAGCCTTCCAGCCGGCCTTTTTCAATGATGGGTTTTAACACCAGATAATCATCAAGATGCACACTCTCTGCGCCAGCATCTTTCGTCGTTTTTGTAACCGGGCCGCTCTCCACGCCCCCCTTAAAATAGTCCGGTTTATTTAACGCCAGTACCTGCGTAGCACCTTCATAATTAACCACCACATTATCTTTGTTTATTTCCTGAATAAATGCGTCGTTAAACCCGGCGAGCGGTTCACCCTCGCGGTAGCTTCGCTGGCCGCCCGGGGTTTTGATGACAGCGAAGGAGAGCCAGGCGTCATCACTGCGCACAATGCCTTCAATCTCCGCCGCCAGCGGGGATTTTGCCGCAGCCGATAAGTTCTCCTGACGGACGGCAGCCGTAAAAAGCGTGAAGGGTTTGTCTTCGCGCGGTTTTTTCAGCGGCTGTAGGTCAGAATTAGCAAACTTATTCGTAACTTTTTTATAATCTTTAAAGGTGAGATAGCCTTGCTGGCCGCAAAAAATGAGCAGCAAAAACATAATACAAGGCGTTATCCACCGTGACAGAAATGAGAACCTCATTTTTTATCCGGCCTATAGCAAAGCAAAAATAAGCAGCGTCATACTGCGCCAATATGGAGGAAAATAGTAATAAGCTGCTGCAAACGCGACCACTGACTTCGCCACCAACTTTCATAAAGAAAAATATTGACCGTATAAATTCCAGATGTTAGGCGCAGCCGGCTGGATATTTTTACTCTGTCTGCAAATTGACCGCTCAGGGGCATTACCTTACTTTCTGCTGCTGTTGCTATTCCTAATCAGAGACGGTAAGTCGTTATGTATCAGAGCCACTTTAATTTTAACAATCCGCCATTCAGGACAATCACTCGTTTATCCGGTGATTTTCTGGTGCCTTATCATCAGGACGTGTTCAACCTGCTGAAAGAGAAAACCCAGCTGGCGGGAATTATCGGGCTTTTTTGCGACGACGCTCCGCTTCTGGGTCAGTTCATCGACGCGCTTAAAGCCAGCAACCATACCGTTCTTGCCATCAACGCGTTTCCCAAACTGAGTGCCAGTAGCCTGCTGTACAAACTCAACCCGGGAACGAAAGCGATTAAAGATCGCATGCAGGCAGTGGATGCCGTCCTGCGCCAGTGGCAGGAGGGGAAAGCGAAATCCAGAGTGCTGACGATCGCCCATGCCGAAGCCATGAAGGAGAGCTGCCGGGAAGCCCTGGGAACGCTGCTCACGCGCGCCCAGGAGCTGAACTTCCGGCTAGCCGTGGTACTGACGGGCACTGCGGATCAGGAGATCCTGCTAAAGCAACCTGAACTGCGCGAATATACGCATACGCATCATGCCCTGCGCCCCCTGACCTGCCGCGAATACCTGAGCTATGTTCAGGCCCAGTGCGAAGAACACGGCTGCGAAAACTCGCCGTTGCCGCCTGCCCGCGTGCGCAAAATGCACACGCTAACCAAAGGCAACATCAGCAAACTGAACGCGCTGGCGCAGCTGTCAATGCTCGCCGCCTGGACGGAACGCGCGGCCCAGGTCAGCCCACGTCATTTACGTCTGGCGGCGGGAGAGATCCTGCCCGCCCAAAAACACGGTAAGCGCCTGGCGACTGTGGGGCTGTTTGCGTCCGTGCTGTTTGCCGCCTGCGGCTGGTATTTGACCTCATCGATCGGCGCACGCCTGCCGATCCAGCTGCCGGTGCCCGTCAGCTGGAAACAGCAATCGCTAAAAGTCGAAGCGCCCGTAGTGCAGGTTATCGACCACGAAATAGTTAATCAGCCGGATGCGATGCATCAGTTGTATCTCATGTGGGGGTATGACGCCTCGGCCGAAGATGCGCTGTGCCAGAACGCCGCCAAAGTGAACCTGATGTGTAAACAGGGGAACGCGTCGCCGGAGACGCTGGCGCAGGAAGGGTATCCGTGGGTCAGTGAACTGAAAACCAGCGGCCATCTTAACTATGCGGTGGTCGCCAGGGTCGGGGACACGTCCATTGACCTGTTAATGAATAACCGGACCTGGCAGGTGAGCCGCAGCTGGTTTAACCGGCACGCGACCGGCAACTTCACCCAGCTGCACCGCCTGACACCGGAAGGTAAAGACGCGATCGGCGCGGCCAGCGACAGCAAAGATATGGCCTGGCTGGATCAGCAATTAAGCCTGGCGCTGAGCCAGCCCGAAACGCATGCCCGGATCTGGACCACAGAGATGATGAAACGCACCCGCGAGTTCCAGCAAAAAATGCATCTGCACGTGGATGGCATCCCCGGCGAAGATACGCTGATGCAGCTGATGCGTGTGACCAACAGCACGCCGGGCGTACTGATTCAGGCCACCCGCACCACCCCGGACGCGAAAATGCAGGAGAAGAAAGCCTAATGTCGACCATCTGTCTTGCGGCCCAGCACAGCTATACAACCGGGGAAGCGGTCTGGTTTTCGTACCGTCTCCCCAGCCTGAAAAACGTATTCGGCAAAACAGCGTTATGGCTGGTCGGGCTTTGCGTCATGCTGGTTGTCGGCCTGTATATGCACGTCTACTGGAACCTGCACCACCCGGCGCCTGAACCGGTCAACGCCAGCGTTGCGAAACCGGAAACGCAGCTTTCGGATATGCATTACGTGTACGTGAGTAAACCGTTCCCGCATCCGCAGCCTAAAGCTGCGCCAGTGCCAGTTGATGTTCCATCGATGCAGGATCTGCCGATCAACAGTGATGATGGCGACTGGCAGCAGGCGCCCGACGGCGCGGTGCCACACGACGCCTCGCGGGATACCTTACCCGGGACCGAAGCGCATGAGCACGATAACGCTCCCGCCAGCACGGGCAGTGAAGAGTCATCATTAACGGAATTATTTAAGCAGGCGCTAAAAGAGCAGGAGCAGGATTATTCTCAAGGAAAAATTCCCGCGCCGCCGGTTGACGAAACGCAGGATAATTCACAAGCCAGTGTAAAAAACAGTGGTAATAGCCGTTCTCCTTTCAGTGAAAAAGGAGACGGCGGGAGCAGGTATTAATATTTTTCAGGCAGTGCGGTAAGGTTAAGCAGTCGACCTTTTTCCACCACAATATATTGACCCTTTTTCAGATCGGAGAGGATTTTAATAATAGTGCTACGTGCCAGGTTAGTGTATTCCTGAATGTAATCATAAACGTTAATATCACGCTGTTGTTGAACAATCAGGTCGTTAATCTCATATAAAAATTCGCGGACAACGGAATACGCACTGCGGGCAACCAGAACATCATCACGTTTGCTCAGCATGCAGATGTACCAGGAAAGGACTTTGGTCAGTTCTGGCCACAGATTTTTTTCGGTCATCAGCTGGGCGAAGACCTCTTTCTTGATCGAGCGAACAACCGTATTCGTCCGAACAAGGCCGTACATATGGGTGGCGCTGTAATACATTGACGACAGGCCGAAAATGCATTGCCCGGTGACGGTGAACATGCACAGTTCGTCAGATTCACGTCGAAATTCGACTTCACCGCTGACGATAATATGAATATAGCCGGAATCAGAAGTGGAAATTTTCTGCCATTTTTTTAATGTTCTTTCTTCAACGCCTGAGGTTGCAGAAATGATCTTTTCCATTTCATGTTGCGGACGTAATTTTTTTCCATAGATGCTTAACATGGTTATACCCGATTTAAGATGTGATTTTTAAAAAGCATGGCAACGGCATTCATACCGAGCCATAAATATTTTTCCTGATGAAAACGTCAAGAATAAAAATAAAAGTGTGAAGATTTTTTATTCGCCAAATTACTTAGCGTGCTATATGTCCATCTTAAATCCGGATAATTTTAAGTCAATTAACTAAAAATGAAATGAGTTTGTACTTAAGATTAATCTGATAGAAACTTGCTAAAATATACTCATTCGGGGGTAATCCGAAGGTTTACCCCTGTCCGTATTTCTCTAAAAGTGCTTCAGCAATCGCCATGGTTTCAACATCTGCAACGCCACTCCATAACTGCGGACGGAAATGCATCTGGAAAACCATGATGATGCGTTTTTGCTGTTCGGGCGTACTGTTTTCTGGCACCTCGTAACCGTAGCGCGCCAGCAAATCGAGCAGTGCTGCGGTATCAACCTGCTGATAATGCGGTCGCCCGTTGATATAAAAATTCACGCGCCCCGGATCGGGCCAGGCTCCGATACCCTGCTGCGCCAGTTCGCGCCAAGGAAACAGTGGCCCAGGATCGTCTTTACGCTGCGGGGCGATATCCGAGTGTGCCACCACGTTCTGCGGTTTAATGTCGTAGCGGGCGATGATGTCTCTGGCAAGCGGGATCAGCGCCGCAATTTGCCCCGGTTCGAAGGGGGTAAAGGTTTTCACGTCACCGGTTTTCCGCCAGCCGCGGTTTTCCAGCTCAATGCCGACGGAGGTATCATTTATGCGGTTGGTGCCACGCCAGAAGCTGATGCCCGCATGCCAGGCCAGTTCGCTCTCCGGGACCAGCTGCCAGATACGCGGTTTGCCCTGCGGAGCTGGCGGCTTTGCGGGGATGAGATAGTGAGAGCTGACGTTTTTATCGGTCAGGGTCGCAAGCGAGGTGTCGAAATCATCGGCGGTGTAGTGAATAACCAGCACCTTTATACGCGGGTAGGCCGCCTGCGCCTGATGGCGCGTATCCAGCTCGTAAGCGCCTTTATCAACAATGCCCTCTTCCGAGGCGCATCCTGCCAGCAACATCGCCAGCAGGAGGGTTGAGAGCGAACGCTTCATCGACGGGTCTTCACCGCCGTGCCGCTTACGCTCACCATCAGCATGCTGGCATCTTTCCCGACCGTTTCGTAGTCGATATCAATGCCCACCACCGCATCCGCGCCCAGCGCTTTGGCCTGCTCGCCCAGCTCCTCAAACGCAATCTCGCGCGCTTTACGCAGCTCTTTCTCGTACGCGCCGGAGCGACCCCCGACGATATCCCGAATGCCGGCAAAGAAATCGCGGAAAATGTTTGCGCCCAGAATCGCCTCACCAGTGACCACGCCGCAGTACTCGGCAATCGGTTGACCTTCCAGGGTTGGCGTTGTTGAAAATTGCATACTTTCTCTCCTTGTTTAGCGTTCAATGCGTTAGCGACAGCATTATCGGTTCGTTACGCTATGATTGAAAGGATAGTTAATAAATAAGGAAATCAACATGCGCTACTCTGCTTTAACGCTTTTAGTGCCATGCGCGCTGGTGCTCAGCGCCTGCACAACGCCGGTCACGCCAGCCTTTAAGGATATCGGAACCCGCAGCGGCCCTTGTATTGAGGGTGGCCCGGATGCCGTGGCTCAACAATTTTATGATTACCGTATTCAGCATCGCGGTAATGACCTGACCGCCCTGCGCCCGTACCTGAGCGATAATCTGGCGAAACTGCTCACCGACGCTTCGCGCGATCCGCAGCACAACGCCCTGCTGTCATCCGATCCTTTCTCCAGCCGCGCCACGCTGCCGGACAGCGCCGACGTCGCCAGCGCGTCCACCATACCGAATACCGACGCACGCAATATTCCCCTGCGCGTGAAGCTCACCCAGGGAACGCAAACCTGGCAGGATGAGGTGCTGATGATCCGTGAAGGCCAGTGCTGGGCAATAGACGATGTGCGCTACATTGGCGGCAGCGTTCATGCGCCGGCGGGCACCCTTCGCCAGTCGATCGAGAACCGCTAACGCCTCCGTTCAATAAACGTTAACCCCGTAAAATGTCCGGCATTTCCTGCGGAATGCCGACATTTATACTCGCCCCCCTTTCCCGTCGCTATTTTGTGCTATGTTTAAGAGGAAACACGGGTTATATTTAACTTTTAACGCAGAAATATTGCATAACTATTCTGTCAACGGTACTATCTGCGGCCTCAATTGCTATAGATTGCCTGGATGAGTAAAGACTGCCCCGATGAGTATTAAACTAAACGGCATTAACTGCTTCTACGGCGCACACCAGGCGCTGTTCGACATTACGCTGAGTTGCCCGGAGGGCGAAACGCTGGTTTTGCTCGGCCCAAGCGGCGCGGGAAAAAGCTCCCTTCTGCGAGTTCTTAATCTGCTTGAAATGCCCCGTTCGGGGACGCTGGCCATCGCCGGTAACCATTTTGACTTCGCGAAAACCCCGTCTGATAAAGCGATTCGTGAACTGCGTCAAAACGTGGGCATGGTTTTCCAGCAATACAATCTCTGGCCGCATCTGACGGTGGTGCAAAACCTGATTGAAGCCCCGTGCCGCGTGCTTGGCTTAAGCAAAGACCAGGCGATGGCGCGTGCGGAAAAGCTGCTGGAACGTCTGCGTCTGAAACCGTACAGCGACCGGTATCCTTTACACCTCTCTGGTGGTCAGCAACAGCGTGTGGCGATCGCCCGTGCGCTGATGATGGAGCCGGCGGTGCTGCTGTTTGACGAGCCAACCGCGGCGCTGGACCCGGAAATTACCGCCCAGATCGTGAGCATTATTCGTGAGCTGGCGGAAACCAACATTACCCAGGTCATCGTGACCCACGAGGTGGAAGTGGCGCGCAAAACCGCCAGCCGCGTGGTTTATATGGAAAACGGGTATATCGTTGAGCAGGGTGACGCGAGCTGCTTCACTAACCCGCAAACCGATGCCTTCAAAAACTACTTATCACACTAATGTGTTAGGGAAATTATAATGAAAAAAGTATTGATTGCCGCGCTGCTTGCTAGCGTCAGCCTTTCCGCTACCGCAGCCCAGACCATCCGTTTCGCCACTGAAGCGTCCTACCCTCCGTTTGAATCCATTGATGCGAACAACAAGATTGTTGGCTTCGACGTGGACCTGGCAAACGCCCTGTGTAAAGAGATCGACGCGACCTGTACCTTCAGCAACCAGGCGTTCGACAGCCTGATCCCAAGCCTGAAGTTCCGCCGTATCGACGCCGTAATGGCCGGAATGGACATCACTCCGGAGCGAGAAAAGCAGGTTCTGTTCACCACCCCTTACTATGACAACTCGGCCCTGTTCATCGGTCAGAAAGGTAAATACGCCTCCGTTGACCTGCTGAAAGGCAAGAAAGTCGGCGTGCAGAACGGCACCACGCACCAGAAATTCATCATGGATAAGCATCCGGAAATCACCACCGTGCCGTATGACAGCTACCAGAATGCGAAGCTGGACCTGCAAAACGGTCGTATCGATGCGGTGTTCGGGGACACGGCTGTTGTGACTGAATGGCTGAAAGCGAACGACAAGCTGGCCGCCGTGGGTGACAAGGTGACCGATAAAGACTACTTCGGTACAGGTCTGGGTATTGCCGTACGTCAGGGCAATACCGAGTTGCAGCAGAAATTCAACGCTGCGCTGGAAAAAGTGAAGAAAGACGGCACCTACGAAACCATCTACAAAAAATGGTTCCAGAAGTAACTCCTGATGAATGAAATTTTTCCTTTAGCAAGCACCGCCGGGATGACCGTCGGCCTTGCCGTTTGTGCACTGATTATCGGCCTCGTACTGGCGATGTTCTTTGCGGTGTGGGAGTCCGTTAAGTGGCACCCTGTCGCATGGCTCGGTTCAGCGCTGGTGACTGTGCTGCGTGGACTGCCGGAAATTCTGGTGGTCCTGTTTATCTATTTCGGCTCCTCACAGCTGCTGTTAACACTGTCGGACGGCTTCACGATTAATCTCGGCTTTGCGCAGATCCCGGTGCAGATGCAGATTGAGAACTTCGACGTCAGCCCGTTCCTGTGCGGCGTGATTGCGCTCTCCCTGCTCTATTCGGCCTATGCGTCACAAACGCTGCGCGGCGCGCTGAAAGCGGTACCGCAGGGTCAATGGGAATCCGGCCAGGCGCTGGGTCTGTCGAAAGCGGCGATCTTCTTCCGCCTGGTGATGCCGCAGATGTGGCGTCATGCCCTGCCAGGGCTGGGTAACCAGTGGCTGGTACTGCTGAAAGATACCGCGCTGGTGAGCCTGATCAGCGTGAACGATTTGATGTTGCAAACAAAAAGTATCGCCACCCGTACGCAGGAGCCGTTTACCTGGTACATCGTCGCGGCGGCTATCTACCTGGTGATCACGTTGCTGAGCCAGTACGTTCTGAAGCGTATTGATCTGCGCGCAACGCGTTTTGAACGGAGACCAGGCTGATGCTGGATTATTTACCCGAACTGATGAAAGGGCTGCACACCAGCCTGACGCTGACCGTCGCGTCTATCATCGTGGCGCTGATCCTGGCGCTGATCTTCACCATCGTCCTGACGCTGAAAACGCCGGTGCTGGTGTGGATTGTACGTGGCTACATTACGCTCTTCACCGGAACGCCGCTGCTGGTGCAGATCTTCCTGATTTACTACGGCCCGGGCCAGTTCCCGTCGTTACAGGAATATCCGGTTATCTGGCATCTGCTCTCTGAGCCATGGCTCTGCGCCCTGATTGCCCTCTCCCTGAACAGCGCGGCCTATACCACGCAGCTGTTCTACGGCGCCATTCGCGCGATCCCGGAAGGCCAGTGGCAGTCCTGCGGGGCGCTGGGCATGAGCAAGAAGGATACGCTGGCGATCCTGCTGCCTTATGCCTTTAAGCGCGCCCTCTCTTCCTATTCCAACGAAGTCGTGCTGGTGTTCAAAAGTACCTCTCTGGCCTACACCATCACCCTGATGGAAGTGATGGGCCACGGACAGCTGCTGTACGGACGCACCTACGACGTGATGGTGTTCGGTGCGGCGGGTCTGGTCTATCTGGTGGTCAACGGTCTGCTGACCCTGATGATGCGTCTTATCGAGCGTAAGGCGCTGGCGTTTGAGCGCAGAAATTAATCGACTTAATGCATAAAGCTGTTTTCGTAGTGCGGGTAACCTGATGGGTTACCCGCTTTTTTTTATGCATTAAATAATATTTAATCATATTTATTGCATATAAATTCATTGAGTGGCATTGTACATCCATGCCGCAGACACGGCGCATAATGACAAGATTGACAGACGGGAGCATTACAATGAAAAAGTTAGTTCTGGCCGCATTACTCGCAACCTTCGCCGCTGGCGCATCCGCCGCCGATAAAATCAATTTCGGCGTTTCTGCCACCTATCCGCCGTTTGAATCGCTGGATGCCAGCAACCAGATCGTCGGCTTCGACATCGACCTGGCGAAAGCGCTGTGCAAGCAGATGCAGGCCGACTGCACCTTTACTAACCACGCATTTGACAGCCTGATCCCGTCCCTGAAATTTAAAAAGTACGACGCGGTGATCTCCGGCATGGACATCACGCCAGAGCGCAGCAAGCAGGTCGCGTTCACCGACCCGTACTACGCGAACTCTGCGGTGGTGATTGCGAAGAAAGGGGCTTATAAATCTTTCGACGAGCTGAAAGGCAAGCGCATCGGCATGGAGAACGGCACCACACACCAGAAATACCTCCAGGACAAGCATCCTGAAGTGAAAACCGTGGCCTACGACAGCTACCAGAACGCCATTATCGACCTGAAAAATGGCCGTATTGATGGCGTATTTGGCGACACCGCGGTCGTGAATGAGTGGCTGAAAACCAACCCGCAGCTGGGTACAGCGACGGAGAAAGTGACCGATCCGCAGTATTTCGGCACTGGCCTCGGTATTGCCGTGCGTCCGGATAACAAGGCTCTGCTTGAGAAACTGAACGGCGCGCTGAAAGCGATCAAAGCTGACGGCACATACCAGAAAATCAGCGAGCAGTGGTTCCCGCAATAACCTTTTTTGCCGGGTGACCTGGCCTACGGGGGTGGTCTGTAGGCCGGGTAAGGCGAAGCCGCCACCCGGCAATTTCTTAAAGCGGCACAAAGAACCTGAACCGTGCCCCGCTCACGGACTCCATCAGCCTGATCCCCCCGCCGTGCAGCTCCAGCATTCTTTTCACGATTAACAGCCCTAACCCGCCCCGGTGCTCCCGCGAGGCCTGTGGATTTAACGCTGACGGACGCTGGAACAGATCGTCCCGTAATGCGGCATCAACACCCGTTCCGCTGTCGGCCACTTCAACCTGTAACCGGTCGTTCTCCTGCCACACCGCCAGACGAATGTCTCCACCTGCTGGGGTATGGCGTATCGCATTATCCAGCAGATTCGTCACCACCCGTTCAATCATGGAAACATCGGCCAACACCTGCGGCAGCGGACCCGGGACGTCAATGTGCAGATTTAACTCACGCGTGCGGGCAGCGAGTTCAAACTTTTGCGCCACGTCGGAAATCAGTTCAGCCATGGCAAAACGCTCGCGCTGGGGCTTGATGCCGCCGTGCTCAAGACGCGCCAGCTCGAACAGCTGCTGCGACAGATGGCGTACCTTTTGCCCCTGACGCAGCGCGGTAGCGAGGTACTGCTGATGCTCCTGCGGCGACAGCGTTGCGGATTTCAGCGACAGCGTTTCCAGATAACCCAGCAGCGACGTCAGCGGGGTGCGTAAGTCGTGCGAAATGTTGGCGATAAACTCCCGGCGCTGGCGGTCGCTGTCGGCCAGCCGATCCCACTGAGAGGTGATTTTGCGCGCCAGCTCGATAAAGGTATTGCGCAGGATCGCCACTTCATCCTGGCCGGCAGGCTCAAGCGGCTGGGCCGCCAGCTGCTTAATCGCGCTGATGCTGTCCTGCTCCAGCCCGGCCACGTCCAGCGTGAGCTGTTTAACCGGGCGCGTCACCCAGTACCAGAGCAGCAACCCCGCCAGCAGACCAAACAGCGCCACCAGCAGCATCGACCACAGCGCCGTACTCCAGAGCGCTTTGTGCCAGGCCATCTCCGCCAGCGCGTTGGACTCCTCCCCCTGCAAAATAATGTACAGATACCCCTTCAGCTCACCGTCCTGCCGCAGCGGGGTGGCGCTGAAGACTTTCTTATTCTGGCTTCGGGGATCGTCGCCAAACACCGGCATCACCGTCCCGCTGAGGAAATTCTGTATCGGCACGAGGTCAATTTTTTGCCGCTGAATGTGCCCCGGCGGGGCGGCATCGGCCAGGATATCGCCATCTGGCGAGACAACATACAGCTCGACGCTCGGATTAAAGGTCATCAGCCGGTCGAACAGCGGTTTTAAGGCGCTGCGATCCACCCTGCCCTGCGCATCCAGAATCGCTTCCCGCTGCACAATCTGCTGCGCCAGCCCGCCGGAGAGCCGCTGCACCATCGCATTGCCGTACTGCATGCTACTGTAGAGCTGCACCGCACAGGCGACGGTGGCGCAGAGCAGCAGTAACGCCGTAAACAGCAGCGTCAGGCGCTGGCTCAGGCTAAAGCGACGCATCATGATTCTGCTCCGCAAATTTGTAGCCTTTGCCCCAGACGGTGCGAACGATCTCCGGCTCGGCGGCATCTTTCTCTATTTTGATGCGCAGGCGGTTAATGTGGGTATTGACGGTGTGTTCGTAGCCTTCGTGCTGATACCCCCACACCTGCTCCAGTAGCGCCAGCCGCGAAAAAATCTCCCCGGGATGGCGGGCAAAGAAATAGAGCAGTTCAAATTCGCGCGGGGTGAGATCGACGTGTTGACCGTTAAGGCGCACGGTGCGCGCCAGCGGATCGATAGTCAGTCCGTGCGCCTGAATAATGCCGTCCGTCTGCGCCTGGCCCATCGCCTGCTGACGGCGAAACAGCGCCTTAATGCGGGCAATCAGCTCCTGCACCGAGAAAGGTTTTGCCAGATAATCATCCGCCCCTGTTTCCAGGCCAGTAATACGGTCAGTTTCACTGCTGCGGGCGCTAATGATGATAATGGGCAGGTAGCGGGTCATCTGGCGGATACGGCGGCAAATCTCCAGACCATCGACATTCGGCAGCATCAGATCGAGGATCACCGCGTCCCACGGCTGTGTTTCAAGACGCTGTAAGGCGTTGCCCCCGTCGGGCTCGTGGGTAATGGCGTAGCCTTCATCTTCCAGATTAAGACGCAGGAGTGCCGCGATATCGTGGTCGTCTTCTACCAGCAGGATCTGCTTCATGGGTAAGCCTTCAATCATTTGTTATGACGTAAGCTTACCTGATTTCGAGCGGGGGAAGAGTTCACATTTTGTTGAACATTGTGCGGGGTTTATGCCGGGTGACGGCTTCGCCTTACCCGGCCTGCGCTTTGGTTAACAACGTCAACACTTCATAATGGGCGGTATGGGGGAACATATCGAAAAGCTGAACGCGCGCAATGCGGTAGCCCGGCAGGCTGGCGATATCCTTCGCCATGGTCTGCGCGTTACAGCTGGAGTAGACAATGTACTCCGGCGCCATCTGGCTCAGGTAGTCGCAGAGCGCCTGGCCGATACCCCGGCGCGGCGGGTTCACCAGCACCAGCTCCGGCACGTTGCCCTGTCCGGTGGCGAACCGGGTCGAGTCTAGCGCCTGGAAGTGCAGATTCGTCAGCCCCAGCTCTGCGGCGGACTGCTTCGCGCAGGCAATCGCTTCGGCGGAGATCTCAATTCCGGTGAGCTGCATGTCTGGCGTGGCACAGTGCAGGCCAAAGCCGCCGACGCCGCAGAACAGATCCCACATGTGATGAACCTGTAACGCACGCACCCAGTCGCGCGCGGTGGCGTACAGCGCGCTGGCGACGGTGGGGTTAGTCTGAAAGAAGCTTTGCGGACGGATCCACAGCGGCACGCCGTTAAAGCTCTCCGCCAGCGCATGCTGTTCGGTGAAGAAAATCTCTTTCTCCCCTTCCATGATCGCCATATGCACCGGCTGAATATTCGCGGTGATAACCTTGAGCTGCGGAAGCTGTTCCTGCAACCCCGGAAGCGCCGCGCGCAGCTGCTCCAGCTTGTTTTCCGAACGCAGCACAAAGCGCAGCATCATCCCGCCGTCGATCTGGCTTTCGGTCAGCAAAAGGTATTTCAGCTCGCCGCGCCTGCGGGCAACGTTATAGGGCGTTAACCCCGCCCGGGCGATAAACGGTTTCAGCGCGCTAAACACCGGCTCAAACGAGGCGGGATACAGCGGGCAGTCGGTTAAATCTTCCGGGGTGCCGTCGCGGTGCAGCATCCCCAGCAGCGGCTTTTCAACGCTGCCGCTGACCACCATTTTGGCTTTATTGCGAAAGCCCTGTTCCGGGCCACTGACGGGTGCGCACCACTCGCCCACCGCATGTGCTGTCAGCAGCTGTTGCAGGTCGGCCATTTTGGCGGTGAGTTGTTGAGAGACCGGCTGTTCTATCCACTGACAGGAGCGGCAGCGTCCGGCGTCATAGAGTGCGCACTGCATATGAAAACCTTAAGAAACACGAGGGCTGCGATTATACACATTATTGCAGGCGGAAGAACCGCCGACTGGAAGCCGGGAGATAAAGCAGGCAGAGCACCAGCATATCCGGCAGTTTTTGCATCACCAGTGAATGGAAAATCTCGCGTCGCGACTCACCGGGTATGCTGAACAGCTCCGGATAGCCATAGCCCAGCGAGGCGGCCCACAGGTAGCCTGCGGCGGTGATCTGCGTAAGCAGATACACCCAGCGCGCCCAGTTACGTCCTTTCACCAGCGAGAACGCACAGTAGATCTCAATAAACACCAGCATCAGGCTGCTGAGAAACACCAGCGTCAGATTCCACGTCTGCGCGCTGCGGTGAATAAATTCCCCCATTCCGCGCGGACCCAGAGTGTTCATTATCATCAGCACATCCAGGCAGCGGATCATAATAATGGCGAGCGCCGCCACCTGCACCAGTGCAGGGACGTTCGGACGAGCGTGCGAATGACGTGTTTTTTGTAAGAATCCCAATGTTTTTACTTCCCTGAAAAACAGTGCCGCGTCATACGCGGCACATCACTGGAAATAGTAATTCCTTCAGCCGCGTCTTGCACGCTGGATATCGCGCACACGCTGTTTTTCCGCGCGCGCCATCAAATACCAGGCGATAAATCCGACAATTCCGACCACGCCAAGGATGATGGAGGCCAGGGCGTTGATCTCCGGATTCACCCCCATCCGCACGCTGGAGAAGACCAGCATCGGCAGCGTCGTCGCGCCCGGCCCCGACACAAAGCTGGCGATAACCAGATCGTCGAGCGAGAGCGTGAACGCCAGCAGCCAGCCGGAGATCACCGCCGGCATAATCATCGGCAGCGTGATGATGAAAAAGACCTTCAGCGGCGTTGCGCCGAGATCCATCGCCGCCTCTTCAATGGAGCGATCCAGCTCGCGCAGCCGCGAGGAGATCACCACCGCCACATACGCCGTACAGAAGGTGACATGTGCCAGCCAGATGGTGAGCATCCCGCGATCCGCTGGCCAGCCGATGGCGTGCGCCAGCGCGACAAACAGCAGCAGTAGCGACAGGCCGGTGATGACGTCCGGCATCACCAGCGGGGCGGTGATCATAAACGCGAAACCATTCGCCCCGCGGAAACGGCCAAAGCGCACCATCACCAGCGCGGCGATAGTGCCCAGCACGCAGGCCATCGTCGCCGCCAGCGCCGCAATGGTCAGGCTCAGCCCCACCGCGCTCATCATCGCATCATCGTGGAACAGCTCGCTGTACCAGCGCGTGGACCAGCCCGCCCAGACGGTGACCAGCTTAGAGCTGTTGAACGAGTAGATCACCAGCATCAGCATTGGCGCATACAGGAAGGTAAAGCCGATAATCAGGATCGCAATTCGCCACGGGGAGCGTACTACCGGTAAGTTGTTCATCCGTGGTCTCCCATCTGTTTCTGCTGATGTTTGTGGAACCACATGATCGGCACGATCAGCAGCAGTAACATGACGATCGCCACCGCCGAGGCCACCGGCCAGTCGCGGTTATTGAAGAACTCCTGCCACAGCACGCGGCCAATCATGATGCTGTCCGGGCCGCCGAGCAGTTCCGGGATCACAAACTCCCCGACCGCCGGGATAAACACCAGCATCGACCCGGCGATGATCCCGCCTTTGGTGAGCGGCACAATGACGCTGAAGAAAGTCTTCAACGGGCGTGCGCCGAGATCCAGCGAGGCTTCCACCAGCGAGTAATCGATTCGCGTCAGCGCCGTATAGATTGGCAGCACCATAAACGGCAGATAGGCATAGACAATCCCGATATACACCGCAAGGTTGGTGTGCAGGATCGTCAGCGGCTGGTCGATGACCCCAAGCCACAGCAGGAAGTTATTCAGTATGCCGTTATTCTTCAGGATCCCCATCCACGCGTACACGCGGATCAGGAACGACGTCCACGACGGTAAAATGACCAACAGCAGTAAAATATTTCGCGTCGACGGCTTGCTGTGCGCCACTGCCCACGCCAGCGGGTAGCCCATCAACAAGCAGCAAATCGTAGAAATAGCCGCAACCTGTAACGACTGCAAATAGGCTTCGAAATAGAGCGGATCGTCGGTCAGTTGCAGAAAATTACCGAGGTTTAAGGTCAGCGTCAGCTGCCCGTCGGCCCACTCCCACAGATCGATATACGGTGGGATCGCCCGCGCCATCTCCGCCAGGCTGATCTTAAAGACGATCAGGAACGGCAGCAGAAACAGCAGGATCAGCCAGATATAGGGCATGGCGATGACCAGCTTGCGGCCATGCGCCATCTGCATGCGCGCCAGCCAGAGCGCGAAACCGCCCGGTTTTTTGACGCGGGCTGGAGGTTCAAGTGTGCTCATGACCGCTCCTTATACCGTCAGGACTACGCAACTGTCCGCATCCCAGCAGAGGCTCACTTCGTCGCCCCAGGTTGGCTGTCCCTTGCGATACCGGTGTTCGTTCTGTAACTGGGCGCTGAGCATCTGGCCGCTTTTCAGGCGCACATGGTAAATCGACAGATCGCCGAGATAGGCAATGTGTACCACTTCGCCCACGGCAAAGTTATAGCCATCGGCGGGCGGCTCATCGCAAAGCATGATTTTTTCCGGGCGCAGGGCAACGTAAACCGGCACGTTGTCCACCACGGAGTTATTAGAATCAACCTTCAGCGGGTGCACCAGCCCCGGCGATTCAATCACCAGACCGTCTTCCTGGCGTTCCTTCAGTAGCCCTTCGAAGACGTTTACCGAGCCGATGAACTCCGCGCTGTAGCGGGTTGTCGGGTGTTCATAGATCTCTTCCGGCTCGCCGATCTGCACGAACTTACCGCGATTCATGATCGCAATGCGCCCGGCCATGGTCATCGCCTCTTCCTGATCGTGGGTCACCATCACGCAGGTCACCCCCACGCGCTCGAGGATATCCACCACTTCCAGCTGCATCCGGTCGCGCAGCTTTTTATCCAGCGCGCCCATCGGCTCGTCGAGCAGTAATAATTTTGGACGCTTCGCCAGACTTCTTGCCAGCGCCACGCGCTGACGCTGGCCGCCGGAAAGCTGATGCGGCTTACGCTTCGCAAACTCCTGCATATGCACCAGGCTCAGCATCTCTGCCACGCGCGCGGTGATTTCGGCTTTCGGCAGTTTGTCCTGCTTCAGGCCGAAGGCGATGTTCTGCTCAACGGTCATGTGCGGGAACAGGGCATAGGACTGGAACATCATGTTTATGGGCCGCAGGTACGGCGGCACGCTGGAGAGGTCTACCCCATCCAGCACGATCTGCCCGGCGGTAGGCTGTTCAAAGCCTGCCAGCATACGCAGCAGTGTGGATTTGCCGCAGCCCGATGCGCCGAGCAAAGCAAAAATTTCACCTTTGTAGATCGTCAGGCTGACATCGTCCACGGCATGCTGGCCGTCGAAGGATTTGGTGAGGTTACGAATTTCAAGAAGCGGGGTCAGCGCTTTACGGACTTTCGCCTGCGGGCGGGGGATCGCGTCATTCACGGGGTGTTCTCCGGCATAGATCAACACTGGTGCAAACGCACCGTCAGGGTGCGCATCGCCGGGCGGCGCTAACGCTTGCCCGGCCTACGGGATCTGTCGGCCCGGTAAGCGACAGCGCCACCGGGCAACGATATCAAACGCCGTTACTTACCGCTTTTCACCTTGGTCCACGCGCGGGTACGCACACGGTCAATTTTCGGTTCCTGCACTTTCAGGGTGAAGAGCTTGGCAAACACATCGGCTGGCGGATAGATCGCCGGATTATTGCGGATTTCTTCGCTCACCAGCGGCACGGAGGCCTTGTTACCGTTGGCGTAGTAGACATGGTCGCTGATGTGGGCAATCACCTCCGGACGCATCAGGTAGTTGAGGAATTGATACGCTTCCTCTTTATTTTTCGCATCAGCCGGCATCGCGAAGACGTCGAAGAACGCCAGCGCCCCCTCCTTCGGAATGAAGTAGGAAACATTTACGCCGTTTTTGGCCTCTTTCGCGCGGTTCGCCGCCTGCCAGACATCGCCCGCCCAGCCGATGGCCACGCAGATATCCCCGTTAGCCAGGTCGTTGATGTACTGAGAGGAGTGGAAGTAGCGAATATTCGGACGCAGCTTCAGGAGCAGGTCGGTTGCCGGACCGGTGTAGTCGTCGGCCTTGCTGCTGTTAGGATCTTTGCCGAGATAGTTAAGCACGGTGGCGAAAATCTCTTCCGGCGCATCGAGGAAAGAGACGCCGCAGCTTTTCAGCTTCTCGAGGTTTTCCGGCTTCAGCACCACGTCCCAGCTGTCCAGCTTGACGTCCGGGCCCAGCGCCGCTTTGACTTTATCCACGTTATAGCCAATACCGGTTGTCGCCCACAGGTAAGGCATCGCGTATTTATTCTCCGGATCGTGCTTCGCCACCAGCTTCAGCACGTCCGGATCGAGGTTCTTCCAGTTCGGTAATTTGCTCTTGTCCAGCGGCTGGAAGACACCGGCGGTCAGCTGACGCTCCAGGAAGCTTGCCGACGGCACCACCAGATCGAAACCGGTGCTGCCCGCCATCAGTTTGCCTTCCAGCACTTCGTTGGAATCGAATACGTCGTAGACAACCTTAATGCCGGTCTCTTTTTCAAAATTCGCGACGGTGTCCGGCGCAATATAGTCAGACCAGTTATAGACGTGCAGCGTTTTTTGTTCCGCAGCGAGCGTGCCGGCAGAGACGGCCATCAGAGCACCCGCAACCAGACCCGATAACCATTTTTTATTCAAGGCGATCATATTGTTATTCCTTCTGAAAGTTCGTTAACAAACGAACCAAAACTGTGCAGCCTGAAGATATGCAATAATCATGCATAGTTTGTCGCTCTGCCCGAAATAAAATACCCCCTCTTCCCGGCAGGTTCCGCTCGCTTTTTTAAGCACCGCAAGAATAACTGTAGCCCGTGTCTCCGGCTATAGCCCAGACGAAAAAACGCCTTTTATCAATTTTTTATGCAGATTATGTCTACGTGATAAGCCGAAACGGCCGGAGAGGAGGTGAAAAACTCTTTAAAGAAAGGTTAAAAGCAGCAGAAAAAATGGTGTTATGCAGCCGCTCTGGCAGCGACTGCGCAAAAGTCAGACAGGCTTAGTGGAGAAAATTGGGAGATGCATCATTATTCTCGGCATCATCTTCCGCGCTATACAGCAGGTGATGTGCGTTGGCTTCCATCATTACCATGGAAATTTGCTCTTCGCTCAGGCGCATAAACCAGGCGAACTGCTTGAAGGAGAGCCCCGCGCCGGAGAATAAAGACTGGCAAACCACCAGCTTTGGCAGATTATCATCCTGTATGTCGAGAAACGCTTTCACCGTCAAAGAACTGGCGTTGATCGCTGACAGATCAGACGCCAGCGCCAGCAGCGCAGAAGGCTTTACTTCAGCCAGCGCCGAGAACAGGATCACGTCGTTAATCAGATCGATTTTGGCATCGAAAATGCCATCGAAATTTTGCATGTGAGGCAGATGCAGCGCCTGGCAGGAGTCGCATTCGAAGAAAGTAATACCGGCATCATCGAGCCATTGACGTAACGTATCCAGTGTAGGTACGACCTGTAAATCCATCGCTGTGCAGCCTCTTAAATAAAAACGTTGTCCAGATTACGCAAAAAGTGCGCGCCGATCCATTTAACCGCCCGTTTTCAGGCAAAATCCCGGCGTCGCATGGCGTTCAATCCATGCGATCATTTTACCTGCAATATCGACGCCTGTGGTTTTTTCCACCCCTTCCAGCCCCGGCGAGGCGTTGACTTCCATCACCAGCGGCCCGCGCCCGGCACGCAGCAGATCGACCCCCGCCACGTCCAGGCCCAGCGTCTGCGCCGCTTTCACCGCAATCTCGCGCTCGCGCTCGCTAATAAGGGCCACCCGCGCGATACCGCCGCGGTGCAGGTTAGAGCGGAAGTCGCCCTCTTTTGCCTGCCGCTCTATGGCGGCCACCACCTCATCGCCCACCACAAAGCAGCGGATGTCGCACCCGTTGGCCTCTTTAATATACTCCTGCACCAGAATATGGGCATTCAGACCGCGAAACGCGTCGATCACGCTTTCCGCCGCCTGACGCGTCTCCGCCAGTACCACCCCAATACCCTGCGTACCTTCCACCAGCTTAATAACCAGCGGCGCACCGCCCACCATGTCGATTAAATCGCTGGTGTCGTCCGGGGAGTGGGCAATCCCGGTGACGGGCAGATCGATCCCCTGGCGCGCCAGCAGTTGCAGCGAGCGCAGCTTATCGCGGGCGCGGGAGATCGCCACGGACTCGTTGAGCGGATAGCTTCCCAGCATTTCAAACTGGCGCAGCGCAGCCGTACCGTAATAGGTGATCTGGGAGCCAATGCGGGGAATTACCGCATCAAAATGCGGGAGTTTGCGGCCTTTGTAATGAATCGACGATGCCGCAGGGTCGATGTTCATATAGCAGGACATCGGATCGAGGATCTCAATCTGATGTCCGCGTTTCGCCGCCGCTTCTCGCAGGCGTTTACATGAATAGAGCGTTCCATCCCGGGACAATATGGCAATTTTCACCCTGCACCTCTCTAAAGACATGGTAAAAGCCTGCCTATCATACACGAGGCGCAGGAGGAATGGACTACCGCGTTGCCCAGCCCTGTTTGTGCAGGTAATCAAGAATGAACGGGCGGTTCTCCTTGATGATGGTGCGACGAATATGGTCGCTCCAGGTGTCGCGGCGGTTGTTGCTGTCGCGCGTCAGATAGTAGTTCGCCAGCTCTTCATCGTATTGATGCAGAACGTCCTGGTCGACCGGCTGGTAGTGGTTTTCATGCACCAGCATCGCAGCAGGAATGCGCGGCTTCAGATCCGGGTTATCTGCCGGCCAGCCGAGGCACAGACCAAACAGCGGCAGCACGTGTTTCGGCAGCTTCAGCAGTTCCGTCACGCTTTCGATGTTGTTACGCAGCCCGCCAATATAGACGCCGCCAAGCCCCAGCGATTCCGCCGCCGTGAACGCGTTTTGCGCCATCAGCGCCGTATCCACCACGCCCAGCAGCAGCTGTTCCGCCAGCCCCAGCTCGGCCTCGGGGCAGATTTGCAGATGACGGTTAAAATCGGCGCAGAACACCCAGAACTCAGCCGCCTGGGCAACGTGCTTTTGTCCGCCCGTCAGCGTTACCAGCTGCTCACGCATCGCCGGATCGGTGATGCGGATAATGGAGCTGCACTGCAAAAAGCTGGAGCTGGAGGTGCCTCTTGCGCTGTCGATGATCGCTTCCCGCTGCGCCTGGGTAATCGGCTCATCGGTGAAATGGCGAATGGAACGGTGGGAACGAAGCAGGTCAATGGTTGGCGTCATTTTGTCTCTCTTTGTGTTGCGTAAAACGTATGGCAGCCAGTATAGGCAATGATCCACCTGATGTAATTGGCGAAACATAGCCTGACTGTATCAAAGTGACAGGTGAAACCTTCTTTCCATGACGGCAGGTTATCGTGCACTATAGGCGCCATTCGCCGTCAGGCTTGTTTTTTGAGGAGAGAGAAATGTTTGCAGTAATTTTTGGTCGTCCAGGATGCCCTTACTGTGTACGCGCGAAAGAGCTGGCAGAGAAACTGACTGAAGAACGTGATGATTTCAACTTCCGTTACGTGGATATCCACGCGGAAGGCATCACTAAAGCCGATCTGGAAAAAACCGTGGGTAAACCGGTTGAAACCGTGCCGCAGATCTTCCTCGATCAGAAACACATCGGCGGCTGCACCGATTTTGAGGCCTACGCCAAAGAACACCTGGGCCTGTTTGCGGCTCAGTAATGCGAAGACGCCCTCACCCTGAGGGCGTTTTTATTTACGGTGCTTCCGCTGTTGCAGCAGGCTGCGCGTAAATAAGAAACAGAGCGCGCCCAGCGCACACCAGAAAACGCCACTCAGTAGCCACGCCACTTCCTGCCAGACGCTTCTCGACGAGAGAAACAGCATGCGCATCAGAAGCAGGCAGATCGGGGCCGCAAGCATTGCCCCAATAAGCGGCATCACCACCTCGCCTTTACGCGAGAGAAAACCGGCGACTACCCCCGGCAGGATGAAGAACAACAGGCCCAGCTCGGGATGACCGGACGCTCTGAAGGCGCCTTTCACGTTAAAAGCGAGCGACATGCAAACGACCGTAAACAGCAAAAAACAGCTGATTACGCCAGCCCAGTTTCGTTTAAAGTTCAAACTATCCTCCTGACTTATCTCTATCAAATACAAAAATCGTCCGGTGGACGCCCAGTCAGATAAAGCAATGCGGCAATCCTTGCCAAAGCACGCACAGAAGTCGTGCGATAATAGGTGGCTGTCGGTAGCTATTACGATTAAACTAACCGACTGCTAGTGTTTAGGGTATTTATCAGGAAGCAGGGAGATGCAAAGTGATTCCCTGACTCTGAAAACAGTAGCCCAAATAGTCCTTTCATTCAACAACTTACTGGTAAACAAGAAGTTAGCCTCCGTGAATATAAACGTCGCAGACTTGTTAAATGGGAATTACATCCTGTTATTATTTGTGGTACTGGCGCTGGGCCTTTGTCTGGGTAAATTACGCCTGGGTTCAGTTCAACTTGGTAATTCCATTGGCGTTTTAGTCGTCTCCCTGTTATTAGGTCAACAACATTTCAGTATTAACACGGACGCGCTTAACTTAGGTTTCATGCTGTTTATTTTTTGCGTAGGCGTGGAAGCCGGTCCGAACTTTTTTTCCATTTTCTTCCGAGACGGCAAAAATTACCTGATGCTGGCGCTGGTGATGGTCGGCAGCGCCCTGCTGATTGCGTTAGGGCTGGGCAAACTGTTTGGCTGGGACATCGGCTTAACGGCCGGTATGCTGGCAGGCTCGATGACCTCCACGCCGGTGCTTGTTGGCGCGGGGGATACGCTTCGTCATTCTGGCATGGCAGGCACGCAGCTTTCCTCCGCGCTGGACAACCTGAGTCTGGGCTATGCCCTGACCTATCTGATTGGTCTGGTGAGCCTGATTGTTGGCGCGCGCTATCTGCCAAAACTTCAGCATCAGGATCTTCAGACCAGCGCCCAGACCATCGCCCGCGAGCGCGGCCTGGACACGGACTCCAAACGTAAAGTTTACCTGCCGGTGATCCGCGCCTACCGCGTCGGGCCGGAGCTGGTTGCCTGGACCGACGGGAAAAACCTGCGCGAGCTGGGGATCTACCGTCAGACCGGCTGCTACATCGAACGTATCCGTCGTAACGGCATTCTGGCAAACCCGGACGGTGACGCGGTGCTCCAGATGGGCGATGACATCGCCCTTGTTGGCTACCCGGACGCCCACGCGCGTCTCGATCCGAGCTTCCGCAACGGGAAAGAGGTGTTTGACCGCGACCTGCTGGACATGCGTATCGTCACCGAAGAGATTGTGGTGAAAAACCACAACGCCGTGGGCCGCCGTCTGGCACAGCTGAAGCTGACCGACCACGGCTGTTTCCTCAACCGCGTGATCCGCAGCCAGATTGAAATGCCTATCGACGATAACGTGGTGCTCAATAAAGGCGATGTGTTGCAGGTCAGCGGCGATGCCCGACGGGTTAAAACCGTTGCCGACCGTATCGGCTTTATCTCGATCCACAGCCAGGTGACGGACCTGTTAGCCTTCTGCGCCTTCTTCATTGTCGGCCTGATGATCGGGATGATAACCTTCCAGTTCAGCAACTTTAGCTTCGGCATTGGTAACGCAGCCGGTCTGCTGTTCGCCGGGATCATGCTGGGCTTCCTGCGAGCGAACCATCCCACCTTCGGCTATATCCCTCAGGGGGCGCTGAACATGGTGAAAGAGTTCGGTCTGATGGTCTTTATGGCGGGTGTCGGATTAAGCGCCGGGAGCGGCATTGGCAACGGCCTGGGCGCGGTCGGCTGGCAAATGTTGGTTTCCGGACTTATCGTCAGCCTGGTACCGGTGGTGATCTGTTTCCTGTTCGGCGCCTACGTGCTGCGCATGAACCGCGCCCTGCTCTTCGGCGCGATGATGGGCGCGCGCACCTGCGCACCGGCGATGGAGATCATCAGCGACACCGCGCGCAGCAATATCCCGGCGCTGGGCTATGCAGGCACGTACGCAATCGCCAACGTGCTGCTGACGCTGGCGGGTACGCTGATCATCATTATCTGGCCAGGACTTGGATAAATCTCAAGTTTGCGTGTGGCTGAAAAAATTTTCGTTACGCGCAGAACTTTTTACGCAGGGTGCAGTCATAACTAGTGCCACTGCTTTTCTTTGATGTCCCCAATTTGTGGAGCCCATCAACCCCGCCGTTTTGGTTCAAGGTTGATGGGTTTTTTGTTGCCTGAAGAAATACAAATTTAAGATTCAGGATTGTAGGCCGTGTAAGGCGAAGCCGTCACCCGGCAAGTAGGGTAGTCGAATCGACTCCAGGCAAAAGTTCTGGGCCGGTAACATCATGGTGCCCTTCTGCTAATCGCGTGGCATCTGCTCACGGGCAATCCGCCCCACCATCACCCGGATCTCCTCCCGAGTTAACGGCGACCGATCGGTCACAAAATGCAGCGTCATCCCCTCGATAAACGCATCCAGCGCGCGGGCGGTGGCCGGATCAAACCACTGCTCCAGCGTAGCCTGGCTCATCTTCATCCAGTCCTGCATCACCGTTTTCAGCGCGGCGCTGCGGTGCATAAACGCGTACAGCTGATACATCAGCGCCATATTGTGTGGCGTGGTCACGGCTGAACTGTGGATCAGCGTGGTAATCGCCTCGCACGCCCTCTCGCGCCCCGTAACCCCCGCGAAGAAATCCCGGTACTGCTGAGACATCTGCTGCGTAAACCACGTGAATGCCTCCTCCAGAAGCGACTCCATCCCGTCGAAATAGTAGGTCATCGACCCCAGCGGCACGCCTGCGCAGGTGGCAATTTTGCGGTGCGTGACGGCATGAATACCGTGCTCAGCAATGGTGTCCAGCGTCGCCTGGAGTATCTTCTCGCGGCGGTTAGGGTCGTTCGGTGGTCTGCTCATAAAATCCTCATCCGGTTTATGTACAAATGTACACAAAGTTGCTAGTGTTGTCGCTATTGTTGTACTTCTGGTGCTGATCCCAATGACGCTAACTTCTCCTCGCAAAGCCCTGCATCTGCGCATGTGGGCGCTGTTTATGTTCTTCTTCATCCCCGGGCTGCTGATGGCTTCCTGGGCAACGCGCACCCCGGCAATCCGCGATACGCTATCCGTTTCGACGGCGGAGATGGGGATCGTGCTGTTTGGCCTGTCGATTGGCTCGATGAGCGGCATCCTCTGCTCGGCCTGGCTGGTGAAGCGCTTTGGCACGCGCGCGGTGATCCGCACCACCATGTGCTGCGCCGTGGTGGGAATGCTCGGTCTGAGCGTGGCGCTGTGGTTCGCCTCGCCGCTGATGTTTGCCCTTGGGTTGATGGTATTTGGCGGCAGCTTTGGTGCGGCGGAAGTGGCCATTAACGTCGAGGGGGCCGCCGTTGAAAAGGCGATGAACAAAACGGTGCTGCCGATGATGCATGGCTTTTACAGCCTCGGCACGCTGGCGGGCGCGGGCGTGGGGATGGCGCTGACGGCGCTGGGCATTGCGGCCAATGTGCACATTTTACTCGCGGCGCTGGTCTGCATTATCCCGATCCTCACCGGCATCAGGGCTATTCCCGCAGGCACAGGACAAAATGCCTCGGACGAACAGAAGTCTGCGGCAAAAGGGTTGCCCTTCTATCGCGATTTCCAGCTGATGCTGATTGGCGTGGTGGTACTGGCGATGGCGTTTGCTGAAGGATCCGCCAACGACTGGCTACCGTTGCTGATGGTAGACGGGCACGGATTTAGCCCCACCTCCGGCTCGCTGATTTACGCCGGGTTTACGCTCGGCATGACCGTCGGACGCTTTACCGGGGGCTGGTTTATCGACCGTTACAGCCGCGTGGCTGTTGTCCGTGCCAGCGCCCTGCTGGGTGGGCTGGGCATCGCGATGATTATCTTTGTGGATGTGGACTGGATTGCCGGCGTGTCGGTGATCCTGTGGGGACTGGGCGCCTCCCTTGGCTTCCCGCTGACCATTTCCGCTGCCAGCGATACCGGCCCCGACGCGCCGACGCGCGTGAGCGTCGTGGCGACCACGGGCTACCTCGCTTTCCTGGTGGGCCCGCCGCTGCTTGGATTCCTCGGTGAGCACTACGGGTTACGCAGCGCGATGCTGGTGGTATTAGGGTTAGTCATTATTGCCGCCCTGGTGGCGCGAGCGGTGGCAAAACCGGAAGCAGAAACAACGTCAATGGAGAAGGGATATGAGCGTTAAACTGATTGCAGTCGACATGGATGGCTCCTTCCTGAGCGATGCGAAAACCTATAACCGCGCGCGTTTTCTGGCGCAGTACGCGCGCATGAAAGCGCAAGGCATCCGTTTTGTGGTCGCCAGCGGAAACCAGTACTACCAGCTGATCTCATTTTTCCCGGAGATCGCCCATGAAATTGCCTTCGTCGCCGAAAACGGCGGCTGGGTGGTGGATGCGGGCGAAGACGTGTTTAACGGCGAACTGTCGAAAGAGCATTTTCTGACCGTCGCCACCCTGTTAAACGACGTGCCCGGCATTGAGATAATTGCCTGCGGAAAAAACAGCGCCTACACGCTGAAAACGTATAACGACCTCTTCAAAGAGATTGCTGCGAAATACTATCACCGCCTTGAAAGCGTCAGCAGCTTTGACAACCTCAACGATATTTTCTTCAAATTCGGGCTAAACGTCTCTGACGACGAAATTCCGCGCATTCAGGCGCTGCTGCATGAGAAGCTTGGCGACATCATGGTGCCGGTGACCACGGGACACGGTAGTATCGACCTGATTATCCCCGGCGTACACAAAGCTAACGGCCTGCGGATCCTGCAAGCGCGCTGGGGCATTGAGGACAGTGAAGTGGTGGCCTTTGGCGACAGCGGTAACGACGTGGAGATGTTGCGCCAGGCAGGGTATGGCTTCGCGATGGCCAATGCCAGACCGCACATTAAGGCGGTGGCCCGCTATGAAGCGCCGAACAATAATGACGAAGGGGTGCTGGACGTAATTGATAGGGTGCTGGACGGGGAGGCGCCGTTTAATTGATTCCGTGCGCTCTGGTGCCCTCACCCTAACCCTCTCCCACCGGGAGAGGGAATAAGGATTACGGTTGCAGGGCGTTTCCGACGCGTTTGTCTTTCAGGAATACCACCATCAGGGCAATCCACAGTACGCCGTTGGCGAGGTTAAACAGGCTGAACAGTCCGTTACCGCCGAAAGCATAGGCATGCTTGCTCACCTCAATACCGACGGTGAAAATCAGCATTTGCAGCATCCCCATCGCGGCAGACACCGTGCCTTTACTCATTTCACTGGCGAACAGCGTCAGGCGCACCAGGCCGGCATTCGCCACGCCAATACCAAACGCATAAACGCTCAGCCCCGCCGTCATCCACAGGTACGCATGGGACGAGACTACGGTCGCCACCGCCGCGATAATCAGCCCTGCCGCTATGGGCCAGCCACCCATAATAATCAGCGAACGCACGGTACGTCGCGACGTCAGACGCGCCAGCACCAGGTTACCGATAATCAGCGCGCCAAAAATCGGCACCTGTAACAGGCCATACTCATAGCTGCTAAGCTGTTCGCCGCTGATGATAATGACCGGCGACTGGGCAATCCACGCCAGCAGCGGCAGGCTGACAAAGCCCGTCGCCAGCGCGCCCGCGACAAAACGGCCGTTTTGCAGCACCGCCTTATAGTCACGCCCCAGCTCTTTAAGCGAGAGCTTTTCGCCCAGGCGGGTGGCGGTCTCCGGCATCGCACGGTGCAGCCCAAAGAAAGAGATGGCCGCAAGCGCGGCAAAGAGGACGAACATCCCTTCCCACGGCGCAACGTGGACCCATGCGGCTCCCACCAGCGGCCCCAGAAGCGGCGCAATCAGCGCCACGTTCGCCATCAGCGCGGTTATTTTGATACATACCGCCTCCTCAAACGACTCCTGAATAGCGGCGTAGCCCACGGCGCCAATAAAGCACAGGCTCACGCCCTGAAGGAAACGCAGCAGCGTGAATTGCTCAATGTTCTGCGCCAGCAGCGTGGCGAGACAGGTGACGATAAACCACACCACGCCCGTCAGCATCACCGGGCGGCGGCCAATACGATCCGACAGCGGCCCTAAAAGCCACTGTAAAAACATGCCGCCCGCCAGATAGGCGGTCATGGATGTAGGTACCCACTCAATACCTGCGTTGTACTGCTCAACCACAGCCAGCATGCCTGGCTGGATCATGTCGTTGCCGATGTAGGTAGAGAATTCGTAAAGCACCAGACACAGAGGAAAAAGTAACGCCTGACGACCCAGACGATTACCGGAAGAAGAACGGTTTATCATGCAATCTCTTTAGTATGAAAAAATCGCGATGAGTGTAATGAATTGCCGCTGTCTGAGATAGCATAATCACGTGAAAACACAGAAATAAGGCACTTATCGTTGTTGTTTAAGGTTTCCTTAAGTTGCCCTCCCTATGATAGTGCTATTTCACGTTATTGACCGAAACTATGACACACGCCGTCAGCCCTTCAGAATTATCTAAGTTACCGACAAATAAGACAAAAAGCCTTTACCGTTTGTCTGCCCGCTTTTATGGTTATCAGCTTTTCGGGCTGATCGTCCTTGCGCTGCTTTTTACCTGGCTTTCGCGCGATGAATCGCTTGACCGATGGATAACCGGCTTCTGGTATGACGCGGCGACGCACCATTTCCCGCTACAGCAAAACCCGCTGCTGGATCTGCTGAACCATCGGCTGGCGAAATATGTGACCATTGCGCTGGCTGCCGCATCGCTGATTTACGGCGCTTACAAACGCAATGCCCGGCTGGTGACGGCCGCGCTTCTGATGGGGCTGGGGGCGCTGGTAGTTGGGGTGCTGAAAAGCATAAGCCACCACAGCTGTCCGTGGGATCTGGTGGAGTATGGCGGCAAAGCCGTCTCGTATCCCCTGTTCAGCGCCGTTCCGGCAGACAGCGGACCGGGACGCTGCTTTCCCGGCGGCCACGCCTCAAGCGGGTTTATGGTGATGGGGTTGTTTTTTGCCTTCTGGCGTGAACGTCCGCGCCTGGCATGGTCCTTTGTCGCGTTAGGCGTTGTTATGGGGCTGCTGATGGGATTCGGCCAGGTCATGCGCGGCGCGCATTTTTTCTCTCACAACCTGTGGGCCGGGTGGTGGGTCTGGTTTTCCCAGGTGCTGGTTTACGGGCTGGTTTCCACCTGGTTTGCTAAAGAGTAACGAGATTATGTTAGAAAATCTGAACTACGAACTGTTTTACCTGCTCAACGCCACGCCAGCATCACCGAAATGGATGATCGATCTCGCCACCTTCATTGCGAAAGATGTGATCAGCATTGTACCGGCGCTGGCGGTGATCCTCTGGTTATGGGGACCTCGTACACAGGTCACCGCCCAGCGCCATCTGGTGATCAAAATGGCGATGGCGATCGGCGTGAGCGTGCTGGCAAGCTACGTGCTGGGCCACGCCTTCCCGCACGATCGTCCGTTTGTCGATCGCGTCGGCTACAACTTCCTGCACCATGCGCCGGATGACTCGTTCCCGAGCGATCACGGCACGGTGATCTTCACCTTTGCGCTGGCCTTCCTGTTCTGGCATCGCCTGTGGTCTGGCATGGTGCTGATGGGGGTGGCGGTCGCCATCGCCTGGTCCCGCGTCTACCTGGGCGTGCACTGGCCGCTGGATATGGTCGGCGGTTTCCTGGTGGGGCTGATGGGCTGCGTCAGCGCAGCCATCCTGTGGAGCCTCTTTGGTCCGGCGCTTTATCGTGGATTATCACAGGCCTATCGCGTTCTGTTTGCCCTTCCGATCCGCAAAGGCTGGATACGTGACTAACCCCGGTCCGTCAGGTTACACTTGAGCCCCCGCCCTGCGGGGGCTCACTTTTTTAGCCCGAGGATCTATGGAAACACGTCGCGATGACCGCATTGCTCAGCTGCTTCAGGCGCTGAAGCGCAGCGATAAGCTGCATCTTAAGGAAGCCGCTACCCTGCTTGGCGTGTCTGAAATGACCATTCGTCGCGATCTGAACAGCGACAGCGCCCCCGTTGTGCTGCTTGGCGGGTATATTGTTCTGGAGCCGCGTAGCGCCAGCCATTATCTGTTAAGCGATCAAAAAACACGCCTGGTGGAAGAGAAGCGCAAAGCCGCGCGGCTCGCCGCCTCGCTGGTGCAGCCGCATCAAACGCTGTTTTTTGACTGCGGTACGACAACCCCGTGGATCATCGAGGCCATCGACAGCACCGTTCCCTTTACCGCCGTCTGTTATTCGCTAAACACCTTCCTGGCCTTGCAGGAGAAACCGGCGTGCCGGGTGATTTTGTGCGGCGGCGAGTTTCATGCCAGCAACGCCATCTTCAAACCGCTGAATATTCAGGACACGCTGAGCAATGTATGTCCGGATATCGCCTTTTACTCTGCGGCGGGTGTGAATGTGAAACAGGGGGCAACCTGTTTTAATCTTGAAGAGTTACCGGTGAAACAGTGGGCGCTCAACGCCGCACAGCAGCATGTGCTGGTGGTTGATCACAGTAAATTTGGCAAGGTTCGTCCGGCAAGGATGGGGGAACTGTCGCGCTTTGACGCCATCGTCAGTGATTGCCGCCCGGATGACGAGCTGGTGTCGTATGCAAAGGCGCAGCAGGTGAAGTTGATGTATTGAGGTTGTGCCGGGTGGCGGCTTCGCCTTACCCGGCCTACAACGGCTCAAACGAAGGCCGGGTAAGCGCAGCGCCACCCGGCAAAAACCTAGCTGAACCAGCTGCCAAACCAGCCGTGGAACTTCATTAACACAAAGTCCCACATCCGGCTGAAGAAGCCGCCCTCTTCCACCGCTTCCATCACCACCAGCGGACGCTGCTCAATGGATTTGCCGTTAAGCTGGAAATCTATCGTCCCGACCACCTGGCCTTTTTTCAACGGCGCGGTCAGCTGTGGCTCGGTCAGGGTATAGCTGGCTTTCAGGTTTTTCAGCTGACCGCGTGGAATGGTGACAGAACCCGCTTCACCTGCCCCCAGGTTCACTTCGCTTTTATCCCCAAACCAGACGCGCTGGCTGACGAAGGTGGCGTCCGGCTTAATCGGCGTGACGGTTTCAAAGAAGCGGAAACCCCAGGTCAGCAGTTTTTCGGATTCATTAAAACGAATGCGGTCGGTTTTCGTCCCCAGCACCACCGAGATCAGGCGCATGTCGCCCTGCGTCGCAGAAGCCACCAGGTTGTATCCGGCCCCGGCGGTCGTCCCCGTTTTCATGCCGTCCACGTTAACGTTACTGCTCCAGAGCAGACGATTACGGTTAGGCTGGCGGATATTGTTGAAGGTAAACTCTTTCTCTTTATGGATGGCGTACTCATCCGGCACGTCATGGATCAGCGCTTTGCCCAGCAGCGCCATATCGCGCGCGGTACTGAACTGACCGGGCGCATCCAGGCCGTGAACGGTTTTAAAGGTGGTGTTGGTCAGACCCAGTTTTTGCGCGTAGCCATTCATCAACCCAATGAATGAGTCCTGACTGCCTGCGACGTAATCGGCCAGCGCAATACAGGCATCATTTCCCGACTGAATAATGACCCCTTTATTCAGATCGGAAACGGAGACCTGATCGCCGGGCTTCAGGAACATGACGGACGAGCCGCGCAGCGCCGGGTTACCCGTCGCCCAGGCATCTTTGCCGACGGTGACCATGTCATCCAGCTTGATCTTGCCCGCTTTCAACGCCTGGCCCACAACATAGCTGGTCATAATTTTCGTCAGGCTCGCCGGGTCGAGTTTTTCGTCGGCGTTACCTTCCGCCAGCACTTTCCCGCTGGCGTAATCCATCAGGATCCAGGCGCGCGCATCGACAGGCGGCGCTTCGGGCGCCGTCTGTTCCGCCGCATGGAGCGTTGGGGCAAAAAGGAAAAGCAGCGCCGAGCCTGCCGCCAGGCTGCGCAGAGAAGAAGTTTTTTGCGTCATAAATGCCACCCGAGTGTCCATTCTAAAAATCACGTCACAATCACCGTGTCGCAAGAAGCGATGAGTAATAGCGCACTACAGCGTTCAAAGAAACCTGTTCCAGGTAAAGTTTTTAAAGTTTATGCAATAACATTCAGATACGCTTTGATTGCGGCGTTTTTTTTAGCATCTGTTGCGTAATTGTTAGGTTTATCTCACCATGGCGAAAAGCTGACTCGGATTCACATCTCATCGGGAGTAAATATGATTACGCTGTGGGGCAGGAACAATTCGACTAACGTGAAGAAAGTGCTCTGGACGCTGGAGGAGCTGGATTTACCGTTCAACCAAATCATGGCTGGCATGGCGTTCGGGGTGAATAAAGACGCCGACTATCTGGCGATGAACCCAAACGGACTGGTGCCGTTGCTGCGCGATGACGAGACAGACGCCACGCTGTGGGAGTCCAACACCATCGTGCGTTATCTCGCCGCGCAATACGGCCAGGGTCGCCTGTGGGTGGAAAATCCGGCCCGGCGCGCGCAGGGCGAAAAATGGATGGACTGGGCAAACCAGACGCTTTCCCCCACGCACCGGGTGATCCTGATGGGGCTTGTCCGCACGCCGGAAGCCGAACGTGATTATCCCGCCATTCATGCCGCCCAGGACGCCTGCGAATCCCTGTTCGCGATGATGGACGACGAACTGGCGAAGCACGCCTGGTTCTCCGGCGACACCTTCGGCGTGGGCGATATCGCCGTCGCCCCCTTCGTCTGGAACCTCACTAACATGGGTCTTAGCTGGAGCCCGCGCCCTCACCTGGAGCGCTGGATCCAGCAGCTTAGCGAGCGCCCGGCGTATCGCAACGTGGTGATGATCCCGCTGACCTGATTACGACCTGGACGGGCTGACTTTCAGCAGTTGCCCGTCCGTCTCGTCAGTCAGCACGTACAGATAGCCATCCGGCCCGACGCGCACATCGCGAATACGCTGATCTTTATCGCCCAGAATGCGTCCGTCCTCCGTCACGCTATTGCCCTTCACGCTCAGCACGATGACGTCTTTCTCCTTCAGCGCGCCGATAAACAGCTTGTTTTTCCACTGCGGGAAGACGTCGCTGTTGTAGAACGCCATGCCGCTGACGGCGGGCGATACTTTCCAGACAAACAGCGGCTTTTCGGTGCCCTCAACGTGCTCGCCTTTCGCTTCCGGGATTTTCAGGCCGCTGTAATTGATCCCGTGCGTCGCCAGAGGCCAGCCGTAGTTTTTGCCCTTCTCAGGAATGTTAATCTCATCCCCACCGCGTGGTCCGTGTTCGTTGAGCCACAGCGTGTCGCTCCACGGATTCATCGCCATCCCCTGCGGGTTGCGAATGCCATAGGACCAGATTTCAGGGCGCGCACCGGCGGTGTTCACAAACGGATTATCCGGCGGCACTTTTCCGTCCTCCGTCAGGCGCACCACCTTGCCCTGAAGCTTGTCCAGCTCCTGCGCCGTCGGGCGCTGGTTGTTTTCACCCAGGCCAATAAAGAGATAGCCTTTGCCGTCGAACACCAGCCGTCCGCCAAAGTGGTTGCCGGTAGAGAGCTTCGGCATCTGTCGGAACACCACCTGGAAGCCCTCAATGCGCGAAAGGTCATCGCTCAACCGCCCGTAGCCCACCGCGGTACCCGCTTTGCCATCATTACCTGCCTCGGCGAAGCTGAGCCAGACCCGCCGTGACTGTGCAAAATCCGGGGCCAGCGCGACGTCCAGCAGTCCGCCCTGGCCGCTCGCCCACACTTTCGGCACGCCGACAATCGGATCGGAGAGCCCTTTTCCAGCCTGCCAGTGCTTAAGCTGCCCGTCTTTGAGCGTGATGAGCAGCCCCTTGTTATCTGGCAGAAACGCCAGCGACCAGGGGTGATCCAGTTTTGTCTGTAGCACGTCGACCTTAACCGTCTCAGGCGCTGCAAGCAGTGAAAGCGGGAATAACAAGACTGGAAGGAAAATCAACGAGGATCGAGGCATAACGCACTCCTTTATCGACATATGGCTTAAAGATTAGCCACTGTTCCCGGGTGCGTTACCACTTTTACAAAAGCTTAATCAGAAGGGGGAGTTGCCTCCCCCGGGTTCAGTGCCGGGCAAGCGTTTCCGGCTTGTTCAGACACATGATGCAAAGCGCGAGCGTGGTCAGGCAGTTTTCAAGCTTCTCCGCGTTAACGGCAATAAAATTCGGGCAGTCGTGACGTCCGTTCATCAAACAGACTCCGGCGATGGAGAGCACCTCGGCGGCGCGGCGCAGCGCCACTAATTCGCTTTCAGCGTAGTGCGCTTTCAGGATGGGTGCTTTTTCACGCATGAAATTGCAAAGTTCAAAGAAGTTATCACGCAGATTTTCGCTTTCGCTGACTGACATATACCCTTTCGCCTTGCGGAGTTGCAGATATGCGGCCAGGTCGATTCGGGCGTTGATCAGCTTGTTAAGCAGATCGCGTTTCAGTCTGTCAACGGACATGCTATTTCCTCCCCTGTCAGCCATGTTACCTTATTAAGGATAAGGTCATTTTTTGTACAATGTAATGCCTGAGATCAATAAACGATAACTGATTAACATTCTTTACAATGTTACAACGATTGCCCGCCTCAACTGCGCCATCAAGAGTGTATAAATCCCCCGCGATACGCTGTAAAATCCCGCCCTGATAACTCCATAATTGATGAATTTTTAACCTATGAGCAATGTTACGCACCAGCCGAAAATCGGCTTCGTCTCCCTGGGCTGCCCGAAAAACCTGGTGGATTCCGAACGCATCCTGACCGAACTGCGCACCGAAGGCTATGACGTGGTGCCAAGCTACGACAACGCCGATATGGTGATCGTTAACACCTGCGGCTTTATCGACAGCGCGGTGCAGGAGTCACTGGAAGCGATCGGTGAAGCCCTGACGGAAAACGGCAAAGTGATTGTTACCGGCTGCCTGGGCGCGAAAGTGGACCAAATCCGCGAAGTGCACCCGAAAGTGCTGGAGATCACCGGCCCGCACAGCTACGAGCAGGTGCTGGAACATGTTCATCACTACGTCCCCAAACCAAAGCACAACCCGTTCCTGAGCCTGGTGCCGGAACAGGGCGTGAAGCTGACGCCGCGCCACTACGCCTACCTGAAAATTTCCGAAGGCTGCAACCATCGCTGTACCTTCTGCATCATACCGTCGATGCGTGGCGATCTGGTGAGCCGTCCGATTGGCGAGGTGCTGGCAGAAGCCAAACGCCTGGCCGACGCGGGCGTGAAGGAGCTGCTGGTCATCTCCCAGGACACCTCCGCCTACGGTGTGGACGTCAAACACCGCTCCGGTTTCCACAACGGCGAGCCGGTGAAAACCAGCATGGTCGGCCTGTGCGAGCAGCTGGCTAAGCTCGGGATCTGGACGCGCCTGCACTACGTCTACCCTTATCCGCACGTTGACGATGTGATCCCGCTGATGGCGGAAGGCAAAATCCTGCCGTATCTGGATATCCCGCTACAGCACGCCAGCCCGCGCATTCTGAAGCTGATGAAACGTCCTGGCTCCGTGGATCGCCAACTGGCGCGCATCAAGCAGTGGCGTGAGATTTGCCCGGATCTGACCCTGCGCTCCACCTTTATTGTCGGCTTCCCGGGTGAAACCGAAGAAGATTTCCAGATGCTGCTCGACTTCCTGAAAGAGGCGCGTCTGGATCGCGTCGGCTGCTTCAAGTACAGCCCGGTTGAAGGCGCAACGGCCAACGAGCTGGCGGACCAGGTACCGGAAGAGGTAAAAGAGGAGCGCTGGAACCGCTTTATGCAGCTGCAACAGCAGATCTCTGCTGAACGCTTGCAGGAGAAAGTGGGCCGCGAAATTCTGGTGATTATCGACGAAGTGGACGAAGAAGGCGCGATTGGCCGCAGCATGGCGGATGCACCGGAAATCGATGGCGCGGTGTACCTGAACGGCGAAACACAGGTTAAGCCGGGTGATATTATTCGCGTGAAGGTTGAAAACGCGGATGAGTATGACCTGTGGGGTAGCCGGGTTTAAACACCCAGCTTCCCTTTTGTAGGCCGGGTAAGGCGTAGCCGCCACCCGGCACATTCCACAGCACTACCCTTTTATCCGCGGATCCAGCGCGTCGCGCAGCCCATCCCCCAGCAGGTTAAACGCCAGCACGGTCAGGAAAATCGCCAGGCTCGGGAAGATCGCCACGTGTGGCGCAATCACCATATTCGCCCGCGCCTCGTTCAGCATCGCGCCCCACTCCGGCGTCGGCGGCTGTGCCCCTAACCCCAGAAACGACAGGCTGGCCGCCGAGATAATCGACACGCCTATGCGCATGGTGAAATAGACCACGATAGACGAGACCGTTCCCGGCAGAATATGGCTGAACAGGATGGTGGCATCGCTGGCTCCCATGCTGCGCGCCGACTCGATAAAGGTCTGCTGCTTCAGCACCAGCGTGTTGCCACGTACCAGACGCGCGAAAGCGGGAATCGAGAATACCGCCACGGCGATAATGACGTTCGCCATGCCGCTGCCCATCACCGCCACCACGGCAATCGCCAGCAGAATACCGGGAAAGGCAAACAGCACGTCGCAGATACGCATGATGATGCGGTCCCACCAGCCTTCGTAGTACCCGGCCACCAGCCCCAGCACGGTGCCAATTGCTGCGCCCATCAGCACCGCGAAGACCCCGGCCGCCAGTGAGATCTGCGCCCCTACCAGCACGCGGCTGAATATATCGCGCCCGAGCGAGTCCACGCCAAACCAGTGCATCATCGACGGACCATCGTTCAGCCGGTCGTAGTCGAAGTAGTTTTCCGCATCAAACGGGGCTATCCAGGGGGCGATAATCGCCACCAGGATCAGCAGTAACACAAACAACCCGGCGACCATAGCGACGGGCTGACGACGGAATCGACGCCAGAACTCAACCCACGGGGTGCGAATATGGTCCGGCCTGATCCCCGGCATAGCGTTTAAAATGGCCTGGCGACGCCAGTTCAGTAATCGCATCTTACTTATACCTGATGGCCGGGTTAATGGCGGCGTAAAGCACATCCACCACTAAGTTGATAAGAATAAACTCCAGCGAGAAAAGCAGGACTTCAGCCTGAATAACCGGATAGTCACGCATATCGACCGAGTCGACCAGCAGGCGCCCCAGCCCCGGCCAGTTAAAGACCTTCTCAACCACGATAGAGCCCCCCAGCAGGAAGCCGAACTGTAGCCCCATCATCGTGACCACCGGGATCATCGCATTACGAAAACCATGCTTCAGAATGACCCATTTCTCACTCACCCCTTTTGCCCGCGCGGTGCGAATGTAATCTTCGCTCAGCACGTCGACAAACGAGGCGCGGGTAAACCGGGCCATAACCGCCGCAACGGCCGCGCCTAGCGTCATAGAGGGCAGAATGTAGTGCTTCCAGGTGTCGGCCCCGACGGTCGGCAACCAGCCCAGCTCGACGGAGAAAATCTGCATCAGCAGCATGCCCAGCGCAAACGCCGGGAAAGAGATGCCGGTGACCGCCAGCGCCATACCGAGCTTATCCGGCCAGCGGTTGCGCCAGACGGCGGCGACAATCCCCGCCCCCAGGCCAAAGACAACCGCCCAGCTCATACTGGCAATCGTTAACCAGAAGGTAGGCATAAAGCGGCTGGCAATCTCCTCCGACACCGGACGACGCGACACCATTGAGATGCCGAAATCGCCCTGAAGGACATTGCCAATGTAACGCAGAAATTGCCTGTACAGCGGTTGGTCAAGACCGAGCTGTTTACGCACCAGTTCAATAACCGTCGCATCCGCTTCCGGTCCGGCAATCAAACGCGCCGGATCGCCGGGCAGCATATGGACAAACAAAAACACCAGCACGGCCACAATCAGCAGCGTCGGGATAAGCCCCAGCAGGCGTTTACACACATAATTCAGCATGAGTTTTATTTCAAATCCGCGTCATCAAAGCTAAAGCCCGTATCCGGCATGATGTAAAAACCGGTCAGCGCTTTGTTGTGGGCTGAGACCAGTTTTTCCACCACCAGCGGCACCCACGGCGACTCTTTCCAGATAATGTCCTGCGCCTCTTTGTACAGGCGTGCTTTCTCTTCCGGTTTGGTGGTTTTTAGGGCATCGGCCAGATCTTTATCCACCTGCGGATTACTGTAGAACGCGGTATTGAACAGCGTTGGCGGCCAGTTCTGGGAAGCAAACAGCGGCGACAGGGACCAGTCCGCTTCTCCGGTTGAAGCCGTCCAGCCGGTGTAGAACATCCGCACTCCGCTCTCTTTCTGTCCTTTGCCTTCCACTTCCGCCGCTCGCTGTCCGGCATCCATCGCCGTAACCCTGGCTTTAATGCCCACCTGCGCCAGCTGCTGCTGGGTAAATTGCAGCACCTTCTGCGCGGTACTGTGGTTATGCGACGACCACAGCGTAGTGCTAAAGCCGTTCGGATAGCCCGCCTCTTTCAGCAGTTCCCGCGCTTTCGCCGGATCGTAAGGCCACGGCTGATAGCTTTGCGCGTACTCAATGGTTGGCGGCATCACGCCCGTCGCCGGGGTGGCATAGCCGGCAAAGGCCACCTTCACCAGCGCCTGGCGGTTAATGGCGTAGTTGATGGCTTCACGCACCTTCGGGTTATCAAACGGTTTCTGCGTGACGTTCATGCTGATGTAGCGCTGCATAATCGACGGGCTGGCCACCAGTTCCAGCTTGCTGTTTTTCGCCAGCAGCGCCGCCTGTTCGTACGGGATCGGGAAGGCAAACTGCGCTTCGCCGGTTTGCAGCATTGCGGCGCGGGTGTTGTTGTCCACTACCGGCCGCCAGGTGATGGTATCCAGTTTCGGCAGCCCCTGCTGCCAGTATCCGGCGAATTTTTTCACCTTCACAAAATCGGTCTGGTTCCAGGTGAGCAGTTCGTACGGTCCGGTCCCCACCGGGTGGAAGCCAATCTCTTTGCCGTATTTTTTCAGGGCGGCGGGCGAAATCATCGCCGTCGCGGGATGCGCCAGGATATTGATAAACGCCGAGAACGGCTCTTTGAGGGTGATCTTCACCGTTGCCGGATCAACCACCTCGGTTTGGGCGATATTTTTATACAGGTTGTAGCGTTTAAGACCGTTTTCCGGATTGCTGGCACGATCCAGGTTGACCTTAACCGCCTCGGCGTTGAAGTCGGTGCCATCCTGGAACTTCACGCCGGTACGGAGCTTAACGGTATAGACCAGCCCGTCGTCCGACACGGTATAGCCTTCCGCCAGCACGTTTTTCAGCTTCATTTCGCGGTCCAGGCCGAACAGCCCCTGGTAGAAGGATTTTGCCACCGCCTGAGAAAGAGTGTCGTTGGCATCATACGGATCCAGGGTCGTGAAGTTAGACCCCACAGCCACCACCACATCTTTCGCCGCGAACGCGGGGGCGGCGGCCAGCGCAGCCGTCACGCTCGCGGCCAGCAGCCATTTACGAGCAACAAAAGGAACCATTGTGTTCTCCTGCCTGTTGTAAGTTATAACCGCGAGAATGCATTGCCCTGACGCGGTGGTGCGACAAAATGACCGGGTCCCACCTCACGCAGCGCCACGCGCTCCAGGGTTTCGCCCCGTTTACGAATATTGCTCGGCATTTCGTCCTGCAACAGCACGCGCTGGGCGTGACGATGCTCAGGATCGGCAACCGGTACGGCAGCCATCAGCTTGCGGGTGTAAGGGTGCTGCGGGTTTTCAAACACCGCCCGACGGGGGCCGATTTCAACAATTTGCCCCATGTACATCACCGCCACGCGATGGCTGATCCGCTCCACCACCGCCATATCGTGGGAGATAAACAGAAACGCAATGCCCAAATCCCGCTGTAAATCGAGCAGGAGATTGATGATTTGCGCGCGGATAGAGACATCCAGCGCTGACACGGACTCATCCGCAATCACCACTTTCGGATTGAGGGCCAATGCCCTCGCAATGCAGATACGCTGACGCTGACCGCCAGAAAATTCGTGCGGATAACGCCAGGCATGCTCCGGCTTCAGGCCCACGCGCTCCAGCAGCCATGCGACGCGGCGCTGCGCGGCTTCACCGTCGAGCAGGTTATGCACCCGCAGTGGCTCCATAATCGAGTACCCCACCGTATGGCGCGGATCGAGCGACGCATAAGGATCCTGGAATATAAACTGAATATCCCGGCGCACCGCCTGCAATTTACTGTTAGGGAGCGTGTCGATGCGCTCACCGTTGAAGGTGATGCTCCCCTCCTGCGACGCCACCAGCCTGAGCAGCGCCCGCCCGGTGGTGGATTTACCGCAGCCGGACTCCCCCACCAGCGCCAGCGTTTCGCCCGGCCAGAGATCAAAACTGACGTTTTCAACCGCATGCACTTCGCGCTTCACGCGATTGAGGATCCCGCTACGCAGCGGGAAACGGGTCACCAGGTCACGCACTTCGAGGATTGGCCTGCCGGGAACCACCGTATCCTGCTCGGTTTCGTCTTCCTGCTGGCCCTGTTCGGTCTGTGAGAACAGCGGAAAACGGCGCGGAAAATCACTGCCATTCATGGCCCCCAGACGCGGGACCGCCGCCAGCAGCGCTTTGGTATAAGGATGCACCGGCGCATGAAAGACCTGCTCCACCGTGCCGGTTTCCACGGCATTGCCCTGATGCATAACCAGCACCCGATCGGCAATATCCGCCACCACCCCCATATCGTGGGTGATGAAAATCACCCCCATCTCCATCTCCTGCTGCAATACCTTAATCAGTTGCAGGATCTGGGCCTGAATGGTGACATCCAACGCCGTGGTGGGTTCGTCCGCAATGAGCACCGCCGGACGGCACGACAGCGCCATCGCAATCATCACCCGCTGGCGCATGCCGCCGGAAAGCTGATGCGGATAGCGGGACAAAATCGCGTGCGCCTCAGGGATACGCACCAGCTCCAGCATCCGTTTTGCTTCGTTGAGCGCCTCATCACCGCTCAGTCCCTGATGCAGGCGGATAGATTCGGCAATCTGCTCGCCCACCGGAAAAACCGGGTTCAGGGAGGTCATCGGCTCCTGAAAAATCATCGCAATATCTGCCCCGCGCACCCCCTGCATCTGGGACGCACTCAGCTCGTTGAGATCGATAACCTGACGGTTGCGACGGCGCAACAGCATCCGCTCGCTGGTGACCTGCCCGCCCGTCTGCTCAAGCAGACGCATCAGCGCCAGCGCGGTAACGGATTTACCGGAACCTGATTCGCCAACAATCGCCAGCGTCTCGCCGCGCCTGAGCGAAAACGATAAATTCTGTACTGCGGGGATGAACTGCCGCTCTTCCTGAAACGCAATATTCAGTTGGTGGACAGCCAGCACTTCGCAGTTGTCCAGCTCTTCACGGTGCGGCACGCAATGCCCCCTTATTCACGATAAATGCCTGTGCTGGGCGCATCGCCGGCATACCCCCACGCCCGGTACATCCCTTCACTGTTGAACGGCAGAGCCACGTTGCCCTCCCGATCCACCGCAATTAAGCCGCCAATCCCGCCCAGCGCCGGCAGTTTCTCCATCACTACCCGCTCGCAGGCCTCACTCAGGCTTAATCCGCCGTAATCCATTAGCGCGGTAATGTCGTAGGCCGCCAGCGCGCGGATAAACACTTCGCCGGTGCCGGTGCATGACACCGCCGCGGTGGCGTTATTGGCGTAACACCCGGCCCCCGGCAGCGGGCTGTCGCCGACGCGACCGGGAAGTTTGTTGGTCATACCGCCTGTCGACGTCGCGGCGGCGAGGTTACCGGCTTTATCCAGCGCCACCGCGCCTACCGTGCCCATTTTGCTGCGTTCATCGAGCGGCGCGGCATGGTCCAGCTGCGTCATCCCCGCTGTACGGGCGTCCACCAGTTGCCGGTAACGCTCCTCGGTGGAGAAAAGATCGGGCGAGATCGTGTCCATCCCGTGCTCGACGGCAAATTTTTCCGCCCCCGCCCCGGCCAGCAGCACATGCGGGCTTTGTTCCATCACCAGACGCGCGGCCAGCACCGGATTACGCAGACGGCTGACGCCTGCTACCGCGCCCGCCTTCAGGGTGACGCCGTCCATCACGCAGGCATCCAGCTCGTGCGTTTCATCGCGCGTAAAGACCGAGCCAATACCGGCATTAAACAGCGGGCACTCCTCCAGCAGACGTACTGCTTCGGTCACCACGTCCAGCGCGCTGTCGCCCACTTCCAGCATCCGCTGGCCTGTTTCCACAATGGCGTTCAGCGCATCAATATAACGCTTCTCCTGCTCGGGACTGAGCTGTGCACGGGTGATTGCCCCGGCACCGCCATGAATTGCGATAACCGCTTTACTCATTTCGCATCACCCATCAGCCTGGCTGGCTGCTTTTTCTATAAATATCATTATCGTCGACGAATCTTCAGATGATTTTTGAATATAGAAAGACGCAACTGTGATGTAAAGCGTACACCCATCGGGTCATACAGTTAGCCGCACTTTTCTGCCATAATGAGCGCTTTCGTTGTTACTCCGCAGGAGCCCACCATGGATTTTACCGCCGGACTGATGCCGCTTGAGACGGCACTCTCGCAGATGCTTGACCGCATTACTCCACTGCACGACGTTGAGACACTGCCGCTTGTGCGCTGTTTTGGCCGTATTGCCGCGCGCGATATCGTCTCGCCGCTGAACGTGCCGGGGTTCGATAACGCGGCGATGGACGGCTATGCCGTACGTCTGGCGGATCTGCAAACGGGTCAGCCGCTGCCGGTGGCAGGTAAAGCGTTTGCCGGGCAGCCGTTTAACGGTGAGTGGCCAGCGGGCACCTGCGTGCGCATTATGACCGGGGCACCGGTGCCAAAGGGCTGTGAAGCCGTGGTGATGCAGGAAGAGACCGAACAAACGGACGACGGCGTGCGCTTTACCGCCAGCGTCAAAGCGGGACAGAATATCCGCCACATCGGGGAAGACATTACCCTGGGCGCAACGGTCTTTGCCGCCGGGCAAAAGCTGACGGTCGCCGAACTGCCGGTGCTGGCATCGCTTGGCATCGCGGAGATTGACGTGGTCCGCAAAGTGCGCGTGGCGGTGTTCTCCACGGGAGACGAGCTACAGCTTCCGGGTCAGCCGCTGAACGAGGGGCAGATTTACGACACCAACCGTCTGGCGGTGCACCTGATGCTTGAGCAGCTGGGCTGTGAGGTGATTAACCTCGGTATCATTCCTGACGATCCGCAAAAACTGCGCGCGGCGTTTATCGACGCTGACGCCTCTGCCGACGTGGTGATCAGCTCCGGCGGCGTATCGGTTGGCGAAGCGGATTACACCAAAACCCTGCTTGAAGAGCTGGGCGAAATCGCCTTCTGGAAGCTGGCGATTAAACCGGGCAAACCGTTCGCGTTTGGCAAACTTCCGCACAGCTGGTTCTGTGGCCTGCCGGGTAACCCGGTCTCTGCCGCGCTGACCTTCTACCAGCTGGTGATCCCGCTGCTGGCGAAGCTTTCAGGCAACAATGCCAGCCCGCTGCCGGAGCGTGTGCGCGTGCGGGCGGCAACGCGCCTCAAAAAATCACCGGGCCGTCTCGATTTCCAGCGCGGCATTCTGGCGCGCAACGCCGACGGCGAGCTGGAGGTGAGCACCACCGGGCATCAGGGTTCGCACATCTTTAGCTCCTTCAGTCAGGGTAACTGCTTTATCGTGCTGGAGCGCGATCGCGGCCACGTTGAGGCGGGCGAATGGGTTGAAGTGGAACGCTTTAACCACCTGTTCGGAGGCTGACATGACGGTGGAACTGAGCGACCCGGAGATGATGCGCTATAACCGCCAAATCGTGCTGCGCGGGTTTGATTTCGAGGGCCAGGAAGCGCTCAAAGCGGCCAGCGTGCTGGTTGTGGGTCTTGGCGGGCTGGGCTGCGCGGCAGCGCAATACCTGGCTGCGGCGGGCGTCGGCAGCATGACGCTGCTGGATTTCGACACCGTGTCGGTGTCCAACCTGCAACGCCAGACGCTGCACAGCGACGCGACGGTCGGTCAGCCTAAAGTGGAATCAGCACGCACGGCGCTGGCGCGCATTAACCCCAACGTTCAGTTCACCCTGATTGACGCGATGCTGGATGACGACGCGCTGTTTGCCCAGATTGCACGGCATGACCTGGTGCTGGACTGCACCGATAACGTCGCCATTCGCAACCAGCTCAATGCGGGTTGCTTTGCCCATAAAACGCCGCTGATTTCCGGCGCGGCCATCCGCATGGAGGGACAAATCACCGTCTTCACCTACGCTGAAGGAGAGCCCTGCTACCGCTGCCTGAGCCGTCTGTTTGGCGAGAATGCGCTGACCTGCGTCGAGGCGGGCGTGATGGCGCCACTGGTTGGCGTTATCGGTTCCTTGCAGGCGATGGAGGCGATCAAAGTGCTGGCGCACTACGGCACGCCCGCAGCGGGTAAAATCGTGATGTATGACGCGATGACCTGCCAGTTTCGCGAGATGAAGCTGATGCGTAACCCGGGGTGTGAGGTGTGCAGCAAATAAAAAAGTCGGGTGGCGGCTTCGCCTTACCCGACCTACAACGGCCCGAGCGTAGGCCGGGTAAGCGTCAGCGCCACCCGGCAACAGCGTCAAATAGACGTCCGTCCAAACGCCCCCTGCCAGTCCTGCTCAAACTTCACAATTGCCGCATCCACGGCCGGAGAGGTAATAAACTGCTGCGCCACGTCCAGCGGCAGCGTGATGGACTCGCACCCTGCCAGCAGGCAGTCCAGCGCCTGGCGCGGGGTTTTAAAGCTCGCCGCCAGCACTTTTGACTGCGGGGCATGCAGGGTCAGCAGCTGTTGCAGTTCGACTACCGTCTGGATCCCGTCCCCGCCCTGCGCGTCCACGCGGTTCACGTAAGGAGCCACATACTCAGCCCCCGCCAGTGCGGAGAGCATCCCCTGTGCTGCGCCGTACACCGCCGTACCCAGCGTCGGGATCCCTTCTGCTTTCAGCATTTTGATCGCCGCCAGCCCTTCAGCGGTCACGGGCACTTTCACCACCAGGTCATTGATTATCGCGCGCAGCTTACGTGCGTCTTCCACCATTCCCTCGGCGGTCTTCGCCATCACCTGAGCGAACAGCCGGCCCTTGCCGCCCAGCGCGTCGTGCAGCGCGGGCAGCAGCTCTTCCAGAGGCGTTTTACCCGCCGCCACAATGCTTGGGTTAGTGGTCACGCCCGCCAGCGGGAAGATACGCGCCAGCTTTTTGACTGCCGCAACGTCAGATGTGTCGAGATAAAGTTCCATGATGTCACCCTCAAAATTAGCCTGCACTTACCCTATCACAGCAAAACCTGCTCAGGAATTGACCCATATCAAGATGACTTTCATTCGAAAGTAATTTAATATTCATATGTAATTCGAGGGCAAGAAAATGATCTTCAATATACAGCGTTACTCCACCCATGACGGTCCCGGTATTCGAACCGTGGTATTCCTGAAAGGCTGCTCGCTGGGCTGTCGCTGGTGTCAGAACCCGGAAAGCCGCTCCCGCACGCGGGACGTCCTGTTTGATGCCCGCCTGTGCCTGGACGGCTGTGACCTGTGTCAGCAGGCCGCGCCGGGGTGTGTTGAACGCGCGCTGAACGGGCTGGTCATTCATCGTGAGAAGCTTAATGACGAGACGCTCACTGCCCTTACCGACTGCTGCCCGACCCAGGCGCTTACCGTCTGCGGTGAAGAGAAGCAGGTGGAGGAGATTATGGCCACCGTGCTGCGCGACAAGCCCTTCTACGACCGCAGCGGCGGCGGGATCACCCTCTCCGGCGGCGAGCCGTTCATGAACCCGGAGCTGGCACATGCCCTGTTTAAAGCCAGCCATGAACAAGGCATTCATACCGCCGTTGAAACCTGCCTTCACGTCCCCTGGCATTATATCGAGCCGTCACTGCCGTATGTCGATCTGTTCCTGGCGGACCTGAAGCATGTGGACAGTGACGTATTCAAACAGTGGACCGATGGCTCAGCCAGACGGATCCTGGACAACCTGAAGCGCCTGGCTGCCGCCGGGAAAAAAATCACCATTCGCGTGCCGCTGATCCAGGGCTTTAACGCCGATGAAACGTCGGTTACCGCCATTACCAATTTCGCCGCCGACGAACTCGGCGTTCACGATATTCATTTTCTGCCGTATCACACGCTGGGCATGAACAAATACACCCTGCTCGGCCAACCCTACTCTGCCCCTGACAAACCGCTGGATAACCCTGCCCTGCTGGACTTTGCGCAGCAGTACGCCTGCCAGAAAGGGTTAACCGCGACCTTACGAGGATAAACCTATGACAACCCTGAATCTCAACACCCTCAGCGAGCGCATTAAGGCGCACAAAACGGCGCTGGTGCATATCGTTAAGCCGCCGGTCTGTACCGAGCGCGCACAGCATTATACCGAAATGTATCAGCAGCATCTGGACAAGCCGATCCCGGTACGTCGCGCACTGGCCCTCGCCCACCACCTGGCAAAACGTACCATCTGGATCAAACACGACGAGCTGATTATCGGTAACCAGGCAAGCGAAGTGCGCGCCGCGCCGATTTTCCCGGAATACACCGTCTCCTGGATTGAGAAAGAGATCGACGATCTGGCGGACCGCCCGGGCGCAGGCTTTGCGGTGAGCGAAGAGAACAAGCGCGTGCTGCATGAGATCTGCCCGTGGTGGCGCGGCCAGACGGTGCAGGACCGCTGCTACGGCATGTTCACCGACGAGCAGAAAGGCCTGCTGGAAACCGGCATCATCAAAGCGGAAGGCAACATGACCTCCGGTGACGCACACCTGGCGGTGAATTTCCCGCTGGTGCTGGAGAAAGGGCTTGACGGCCTGCGCGCGAAAGTGGCCGAGCGCCGGGCGCGCATCAACCTGACGGTGCTGGACGATCTGCACGGCGACCAGTTCCTGAAAGCCATTGATATCGTGCTGGAAGCCGTAAGCCTGCACATCAAACGCTTTGCCGACCTGGCGCGTGAAATGGCCGCGACAGAAACCCGCGACAGCCGCCGCGACGAGCTGCTGGCCATGGCGGAAAACTGCGACGTGATTGCTCACGAGCCGCCAAAAACCTTCTGGCAGGCGCTACAGCTGTGCTACTTCATTCAGCTAATCCTGCAAATTGAGTCCAACGGTCACTCCGTCTCCTTTGCCCGTATGGACCAGTACCTTTACCCGTACTACCGCCGCGACGTGGAGCTGGACCAGAGTCTGGATCGCGAGCACGCCATTGAGCTGCTGCACAGCTGCTGGCTGAAGCTGCTGGAAGTGAACAAAATCCGCTCCGGCTCGCACTCCAAAGCCTCTGCGGGCAGCCCGCTGTATCAGAACGTCACCATCGGCGGCCAGAAGCTGGTCAACGGTGAACCGATGGACGCGGTCAACCCGCTCTCTTACGCCATTCTCGAATCCTGCGGCCGTCTGCGCTCCACCCAGCCGAACCTGAGCGTGCGCTACCACGCGGGCATGAGCAACGACTTCCTCGACGCCTGCGTGCAGGTGATCCGCTGCGGCTTCGGGATGCCGGCGTTTAACAACGATGAAATCGTCATCCCGGAATTTATCAAGCTCGGCGTGGAACGAGAGGACGCGTATGACTATGCGGCGATTGGCTGCATCGAAACCGCCGTCGGCGGCAAGTGGGGCTATCGCTGCACCGGCATGAGCTTTATCAACTTCGCCCGCGTGATGCTGGCGGCGCTGGAAGGCGGTCGCGACGCCACCAGCGGCCAGGTGTTCCTGCCGCAGGAAAAAGCGCTTTCTGCCGGTAACTTCGGGAATTTTGATGAGGTCATGGCGGCGTGGGATAACCAGATCCGCTACTACACCCGCAAATCCATTGAGATCGAGTACGTGGTGGACACCATGCTGGAAGAGAATGTCCACGATATTCTCTGCTCGGCGCTGGTGGACGACTGTATCGAACGCGCGAAAAGCATTAAGCAGGGCGGCGCGAAGTATGACTGGGTTTCCGGCCTACAGGTGGGGATCGCCAACCTCGGCAACAGCCTGGCAGCGGTGAAGAAGCTGGTGTTTGACCAGGGCGTTATCGGTCAGCAACAGCTGGCGGCGGCGCTGGCGGATGACTTCGAGGGGCTGACCCACGAGCAGCTGCGCCAGCGCCTGATCAACGGCGCGCCGAAGTACGGCAACGACGACGACAGCGTGGACCTGCTGCTGACCCGTGCCTACGAAACCTACATTGAAGAGCTGAAGCAGTACCATAACCCACGCTACGGCCGCGGCCCGATTGGGGGTAACTACTATGCGGGCACGTCGTCTATCTCCGCAAACGTGCCGTTTGGCGCAGCAACCATGGCAACGCCGGACGGCCGTAAAGCCCACACCCCGCTGGCGGAAGGGGCAAGCCCGGCCTCCGGTACCGACCACCTCGGCCCGACGGCGGTGATTGGCTCCGTGGGTAAACTGCCGACGGAAGCGATTCTCGGCGGAGTGCTGCTAAACCAGAAGCTGAACCCGTCGACGCTGGAAAACGACAGCGATCGCCAGAAGCTGATGGTGCTGCTGCGCACCTTCTTCGAGGTGCATAAAGGCTGGCACATTCAGTACAACATCGTCTCCCGCGAAACGCTGCTGGAAGCGAAGAAACACCCGGATCAGTATCGTGACCTGGTGGTGCGCGTCGCGGGTTACTCGGCGTTCTTCACCGCCCTGTCGCCGGATGCGCAGGACGATATTATCGCTCGTACTGAGCATACGCTGTAACGGTTTATCCCCTCTCCCTTGAGGGAGAGGGTTAGGGTGAGGGGGAAATGCGCACCCTGATGCCCTCACCCCGGCCCTCTCCCACGGGGAGAGGGAGAAAACACTAAAAACGGCAACTTCGGTTGCCGTTTTGCTTTGACTTTCGAATGAAATTAAATTTGTGCTCCCCGTCACCTTGTTATTAGAATGTTTCAAACGCAGTGACCCAGGAGCACAGTATGACCGTAAAAGTTATCGTCACCGATATGGACGGAACTTTCCTTGATGATGCCAAGCAGTACGATCGTGACCGCTTCCAGGCACAGTTTGAGCAGCTTAAAGCCCGCGACATTGAATTTGTTGTCGCCAGCGGCAACCAGTATTACCAGCTCATCTCCTTCTTCCCGGAGCTGAAAGATCAGATCTCCTTCGTCGCGGAAAACGGCGCGCTGGTCTTCGATCACGGCGAACAGATTTTCCACGGCGAACTGACGCGTCATGAGTCGCAGATCGTCATTGGCGAGTTGCTGAAAGACAAAGGGCTGAACTTTGTGGCCTGCGGGCTGGAGAGCGCGTACGTCAGCGATAAAGCACCAGAAGCGTTCGTGAAGCTGATGTCGAAACACTACCATCGCTTAAAACCCATCAGCGATTACCGCGAAATTGACGACGTGCTGTTTAAATTCTCCCTGAACCTGCCGGACAGCGATATCCCGAATCTGGTTGATAAACTGCATGTCTCCCTGGACGGCATCATGAAGCCGGTCACCAGCGGCTTCGGTTTTGTCGATTTGATTATCCCCGGCCTGCACAAGGCCAACGGCATCAGCCGCCTGCTTAAACGCTGGAAAGTCTCACCTCAGGCGTGCGTCGGCATTGGCGACAGCGGCAACGATGCGGAAATGCTGAAGCTGGTGAAATACTCCTTTGCGATGGGCAACGCGGCGGACACCATTAAAGAGGTCAGCCGTTACACTACCGACGATAACAACCATCAGGGCGCGCTGAATGTGATTCAGGCCGTGCTCGACGCGCACTCCCCGTTCGGCGCCTGATCCCCCTACCTGCCGGAGCCTCGCTCCGGCCTCTCACTCTTTTCCCATCCTGTGGCACCCGTCAAGGTTTTAAACTTGCATTAACTTTTTTTTAACTTAAAGTATCACTTGTAGACACTTTTACTTTCGAATGAAAGATGCGAGGCAGTTATGACCTTTACCAGCGAAACGTTGCCAGCGGACCATAAAGCGGCAATCCGTCAGATGAAACGTGAATTACGCGCGCAGATCGGCGACGTGCAGGCGGTGTTCGACCGGCTCAGCGATAAAATCGCCACCCGCGTGGCGGAAATCAACGCTCTCAAAAACAAAGGCGAAACCGTCTGGCCAGTGATCCCTTTTGCCGACGTGAAAAACGGCACGATCACCGCCGAACAGCGCGAAGCCGTTAAACGTCGCGGCTGCGCGGTGATCAAAGGCCACTTCCCGCGCGAGCAGGCGCTGGCGTGGGATCAGTCGATGCTCGACTACCTCGATCTGAACAAATTTGACGAGGTGTACAAAGGACCCGGCGATAACTTCTTCGGCACCTTAACGGCCTCTCGTCCGGAGATTTATCCGATCTACTGGTCTCAGGCGCAAATGCAGGCGCGCCAGAGTGAAGAGATGGCGCAGGTACAGTCATTCCTGAACCGTTTATGGACATTTGAGAGCAACGGTAAACAGTGGTTCGACCCGGACGTGAGCGTGATTTACCCTGACCGCATCCGCCGCCGCCCGCCGGGAACCACCTCGAAAGGACTTGGCGCACACACCGATTCTGGCGCGCTGGAGCGCTGGCTGCTGCCCGCTTATCAGCAGGTCTTTGCCCGCGTGTTTGACGGCAACGTTGAGAAATACGATCCGTGGAATGCCGCGCATCGTACCGAAGTGGAAGAGTACACCGTCGATAACACCACCAAATGCTCGGTGTTCCGCACCTTCCAGGGCTGGACGGCGCTGTCGGACATGATCCCCGGACAGGGCTTGCTGCACGTGGTGCCGATCCCGGAGGCAATGGCCTATATTCTGCTGCGTCCGCTGCTGGACGACGTGCCGGAAGACGAGCTGTGCGGCGTGGCGCCGGGGCGCGTGCTGCCGATTTCTGAGAAGTGGCATCCGCTGCTGATCGAAGCGTTAACCAGCATTCCGGCGCTGGAAGCCGGTGATTCCGTGTGGTGGCACTGCGATGTGATCCACTCCGTCGCGCCGGTGGAAAATCAGCAGGGCTGGGGCAACGTGATGTATATTCCTGCCGCGCCAATGTGCGAGAAGAATCTCGCCTATGCGAAAAAGGTCAAGGAAGCGCTGGAAACCGGCGCGTCACCGGGCGATTTCCCGCGCGAGGATTATGAGAAAAGCTGGCAGGGCCGCTTTACCGTGGCCGATCTCAACATCCACGGCAGGCGCGCGCTGGGCATGGCTTAACCGTCGTACAGCCCTTCCCGCTCTACGGCGGTACGTCGTTTCCCCTGACGTATCCGCCGGACCGACTCCCGCACGGTCAGCGTGCCGTTTAGCAGCAATGTTCCCACCGGCGCGTCCGGGCGCATCAGCCGCTGCTGGAGCATATGCACCGCTTCCGTTCCCAGCTCATCACGCGGAACATGTACCGCGGTTAAGGGCACATCCTGAATCGCCGCGAGATTAAAGCCGTCGATGCTCATCACCGAGACATCCTGCGGCACGCGCAGACCGTGTTTTTGCAGCGCGCTGATGGTCCCCGCCGCCATAAAATCACCACCAACCAGGAACGCCGTTGGCAGGTCCTTCCCTTTCTGCTGGTGAAGCCACTCGCTTACCAGCTGCTCCGTCTCTCTGGCGCTGAAGCTGGACACCATCAGCAGGTCGCGCCTGTCGCTGAACCTGAGGTTATGACCGTGCCACGCGTCGCGGATCCCGGACAGGCGCAGCTCCATGGTGTAGCGACGCAGGCACAGCACGTTCATCACCTCCCGGTGCCCCATCTCGAACAGGTACTCTGCCGCCCGCTCGCCAATCGCGCGATGATCCGGCGCGACGGCGGGCAGGCGCATGTGGCGGTCCCGGCAGTTAATCAGCATACAGGGTTTGCCCACGTCTACCGCCAGATCGTGGATATGCGGATCGTCGATACCAAGGAGGATCGCCGCCTGGGTGTCCACTTCGTTCATGCGGGCCAGAAACAGCTGGGCATCGCTGTCGTTCTCCTCCAGCGCACAGTAACGCAGACGCACCTCGTGCGAGGCCAGCCCTTTGCTCACGCTCTGGATGACGCGGTAGTAAAAGATGTCGGACCGCTCGTCAAACGCCCGCTGCGGGGCAAACACCACCAGGCTGTTAAGCAGCAGACGCCCCGCCGCCATGCCGTCCATTACCCCCAGCTCCCGCGCGCACGCCAGCACCTTTGACCGTGCTTTTTCGCTGGTGTTTGCCTTCCCCGCCAGCACGCGAGAAACGGTGCTGATGGAGAGCTGCGTCCGGGCGGCGATTTCGGTGATTTTAAGCCTTTTGTCCATTTTGTGATCTGGCTCCGGATGTGAAATGAAAAAATTCTCACAACTTGTTTATCAGGTAATAACTTGCGAGAAGGCCATAATGCCGAAAATTAAACCTCGGTTATGAGAAAGTTTGCACAAAATCCACTATTCCCTGCCCAATTTCTTTCTTAAGGTGAACCTGTCACACAACTTCCATACTAGTTGTATAGCAGCTTAGCGCTCTAAAACAGATAACTTTCAAACGCCTGACGCTGTGTGACACCTGAACCTTTGTCCCCTTACCGTCCGTCTTGTGGAGAAGAAAATGAGTCAGGACATCAATAACACCGTAGCGACAAGCAAAACACGTCGCGTCATCAGGAACCTGCGCTGGTACGTACTGGTGCTGTTTCTTCTCGGCGTGACCGTTAACTACATCACCCGTAATTCGTTAGGTATTCTCGCCCCTGAACTGAAAGAGAGCCTCGGGATCACCACCGAGCAGTACTCCTGGATCGTCGGCGCGTTCCAGATCGCCTACACCATTTTCCAGCCCCTGTGCGGCTGGCTGATTGACGTTATCGGCCTGAAAATCGGCTTTATGGTCTGCGCCGGGATCTGGGCGCTGATGTGTATCTTCCACGCGGGTGCCGGAAGCTGGCTGCACCTGGCGATTCTGCGCTTCTTTATGGGTGCCTCTGAGGCCGCCGCCACGCCAGCGAACGCCAAAACCATCGGTGAATGGTTCCCGAAATCAGAGCGCCCTGTTGCCGCAGGCTGGGCGGGGGTAGGCTTCTCCATTGGGGCCATGCTGGCCCCGCCTATCATCTACTTTGCCCACGCGTCGTTCGGCTGGCAGGGTGCGTTTATGTTTACCGGCGTGCTGGCGCTGCTGTGGGTGATCCTGTGGTGGGCGTTTTATCACAACCCGGAACAGCACCCGAACCTGAGCCGCGATGAACTGGCGTTTATCAAGCAGGATAACGAACCTGCGCCGGTCAAACTGCCCTTCCTGACCGCGCTGAAAACCGTCTCGAAGAACAAACGTTTCTACGGTATCGCCATCCCGGCCTTTATGGCGGAACCGGCCTGGGCCGTGCTGAGCTTCTGGGTGCCGCTGTACCTCGCCAAAGAGCACGGTATGGATTTGAAGCAGATCGCGATGTTCGCCTGGCTGCCGTTCCTGGCCGCCGACCTCGGCAGCGTGGCGAGCGGCTACCTCACCCGGCTCTACACCCGCTGGTTTGGCTGCACCCGCGTCAACTCGGTGGTAGCCAGCTCCGTCACCGGCGCGTTTCTGATGATTTCTCTGGCCGTCGTGGCCGTGACCCGCGACCCGTATATCACCATCGTGCTGATCTCCATCGGCGGCTTCGGGCACCAGATCATCTCCTGCATGCTTAGCGCGCTGGTCGTGGAGTCGTTCGACAAAGGCCAGATGGCGACGGTCAACGGCATGCGCGGCTCGGCGGCGTGGATCGCCAGCTTCCTGTTCTCCCTTTTGATTGGGGTGACCGCCGACAAAATCGGCTTTAACCCGCTCTTTATCGCCATGGGCTTCTTTGACCTGCTTGGCGCTGTCTTCCTGGTGGCATTTATTGCTGAACGTCGCGCCAAGCGCGCCTGATAGTGGATGTATTGCATATGAAAACCCTGAAAAACTGGACCGTCGATACGCAGTCGGCGAATCATCTGGAACTGCTAATCGATAACCAGCACCGCCTGTGCCTGTACGTGCTGGAAGAGAACCTGTTCCGCGTGCTGATCAAACGTAAAGGCGAGCTGGCGCTGAACCGCACCTGGAGCATCGCGCCGGAACAAGATGTGCCGTGGGAAGGCCGCCGTCGTGACGATGTCAGCGGCTTCACCTGCCCTGCCTGGACGCTGACGCAGCAGGACGACACGTTAACCGTAGCGACTGAACAGCTGCGCGTCACCGTCCACCAGCCGCTGTGGCTGGAGTGGCACTACCGCAATGAGGCGGGCGAGTGGCAGCCGCTGGTCAATGACCGCCCGACCAGCGCCTACCTGCTGAACGCCCACGGTGACGGCGTGGCGCACTATCTTAGCCGTCGTAAGGATGAACGTTTTTACGGTCTGGGTGAGAAAGCGGGTGATTTACAGCGCAACGGCAAACGCTATGAGATGCGTAACCTGGACGCGATGGGCTATAACGCGGCCAGCACCGATCCGCTTTACAAGCACATCCCGTTCACCCTCACCCGTCGCGATGACGTGAGCTACGGTCTGTTCTACGATAACCTGAGCAACTGCTGGCTGGATCTGGGTAACGAGATCGACAACTATCACACCGCCTACCGCCGCTGGCAGGCGGAAGCGGGCGATATTGACTACTACCTCTTCACCGGCAAGCGCGTGCTGGACGTGACGAAAGCCTTCGTGCGCCTGACGGGGAAAACGCTGTTCGGACCGAAGTGGAGCCTGGGCTACAGCGGCTCGACCATGCACTACACCGACGCGCCGGACGCGCAAAACCAGCTGATGAACTTCATCCGCCTGTGCGATGAGCATGCCATTCCGTGCGACTCGTTCCAGCTCTCCTCCGGCTATACCTCGATTAACGGCAAGCGCTACGTCTTTAACTGGAACTACGACAAAGTGCCGCAGCCGAAGGTGATGAGCCAGGCGTTCCACGACGCGGGGCTGCGGCTTGCGGCCAACATCAAGCCGTGTCTGTTGCAGGATCATCCCCGCTACAGCGAAGTGGCGGAACGCGGCCTGTTCATTCGTGATTCAGAAACCGATGCGCCTGAACGTTCCAGCTTCTGGGATGACGAAGGATCGCATCTCGACTTCACCAACCCGCAGACGGTGCAGTGGTGGCAGAACGGCGTGACCACGCAGCTGCTGGAGATGGGCATCGACTCCACCTGGAACGACAACAACGAGTATGAAGTGTGGGACGGGGAAGCGCGCTGCTATGGCTTCGGTCAGGAGATCGCCATCAAGCACATTCGCCCGGTGATGCCGCTGCTGATGATGCGCGCCTCGCTGGAAGCGCAGCAGCGCTTTGCGCCGGAGAAACGTCCGTATCTGATCTCCCGCTCCGGCTGCGCCGGGATGCAGCGCTACGTTCAGACCTGGAGCGGCGACAACCGCACCAACTGGGACACCCTGCGTTATAACATCCGCATGGGGCTGGGCATGAGCCTGTCCGGACTGTTCAACGTCGGTCACGACGTCGGCGGTTTCTCCGGCGACAAGCCGGATGCCGAGCTGTTCGTGCGCTGGGTACAGAACGGCGTGATGCACCCGCGCTTTACCATTCACTCGTGGAACGATGATCACACGGTGAACGAGCCGTGGATGTACCCGGGCGTCACGCCTGCGATTCGCAGCGCCATTGAACTGCGCTACCGCCTGCTGCCGTATCTCTACACCCTGCTCTGGCAGGCGCACGCCGACGACGAGCCGATGCTGCGCCCGACCTTCCTCGATCATGAGCACGATGCGCAGACGTTTGAAGAGTGCGACGACTTCCTGCTGGGCCGTGACCTGCTGGTGGCCAGCGTCGTCGAAGCCGGGCAGCGCGAGCGCCGCGTCTGGCTGCCGGATAACGAAACGGGCTGGTACGATTTTTACACCCACGCGTGGTATGCGGGCGGCCAGGCGATCGTCCTTGATGCGCCGCTGGAAAAGCTGCCGCTGCTGGTACGCGCCGGGGCCGGTTTGCCGCTCAGCGAGCGCATCCGTCACGTGAGCGCAGATAAAGACGATACCCGTGAGCTGAAACTGTTCCCGGTGAAAGGCGTCGGCACCACCGCCGGGCTGCTGTTTGAGGATGACGGCGAAAGCTGGGGCTACCAGGACGGCAATGCGCTGTGGGTGGAATGGGAGATGGTGTGCGACGGCGCAAGTATCAACCTGAAGGTGAATGCGCGCGGCGACTATCGTCCGGCATGGAAGGCGCTGAAGGTGTCATTACCGGCGGGGGAAAAACGTACGCTGCGGGTGAACGGAGTTGAAGGGGGCGAGTGGGTGCTCTGAACAATGCCGGGTGGCGGCTTCGCCTTACCCGGCCTACAAACTGATCCGTAGGCCCGGTAAGCGAAGCGTCACCGGGCTTTTTTTTAGCCGTCGATACCTTTACTGCGCAGGTAATCTTCGTAGTTACCGGTGAAGTCCACCACGCGCTCTGGCGTAATTTCGATCACGCGGGTCGCCAGCGAGCTAACGAACTCACGGTCGTGAGAGACGAAGATCAGGGTGCCCTGATACATCTCCAGCGCCATGTTCAGCGACTCAATAGATTCCATATCCAGGTGGTTGGTCGGTTCGTCCATCACCAGAATATTCGGTTTTTCCATCATCAGCTTGCCGAACAGCATACGGCCCTTTTCACCACCGGAGAGCACTTTGGCGGGCTTTTTGATGTCGTCCTGGCTGAACAGCAGACGCCCCAGAATGCTGCGTACCGCCTGCTCGTCGTCGCCTTCCTGCTTCCACTGGCTCATCCAGTCGAAGACGGTCAGATCGTTTTCAAACTCATATTCATGGTCCTGCGCGTAGTAACCAATCTGCGCGTTTTCAGACCATTTCACGGTACCGTTATCCGGTTGCAGTTCACCGACCAGGGTTTTCAGCATAGTGGATTTACCCACGCCGTTGGCGCCGAGGATGGCAATCTTCTCGCCCACTTCCAGCAGCAGGTTGAAGTTTTTGAACAGCGGGCCTTCATCGAAGCCTTTGGTGAGGGCTTCCACTTCCAGCGCGTTACGGAACAGCTTCTTGTCCTGCTCGAAGCGAATGAACGGGTTCTGACGGCTGGAGGCTTTAACCTCTTCCAGCTTGATTTTGTCGATCTGACGGGCACGCGACGTTGCCTGGCGCGATTTAGAGGCGTTGGCGCTGAAGCGGCTGACGAAGGATTGCAGGTCAGCAATCTGCGCTTTCTTCTTGGCGTTGTCGGCCAGCAGACGCTCGCGCGCCTGGGTTGCCGCCGTCATGTACTCATCGTAGTTGCCCGGATAAACGCGCAGCTCGCCGTAGTCCAGATCCGCCATGTGGGTACACACCATGTTCAGGAAGTGACGGTCGTGCGAGATGATGATCATGGTGCTGTCGCGATCGTTCAGCGTCTGCTCCAGCCAGCGGATGGTGTCGATGTCCAGGTTGTTCGTCGGTTCGTCGAGCAGCAGGATGTCCGGGTTAGAGAACAGCGCCTGTGCCAGCAGCACACGCAGCTTCCAGCCTGGCGCGACTTCGCTCATCGGGCCGTAATGCTGTTCAACCGGAATACCGACGCCCAGCAGCAGTTCGCCCGCACGCGCTTCCGCAGAGTAGCCGTCCATTTCGCCGTATTGCGTTTCCAGGTCGGCCACTTTGTAACCGTCTTCTTCGCTCATCTCAGCGAGACCGTAGATACGATCGCGCTCCTGCTTCACTTCCCACAGCTCCGCGTGCCCCATGATCACGGTGTCGAGCACGGTGAACTCTTCGAAGGCGAACTGATCCTGACGCAGCTTACCGATGCGCTCGTTAGGGTCGAGCGACACGTTACCGAGCGTTGGCTCCAGGTCACCGCCGAGGATCTTCATAAAGGTGGATTTTCCGCTACCGTTGGCACCAATCAGGCCGTAACGGTTGCCGCCGCCAAATTTGACGGAAATGTTTTCGAACAGCGGCTTACTGCCAAACTGCATAGTGACGTTGCTGGTAACTAACACGGAGAGATTCCTGCGAAAAGTGTGATAAACGCGGCATTATGCCACAATTCCGAATTGAGATCCCCTGTTGCGGTAATCCACTAAACTTTAACAAAATCGAAAAAAATGTGATTTCGTACACATCTGAATTCCCAGTTAACGGGAATGCACATATAATGCGCTCCCATTACCGATTCAGACTTATCAACTCATCGCCAGAATGGCTTAGATACCTCGCATAACATGAACATGAAATTAACAACGCTTTTTGCGGCGGCGTTAGCCGTAGTAGGTTTTTGTAAGACCGCGTCTGCGGTGACGTATCCCCTGCCGACAGACGGAAGCCGTCTGGTGGGTGAAAACCAGGTGGTGACGGTGCCGGAAGGGAACTCTCAGCCGCTGGAATACTTCGCGGCGCAGTATCAGCTCGGTCTGTCGAACATGCTGGAGGCGAACCCGGGCGTTGACCCGTATCTGCCGAAAGCGGGTACCGTACTCAACATTCCACAGCAGCTGATCCTGCCGGATACCGTGCACGAAGGTATCGTGATTAACAGCGCCGAAATGCGTCTGTATTACTACCCGAAAGGCACCAACACCGTGATCGTGCTGCCTATCGGTATCGGTCAGCTGGGTAAAGACACTCCGCTGAACTGGACCACCAAAGTGGAGCGTAAGAAAGCGGGCCCAACCTGGACGCCGACCGCCAAAATGCACGCTGAGTACATTGCTGCCGGCGAACCGCTGCCAGCCGTTGTGCCTGCCGGCCCGGATAACCCGATGGGTCTGTACGCGCTGTACATTGGACGTCTGTATGCCATCCACGGTACTAACGCCAACTTCGGTATCGGCCTGCGCGTAAGCCACGGCTGCGTGCGTCTGCGTAATGAAGACATCAAATTCCTGTTCGATAACGTGCCGGTCGGTACGCGCGTGCAGTTCATTAACGAACCGGTGAAAGCGACGTCAGAGCCGGACGGCAGCCGTTACATTGAAGTGCATAACCCGCTGTCCACCAGCGAAGATCAGATCAACAACAACGAAATCGTACCGATTAAGCTGACCAGCGCGGTGCAGTCTGTCACCTCTCAGGCGGATGTTGACACGACCATTGTTGACCAGGCGATTCAGAACCGTTCCGGTATGCCGGTGCGTCTGAACTAATCGTGAGAATAAAAAAAGCGGGCCGCGGGGCCCGCTTTTTTTTATCCGTTATTCACGATAACGATGCCGCCATGGTCATAGCGATAGTGACAATGGGCGTACTCCAGCGGCGTACCATCTTCAAGATAGATCACCTGCTCTACCTCCAGCACCGGGTCGGTTGGCTCGCAGACAAGGTGTTGCATATCCAGCGCACTGGGCTTCAGCGCCCGCACCACCCGATACGATCCCATGATCTTCAGCCCCAGCGTCTCCTGTACATACCGGAATACCGAACTTTCAAGATGGGTTTTGTTCAGACCGGGCACCAGATTGAGCGGCATTACCGTAGCGTCCAGAGACATCGGCTCACCGTTCAGTAAACGCAGACGGATAAAGTCATAGATCGGCGTATCCGGATTTATCATCAGCGATGCCTGCTCTTTCTCGTTCGGGAAGCGCAGTTCGAAGTGCACCACCTGACTCGTCACCGTGCCTAAATGTTCCCAGGTTTTGGTCGCCCCGAAGTAGTCGCTGCCGGAGAGATCCCACTGGGAAAGCTGGAGGAAATTTTTGCGGATGAACGTGCCCTGCCCCTGTCGGGTATAGACCAGCCCTTCTACGATCAGCTGACGCATCGCCTGCTGAATGGTCATCCGGCTGGTGCTGAACTCCGCCGCCAGCGCAAACTGGTCCGGCAGAGGTTCATTGGCGGCGTACTGCTGGGTGATAATGCGTTTCTTAATTTCCCGCGCTATGGTGATGTACTTCGCCGCCATCGTCCTTCCTTAAATTAGTGTTCTGTCCCGCTGTTTTTCAACGCCACTCGCTCGGCAACTTTGAGGAAAGGCAGGTAGAAGAATACACCAAATACGATGATTGCCAACTGCACCACCACCGCCCGCCAGTCCCCCGCCGTTGCCAGCCAGGCGCTGAGGATCGGCGGGGTCGTCCACGGGATCATCACCACGCAGCGCGACATGAGCCCCAGCGTGGTACAGAGCCACGCAAAGTAAATCCCGATAGCGGGCAGCAGCACAAACGGGATCATTAGCGGCAGGTTAAAGACTATCGGCAGGCCGAAAATCACCGGCTCGTTGATGTTAAACAGACCCGGCGCCAGCGACAGACGCGCCACCTGCTTCGCTGATTTCTGTCTTGAGAAGATGAAGATAGCAATCAGCAATGAGATTGTGCTGCCCGTCCCGCCCACCATGCCAAAGGTCGGCACAAAGATGTTGTTGATGATGTGCGGGATCGGCTGGCCGTTGGCAAAGGCCAGCATATTCTCATTGGTATTGATCAGCAGGAATGGCTCCAGCACCACGCTGTTGACCACCGACTGATGAATACCGAGCGTGAACAGGAAGTTACCGAAGCTGTAAATGAAGATCGTCCCGGGCAGGCTGGTGTTGATCAGCCGCAGCGGCTGCTGAATAAATGTCGTAATGAGATGGATCAGATCCGTGTGCAGCACGTTCGCCAGTATAGCCGCCAGCACCGCAAACAGGGAGAGCGTGAGGATCGTCGGGATCAGCGCGGTAAAGGATTTGCTCACCGCTGGCGGTACGTTCTCCCCCAGCGAAATGTGCAGCGCCTTCAGCCGTGAAATGGCGATAAACAGCTCGGTTGAGAGCAGCCCAATCAGCACCCCGGCGAAAATCCCGGTGGAGCCGATATTGGCGAACGTCAGCACCTGGGTAACGTTTACCGTGGCGTCGCTGCCGACGGGGGTAATCTGTAAGCGCATCGGCATCATGATGATGAAACTGCTGACGGCGATAACCACTGCCGAGACCGGATTGTCGAAATCTTTGTTGCGCGCCAGCGACCAGGCGATCATCGGCGCCAGCAGCAGCGCGGCGATGTTCAGCGTGCCGTTGATGATCGCCTCGCCCCACACCTTAAACTGCGTGAGCGTGTCGCCCTCTAAGATCCAGGGGAACACCACGTTATTCACCAGCACAGCCAGACCGGCGAGGATGAAAATCGGCATTACCGTGGCGAAGGCATCGCGCAGGGAGCGAAGATGCATCTGGTTTGCCAGGCGCGCCGAGAACTCAACAAATTTATCGACAAAAGACTGCATGTGCGGTGTTATTTTTGTTTCAGACATAGCGGATAGTTCCCATCAATCAGTCACAAAAACGGCCCGGCAGCGTACGGCTTACATCTCGCGTCCGTTGGTATGGATAACATGTTTTAACCACGCATAGCTCTTCTTCGGCACGCGCTTCAGGTCTTTCAGGTCGTGGTTTTCACGGTTGACGTAGACCACGCCGTAGCGCTTGCGCATGTCACCCTGCGAGCTGAGAATGTCAATCAACCCCCAGCCGAGATAGCCCAATACCTCTGCCCCGTCCTCGAACATCGCCTCTTTCATGGCCTCGATATGCGCCCGGTGGTAGTCGATGCGGTAGGTATCCTCTATGGGGTTTACGCCATCCCAGGACTCAATCACCCCAATGCCGTTCTCAATCGGGAATACTGGCATCCGCCAGTCGTTGGCATAGCGGGTGATGATGGTGCGAAAGCCCAGCGGATCGATCTGCCAGTTCCACTCGGTGGCCTTCAGGTACGGATTGTTTTTCTCGCCGTGCAGCAGGTAATAGTTCACCGGCGTGCCTTCCGGGATGGCATCGCTGTCCAGCGTTTTGCTGGCATAGTAGCTGAAGGCCATAAAGTCGTTCTTCGTGCGCGCAAACAGCGCGAGATCGTCTGCGCGGTAGATATCGCCGAAGCCTTCCTGCTCCACCACCGCCATCACCGCCGGGCTGTAGCCCTGGCCCGCGAAGACGCGCAGCAGGTTCTGGTTGAGGAATTCGTCGTACTGCTGGGCGCAGAAGATGTCACGCGGTTTGCAGGTGGCCGGATAAATCAGCTGGTGCGCCAGCATGCCGCCCATCAGCTTGCCCGGCTTAGTCTGGTGCAGGTACTCGGTCAGCGCCATGTGCGCCACCATGGTGTGATGCTGCACTTCGTACAGCTCGCGCAGGGTTTCCTCCCCCTTCATATAGCCGGAGATGCGAAAGGCTATCGGCATGTGGAAAATATTCTGCTCGTTAAAGGTCAGCCAGTACTTCACCCGGTCACCAAAGCAGTCGATCATCTTTTTGCCGTAGCGGATAAACGCCTCCACGACGCGACGATCGTTAAATCCGTTGTACTCCTGTGCCAGCGCCAGCGGCATATCGAAATGGTAGAGGCAGACCATCGGCTCGATACCGCGGGCGATCAGATCGTCGATAAAGCGGTCGTAAAAGGCGATACCCTCGTCGTTAAAATCGCCTTCACCCTGCGGGCAGACGCGGCTCCAGGAGATCTGGAAGCGGTAGCAGTTCATGCCCAGATCCTGCATCAGGTCGAAATCTTCCCTGTAGCGGTGGTAGGAGTCGGTGGCCACTTTCCAGTCAGAGATATTTTCACCGGCTTCGCGAATGTCGTACACCGACATCCCCTTTCCGCCCTCATTCCAGGCCCCTTCCGTCTGCATGCTCGACACCGAGTTGCCCCATAAGAAGTTGGCTGGCAGTGATTGATTCATGGTTTCCTCCTATATGACTAGTCATTTAAATGATATGACTAGTCATATAGCCGGAGATGAAATTTCGATCAAAGGGGAGGAACGATTTTTGTGAGATGGGTTTGAATAATGACGAGGGATGTCTTGCGAACTGCGCCCTGGCAGCAAGTCATATTGCTGCCAGACGTAAATGAGTCTGCGCAATTCAGGGGAAAGATACCGAACCGCCGAACTCCATATAGATTTTTGCCAGATTATTTAACTGGTTAAAGCGATTTTCATACAGTGCCAGTTCGGCCTGACGGCGTTTCTCCTGAGCATCAAGCCAGAAAGAAATTCGCACCGCGCCCTGGCGATAGCGAACTTCGTTTAACCTCTCTGATTTTTTCGCCAGTTCCAGGCCTTCACGTAGAAGCGTCTCCTGTTCCAGGAGTTGATGACGCAAAGCAAGCGCATCTTCTATGCTACTCATCGCCTTGTAAAGTTCCTGTTTAAACTCCAGAACCCGTTGCTCGTAGTCGTTTCGGGCAATCTTCACGTCCATGCCCCTTTCTCTCCATTCCAGGAACGGCAGGGTCAGGTTTGCTCCAACAGAGCCTACAGGATTTTCCAGGAAGGCCATAAGGCTGCTGCTGCTGGTGCCAAGCGAGCCGGTCAGACTAAACGCTGGATAAAATGCAGTACGCTGGACATCAACGGTGGCCAATGCTTCCCGTACCCGCCACTCTTTAGCGCTGATATCGGGTCGATGCCGCAGCACGTTGACCGGGATCTTTCCACTGACCTGCGGCAGTGGTCCCATTGGTAACGCTTTCGGTTCGACTATCGCGCTGCCCGGCGCGGTTCCAAGCAAAACGGCTTGCTGATTGAGCGCCTGTAAACGTTCATTCTTCAACGCCGCCAGCCTGTTTTCCTGCGAAAGCACGCCCTGCTGAGCATCCACAACATCCAGAGAGGAGGCACCGCCCGCGGCATAGCGCGCGTTAGCCAGGCGCAGCGTCTCTTTTGCATAGTCGATGCTTTGTTGCAGGACAGACAACTGCTGGTTAATAAAGCCTAAGCGCCAGTAATTATTACTGGCATTTGAAAGCAGCGTCAGGCGTGCAGAACGCAGATCCTCTTCCGAGGCAAAACGTGCCCACGCCTTCGCATCGCGCTGCCGCGCTATTTTGCCCCACAGATCCAGCTCATAGCTGGTATTAATACTGGCAACGCTGCCCCTGCTCCAGTGGGCTGAGCTGTTCAGCTGTTTTTTACCGTCAAGCGCGAGCGAACCTTTTAGTCCCGGATCGTTTGTGATGCCAATCCGCTCTTCTTCCAGGCGGGCGCGATAAACACGCAATACCGCTCCAGCGACATCGTTATTGCGCACCATCACCTGCCGCAGCCAGCCGTCGAGGTCTGGATCGTTAAAGGCCTGCCAGTCGAACGGCATCCTCTCCTCCGCAGCATCCGCCTGATACCAGTTGGCAGGGTATTTCACCTCAGGAGGCTGATAGTCGCTTTTCAGAGAGTCGGCGCAGCCAGCACTAAGCAGGACAGCAAGGCATACCGTTAAAGGGGATAATATTTTCATGGGTTACTCGCTGGCCAGTGAAACGACCGGATCCATCCTTGCTGCCTTGCGGGCAGGGAGATAACCAAAGATCATGCCGATTAAAGTTGAGCAGAAGAATGCGGCAGCAGCGGCCTGCCACGAATAAATGGCGGTGAAAATGCCCCCTGCCAGCGCGGTGAACAGCGCTCCGGCGGCATACGACAGTGCAATACCTAACACTCCTCCTATTAGACATACCAGCACAGCCTCAATCATAAACTGCTGCATGATATCGCCCTGACGCGCACCGACCGCCATTCGTACGCCAATCTCATGGGTCCGTTCCGTGACCGACACCAGCATGATATTCATCACCCCAATGCTGCCGATCATCAGCGAGATGCAGGCCACCATCAGAATCAGGATGCTAAAGGTCATTGAGGTCCGTTCGATTGATTGTCGAATCTGCTCGAAATTATAAAGCTGGAAGTCTTTCACGCCGTGGCGTTGAGTGAGAAGCTGAGAAATAGCGCTGACCGCTGCCTCGTTGGCAACATCATCCTTAAGCCTTACGCTGATGCTGGTCAACACCGGTTTTCCTGTCATTCGATACATCACCGTGCTGTAAGGCATCCAGACGTTAATGCGATTAGGCGCATAGCTTCGGCTGTTCCCTTTGGCGATGCCGACAACCCGTGCAGGCACGGAACCCAGAAAAACGATTTGCCCAAGTGCCTTGAGTCCCGCATCGTCAAATAACGCCTTGCGGGCGTTTTCATCAATGATGACTTCCTGCGAGGCATTTCGATCGTCCTGGAAAGTTGATCCCTGCAACAGTTCAATACCGTTTACGCGAAAATGATCGCGCCCAACGCCATTGATCGTGGCGGTAGCGGATTTACCCAGAAAGCGAATGTTGTCGGAAGCGTTAACTTCGGGGCTGACGCTGTCAACAAACCCCTGCTTTGCTAATGCTTCGGCGTCTGCCGGGACCAGTGTACGAATGGCTTCAGTGCTGTCGTCAAAGAAATCCCTTCCCGGGTAGATGCTCACCACGTTGGTTCCAAGCTCCTTGATATTATCAAGGGTTCGCTGTTTCGCGCCTTCTCCCAGTGCCACCACCGTAACAACCGCGGCGATACCAAAAATAATGCCCGTCATGGTTAACGTCGTGCGCAGGCGATGCGCATTCATCGCTTTTAACGCCATGTGCAGGGATTCACGGGTACGGTCAACAATACTTTGCCACCAGCTTTGCTGAACGCTGTCAGGTCGTTTAAGGGCAACCCCGGAGGTAACACGACTGCCGGTATCAGAAATAATTTCACCGTCACGCAGCTCAATAATACGGTTAGCATGCTGCGCTACCTTCATATCATGTGTCACCATAACCACGGTATGGCCACGCTGATTCAGTTCACTGAGTATTGACAGTACCTCCTGACCGGACTGCGTATCCAGCGCGCCGGTGGGTTCATCCGCCAGAATGATTTCACCGCCGTTAATCAGCGAGCGGGCAATACTCACACGCTGCTGCTGGCCGCCTGAAAGCTCTCCCGGTTTATGATGTTCACGACCTTCCAGCCCGAGTCTTCCAAGCAATGTCGCCGCGCGCAGACGGCGCTTTTCGCGCTCACTATTGGCATAAATCGCCGGAATTTCAACGTTACTTAACGCGCTCAGGTCGGGCATTAAATGATAACGCTGGAAGATAAAACCGATGTGCTCACGGCGGATCCTTGCCAGATCGTCAGGTGAAAGCTGGGCGGCATTTTGACCGCTGATAAAGTAATCGCCACAATCAGGGACATCGAGACAGCCCATAATATTCATCAGGGTTGACTTACCGGAACCGGAGGCGCCGATGATCGCGACCATCTCCCCAGCAGCGATAGTCAAATCAATCCCTTTAAGCACGGTGAGCTCCTGTCCACCGTTCCTGTAGGTGCGGCTGATGCCCTTGAGTTCTATGATATTACTCAAGATACAAACCCTTCCCCGGGCGCTTTTTCACCCGGCTGCGATAACACAACATGTTCCCCGACTTTTACACCGTCCAGGATCTGGATATCCACACTGTTAGTAATGCCGGTTTTGACCTCACGGGTTTCCAGCCGGTTATCACTGGTCAATATCTGCACCTGCTGTTTGTTGCCACTCACCTTGTGCACAGCCTGAATCGGCACCAGTAACGTATTTTTAGCTTCTCCAGCCAGCAAGGTCACCTGTGCTGTCATGGCAATTCGCAGTCGATTTTCTGGATTGGGGACATCCAGCAGCGCGTTGTAGTACACCGAAGCATTTGACGTGCCTGACCCTGAGGCTGAGCTACTGCTGGCAAGGCTATCATCTTTCATAACCGACTCAGGTGCCAGTTCAACGGTACGTAACGTGGCGTCATAATGCTTATCCGGCTCAGAGAAAATGGTGAATCTGGCTTTCTGTCCCGGTGAAATTCGCGTGATATCCGCCTCAGAGATCTGGGCTTTAATTGTCATCACGTCCAGACGTGCGAGTTTGATAATGGTCGGCGCACTTTGGCTGGAGTTAACCGTTTGGCCCTGTTGGGTGACAACGGCAATAACAATGCCGTCCATGGGAGCAACAACTTTTGTATAACCCAAATCGACCTTTTTCTTGTCGACATCAATTTGCGCCTGGACGAGTTTGGCGTTCAGTGCCGATAGCTCAGCGCGGGTACTGGCCAGCGTGGTTTCAGCCGTTTCGAAATCTTCTCTCGAGCTGGCATCCTCATTTAACATCTGGCGCTGGCGCTTAAAACGCAATGAGGCTTGCTTCAACTGCGCCTGCTTAGCCTGAAGGTCCGCTTTTACCACGTTGAGAGCAGCTTCTGCGTTGCGTAAATCATTCCGCTGCGGCACGTCATCAATTTCAGCGATGAGCTGCCCTTTAGTGACACGATCGCCTAACTTCACCTTCAGCGACTTAACCTGGCCAGAAACCTGTGCCCCAACGTTGACCCGCTCAATCGCATCAATTCGACCGGTAGCAAGTACGGCGTTTTCAATATCGCCGATGCGTACTGGAGCGGTAACATACTCAGGAACCTCGGGGCTTCTCAGGAAGAAGAACAAGGCGATGCTAAAAATAATTAGCAGAGCCGCAGCACAGGTCATTACGCGTCGGGGAGGGAATTTTGTTAACATTACGCAGGTTTTCCATAACGATAAACAGCAGTGAATCAGGCATCATAGTAACATCGCCAGTATTTACGGGAGGTAAACCCGCGCTATTTGGTGAAGTAGCGTCATCGTAGACCCCCGCCATCAATTACACAGAATCACCAGGTCCGCCTGTAAACCGCCGCAAGCGTGGGATTTTGTGCCTAAATCCACAGAGTCCCCTTTTGCTGAGCCCCACCTGCGATTTTTCCCATAATCGATTCATTGTGCATTAAGTGCTTAATTATAGTTGCAACTCACATATGATAATAGTAATTATTATCATTAGCATTTGCACTGATGGTTTATCTGGCAAGGTATACAGAGGTATCAGGAAACAAGCCTCTCCAGGTTTGTTGAACGGTCTCACACTCAACAAATGCATCTGAACACCGCGGCGTGGCATCACGACGCCGCCTGGGCTGTTCAAAAGGACAACGGCGCGTAAGCGTTAATGGAAGCCGGGACAAGGAATTCCCGATTCACCAGCCTACGTCACGGAATAGTCAGCGACAGGACCGTTCGTAAGGCTGATGAAACTCAAAAAGGACGCAGCGTCTGTCAAAGCAGGCTTAACGAAAATTAACGTCCTGCTGCTGGCATATGACTGCGTCGACTTCCTGATTTAGTTCGTCAAGCGGAGAGGGATTTTCTCATGCGTATTTTGTTTGTAGGCCCGCCTCTCTATGGGCTGCTGTATCCTGTGCTGTCTCTGGCACAGGCGTTTCGCGTTAACGGCCATGAAGTGCTGATCGCCAGCGGAGGAAAATTCGCCCAAAAAGCGGCAGAAGCAGGGCTGGTGGTATTTGACGCCGCACCCGGTTTTGATTCTGAAGCTGACTATCGCCGCCGCGAGGCACAGCGAAAAGAAAGCAACATCGGCACAAAAATGGGCAACTTCTCATTCTTCAGCGAAGAGATGGCCGACCACCTGGTGGAGTTTGCCGGACACTGGCGGCCCGATCTCATCATCTACCCGCCGCTCGGCGTCATCGGGCCTCTGATTGCCGCCAAATACGATATACCGGTCGTAATGCAAACCGTCGGCTTCGGCCATACGCCCTGGCATATCAAAGGCGTAACGCGTTCGCTCGCGGACGCCTATCATCGCCACGGCGTTGGGGCCGCACCGCGCGATATGGCCTGGATCGACGTAACACCACCGAGCATGAGCATTCTTGAAAACGACGGAGAACCCATTATTCCCATGCAGTACGTCCCGTACAACGGCGGCGCGGTGTGGGAACCGTGGTGGGAGAGGACGCCCGACCGTAAACGTCTGCTGGTGAGTCTCGGTACCGTCAAACCGATGGTCGACGGCCTTGACCTGATCGCCTGGGTGATGGATTCCGCCAGTGAAGTCGATGCCGAGATCATCCTGCATCTTTCGGCCAATGCGCGGTCGGATCTGCGCTCACTGCCCTCAAATGTTCGCCTGGTCGACTGGATACCCATGGGAGCCTTCCTGAACGGCGCAGATGGCTTCATTCATCATGGTGGCGCGGGCAATACCCTGACGGCGCTGCACGCCGGTATTCCACAGATCGTCTTCGGCCAGGGTGCCGATCGCCCGGTAAATGCCCGCGCTGTTGTCGAACGCGGCTGCGGGATCATCCCCGGCGACGACGGCCTGTCGAGCAGCATGATCAATGCTTTCCTCGACAATCGCGCGCTTCGCGACGCCTCTGAAGAGGTAGCGGCGGAAATGGCAGCGCAACCCTGTCCGAGCGAGGTGGCGAAAAGCCTGATCGCGAGGGTACAGAAAGGGTAGCCACTACGCCGTCATGACGATCATACGCCAGCACGCATCCAGGAGATACGCCCGTAACAATGCGGGACCGGATCGGGCTGGCGCTTTTTTTTGCACAGCGATCCGACTTGGATCCTATTGTTTACAGACGGAGGAGGCTTAATGCCTGCGACTCACTCTCCCACTCCTGCGCGGTCCTGGATAGTTCGCCTGGCACGCGTGTGCTGGGAACGTAAGAAACTTAGCATCATCGTAGTGGTAGCGTCGGTCTCGACCATTCTGCTGGCCGCGCTGACGCCGTTGCTGACAAGGCAAGCGGTGAACGACGCGCTGGCGGGCAATCCGACTCGTCTGCCGTGGCTGGCCTGCGGGCTATTGCTGATTGCCTTTTTTGATTTCATCGGTAACTACGTGCGCCGCGGTTATGCCGGGGAGCTCTCGCTCTGGGTGCAGCACACCCTGCGAGGACGGGCATTCGACAGTATTCAAAAACTTGACGGCGCAGGCCAGGACGCACTGCGCACCGGGCAGGTGATTTCACGGACCAACAGCGATCTGCAGCAGGTGCATACCCTGCTACAGATGTGCCCGGTGCCGCTGGCGGTGTTCACTTATTACATTGCCGGCATTGCCGTGATGCTGTGGATGTCACCCGCCATGACGCTCATCGTCGTGTGCGTACTGACATGCCTGGCTATCACTGCGCTGCGCGCGCGTCGCCGGGTCTTTGCGCAAACCGGGCTGGCCTCGGACCGACTGGCAAATCTCACCGAACATATGCGCGAGGTGCTGGCGCAGATCTCAGTGGTAAAATCCTGCGTGGCGGAGCTGCGTGAAACGCGCTGGCTGGATCGCCAGTCGCGGCAGATGGTGCGGGTACGCATCGGCGCGGCCATCTCGCAGGCGATGCCAGGTGCCACCATGCTGGCGCTACCGGTGCTCGGGCAAATCGTCCTGCTGTGCTACGGCGGCTGGTCGGTTATGCACGGGCGCATCGATCTCGGCACCTTCGTGGCGTTTGCCAGCTTCCTCGCGATGCTGACCGGGCCAACCCGTGTACTGGCATCGTTTCTGGTTATCGCCCAGCGCACCCAGGCGTCCGTGGAGCGCGTGTTTGCTCTGATCGACACCCGTTCGCAGATGGAAGACGGGACGGAGGCGGTTAACGGTCAGGTTATCGGGCTGCAACTGGAGAATATGAGCTTCGAGTACCGTGGCGGCAGACGCATCCTCAGCGATGTCTCCTTTTCCCTGCACGCCGGTGAAACGGTGGCGGTAGTGGGCGCATCGGGTTCCGGGAAATCCACGCTGCTGATGCTGCTGGCGCGTTTTTACGATCCCAGCGCCGGAGAGATATGGCTCAACACCAGCGCAGGCCGACAGAACCTCCGCGATCTCAGGCTGGAGGCGCTTCGTCGTCGGGTAGGCGTTGTGTTTGAGGATGCTTTTCTGTTTGCCGGTACGGTGGCGGAAAATATCGCCTACGGGCACCCTCAGGCAACGGCGGACGACATTCGCCTCGCGGCGAGGGCAGCAGGAGCCAGCGATTTTATCAACGCCCTGCCGAAAGGTTTCGATACCCAATTAACCGAACGCGGTACGAATCTTTCCGGCGGACAGAGGCAGCGAATCGCGCTGGCACGGGCGCTCATTACCGCGCCGGAAGTGTTGATCCTCGATGACACCACCTCGGCGGTCGATGCCGGTACTGAAGCGGAGATCAACACCGCGCTGAGTCGCTATGCTGACGAAAAGCATATGCTGCTGGTGATTGCCCGACGCCGTTCGACGCTTCAGTTAGCCAGCCGGATTGTGGTGCTGGATAAGGGCCGGGTGGTGGACACCGGAACCCAGGCAGAACTTGAAGCGCGCTGTCCGGCGTTCCGCGCGCTGATGACCGGCGACGGCGATTTCCTCGCGCCTTCCCACAGTGGGCCTAACGGATTGTGGCCGACCGTACCAGCGGCACAAGACGATGCGGCGCAGACGGGGGATAAAGGCTTTGTCGCCCGTATGACGCGCGTGCCGGAAAATGCAGTACAGCAGGCGCTGGCCGGTAAAGGCCGCAAAGTTACGTCGCTGCTGAAGCCCGTGGCGTGGATGTTCGTCATCGCCGCCCTGCTGATCGCCCTCGATTCGGCGGCAGGCGTCGGGGTACTGATACTGCTGCAGCGCGGCATTGACTCCGGCGTTGCCACAGGCGATATGTCGACTATCGGCCTCTGTGCCCTATTCGCCCTGTGCCTGGTGGCCGTGAGCTGGTGCTGTTATTCACTACAGACTGTCTTCGCCGCCAGAGCGGCAGAGTCAGTCCAGCATACGGTGCGCTTGCGCAGCTTCGGCCATATGCTGCGTCTTGGTCTCCCCTGGCATGAAAAGCATGTCGATTCGCGTCTGACCCGCATGACCGTAGATGTGGACTCTCTCGCCCGCTTTCTGCAAAACGGCCTTGCCGGTGCAGCCACCAGCCTGGTGACAATGTTCGCCATCGCCGCCGCCATGTTCTGGCTCGACCCGCTCCTGGCGCTGACGGCATTAAGCGCGGTGCCAGTGGTCGCACTGGCAACCTGGATTTATCGCCGCCTCAGCTCCCCTGCTTATGCGCAGGCGCGGCTGGAAATAGGCAAAGTCAACAGCACCCTGCAGGAGAAAGTCTCCGGCTTGCGCGTTGTGCAATCGCATGGCCAGCAGGAACAGGAAGCCGCCCGGCTGCGCGCGTTATCGGATCGGTTCCGTGCGACCCGCGTACGTGCGCAAAAATACCTTGCCGTCTATTTCCCGTTCCTGACCTTCTGCACCGAGGCCTCCTATGCCGCCGTTCTTCTGGTGGGTGCATCGCGGGTCGCCGAAGGCGAAATGACCGCCGGGGTGCTGGCGGCTTTCTTCCTGCTGCTGGGGCAATTCTATGGGCCAGTGCAGCAGTTATCAGGAATTGTCGACGCCTGGCAGCAGGCGACGGCCAGCGGCAAACATATCAATGAACTACTGGCGACCGAAGGCACAGAGAACATCGAGCCCTCTTCCGCACCGCCCGCCACCGGCGCGCTGCATCTTGATGAGGTCACGTTCAGTTATCCCGACAGCCCTGAACCCGCGCTGAACAAACTTACCCTGACAATCCCTGAGGGAAGGGTCGTCGCGGTCGTTGGTCGCAGCGGTGCGGGTAAGTCAACGCTGATTAAGCTGATCGCCGGATTGTATTCCCCCACCCACGGCAGGATCAGCATTGGCGATCGGATGATTGATGATGCCTCGCTTGCCGATTACCGTCGCCAGATTGGGCTGGTCGATCAGGATGTGGCGTTATTTAGTGGTGATATCGCGGAAAACATTCGTTATTCACGGCCATCCAGTACCAATGACGACGTTGAGATTGCCTCTCAACGGGCAGGGCTGTATGAGACGGTGCGCAATCTGCCGCAGGGATTCCGCACACCGGTGAATAACGGCGGTGCCGATCTGTCCGCAGGTCAGCGCCAGCTGATTGCGCTGGCCCGCGCACAACTGGCGAATGCTCACATCCTGCTGCTCGATGAAGCCACGTCACGCCTGGATCGCACATCCGAAGAGCAATTGATGTCATCGTTAACAGACGTCGCGCACACCGGGAAGCACCTGGCGCTGATTGTGGCGCACCGTCTGACCACCGCGCAGCGCTGCGATCTGATTGCCGTTATCGATAAGGGGCAGCTTGCGGAATACGGCACCCACGAACAGCTGTTAGCGGCCGGCGGCCTCTACACCCGCTTGTGGCATGACAGCGTCGGCAGCTCTGTTCCCCATCGCCAGTACGACATCACGGGGGAAATCGTGGAAGAGTAATTGCGCACGTAAGACATTACAAAACACGCGCTAAAGCGGCTGTTCCCGGAATAGCCGCTTTAGCTATTTATACTGACACCCTTCATATTCAAAGAGAGTGAATGCTGAACATGCAACAACATCCCTCTGCTATCGCCAGGCTGCGCAGCCAGCTGGCAGCAGGCCACATTGCTAACCTTTCTGACTTCTGGCGAGACGCTGAGTCGCTAAATGTACCGCTGGTGACGCCAGTCGACGGAGCGAAAGACGAGCGTGATGTGACATTTCTATGGCGCGCCAGGCACCCTCTACAGGGCGTTTATCTGCGTCTGAATCGGGTGACGGATAAAGAGCACGTGGCGAAAGGGATGATGACCGCCCTTCCCGCGACGGATATCTGGACTCTGACACTGCGTTTACCCGCAAGCTACTGCGGCTCCTATTCGCTGGTGGAAATCCCCCCCGGCACCCCGGCCGAGACGATTGCACAGTCCGGAGGCCGCTTTGCTACCCTCGTCGGGCACGCCGATCCGCTAAACAAAACGCCGGGGATCAACGTTCGGGGAAGCACACAGGAGTCGGTGCTGGCGCTTGATAAAGCCCCCGCCCAGTCCGAATGGCGCGGCGGGTCACCCAGCGGACAATTGCTTACCTCGGCGCGCACTCTCGCCGGGGAATCGCGCCGGGTTCGGCTCTATCTGCCGGACGTTGATGTTTCGCAGCCCCTCGGCCTGGTGGTACTGCCCGATGGTGAAACCTGGTTCGATCACCTTGGCGTATGCGCGGCAATTGACGCCGCCATAAACAACGGACGCATCGTGCCTGTGGCTGTACTTGGCATCGACAATATCGATGAACACGAGCGAACTGCGATACTCGGCGGGCGCAGCGAGCTGATAAAGGATATCGCCGGCCAGTTGTTGCCGACGATCCGCGCCGAACACCCACAGCGGCGATGGGCAGACCGTTCGCGCACCGTGCTGGCCGGACAGAGCCTCGGCGGGGTCAGTGCGCTCATGGCCGCTCGTTACGCACCGGAAACGTTCGGGCTGGCGCTCAGCCACTCCCCTTCGATGTGGTGGACGCCAGAGGGTGCCAGCCGGCCAAACGTGTTCAGCGAAACCGATACGTCATGGGTGAGCGAACATCTGCTTTCTGCCCCGCCGCAGGGCGTGCGCATCCGCCTGTGCGTAGGATCGCTGGAAGGTTCGACGGTACCCCACGTTCAGCGGCTGCATCAGCAGTTGCTTACCGCTGGCGTCGACAGCCATTGCGCAATGTATACCGGGGGTCACGATTACGCATGGTGGCGCGGCGCACTGATTGACGGGCTTGGTTTACTCCAGGGTTGACTTGACCCGCGAACACTTTCAGGCAACTGTACAGTCTTCCTGAATAAAGAAAATGTCACCTGCGGAAAAGGAATAAACATCAGATGTATGCCCGCGAGTATCGCCCAACACGCTCACGCAAGGCGCTTGTCACTCTTCTTTCTGGTCTCACCCTTATCTGGAGTGCGCACGCTTTCGCAAAGCCGGATATGCAGCCACTGGGGCCGAATATCGCCGATAAAGGCTCCGCGTTTTACCATTTCAGCGTCAACTCGTTCGACTCCGCCGATGGCAGCCGCCATTATCGGGTATGGACGGCCGTGCCAAATAAAGCCGCACCGGCGTCGGGCTACCCGATTTTATATATGCTCGACGGCAACGCAGTTATGGACCGCCTGAACGACGACCTGCTCAAACAGCTGGCAGAAAAATCACCGCCGGTGATTGTGGCTGTCGGGTATCAGACCAACCTCCCCTTCGATCTCAACGGCAGGGCCTACGACTATACGCCAGCAGCAGAAAGCGGCAAAACGGATACCCGCAACGGGCGTTTTAGCCGTAAGAGTGGGGGTAGCAACGACTTCCGCCAGTTACTGGAAACGCGTATAGCGCCAAAGGTGGAACAGGGATTGAATATCGATCGGCAGCGTCGCGGCCTGTGGGGGCACTCCTACGGCGGCCTGTTCGTGCTGGATGCCTGGCTGTCTTCCCCTTATTTCCGGACGTATTACAGCGCCAGCCCGTCGTTGGGCAGAGGCCATGATGCGCTACTGAGCCGCATCACGGCGGTTGAGCCGTCGCAATACTGCGCCAGGCGCCTGATGATAATGGAAGGTTCGGCGACGCCGGGCGATAACCGGGAAACGCATGCTGCCGGAGTGCTGACGAAAATTCATGCCACCCTCGCCACGCTGGAAGATAAAGGCGTCAATGCCGCCTTTTGGGATTTCCCAAACCTGGGACACGGGCCGATGTTCAACGCCTCCTTCCGCGGAGCGCTGTTAGATATCAGTGGTGAAAACGCAGGTAACACAGCAGGCTGTCATTCATTAAGCCGCTAAACACTGCCCGCCTTGACGCGGGCAGTACACCTGTAACACTACGATCAAAATGACGCGGTAACACCGGCATAATAAGCCCGGCCAGGCTCGTTATAGGTATTCGCCCCTTCGGAAGATCGGTAGATCTGTTTATCTAAGATATTGCTGACACCAACGTTAAGACGCAGATTTTTATTAATATCGTAATTGAAGTTCGTCCCCACCAGCGAATAAGCGCCCAGCTCTTTACCTGACAGACCGCCAGTATCTTCACTACGAGTTTCCGAATGAGTACGCGGTTTTTGTCTGCCGTATAACGTCCAGTTGACGCTGGCAGAGAACGCCTGGGTGATGGTCCAGTCAAGCGAGTTATTAATGGTGTATTTCGGGATGATCGACAGCGGGTTACCGGTGTCTTTTTGCTCCGAGGTGATCATCCAGGTGGCATTGGTATTCCAGTTCAGACGATCTTTCACCAGCGGGAACGCCATGCTGGCTTCGATACCGTCCACCAGCGCTTTCCCGCCGTTCTGCCACTGGAGAATATATGCGCCGGAAGCGGTTTGCCCGATAACATTATCGCCGGCCACGATCTTATTCTGGTAGTCATTGCGGAAGTAGGTCACGCTGGCATGGTAATCTTCCCAGGCGAACTCCAGCCCAATTTCTTTATTGATGCTGATTTCCGGATCGAGATCTTTATTACCGATCAGGTAGCAGCCGCCCGATGTAATATCTTTTGGACAACCGTTGCCTTTCGAGTAGAGCAGATAACCTTCGCTGGATTGATACAGGTTTGGTGCTTTAAAGGTTCGGGCAATCCCCGCTTTGACTTTGAAGTAATCCCCCAATTCCTGCGAGAGGTTCAGGCTGGGGCTGAAGTTACCGCCGGAATCGTTGAGATAATCAAAGCGCAGGCCGGGAATGATATTCGTGCCGGGAACCGGCTCAATATTATCTTCAATATACAGCGCACTGATTTGGGAATGGTTTTTACTGCTGCGATCCGCAGCCGAGCCAGAAATGCCGCCGATATCACTGTCATCCACGGTCAGGCTGGTAGAGGAAGGATCGTCGAGCTCATCGCGGCTCCACTCCGCACCCACGGTCAGCGTTTGATCGACCAGCGCATTCAGCGGAATATTAAGCTCGCCGCTGGTTCGCCAGGAGCTCAGGCGATTGGTCGTGAACTTTTCATCCGCCGAAATACGCCCTTCACCGCCTCCGGATAATCCTTCATTCATGCGGGTGTTATTGGTTTTCTCGTAATAGACACCAAAACGGCTTTGACCCCAGTCCCAGATACCATTATGTGTAATGCCATAATTCTGCCGGTACAGGCGGTTCGTCTCTTCGCCGGATTTCGCCAGGCTTTCAGTGACGGCACTGGAAGAACTGTTTTGCGTATCGCCCGCATAGATATTCCCCTGGCGGCTATATCCGGCTTCGAAATCGATAATTTGCTGCGGATTTAATTTCCACGAGACAACGCCGTTAATATCTTTGTTGCGCACCCCTTCATGCCCGGCCGCGTTTTTCGTACCGGCCGAGGAGTTAATATCCCAGCTGTCGGCATCGGTTTTATTCAGGTTTCCGTACAGGCGCATGGTCAGCGCATCGCCAGCCAGCGGCCCGCTAAGGCTGAAGTTGGCGCGACGCGTAGCGCCTTCGTCGCTGCTTTCCGGCTGGTTGGTGTATAACGACAGCGAACCGTGCCAGTCGTTGGTAGGGCGTTTGGTAATGATGTTCACCACCCCGCCCGCTGCGCCCGAACCGTAGCGTGCCGCCGCAGGGCCGCGGATCACTTCAATACGCTCAACCTGTTCCGGTGGCACCCAGTTGGTGTCGCCGCGGGTATCACGCTCTCCACGCCAGCTATAACGCACGGCGTTGCGCGACGTCACCGGCACACCATCAATTAAAATTAAGGTGTTCTCCGGCCCCATGCCGCGAATGTCGATCTGGCGGTTATTACCACGTGTACCCGAGGCGCTGTTGCCGGTCAGATTGACACCGGGCATTTTGCGAATAATATCGGAGAGATCGTTGACCGGAGGGTTCTTTTTAATATCTTCGCTGGTAATAATCGACACGCCCGGCTGCTGTTTGAGTACCTGCTCAGCGGTGGCTTCCACCACCAGGGTCTCGTCGTTATCATCGGAGGATTTTGCCAGTGATACCTGACTGTTCAACCCTGCCAGGAGCGCAGTGAGCGGCCAGAAGATCTTGATAATTCTCATACCCATTCCCTAATACATGCCTAACGTAAAAGTGATCGATCGTTAAGCTCACATCCTTGCCAGATATTTTAAACTGCCATTATTTTTATAATAAGAATGATAATTAGTATCATTTGGAGAGGATTAAGGCAATCCTTAATACACGGATGCGCGCATTAATGAAACGCACGCATTGGCCCGGAGTGATTCTTCCCGGGTACCGCCCTGTGCGTTCGTAAAGCTGGCATACTGAAACAGCGGAAGAAGAGAACAGCCCATTGGTATTTCGTGTAGTGACATAACGTTAATATGTCATTACAAGGGAACGCAGCCCCGGTAAGCGCAAGCGCCACCGGGGAAAGAAAGGTTATTGTTGCGCTAACTGATTGCGACGGTACTCGCCCTGGCGCTCCAGCATCCAGCCAGGATACTCGCGCGGCAGCGCGCTGACCGCATCCAGCTGTTTCAGCTCATCATCGCTCAGCTGAATGCCGGTTGCGGCAATGTTGTCATCCAACTGATCGACCCGTTTCGCCCCGATGATGACGCTGGTCACCGCCTTCTGGTGCAGCAGCCACGCCAGCGCGATTTGCGCCACGGAAACGCCTTTACTTTCGGCGATGGTACGCATCACGTCCACGCAGTCGAAGGCGCGATCTTTATTCACTGGCGGGAAGTCGAACGCCAGGCGACGACTACCGGCCGCGCTCTGCCCGTCGCGATCGTATTTTCCGCTCAGCAGACCACCCGCCAGCGGGCTCCATACCATCAACCCGACGCCTTCGCTCTGCATCATCGGCACCAGTTCGCGCTCAAGGTCGCGCCCGGCGATGGTGTAGTACGCCTGCAATGAGGCAAAACGCGCCAGCCCCAGACGCTCAGAGATGCCGAGCGCTTTGGCAATCTGCCATGCCGCCCAGTTCGAGACGCCGATATAGCGTACGTGACCGTGCTGCACAAGATTATCCAGCGCGTAAAGCGTCTCCTCGATGGGGGTCGCGGGGTCGAAACCGTGTAGCTGATAGAGATCGATATGATCCAGCTGCAAGCGACGCAGGCTCTCCTTCACGCCGCTGATGATGTGATAGCGCGAGCTACCGCGCGAGTTCACCCCCGCTGTGCCGGTTTCACCGAACACCTTGGTGGCAACGACCACGTTTTCGCGCGGAATTTTCAGGTTCTTCAGCGCCTGCCCGGTGATCTCCTCTGAACGCCCTTCCGAGTAGACATCTGCCGTGTCGATAAAATTGATCCCGGCGTCCAGCGCGCGGCCCACCAGCTGCTCGGCGTCGCTTTGCTGAAGCTGACCAATTTTGCCCCACATGCCGCCTTCACCGCCGAAGGTCATGGTGCCGAGGCAGAGTTCAGAAACAAACAGTCCGGTATTGCCCAGTTTTTGATAACGCATAACGCTTTCCTCGCATGTCGATTGGATGTCTGTTAGTTATACCCGCCCCCCAGCCATCGCGAATGTGGCGTTCCTGTCCGTTTCTTGCCCAATCCTCTGAATCTATCCGCGCGGGGCGTCGCCAAAGACGCTGTAGTCTGGCAGCCGTACCTGCTGATACGGCTCCCAGCCGCCGCCGAGGGCTTTGTAGAGCGCCACCAGGTCAAGCGCGCTCTGCACCTGCGCCTGCGCCCGCTGCTGTTCGGCCTGAGCGAGCTGACGCTGGGCGTCCAGCACGTCAATAAAGCTGGCGATCCCCTGCCGGTAGCTGTCGCTGGCGAGATCAAAGGCGTTTTGCAGCGCGTCGATGGTTTTCGCCAGGCCCGCTTCACGCTGCTGGTCGGTGCGATAGCTCACCAGCGCGTTTTCAACGTCGCCGAGCGCCGTCAGTACCGTCTGGCGATAGTCCAGCACTGCCGCCCCCTGCTGCGCGCGCGCCACCTTGACGCTGGAGACCAGCCGACCGCCCTGGAAAATCGGTATGGAAACCTGCGGGCCAAAGCTGTAGAAGTGGCTGCTCCAGTCGGTCAGCCAGTTAGATTCACTGTTGCGCAGGCCAAACTGTCCGGAGAGTGTAAAGCTCGGGAACAGCTCTGCCACCGAGACGCCAATCTGCGCCGTGGCGGCATGGAGATTCGCCTCGGCTTCGCGCACGTCCGGGCGACGGCGGGCCAGCGTCGACGGAATACCGGTCTGCACAATATCTGGCAGGGCAGGCATCGGCTGCACGGATTGCAGTTCGGCATCCAGCGCGCCCGGCGGTTTGCCGAGCAGGATCGCCAGTCCGTTCATCGCCTGGCGTTCCTGCGCCTGATACTGCGGCAGCTGCGCTTCAAGATTGCCCAGCTGCGCCCGGGCATTTTCCACGTCCATCTGCGGCGACAGCCCGCCCCGCTGGCGGCTTTCGGTCAGATCCAGCGTCTGCTGTGCGCTTTCAATTTGCGTATTAAGCGTGGCAATGATGCTCTGCGCCCCACGCAGCTGTAGCCACGCCCGCGCCACTTCGGCTTCCAGCGAGACCAGCGCATCGTTACGCTGCTCGATCGCCGCCCGCTGCTGCGCCTCAGCCGCTTCTACCTGACGGCGCACCTTGCCCCACAGGTCGATTTCCCACTGGGCGTCGAAGCTGCCCTGATAGAGGTTTATCGGCTGCGTCAGCGGGCCTAACGCGCCCCGCAGTTCAGGATCGACATTATTCAACTGGTCATACACGCCGTGGGATTTCAGCTCCCCTTCCAGCCCAAGCTGCTGGCGCGTCGCCTGCACATTGCCATTCACCGACGGGAAAAACGCCCCGCCGGCCTGGTTAATCTGTTCGCGCGCGCCGGCAATGCGTAATACCGTTTGCTGTAGCGTCAGATTCCCGGCGATGGCGCGTTCAATCAGGCTGTCGAGCTGCGGCGAGCCGAAGGTTGTCCACCAGCGCGGGTTAGTGGCCGCGGAGGAAGTTTGCGATTTCACCGCGCTGTCGCCCTTATCGTTCCAGTGCGTGGTGGCGGGCGGTGCAGGCTGTTGGTAGTCCGGCCCGACGGCGCAGCCCACCAGCAGCATCATTATCATCAGGGGGTGTAAACGTCTGTGTATCATCAGTGTGCTCCTGCACTCCCCTCGCTCTTAACCGGCGAGAGCAACAAACAAAACGGAATCAGTAATAGGGCCACCGCGCTCAGAATGGTGAAGACGTCGATGTAGGCCAGAAAGCGCGACTGCTCGATCATCGTCTGGTACATCCGCCCGGTGGCAATGCCGGTCGGATCGCCCACCTGAGTGGTGAAGTTCTGGATCGCCTGGGCGCTTTCGCGAATCGCCAGCTGGAACTGCTCGTTAAACGGCGAAGCGTGGTAAGCCAGATGCGCGCTGTGCGCCTGCGAGCGCTCGGTGATCGCCGCCGTCGAGAGCGAAATCCCAATCGAGCCGGCCACGTTGCGGAACATGGTAAACAGCGCCGCCGCGTCGGCGTTAAGCCGCCTCGGGATCGAGATAAAGGCGATGGTGGTCAGCGGCACAAACAGGAACCCCAGTCCAATCGACTGCGCGCTGCGGAACAGCACCAGCGTTTCGAAATCGATATCCGGCGTCAGCGTACGGGACCAGAAGAACGACACCGCCAGACAGGTAAAGCCGAAGGCGATGATCCAGCGCGTCTGCACCACCGGCATCAGCTTCAGCACCAGCGGGATGGTCAGCACAATCAGCACCGCGCCGGGCGAGAGCACCAGCCCGGACCAGGTGGCGGTATAGCCCAAATCCTGCTGCGCCAGCTGAGGAATAACCACCGAACTGCCGTACAGGATCATCGCCATCCCCGCCATCAGCAGGCTGGAGATCGCAAAGTTGCGGTCCTTCATACAGTGCAGATCCACCACCGGCTTTCTGGCATACATCAGCCAGTAGATCGCGCCGATAATGCCGACCAGCGTCAGTACTGCGAAGGTGCGGATAAAGTTCGAATAGAACCAGTCATCATCTTCGCCCCGGTCGAGCATCACCTGCAAACAGCCAAGACCGAGGGCGATCAGGCCGATCCCCGTCCAGTCGACGGTGAGCTTCTCTTCCGACTTTTTCTCCCACGGCGGATCTTCCAGCAGCTGATAGATAGCCAGCACCGTCACAATCCCTACCGGGATATTGATAAAGAACACCCAGCGCCAGGAGTAGTTATCGGTGATCCAGCCCCCCAGCGTAGGGCCGAGTACTGGCGCGACGATAATGGCAATGGATGAAAGGCCAAAGGCTTTACCCCTGTCCTCCGGCTTGAAGTAGTCGAGTAGCACCGACTGCTGGGTGGGCTGCAACCCGCCGCCAAAGAAGCCCTGCATCACGCGGAACAGGATGATTTGCCATAGCTCGGTGGCGATGCCGCACAGGAACGAGCAGATGGTGAACATCACAATGCAGATCAGGAAGAACTGCTTGCGGCCAAACAGACGGCTCAGAAAGGCCGAGATCGGCAGCACGATGCCGTTCGCCACCAGGTAGCTGGTGAGCACCCAGGTGGATTCGTCATAGCTGGCCGAGAGCGACCCCGCGACGTGGGGCAACGCCACGTTGACGATGGTGGTGTCCAGAATTTCCATAAACACCGCCAGGGTGACCACAATCGCCACCGCCCACGGGTTACTGGCGGGCTTCCAGTTATCGTGGCTGTGATCCGTCATTCCACGGTGACCTTCGGTTCAACCGACAGCCCCAGCGGCAGCGGCTTGTTCGGATCCAGCCCTTTATCAATGACGATTTTCACCGGCACGCGCTGAACGATCTTCACAAAGTTACCGGTGGCGTTTTCCGACGGGAAGGCGGAGAAGCGCGAGCCGCTGCCCTGCTGGATGCTGTCGATATGGCCTTCCAGCTCCATATCCGGCCAGGCATCGACGGACACGGTCACTTTGTCGCCCGGCTTCATGCGCTCAAGCTGCGACTCCTTGAAGTTCGCCACCACCCACACGTTCGGGGAAACCAGCGAGAACAGCGCCGTACCTGCCTGCACCAGCGTACCGGGCTGGACGTTGCGTTTGGTGACAAAACCGTCGAACGGGGCGCGGACTTCGGTATAAGAGAGGTTCAGGTTGGCGGTTTCCAGCTGCGCTCTGGCCTGATCGACCTGCCGTTCGCGGGCTTCGACGTTGGTCTCCTGCTGGCGGATTTGCAGCTGAACCTGCTCCGCCACTTCCAGCTGCGCCTGCGCGCTGGCCAGACCCGCCTGGGCACTCCGCAGTTGAGCGTTCGCGGCATCGATACTTTGTTGCGTGGTCGCGCGCGGGTCAACGCCGCGCTGACGGCGGTACTCCGCCTGCGCGTTGGCCATATCCGCCTGGGCTTTCAGTACCTGGGCTTTGGCTTCATCGCGCTGGGCGGGATATTGCACCTTCGAGAGCGCCAGCTGCGCCTGCGCCTGATGCAACTGCGCAATCGCCAGCCCAAGCTGGGCCTGGGCCTGATCGCGCTGGGCGGTGGTATCACGCGGATCGATCACCACCAGCACATCCCCTTTCTTCACGCGCTGGTTATCCCGCACGCGAAGTTCGGTGACGTAGCCTGCCGTTTTTGGGGCAATGGTCACTACGTCGCCGTCGGTGAAGGCGTCGTCGGTGGTCTCTTCGTTACGGGTTAAAAACCACCAGACCAGCGCCACAATCACCATCACGATGACCACGATGCCAAGGATAATTAACGGTTTTTTCCCCGGGCGCTTGCGCTCGTTATTGTTTTGATCCTGCTCGTCAGCAGGTGGGTTTTGATCTTCTGCCATAGTTCAGCAACGGTCCTGTCAGTGAGCGGCATCACACTATGCCGTTCACTAAAGCTAGGACGTTGCTATACATTTGCCAGGAAAAACTGACAAATTGCGCACTATATGAGAAGGAATAGTCCGAAACCGACCGCCGCTGACCAGAGCAGCATCGGGATTGACCATAAATGGAAGCGCCACCAGATGCGGCGATCGTTGGCCATCCGCAGGGCGATGAGGTTAGCCAGCGAGCCGGGCAGCAGCCCAAAGCCGCCGACGTTGACCGCCCACGCCAGCAGTACCGTTGGGGGAACATAGTTAAGCAGCAAAATGGTGGACGGCACGTTACTGATCACCTGCGAGAGACCAATCGCCGTCAGCCATAATCCCGGCTGCGACAGACCGCTGACGCTATGGAGAACGTTCTGCAATACCGGAAGCTGGATCAGGAGATGGACGTCAATAAACATCGCCATAAACACCAGCAGCAGCGTCCAGTCAACGCTCACCAGCACCCGCCGGGCGAGGAACAGGAAGCCGCACGCCACCAGCAGCGCGCCCGCCAGCGCCAGGTTTAACTCCAGAGCGATAAGGAAAACGATATACAGCCCCAGGCAGCTCCAGACGAGACGCGGCTGCCACTGGGGGCCGGTTGTACCGCTGTGGTACTGCAACGATTTATTCGGGAAAGCAAACCAGCCCACCGCCAGCAGCGACGCCACGATCGCCAGCGCCAGCGGCGCCATCTGCCCGGTAAACGCGGTAAACGACAGGCCGGAGCGTCCCCACAGCAGAATGTTCTGCGGGTTACCGATCGGCGTGAGCAGCGAGCCCGCATTGACGGCCAGCGCTTCAAAGATAATCAGACGGGTAACCGGTATTTCGCACAGCTTACGCAGCGTGAGCGTAAGCGGCACCACGATAAAAAGCGCCACGTCATTAGTGAGAAACGTCGACAACAGCGCCGCCGAAAAGACCATGAACAGGGCCAGTTTGCGCTCGGTGGCGAAGCGGCGCACCATTTTGCGCCCCAGCACGTCAAAATAGCCGCTCAGCTCCACGCCTTTGGTGAGCATCATCAAACCGCTCAGAGTAATAATGGTGCGCCAGTCTATGGCCGCCGGCCAGGTGTGCGGCGTGAAGGGCACAAAGACGCTGAGCCCAACGCCAGTGATCAGTAAAAGATGGAAAAAGCGATCGCGTTTCAGGGCCTGCAAGCCGGGGATGTTCATTCAGCGGAGGGACCGTATTTGAGCGTAAACTCGCGGAACTTCAACAGCGTCTCTTCACTGACGTGGTGTTCCATACCTTCGGCATCCCGACGGGCAATTTCCGGGCTGACGCCCAGCACCAGTAAAAAATTCTCGACGATCTGGTGTCGCTCGCGGCTCTCCTGCGCCAGCTTCTCGCCCTCAGCGGTGAGAAACACCCCGCGCCAGGGGATCATTTCGATCAGCCCGACCGACGCCAGACGTTTTAACATTTTGGCAACGGTTGGCTGCGACACCCCCAGGCGTGCGGCCATATCCACCTGGCGCGCTTCTCCAACCTCACGGATCAGATCAGAGATCAGTTCGACATAATCATCAATCAGCTCCCGGCGGTGCGCCTCACGCACCTGGCGGAAGCCTTCCACATGCTCTTCAACGTTCACCAGTTGCGTCGTTTTTTTTGTTGTTGGCTTACCTGCGCGACGGTTCATTGTGCTTCCTCAATGGGGTTGACGCTTCCAGCGCCCTGTAACGGAGCGCACATTGTAAACCATAGCTCTACAAGCACAAAAAATTAACGAATTAGCCATAGCTATACAATATAGCCTGTGCTATATCTGTATGTAATGCAGTCACCCTTCACGGATCGAAGGGATCATGAATCAGGAGGTCTTATGAATGAATTCAAGAGGTGTATGAACGTGTTTACCCACTCTCCTTTTAAAGTGCGCCTGATGCTGTTGAACATGCTGTGCGATATGTTTAACGCCAAACCGCAGCAGGACGACAATTCTTCCCACTAAGCGGCGTCGCGGTACGCCGCTTCATTTTCACGTCACACTTACGTTGTAAACTGGCCTGTTCCCGATTATTTTTGCGGATTTGCAGCCCCCTTCGCAAAACATCTGTTTAGCAACTGTTGACCTTAATTCACGCTCGCACTATCTTCTTGCAGCCCTGCACAATTTGCGGCTCGCTGAAGCGGACCTCTCATTCCCTTTCCACGCACTGTCCGGCAGGCTTTGACCCTTGACGCCAGGGTGAGCACATGGCGTTTTCGTGATAGTGATCTATGAACGTAACCCTGATTGATACACTTGTTACCCGCAGCCGGGCCTTAAGCCCGTGGACGGGATTCTATTTTTTGCAATCGCTGTTGATTAACTTTGCTCTTGGCTACCCCTTTAGCCTGCTTTATGCCGTCGGATTCACCTGTATTCTTCACCTGCTCTGGCGAAGCGCACCGCGCGTGCAGAAAGTGCTTATCGGGATCTGTTCTCTGATTGCTGCCGCCTATTTCCCGTTTGGCCAGGCCTATGGCGCGCCGAACTTTAATACTCTGCTGGCGCTTCACTCCACCAATATGGAAGAGTCCACAGAGATCCTGACGATCTTTCCTTGGTACAACTACGTGGTTGGCCTTTTCATTTTTGCCCTCGGCGTGATTGCGGTTCGTCGTAAGCCCGTCGGGAAAAAGGCATGGGGTAAAATTGAAAGCCTGTGCCTGGCCTTTAGCGTGGTGACGTTTTTTGTTGCACCGGTACAAAATCTGGCCTGGGGCGGCGTGTTTAAGCTTAAAGATACCGGGTATCCGGTGTTTCGCTTCGTCAAAGACGTGGTGGTGAATAACGAGGAAGTGCTCGACGAGCAGGCGCGTATGGCCGAGCTTTCCACCATGAAAGATACCTGGAACGTGCTGGCGGTGAAACCGAAGTATCACACTTACGTGGTGGTGATCGGGGAAAGCGCGCGTCGCGATGCGCTCGGCGCGTTTGGCGGTCACTGGGATAACACGCCGTTTGCCAGCGCCGTTAACGGTACGCTGTTTACCGACTACGTGGCGGCCAGCGGCTCGACGCAGAAATCACTCGGTCTGACGCTCAACCGCGTGGTGGATGGAAAACCGCAGTTTCAGGATAATTTTGTCACCCTGGCCAACCGGGCAGGTTTTCAGACATGGTGGTTCTCTAACCAGGGACAGATCGGCGAGTATGATACCGCCATCGCCAGCATCGCGAAGCGTGCCGACGAGGTACAGTTCCTGAAAAGCGGTGATTTCGAAGCCGATAAAAACACAAAAGATGAAGCGTTGCTAAAAATGACGGCGCAGGTCTTTGCTACTCAGCGCACCCAGCCGCAGCTGATTGTCCTGCACCTGATGGGGTCACACCCGCAGGCATGCGATCGTACCGGGGGAAAATATGCGGAGTTTGTGCAATCCAAAGAGACCTCGTGTTATCTCTACACCATGACGCAAACCGACGATCTGCTCAGCAAGCTGTACGCACAGCTGCGCAACAGCGGCGACAGCTTCTCGATGGTCTATTTCTCTGACCACGGTCTGGCATTTAAGGAGCGCGGTAAACAGGTGCAGTATCTGGCACACGATGACAAGTTCCAGCAAAACTTCCAGGTACCGTTTATGGTGCTGTCGAGTGATGACAAAACGCATCGCATCATCAAAGCGCGCCGTTCCGCGAACGATTTCCTGAAATTCTTCTCACAATGGACGGGGATTAAGGCGAAAGAGATAAAAAATGATTACCCGTTTATCTCCGGGAAGAAGGGCCCGCCAGTTTACATTACCAACTTTAAGTTACAGAAAGTCGACTATAACCATCTTGGGACGGATATTTTCGATATTAAGAGTAAGTAATTTCTGCCGTTTCGTGCGGGCTGATGCCCTCACCGGCCCTCTCCCACGAGGAGAGGGTACAAACAAAAAAAATCCGCCACATTGGGCGGATTTTTTACTGGCTCACCGAAGTGATTAGAAGCGGTAACCTACGCCCGCGATCCAGGTGCCAACGTCAACGTTGCGGATACGGCTCTGCTCATAGGAGAAGTCCAGAGCAACGTTTTCGATTGGGTTGAACTGCATACCTGCGCCATAGGAGAAACCATAGTCGCTGTTGCTTGCAGTACGGTTCAGACCCTGGTTTTCGGTCTGCTGGAATTTACCGTAGCCAACACCTACAACACCGTAGATGCTTGCCCAGTCATTCAGGCGGTAAGCAGGACCCGCGGTGATGCCGTAGTACTGACCTTTATTGTAAGAGCCATTTTCAGTACGATCTTTCTCGGTGTAAGTGAAAGAACCGATCACACCCAGCGGGTTGTTGTCTTGCTCGTAACGGTACTTCAGGTTGAAACCGTTGGTTTTGTTCATCACGCCCTGCATATCGCTCTGAGCGTAACCACCGGTTACAGTAGAAGTTGCCGCTACAGCGGTACCTGCGGAAACAGCCAGAACAGCTGCCAGTGCTGAAAGACATGCAATTTTTTTCATAACCACCTCAAATGTGCTTCAAGTAAGTCCGTAAGTTTTAAATATATCAAAAAATTCTGTGAAACTCTTTGTCATTCACGATGTCTAATTCGACCTTTCCTGTAACAGAACATTTCCAGCACCAGCTATCTCGTTCAAATAACTCCAGATTTTCACCTGTAAATGCTAATAGTGCGCGTCATCGCCATTTAGTTCATCCAGATTATTCCTAATCTTTCAGGCGATAAAATCATCAACGTTTTCTCATTTTACGGATTTTCCCTGGATTTTTTTCAACAGTAGCTCAACCGTTGCAGCTTATTTCCATTACACTGCGACTTTTACCTCATTTGACATAAATTGACAGGAGAAAGGATGCCAGGTTTACCTCGTAAATCGTCGGTCTGGATGCCGGTGGCAGTCATACTTATCGCGATGATGTCCATACAAAGCGGCGCGTCGCTGGCAAAATCGCTGTTTCCGCTGGTTGGTGCGCCCGGCGTCACGGCGCTGCGTATCGCATTAGGCACCCTGATCCTCGTGGTTGTTTTTAAACCCTGGCGGCTACGGTTTAAAAAGGAGCAGCGACTGCCACTGCTTTTTTATGGGCTGGCGCTGGGAGGGATGAACTACATGTTCTATCTCTCTATTCAGACGATCCCGCTGGGGATCGCGGTCGCGCTTGAATTTACCGGCCCGCTGGCGGTTGCCCTCTTCTCTTCTCGTCGTCCGGTAGACTTTATCTGGGTCGTACTGGCCGTGCTGGGGCTATGGTTCCTGCTGCCGCTCGGGCAAAGCGTTTCACAAATCGATCTGACAGGGGCAGCTCTGGCGCTGGGCGCGGGGGCATGCTGGGCGGTGTATATTCTCACTGGCCAGCGTGCGGGGGAAGAGCACGGCCCCGCGACGGTCGCCTTAGGCTCGCTGATTGCCGCCGTTATCTTTGTCCCGATTGGAATGGCACAAGCGACAGACTCAATATGGCAATGGTCAATCCTGCCGGTTGGGCTGGCGGTTGCCATTCTCTCCACGGCGCTGCCCTACTCTCTGGAGATGATCGCCCTGACGCGCCTGCCCACACGCATTTTTGGTACGCTCATGAGCATGGAGCCCGCGCTGGCCGCCATCTCAGGAATGATTTTCCTCGGTGAAACCCTGACCCTGGTACAAACGCTGGCGCTCTGTTCCATTATCGCGGCGTCAATGGGCTCCACCCTGACCATGCGTCCGGAACCTAAAGTGGAAAAAATAGACCTCAACTAAGCCTTAAATTCTGCATGGCTAACCCGCCATGCAGAATATACGCCACGTCAGTAGCTCAAATAATTTCTTACAAACTCTCTCATATTGCCAAAATATTTCACCTGCTCGCCTTCCTGGAAAGTGAATTAAGATTGATCTGTATCAATTTAAATAAAACACTTATTTTTCAAAGGATTGAGAATACCACCTTCCTTTCACTATTAAACCAATAGGCAGAGCCAAATCGCAGAGAAAAAATCCGGTGCTATACTTAGTCCCGTAATTACCTGGGACACAAACATCAAGAGGATATGAGATTATGAGTACCGCTAAACTGGTGAAAACGAAAGCGTCTAATCTGCTTTATACCCGTAACGATGTATCGGATAGCGATAAAAAAGCGACCATCGAGTTGCTGAATCGCCAGGTGGTCCAGTTCATCGATCTTTCGCTGATCACCAAACAGGCCCACTGGAATATGCGCGGTGCAAACTTTATTGCCGTTCATGAAATGCTGGATGGCTTCCGCACAGCACTGGTGACTCACCTGGATACCATGGCCGAACGCGCCGTACAGCTGGGTGGCGTGGCACTGGGTACCACACAGGTGATCAACAGCAAAACGCCACTGAAAAGCTATCCGCTGGATATCCATACCGTTCAGGATCACCTGAAAGAGCTGGCGGATCGTTATGCGATTGTGGCGAACGATGTTCGTAAAGCGATTGGCGAAGCCAAAGATGAAGATACCGCTGATATCTTCACTGCCGCATCACGCGACCTGGATCAGTTCCTGTGGTTCATCGAGTCCAACATCGAATAATCCCTGCGGATTGTCCGAATAACCCTCGCCCCTGGCGGGGGTTTTGCACATTTATGGTGCGCACTTTTGCCCGCGACGGCCGCAAAAGTGAATAAAATGTAATAATCACCTCACACAACCGTTAACGGAAGATTGTTTTTTCGTCAGATTCTGCGCTAAATATCCCCCTGTCAGAAGACCTTAACGAAGCGCACCAAAACGGTGCTCCATTCTGGTGCAACCTGGCAGAATTGCCACGCTTTTTGTGCAATGCGTGACATCATCCCCTTTGCAAAACAACAGCTTGTAAAATTGGCACGATTTTTTCATTGTGCCTGAGGTTCTCGCAGGGGATCGCCCCGTGGATATAAAAGGAAATGCTATGAAGTCTGTATTAAAAGTTTCACTGGCTGCACTTACCCTGGCGTTTGCGGTGTCCTCGCAGGCTGCCGACAAACTGGTTGTGGCGACTGACACGGCGTTCGTACCGTTTGAATTCAAACAGGGTGATAAATACGTTGGTTTTGACGTGGATCTGTGGGCCGCTGTCGCAAAAGAACTCAAACTGGATTACACCCTGAAGCCAATGGATTTCAGCGGCATTATCCCGGCACTGCAAACCAAAAACGTTGACCTGGCGCTGGCAGGCATCACCATTACCGAAGAACGTAAAAAAGCCATCGATTTCTCTGACGGCTACTACAAAAGCGGCCTGCTGGTGATGGTGAAAGCGGATAACAACGACGTGAAAAGCGTGAAAGATCTCGACGGTAAAGTGGTCGCCGTGAAGAGCGGCACCGGCTCCGTTGATTACGCGAAAGCCAACATCAAAACCAAAGACCTGCGTCAGTTCCCGAACATCGACAACGCTTACATGGAACTGGGCACCAACCGCGCTGACGCGGTGCTGCACGACACGCCTAACATCCTTTACTTCATCAAAACCGCCGGTAATGGCAAGTTCAAAGCGGTAGGTGATTCCCTGGAAGCTCAGCAGTACGGTATTGCGTTCCCGAAAGGCAGCGACGACCTGCGTAACAAAGTTAACGGCGCGCTGAAAACCCTGAAAGAGAACGGCACCTATAACGAAATCTACAAAAAATGGTTCGGTACCGAGCCTAAATAATTTCACCTGACTTCAGGTTTGTAACGCCCGGTGGCGCTTCCGCTTACCGGGCCTACGTTTTTTGTTTTTCACCACGGTATACAGGAATACATCATGCAGTTTGACTGGAGCGCCATCTGGCCTGCCATTCCTCTCTTGCTTGAAGGCGCTAAAATGACCCTGTGGATTTCGGTCCTCGGTCTGGTTGGCGGGTTGATTATCGGTCTGGTGGCCGGTTTCGCCCGCACCTACGGCGGCTGGATTGCAAACCACATCGCACTGGTTTTCATCGAAGTGATCCGCGGCACCCCCATTGTGGTGCAGGTCATGTTCATCTACTTCGCCCTGCCGATGGCCTTCACCGACCTGCGCATCGACCCGTTCAGCGCCGCCGTTGTTACCATCATGATCAACTCCGGCGCCTACATTGCGGAAATTACCCGCGGTGCGGTGCTGTCGATTCATAAAGGCTTCAGCGAAGCCGGCCTGGCGTTAGGTCTTTCCCGTCGCGAAACCATTCGTCACGTGATCCTGCCGCTGGCGCTGCGCCGCATGCTGCCGCCGCTGGGTAACCAGTGGATCATCAGCATTAAAGACACCTCGCTGTTTATTGTTATCGGCGTGGCCGAACTGACCCGTCAGGGCCAGGAGATCATCGCGGGTAACTTCCGCGCTCTGGAAATCTGGAGTGCGGTCGCCGTTGTCTATCTGATTATCACGCTTGTCCTGAGCTTTGTTCTGCGTCGTCTTGAAAGAAGGATGAAAATCCTGTGATTGAATTTAAAAACGTTTCCAAGCACTTTGGCCCAACCCAGGTGCTGCACAATATCGATTTGAACATCAGGCAGGGCGAAGTGGTGGTGATCATCGGGCCGTCCGGTTCCGGTAAATCCACCCTGCTGCGCTGCATTAACAAGCTTGAGGAGATCACCAGCGGCGATTTGATCGTCGATGGTCTGAAGGTTAACGATCCGAAAGTGGACGAGCGCCTGATCCGCCAGGAAGCGGGCATGGTGTTCCAGCAGTTCTACCTGTTCCCGCACCTCACGGCGCTGGAAAACGTGATGTTCGGTCCTCTGCGCGTGCGCGGGGCCAGCAAAGCGGCAGCGGAAGCGCTGGCAAGAGATCTGCTGGCGAAGGTTGGTCTGGCGGAGCGTGCCCACCACTATCCTTCCGAGCTGTCCGGCGGCCAGCAGCAGCGCGTGGCCATTGCCCGTGCGCTGGCGGTGAAGCCAAAGATGATGCTGTTCGATGAGCCAACGTCGGCACTCGACCCGGAGCTGCGTCACGAAGTGCTGAAAGTTATGCAGGATCTGGCGGAAGAAGGCATGACGATGGTGATCGTTACCCACGAAATCGGCTTTGCCGAAAAGGTGGCGTCCCGTCTGATCTTCATTGATAAGGGCCGTATCGCGGAAGACGGGAATCCGCAGGCGCTGATTGCGAACCCACCAAGCCAGCGCCTCCAGGAGTTCCTGCAACACGTCTCCTGATAGACACACCCAGAGCCGGGCATGCCCGGCTTTTTTACGCCGGATTGTTCCCAAAAAATCCCCTCCGCCCCCCGCGCTCTATACTTATCATTTTGCACGATATTTTTGTCGGAGGACGCCGTGCCGTGGATCCTGTTGCTACTGTTTAGCCTGTTAAGCGCGCCATCACTTGCTGTAACCCTTCCCGGCGTCACCACCGGAGCCACCGCCACCCAGCAAAATGCGCCGCCAGAGCCAGACGCAGAAAAGAAAAAAGCCGCCTACGGCGCGCTGGCCGACGTGCTTGAGAACGACACGTCCCGACAGGAGCTGATCGATCAGCTGAGGAAGGTGGCTGCCACGCCGCCTCAGGATCCGGTTCCTGCTATTGCGCCGCCGGAAGCCGAAGAAGAAAAAACGGTGCTGGAAAACGTCACCGACATCAGTCGCCGCTACGGGGAAGCCCTGTCGTCGCGTTTTGCCCAGCTCTATCGCAACCTGGTTGGCACCTCACATAAGCCTTTTAATCCTCACACCTTTTCCGCAGCCGCCACCCAGTTTGCTATTCTGGCTGGCGCCGTCTTCATTTTTTACTGGCTGTTGCGCCTGTCTGTCTGGCCGCTTTACCGGAAAATGGGCCAGTGGGGACGCAAAAAGAATCAGCATAAAAGCAGCTGGCTGCATCTTCCGGCAATGATTACCGGGGCGTTTGTCATCGATTTGCTGCTGCTGGCCCTGACGCTGTTTGTCGGCCAGATGCTGGCCGACCGACTTAATACCGGAAACAAAACCATCGCGTTTCAGCAGGGACTGTTCCTCAATGCATTTGCCCTGATTGAGTTCTTTAAAGCCCTCCTGCGGCTGATCTTCTGCCCGCGCGTGCCGGACCTTCGCCCCTTCGCCATTTCGGATCAGAGCGCCAAATACTGGGCGGTGCGGCTCAGCGTGCTGAGCGGGTTGATTGGTTATGGCCTGCTGGTTGCCGTGCCGATTATTTCCAACCAGGTTAACGTGCAGTTCGGGGCGCTGGCGAACGTGCTGATCATGCTGTGCATTACCGTCTGGGCGCTGTACCTCATCTTCCACAATAAAAAAGCGATCACCGACAGCCTGCTGCACCTGGCCGATCGCTCCCTCTCCTTTTTCAGCCTCTTTATTCGCGCCTTTGCGCTGGTGTGGCACTGGCTGGCCAGCGCCTATTTTATTGTGCTCTGTTTCTTCTCCCTGTTCGATCCGGGCAATAGCCTGAAATTTATGATGGGGGCGACGTTCAAAAGCCTGGCGATTATCGGCATTGCGGCCTTTGTCTCTGGCCTGCTCTCCCGCTGGCTGTCGAAAACGATCACCCTGTCGCCGCAGGTTCAGCGTAACTACCCGGAACTGCAAAAGCGGGTAAATGGCTGGATGACGGTATCCCTGAAGGTGGCGCGTATTCTGACGGTCTGCGTGGCAATTATGCTACTGCTGAACGCGTGGGGGCTGTTTGATTTCTGGAACTGGCTGCATAACGGCGCGGGGGAAAAGACCGTTGATATTCTTATTCGTATCGCGCTGATCCTGTTCTTCTCCGCCGTCGGCTGGACGCTGCTGGCAAGCCTTATCGAAAACCGTCTGGTGTCGGATGTCCACGGCAGGCCGCTGCCGAGCGCCCGCGCCCGCACGCTGCTGACCCTGTGCCGCAACGCGCTGGCGGTGATCATCAGCACCATCACCATCATGATTGTACTGTCGGAAATCGGCGTGAATATCGCCCCGCTGCTGGCGGGTGCCGGTGCGCTTGGGCTGGCGATCTCCTTTGGTTCGCAGACGCTGGTGAAGGATATTATCACCGGCATTTTTATCCAGTTTGAGAACGGGATGAACACCGGGGATCTGGTGACCATAGGACCGCTCACCGGCACGGTGGAACGCATGTCCATTCGCTCCGTCGGCGTACGTCAGGATACCGGCGCGTATCACATTATTCCGTGGTCATCGATCACCACCTTTGCCAACTTTGTGCGCGGCATTGGTTCGGTGGTGGCGAATTATGATGTCGATCGTCATGAGGATGCAGATAAGGCGAAGCAGGCGCTGCGGGATGCGGTGAGCGAACTGATGGAGATGGAGGATATTCGCGGGCTGGTGATTGGTGAACCGTCGTTCGCGGGTATCGTCGGGCTGACGAACACTGCCTTTACCCTGCGCGTGTCGTTCACCACCCAGCCCCTTAAGCAGTGGACGGTGCGCTTCGCCCTCGACAGCATGGTGAAAAAACACTTCGATCTGGCGAACGTGAGAGCGCCGGTGCAGACGTATCAGGTATTGTCGCCGCCCGCTTCGCCGCTGCCTCCGCAGGAGCCGACGCTGTAACCGAGCCGGGTGGCGGCTTCGCCTTACCCGGCCTGCGATGGGGGGCTATTTGCGGCGTTTGTTATCGTCCATAAAGGTCCAGGCGATAAAGCGGCTCTGCTTCTGGCCCTGCGCCATCTCTTTTTTGACCACTCTCACCGCGCCGACGTCGGTCAGGGCGCGGTAAAGCGGCGGCAGGTTATCGCCACGGGAAACCAGCGTGGTAAACCATTTCACCTGACGACCGAAGCCCTTACTCTCGGCAATCATGCGCAAAATAAATGCCACTTCCCCGCCCTCGCACCACAACTCCTGCTGCTGGCCGCCAAAGTTCAGCGCGCCATCTTCAGCCTGGCCCAGGTTACGCCGCTTGCGTTCACTGCCCGCACGTGCGGAGGCGGCGGAGTCGTGGAATGGCGGGTTGCACAGGGTGGCATCATATTGTTCGTTCTTGTGAATAATGCCGTTGAAAATAGCAGCGGGATCCTTTTGACGACGCAAACGAACGGCCCGGCTTAACCCTGGGTTAGCGTTGATAATGGCCTGTGCGCTGGCAAAGGCCTCGGCGCCGATCTCGCTGCCGGTAAACCGCCACTGGTACTCATGTGCGCCTATCAGGGGGTAGATCAGGTTCGCGCCCGTACCGATATCAAGCACGGTGGCCTGTTTCGGCACCACGCCGCCATTATCATCTGCCAGCAGATCGGCAAGATGATGGACATAATCCGCACGGCCTGGCACCGGTGGGCAGAGAAAGCCATCCGGGATGTCCCAGTGCGTAACGCCATAAAAATGGGCCAGCAGCGCTTTGTTCAGCGTCTTAACCGCCAGCGGATCGGCAAAGTTTACCGACGGTTCACCGGCTGGTGTCTGAACAATAAAATCCTGCAATTCCGGGCAGCTCAGGCACAGGGCTTTCATGTCGTAGCGGCTACGGTGGCGGTTACGCGGGTGCAATCCCGGCTTTTGGGAAGTCATGGCATTCTCCTTTAGACAGCCGCGTAAGATACCCTGTGACGGCGCGGGGGTAAATATCTGTCTGCGCTGCACAAAAAACCGACGAAAATCAGCAACCTGTATGTCTATGATCTGTCAGCAAATTGTCAGAATTTATCGTTCAAAAAATAAGCAGATCATCATCAAATTTTTGCGCTAAATCACGCGCGTCAGGCTTCTAAACTTAAGAGGAATCACCTGTTGTTTCCCCTGAGGATGTGATTATGAAAAAGTATCTGACCTTTATTATTGCGGGTGCGCTGGCAGGCGCATCGTTCTCAGCCTGGTCCGTTCAACCTCTGACCGACAGCAACGACACCAGCCAGCTACGTGCGGCCGGGACGGTCTCTGTCAGCCGGGCAAGCAACCTTGATGACCTTCAGGACAAGCTGGCCGAAAAAGCGCGTCAGGAAGGGGCTAAAGGCTTCGTGGTGAACGCCGCCGGTGGCGATAACCATATGTACGGCACCGCGACTATCTATAAATAACGCCCTCTTTTCCCACACTGCATCTGCAAGGCAGATGCAGTTCTCATTTCCTTCCTTCGCCTTGACTGTGCGTTTTTTAACCCCATATTAAGATGAATGGCTTAAACAGATCAGGAGAACATGATGGCTTCCGGCTGGGCGAATGACGACGCCGTTAACGAACAGATCAACAGTACCATTGAAGATGCGGTCGCGCGTGCTCGCGGTGAAATTCCGCGCGGCGAAAGTTTGACGGAATGCGAAGAGTGCGGGGATCCGATTCCTGAAGCACGGCGTAAAGCCATTCCTGGCGTACGGCTATGCATTGCCTGTCAGCAGGAGAAAGATTCAAAAAATGCGGCACATTCAGGATATAATCGTAGAGGATCGAAAGACAGCCAGTTACGTTGACTTTCCTTTACCGAAGTTAACCGCGCCAGCCGTTTACTTTACGCTCACGACTTTTAGCGAAACGCGTAGCAAAACGTGCCCTTCCGATGGCTTCTGTAAAGCGCATCCCCAAGAAATGTCAATTGCGCTTCTGAATTTATTAATAATCAATAAGTTATTTGTCATTCAATTTTTTTGAGTAACCACGTCAATTCTCTTCGATTTTATCTTCCACTAAAAACCGTGATACTTATCACATCGACGGAACATCGTCCCCTTAACAGAATAACCTGCGAGAATTGACCTATGAAAACCATCAAATATGCTGTTGCCGCTGTTGCCCTGTCCGCTCTGTCTTTCGGCGCTTTCGCCGTAGAGCCAGTCTCCTCTACTCAGGCACAGGATCTGAATAAAATCGGGGTGGTGAGTGCTGAAGGCGCGACCACGCTGGACGGTCTGGAAGCCAAACTGGCGGAAAAAGCTGCCGCTGCCGGCGCAAGTGGATACACCATCACCTCCACTAACGGTAATAACAAACTGAGCGGTACTGCGGTTATCTACAAGTAATCGAACGAATTATGCTCCACCCTCACCCTACCCTCTGGTGAGATGCTCCAACCCTCATTGACCCTGTTGTTGTTACCCTTGTTTGCCCGTCCGCCACTGGACGGGCTTTTTTTTGCTTAAAACGACTGCGCCACGCGCTGCAACCCGGCGTCCACGGACGCCACTTCCCCTGCCGCCAGCAGACAGCAGGCCATTTGCAGCTTGATAGACTGCGGAACCGGCACCTTTCCGGCCAGACACTGTACGATCCAGTGCGCGGTGACTTGCGGATCTTTCGACTCAGGCAGGATCACATCGCTGTTCTCTTCCCCACGTTCGAGCACGACCCGCGTCCCGGCAGGCTCAATTAGCATCAGCTGTGGACAACGCTGCGGGTTGGCGTAAACCTCCCCTTCAGTCCCGTGCATCAGCAGCGCTCGCCCGCCGATTTCGGCAAAGAATTGACCGACCCGCGTCACGTACTCCGGATGGGAGACGCTGGAAAGACGCAGCGCGGCGTCTTCGGCAAACGGCGTCGCCAGCTTCGCCAGGGTATGGGCGCTGTTACGTACCCCCATGCGCCAGCGCATGCCCAGCTGCTTTTCCAGCGGCGGGCAGAGCGCGCGCACGGGAATATAGACCGGCTGGTTCCCCTCCAGCTTTGCCTGCGCCTGGCCAGCATGGAGAGTGGGTTCGATGCCTAATAATTCCAGAATGGTTTCTGTCAGCACGCGCGTCGGATCTTCGCTCACGCCATGCACCACCACCGGGAAACCGAGTTTCTGCAACAGAATAGCCAGCAGCGGCGTGAGGTTTGCCTGCTTACGCGCGCCATTGTAGGTCGGGATCACAATCGGCATCGGCTTCGTGACGGGCGGGGTTAAACGCATCGTCTGCGACTGCATGGCCTCATAAAAACCGCGCATCTCCGCCTCACCTTCCCCTTTGATGCGCAGCGCAATCAGAATGCCGCCCATTTCCAGATCCGGCACGTCGCCATTCAGCATATGCGTGTACAACGCACGGGCCGTTTCCTGATCCAGATCGCGAGCATGGTTTTTCCCACGCCCTACCTCTTTGATAATTTTGCGGTAATCCACGACATTTCTCCTGACAGCATCATCTTGTTAACAATATAGCCCGATGAACACGCACCCGATAGTGTTTTGTGATCATTATCAACCTGCTGTTTTCAGGTAAAAAAATAAACTCAAGCACTATTTGCATTATTTGTGATTGGAACTAAAGATTCGTACCTGCCCTTTTTTTGATTAAATAAACATCGGAAAGTTATTAAGGGTCAACGGTAAAAACGTCCAGGCAACGTTTTTGCCAGTAACACATTGGGATTTACTATGAACAAGGTTGCATTAGGGTTGTTTATCGCCACAACGGTGGGATGTTCTGCATCCGCATTTGCGGCAACCAACGGTGAAGGGCAGATTAATTTCACCGGAGAAATTATCGATTCTGCTTGCCAGGTCGTGAATGGATTAAGTAATCCATTAGATGTTCAGTTAGGAAAAGTATCTAAAACGGTATTTACCGGCGCAGGCTCTACCAGCACACTCACGAAGTTTGATATTAAGTTAACCAATTGTCCGGAAACCGTAACCTCGGCTGCGATTAACTTCGGTGGTACCCCGGATGCGGATAATAATGCCACGCTGGCATTAACGCCCGATACCGATGCGGCTACTGGTGTAGCTATTCAGCTAATGGATGCTTCCGGGCAGCCTGTCACTCTGTATACCCCTTCGAAGCAATATCCTTTAGCCTCCGGAACGGAGGTTAACGACCTGGAGTTCGGTGCGCGTTATATTCAAACTCAGGCGGCAGTTACTGCGGGCCCTGCTAACTCTGTATCGACCTTCACCGTTATTTATAACTGATCTTATCAATCCTGAGATATTAATGCTCTTGCGGGCATTAATATCTCATCTTTTTATTGAGAAATCTTTATGCGCCACGGTTATTTACTGAGCACTCTTTTACTGGTAGCAGCCTCGGCACAGGCGGGTGTCGTGATCAATGGCACCCGTCTGGTCTATCAGGGAGATAAAAAGGAATCATCTCTTGGTCTTTCAAACCCAGATACCACGGATTATCTGGTGCAGTCCTGGGTCGATTCCGGCGGTAAAAACCTGGCCAAAGCCCCGTTCCTGATCACCCCGCCGCTTTTCCGACTGGATGCGAAAGAAGATAACGTACTACGCGTGGTGCGTACGGGAGGAAATTTACCGGAAGACAGGGAATCTCTGTACTGGCTGAATATTAAAGCGATCCCTTCCTCAAAGCAGGTTGAAGGCGTAAATACGCTGCAAATTGCCATTAACACCCGAATTAAATTGCTCTATCGCCCGTCAGCGGTAAAAGGCAAACCAGAAGATATGGCCGATAAACTTGAATGGCATCGCGAAGGGAATGATTTAGTGGTGAACAATCCCACGCCTTTCTATATGAATTTTCAGGCCGTCACCCTGAATGGTCAGAAAATCACGAAAGCCACCTGGGCTGTGCCGAAAACTGAAACGCATTTTGCTTTACCTGGCAATGTCGGAGGCTCGACCGTCGTGTATTCCATTATTACGGATTACGGCAGCATCAGCCAGACATGGTCTAAACCCGTTCATTAATAATATTGCCCGGTAATAAAATCATCATGTACCGCCATAAAAAGCCGTTCACCTGCCGATTTTCGTCATTGCTGATGACTTTTTGTTGCCTGGCAATGGCGATCTTTGCGCAGCAGGTTTTGGCTGATGATTATTTTAACCCTGCCCTGCTGGACATTGATAACCCGCAGCAGGAAAAGACCGATCTGTCTGTCTATGAAAAAGGTCCCGGTCAGGCGCCAGGTAAATATCAGGTCGCGGTATTTATCAATAACAATAAAATTGATACCCGTGACGTGACCTTTAACGTAGTTAAAGATCCGCAGGGCACCAGCACGCTTCAGCCTTGTTTTACACTGGACGAATTAAAGAGCCTCGGGATCAAAACGCAAAAATATCCGCAGCTGAGGGCAGAAGGTCAATGCGCCGATCTACACGCCATCCCTTCGGCATCCGCGACCTTTCGCGTACGCAATCAGCAGCTGCTGCTGAGCATTCCGCAAAAGGCGCTCGGACAGGTGCCACGCGGTTACATCGACCCGAAAGAGTTTGACGAAGGGATCAACGCGGGCCTGCTTAATTACAGCGTCAACGCCAGCCAGAGCCATGCGCGCCAGCAGGGTGAAGAGGATAGCAGCAGCCAGTACGTTAACCTGCGTCCCGGCTTCAACCTCGGGGCATGGCGCGTTCGTAACTACTCCACCTGGAATCGCAGCACCACGGGCCACGAGGAGGAACAGAAATTCACCTCCGTTTATACCTATGCGCAACGCGATATTGTGGCGATGAAAAGTGACGTGACGGTGGGTCAAAGCACCTCACCTTCCGACGTTTTTGACAGCGTCCCCTACACCGGCGTGGAGCTGAAATCCGACAACGACATGCTGCCGGACAGCGAAAAAGGCTATGCCCCTATTATTCGCGGCACCGCCCACAGTAACGCGCTGGTGATGGTCCGCCAGAACGGGTACGTGATTTATCAGAACACGGTCGCGCCGGGCGCATTCGAAATTAACGACCTCTACCCCACCGGCAGCAGCGGCGACCTCCAGGTCACGGTGAAAGAAACTGACGGCAGCGAAAGTCATTTCGTGGTGCCGTTTGCCTCCGTGCCGGTATTGCAGCGTGAAAAAAACCTGCGCTACAGCGTAACCGCCGGGCGTTATCGCTCTTATGACAAAGACGTTGAAAAGACCCCGTTTGCCCAGGGAAGCGCCATCTACGGTTTACCTCACGGCTTCACGGCCTACGGCGGCGTGCAGCAGAGCAGCCACTATCAGTCCCAGGCGCTCGGCGCCGGGAAAAACATGGGCGATCTCGGGGCGTTCTCCATTGACGTGACCCGCGCCAGAGCCCTGCTGAAAAAACAGCAGTCCAGCAATGGCCAGTCGTGGCGCGTACGCTACAGCAAAGATTTCGCCGGTTCAGGCACCAACTTTTCGCTTGCGGGCTATCGCTATAACAGCAAGGGGTTTTACACCCTGGACGACACTATGGAGTCGTATACCCGCGCCGACGACTGGTCTGCTCCCCAGCAGCGCCGCGCCCGTACAGAAGCCACCATTGACCAGACGCTGCCAGAAGGTTGGGGGTCGGTGACGCTGAGCATGGTGAAGGAAACTTACTGGAGCCAGAGCCAGAACATGACCTCCCTGAGCGTCAGCTACAACAACAGCTGGCACGGCGTGAGCTACAGCCTCAGCTACAGCATGAACAAAAACACTCACGACAGCGATGAAGACGGTAATGAGGTAACAAACGACAACCAGTTCTCGCTGAGCGTTTCGGTTCCGCTGGATCGCTGGATGCATAACACCTGGGCCACGTACAACCTGAACAACACCAAAGATGGCACCACGCAGAACATCGGTCTTAACGGTACGGCCCTGAAAGAAGACAACCTGAACTGGAATATCCAGGAAGGGCTCAGCAGCACCGGCAGCGGTAACTCCACCAGCATCAACACCGATTACAAAGCGACCTACGGCGAAGTGAGCGCAGGCGTCAGTCAGGATAAGTATCAGCAGACCCTGAACGTCGGTTTGCAGGGCGGCGTGGTGGCCCACGCTAACGGGATAACCCTGAGCCAGCCGCTCGGTGACACCATCGCGCTGGTGAAAGCGCCAGGTACGCACGGCACCCATATCACCAACCAGACAGGCGTGGAGACTGACTTCCGCGGCTATACCGTCGTGCCGTTCGTGACCGCTTATCGTCACAATACCATCGCGCTGGATACCGAAACGCTGCCGGAGGATGCCGACGTCACCCACGCGGCGCAAATTGTGACGCCAACCCGCGGGGCCGTGGTGCGCGCCAGCTTTACTACCCGCGTGGGTAACCGCGTCCTGATGACGCTTACACAAAATGGTAAACCGCTGCCCTTCGGCGCAACGGTCACCACCGGGGATAAGGACAGCGAATTTATTGTCGGAAATGACGGCCAGACTTACCTATCGGGTCTGCCACAGCAAGGGCATCTCAACGTTTCCTGGGGACAGGAGGCGAGCGAGCACTGCGTCGCTGACTATGCGCTAACGGATGAGAAAGAGAAAACCAGCATCATTAACGCTGCCGCGCAGTGTCATTGATTACCGTTCAGGCTAACGATTATGCAAATGATTAAACAGTGCTTTTTCTTACTGGTTCTGGGAACCGCCGCGTTATTTATGCCGCATGCGAAGGCGACCTGCACCACGCCGGATCTGCCCAAAATGATTAACGTGGCCTCCATCTCTGTCCCCACGACGCTGGCCGTTGGCGCAACTATCCCGGGTACAGAGCAAAGCGTTCATGTTGCCGGGCACTGCGATCAGAGTATCGACAGCGGTCTGGAAATTGTTTCCTGCTACTACGGCACCGGCGCGGAAATTCCTGGGCTCAGGGGCGTTTATGATTCCGGCGTACCGGGGATTGGGGTCGCACTAATGAACGATCAGGGTCAGCGAATCAGCGGAGCAGGCGGAGTACAGTGCGATTCACGCGGAACGCCTGTTGCCTATGTTTCTACCGATGGCACACAGTCGTTTAACTTTGACGTCACGCTTGAACTGGTGAAAACAAGCGACGCCGTGACATCCGGCACGCTGGTGCAGTCTCAGACCGAATTCGGCATTGGCGTTTTTGGCCATGAAGGGATCGGCAGCCCTAATCATATTGCGTATGCAGGTAACGTCATTTTGCATCAGGTCACCTGCTCTGTTTCGCCAAAAAATCTCACCGTTAATTTGGGCGATTTTCCCGTCAGTGATTTTATGAGCGTGGGGTTTTTATCCAGCCCCGCTCAGACGTTTAATATCACCGTTAACTGTGACACAACCGTTCAGCCTGAGCTAAAAATCACCAGTGCTAACGGGTACGAAACGGCATTTGAGGGAGTGATCAAACTGACGAAGCAGACGGGCATGGCAAGGGGCGTCGGGGTAAGAATGCTGTTTGATGACCATATCGCGACCTTTGACTCCTACGTCAACACCCAAAGCCAGGCCGTTGCCAATGAAACGCTGGATATCCCCTTTCAGGTTCGCTACGAGCAGACCAGCGATGTGGTGACGCCCGGCCCCGCCAACACCGTAGCAACCATCACTCTCGCCTATAAGTGACAAACATGAAAAAGACAATCGCGTTTCTGGCGGTGGGCTTACTGGCCCAGGCTCACGCAGACGACATTCAGATCCAGATGACGGGAAATATTTACGCCAATACCTGCGTCATTGACAGCGCCAGCCGCAACCTGACGGTGGACTTAGGCCAGGCGGTGTCGGGCAGTTTTAGAGACGTGGGGGATACCGGCGAGTGGAAAGACTTTTCCCTGTCAGTATCGCACTGCCCAGCCACGCTGGCGCTTGCCACGGCCTTTTTCTATGGCCAGGCAGACAGCGTGCATCCGACCAAATTTGCCAATATCGGTAGCGCAAAGGGACTGGCGCTGGAGCTGGCAGACCGACAGGACAAAATACTGATTGCCCCGCAGGCCGCCTTTAACGCCGCCATCAATCCGAGCGACCACACGGCAACCTTTCCTCTGTCCGCACGCTACTACGCCACCTCAATGCCCGTCACTGCCGGGACGTTCAGCAGCGTGATTCAGGTGACATTCACTTACCAGTAGGACCGCGCCTCTTTGCACGGATGCTTTTTGTACGCCCGGCAGAGGGTTTTGCCGGGCGTTTTTTTACCTCCGGCACTTCTGGCTGCTCAATCGGGAAGATCGGCAGCGCATTCAGCAGCCGCTGGCCATAGTTTTTGGTAAGCAGGCGTTTGTCATAAATCACCACCTCGCCCCAGCAGCCGTGGCTACGGATCAAGCGCCCGACCTGCTGGATCAGGTTAAACGACGCCGCAGGCAGGCTTTGCACTTCAAACGGATAACGGTTAAGGCTTTTCAGCCATTCGCCTTCGGTGATCACCACCGGGCTGTCGATGGGCGGGAAGGCAATTTTATGGATATGCACCTGCGTCAGGTAGTCGCCTTTTAAATCCAGCCCTTCCGCAAAGGACTGTAGCCCCACCAGCACGCTACGCTCGCCGTTATCAATGCGTTTACGGTGGGTTTCCACCAGCCGATAGCGCGGCTGATCGCCCTGCACCAGCAGGAGTAAGCGCAGATCGGTGACGTGCTCCAGGAAGCGTTGCATCGCGCGGCCGCTGGCAAACAGCACCAGCATACCGGGGTATTTTTTACTCTCAACCTGCTCGCGGAAGTAGGCCGCCATTTCCGCAATATGCTGCTCTTCGTTATCGATAAGCGGCTCATAGTTCATGCGCGGGATCACCAGCTTGCCCTGCTCACAGTGGTTGAACGGCGAGTCCAGGGCCACAAAACGGTCCCCCGCTTTCTCTTTCAGGCCGCTCATTTCCTGCAACCTTGAGAAGCTGTTCAGTGAACGCAGGGTCGCCGACGTCACTACCACGTGCGGCACGCTGCGCCAGATCAGCTTTTCCAGCTGATCGGCCACGCGGATGCCCACGCAGTGGAAGAACAGATGTACCTGTCCGTCTCGCACTTCGCGGGTGGCCCACTTTGTCACTGGCGCCCCGGACGCCTGCGCCATCGAGGCCAGCCGCCAGAGTTTGCTCTGCGCCTCAAACATGCCCAGCGCGCGGTTCATTTGCAGCAGAATGCGGTGCAAGCGCACCACGTCATGGGTACCGGTTTTCTCGCTGAGATCGTTTAAGAACATCTCCGCCAGCCCGCGCAGCTTTTCAAGGTGCTTCGCCAGCTGCTGGCAAATCTCCATCACTTCCTGTGGCAACTCACCCATCGCAAAGCGGTGTTCCGCTTCCTGGGTGGCGGGGAGATACAGGTTGAGAATGTTATTCAGCGAGGCGATGAGGCCGTACACCTCTTCACAGTGCTCGCTCAACCGCTCCGGGACCGCCAGCGGCGGCGTGGTTTTCGGGCGGAACTGCTCCATGCAGGTTGCCACCAGCTTGCAGAACAGATCGAGTTGCAGGCGAAACCACGGGGCGGTAATTTCCGCACTCATCTCCAGCGCATCCCGCGCCACGTCGGGCAGATGATGACCTTCATCCAGCACCAGCAGCAGGTTTTTGGGCTCCGGCAGGACCGCTTCACTCTCCAGGGCAGCCATCACCAGCGCATGGTTGGCGACAACCACCTCCGCTTCCTGAATCTCACGCCGGGCGACAAAGAACGGGCACTCGCGATAGTAATGACAGTTGCGGTTCAGGCAGCTCGCTTTATCGGTGCTGAGCCTGCGCCACAGGTCGTCGCCGATCGCCTGACTGGTGTGATCCCGCAGGCCGTCCCACCTGTAGCCGTCGAGATCGGCCTTTAGCTTTGCGCACTGCTCCTGCTCCGCCTTGTTGTTTGGCGTCAGCTCGTCATCAAGAAACGCGAGCAGATCCTGCTGGGAGGGTTCACTGCTGGCCAGCGCCGCCAGATTGCGCGGGCAGACGTAGCGCCCGCGACCAAAGGCGGCGGTGAACCGTAAATCGGGGATAATTTTGCGCAGCAGCGGCAAATCTTTGCTGAAGATCTGATCCTGCAAGGCCACGTTAGCGGTACTGACCACCAGCGTTTTGTCTTCTTCCCGCGCGATGGCAATGCCGGGAATGAGATACGACAGGGTTTTCCCGACGCCGGTCGGGGCTTCAATCGCCAGATGTCGTCCGTCGTCCCCGGCGAGCGTTTTGGCCACGTCGGCAATCATCTGCCGCTGCGGGGCTCGGGGGATAAAGTCGGGGATCTGCTGTTGTAGCGCCTTATACCATGCGCCAATTTGCGCCTTGAGCGCAGCGGTTAAAGCCATCGGAAAACCTGAAATACTGTATAAACAGCCACTATTGTGGCACTTTCTCTCCGCTGCCGCAAAAAGAAAAGCCCGGCTTTACGACCGGGCTTCCAGATTACTGCGGGTTAGCAGGTTTACGCGGGCGGCGTCGGCGCTGCCCCTCGCCTGCCGGTTTCCCTTCGCCGCTACGCCACGGGTTTTCACCGGCTGGTTTGCTGTCGTTATTACGACGCGGCGGTTTGCCCGAAGATTTCGGCGCGCCACCTTCGGCACGACGCGGCTGCTGACCGCGACCGCCGCCGCCCTGACCGCGACCGCCGCCCTGACGACCGTTCTGAATTGGCTCAGCTTTGATCGACGGGTCCACTTCATAACCCGGGGTCTCAATGCGCGGGATCTCTTTCTTCAGCAGGCGTTCGATGTCGCGCAGCAGCTTGTGTTCATCCACGCAGACCAGAGAGAGCGCTTCCCCGGTTGCCGCCGCACGGCCGGTACGGCCGATACGGTGCACGTAGTCTTCCGGCACGTTTGGCAGCTCGTAGTTCACCACGTGCGGCAGCTCTTCAATGTCCAGGCCACGGGCGGCGATGTCGGTTGCCACCAGCACACGTATGTCGCCGGATTTAAAATCAGCCAGCGCGCGGGTACGCGCACCTTGACTCTTGTTGCCGTGGATCGCCGCGCTGCGAATACCGTCTTTATTGAGCTGTTCCGCCAGGTGGTTAGCGCCGTGCTTGGTGCGGGTAAAGACCAGTACCTGCTGCCAGTTGCCCTGGCCGATCATCTGGGAGAGCAGTTCCCGCTTGCGCTTCTTATCCACAAAGTGCACGTGCTGCGTCACCTGCTCGGAGGCGGTATTGCGGCGCGCGACTTCCACTTCCAGCGGGTTATGCAGCAGCTTTTCCGCCAGTGCCTTGATCTCGTCGGAGAAGGTTGCCGAGAAGAGCAGGTTCTGACGACGCGTCGGCAGCTTCGCCAGCACGCGGCGAATATCGTGGATGAAGCCCATATCCAGCATACGGTCGGCTTCGTCCAGCACCAGAATTTCGATGTTATCGAGCTTCACCGCGTTCTGGTGTTCCAGATCCAGCAGACGCCCCGGCGTTGCCACCAGCACGTCCACGCCGCCGCGCAGCTTCATCATCTGCGGGTTAATGCTTACCCCGCCGAAAACCACCAGCGAACGAATGTTGAGGTAGCGGCTGTATTCACGCACGTTCTCGCCAATCTGGGCCGCCAGTTCGCGGGTTGGGGTGAGGATCAGCGCACGCACCGGACGACGGCCTTTGGCGTGCGGCTGGTTTTTTACCAACAGCTCCAGCAGCGGCAGGGTAAAGCCCGCGGTCTTACCGGTACCGGTCTGCGCGCTTGCCATCAGGTCACGGCCCTGCAAAACGGCCGGAATGGCCTGCTGCTGGATAGGGGTTGGCTCAACGTAGCCCTGCTCTGCGATGGCGCGCAGAATTTCCGGGTTCAGACCAAGGGAATCAAAAGACATAAAAACTCCGAACCGCCCCGACCATCACAGGTGTAGTTTTCAGGGAGATATAACGAATAGAAGGACAAAAACCACAATGTCGCGAAGGAGCGGAGTGTAGCAGCTTTTGTGACGTGGCGCATAAAATATCCCCGGCCATGACTCGACGTTTGCGCAAATCAGGCATAATCTTAATCAATCGATTGATTAATTTTTAATGCTGCTATGAATACAACCCCAACGACAACCAAAGGCGAACAGGCGAAAAGTCAGCTTATCGCCGCCGCGCTGGCGCAGTTTGGCGAGTATGGTCTGCATGCCACCACGCGGGATATCGCCGCTCAGGCCGGGCAGAATATTGCGGCCATCACCTACTATTTTGGCTCAAAAGAGGATTTATACCTCGCCTGCGCCCAGTGGATCGCGGATTTTATCGGCACCAGCTTTCGCCCGCACGTGGAAGAAGCCACCGCGCTGTTCAGCCAGCCAGAGCCTGACCGGGCTGCCATCCGCCAGCTGATCCTTAACGCCTGTCACAACATGATCCGCTTGCTGACGCACGACGATACGCTGAACCTGAGCAAATTTATCTCCCGCGAGCAGCTCTCCCCCACTACAGCGTACCAGCTGGTGCACGATCAGGTGATCGCCCCGATGCACAGCCATCTGACCCGGCTGATCGCCGCCTATACCGGACGGGACGCCAGCGATACCGACACCATTTTGCATACCCACGCCCTGCTGGGCGAAGTGCTCGCCTTCCGTCTGGGGCGTGAGACCATCCTGTTACGTACGGGCTGGACACAATTCGATGAGGATAAAGCCGCGCAAATTAGCCAGGTCATTACCTGTCACGTTGATCTGATCCTGCAAGGCTTAACGCAAAGGAGCCAGAAGTCATGAAAAAACCTGTCGCCATCATTCTGGTGGTTGTTGTGTTACTTGCTGCGGGAATCGGTGGCTGGCTGTGGTATCAGAGCCAGCAGGATCGTGGCCTGACGCTGTACGGCAACGTGGATATCCGCACCGTGAACATGAGCTTCCGCGTCGGCGGACGGCTGGCCTCGCTGAACGTTGACGAAGGCGATGCCATCAAAGCCGGGCAGACGCTGGGAATGCTGGACAAAGCCCCGTTTGAGAACGCGCTGATGCAGGCAAAAGCAGGCGTTTCCGTCGCACAGGCGCAATACGACCTGATGCTGGCGGGCTACCGTGACGAAGAGATCTCCCAGGCGGCCGCTGCCGTTAAGCAGGCAAAAGCCGCCTATGACTATGCGCAGAATTTCTATAACCGTCAGCAAGGCTTATGGAAAAGCCGCACTATTTCCGCCAACGACCTGGAAAACGCGCGCTCATCCCGCGACCAGGCGCAGGCGACGCTGAAATCTGCCCAGGATAAGCTAAGCCAGTACCGCACCGGTAACCGTGCGCAGGACATTGCCCAGGCGAAGGCCAGCCTTGAGCAGGCGCAGGCGCAGTTAGCCCAGGCGGAGCTGGATCTGCACGACACCACGTTAATCGCCCCGTCTGACGGCACGCTGATGACCCGCGCCGTGGAGCCGGGCAGCATGCTCAGCGCGGGCAGCACCGTGTTAACGCTCTCCTTAACCCGTCCGGTGTGGGTGCGCGCTTACATTGATGAGCCAAATCTTGGCCAGATGCAGCCGGGCCGCGAACTGCTGCTCTATACCGACGGTCGCCCGGACAAGCCGTATCACGGCAAAGTGGGCTTCGTCTCCCCTACCGCCGAGTTCACGCCAAAAACCGTTGAAACCCCGGACCTGCGTACCGACCTGGTGTATCGCCTGCGCATCATCGTCACCGATGCGGACGACGCGCTGCGTCAGGGCATGCCTGTTACCGTGACCTTAAACGACGGGGAACGACATGAATGATGCGGTTATCCAGCTCAACAATCTGGTCAAACGCTTCCCGGGAATGGCCAAACCGGCGGTCGCACCGCTGAATTGTACGATTCAGAAAGGCTATGTGACCGGGCTGGTGGGGCCGGACGGCGCGGGTAAAACCACGCTGATGCGGATGCTGGCGGGATTGCTGAAGCCGGATGAAGGCAGTGCCAGCGTGCTTGGCCTCGATCCGATCAAAGACGACGCGGCGCTCCACGGCATGCTCGGCTATATGCCGCAGAAGTTTGGTCTGTACGAAGATCTGACGGTAATGGAAAACCTCAACCTGTATGCCGATCTGCGCAGCGTTACCGGCGAAACCCGGCAGAAAACCTTCCAGCGTCTGCTGGCGTTTACCTCCCTCGGCCCGTTCACCGACCGGCTGGCGGGCAAACTTTCCGGCGGGATGAAGCAGAAGCTGGGGCTGGCCTGCACGCTGGTGGGCGAACCGAAGGTGCTCTTGCTGGATGAACCCGGCGTGGGCGTGGACCCGATTTCCCGCCGCGAGCTGTGGCAGATGGTGCACGAGCTGGCGGGTGACGGCATGCTGATCCTCTGGAGTACCTCTTACCTTGATGAAGCAGAGCAGTGCCGCGACGTGCTGCTGATGAATGAAGGCGAACTGCTCTATCAGGGCGAACCCACCGAGCTGACGCAAACCATGGCCGGGCGCAGTTTTCTGCTGCACAGCGCGCAGGAGTCCAACCGCAAGCTGCTGCAACGGGTACTGAAGCTGCCGCAGGTGAGCGATGGGATGATTCAGGGCCGTTCGGTGCGCGTGATCCTCAAAAAAGAGACTACCGCCGACGATATCCGCCGTGCGCAGGGTATGCCTGAGATCGACATGACAGAGACCGCGCCGCGCTTTGAAGATGCGTTTATCGATCTGCTGGGCGGGGCGGGAACCTCAGAATCACCGCTTGGCGCCATCCTGCACACGGTGGAAGGCACGCCGGGCGAAACGGTCATTGAAGCGAAATCGCTCACCAAAAAATTCGGCGATTTCGCCGCCACCGATAACGTCAATTTTGCCGTGAAGCGCGGCGAGATATTTGGCCTGCTCGGGCCGAACGGCGCGGGGAAATCGACCACCTTTAAGATGATGTGCGGCCTGCTGGTGCCGACGTCCGGCAAGGCACTGGTGCTGGATATGGATCTGAAAGTCAGCTCCGGCAAGGCGCGCCAGCATCTCGGGTATATGGCGCAGAAGTTTTCGCTGTATGGCAACCTGACGGTCGAGCAGAATCTGCGCTTTTTCTCCGGCGTGTACGGCCTGCGCGGGCGGGCGCAGAACGAAAAAATCCGCCGCATGAGCGACGCCTTCGCGTTAACCAACATTGCGTCCCACGCCACCGACGAGCTGCCGCTCGGCTTTAAGCAGCGGCTGGCGCTGGCCTGCTCGCTGATGCACGAGCCGGATATTCTATTTCTTGATGAACCCACTTCTGGTGTTGATCCCATTACCCGCCGCGAGTTCTGGCTGCACATCAACAGCATGGTGGAAAAAGGGGTGACCGTGATGGTGACCACCCACTTCATGGACGAGGCGGAGTACTGCGACCGCATCGGGCTGGTGTATCGCGGCAAGCTGATTGCCCACGGCACGCCGGACGACCTGAAAAACCAGGCCGCCGACGACGCACAGCCAGACCCGACCATGGAGCAGGCGTTTATCACCCTCATCCACGACTGGGATAAGGAGAATGCCCATGCACAGTAATGCGATTTCGTGGCGCAGGGTGCGCGCGCTATGCATTAAAGAGACGCGCCAGATCGTGCGTGACCCCAGCAGCTGGCTGATTGCGGTGGTGATCCCCCTGCTGCTGCTGTTTATTTTCGGCTACGGGATTAACCTCGACTCCAGCAAGCTGCGGGTCGGGATTTTGCTGGAGCAGCAGAGCGAAGAGGCGCTGGACTTCACCCACGCCATGACCGGCTCGCCCTACATCGATGCCACCATCAGCGACAACCGGCAGGAACTGATCCAGAAAATGCAGGCCGGAAAAATTCGCGGTCTGATCGTCATTCCGGTCGATTTTGCCGCCAATATGGCACGCCCGGGCGCCGATGCGCCAATTCAGGTGATCACCGACGGCAGCGAGCCGAACACCGCCAACTTCGTGCAGGGCTATGCGGAGGGTATCTGGCAGCTCTGGCAGATGCAGCGCGCCGAAGACCGGGGGGAGGAGTTTGAACCGCTGATTGACGTGCAGACGCGCTACTGGTTTAACCCCGCCGCCATCAGCCAGCATTTTATTATTCCGGGGGCGGTCACCATCATCATGACGGTGATTGGCGCGATCCTCACCTCGCTGGTGATCGCCCGCGAATGGGAGCGCGGCACCATGGAGGCGCTGCTCTCGACCGAAGTGACGCGCGTCGAGCTGCTGCTCTGCAAGCTGATCCCCTACTACTTCCTCGGCATGCTGGCGATGCTACTGTGTATGCTGGTCTCGGTATTTATTCTTAGCGTGCCGTACCGCGGCTCGCTGGTGCTGCTGTTCTTTATTACCAGCCTGTTTTTGCTCAGCACGCTGGGGATGGGACTGTTAATTTCCACCATCACCCGCAACCAGTTTAACGCCGCGCAGGTGGCGCTTAATGCCGCCTTCCTGCCGTCGATTATGCTCTCCGGCTTTATCTTCCAGATAGACAGTATGCCGGCGGTGATCCGCGCCGTGACGTACATCATTCCGGCGCGCTACTTTGTGAGCACCCTGCAAAGCCTGTTCCTGGCGGGAAATATTCCGGTGGTGCTGATTATCAACACCCTGTTTTTGCTGGCGTCGGCGGTGATGTTTATCGGGCTGACGTGGATGAAAACGAAAAGAAGATTAGATTAGCCATCGGATTTTGTAGGTCGGGTAAGCGCAAGCGCCACCCGACAGGAGGACGACGCGATGTTTCACCGTTTATGGACATTGATCCGCAAAGAGCTGCAATCCTTGCTGCGCGAGCCGCAGACCCGCGCCATTCTGGTGCTGCCGGTGCTGCTTCAGGTTGTACTGTTTCCGTTTGCCGCCACGCTGGAGGTCACCAACGCCACCATCGCCATTTACAACGAAGACAACGGCAAGCATTCCGTCGAGTTGACGCAGCGTTTCGCCCGCGCCAAAGCCTTTACCCATGTCCTGCTTCTGGAAAGCCCGCAGGCGATCCAGCCCACCATCGACACGCAAAAAGCATTATTGCTGGTACGCTTCCCGGCGGACTTCTCCCGCAACCTGGACACATTCCAGACCGCGCCGATGCAGCTGATCCTCGACGGACGTAACTCCAACAGCGCCCAGATTGCGGCGAACTATTTGCAACAGGTGGTGAAGGATTACCAGCAGGAGCTGATGGCGGGCAAACCCAAACCCAACAACAGCGAGCTGGTGGTGCGCAACTGGTACAACCCGAACCTGGACTACAAATGGTTTGTGGTGCCGTCGCTGATCGCCATGATCACCACCATTGGCGTGATGATTGTCACCTCGCTGTCCGTGGCGCGCGAACGTGAGCAAGGTACGCTGGATCAGCTGCTGGTCTCACCGCTCGCCACCTGGCAGATATTTGTCGGCAAGGCGGTGCCGGCACTGATTGTCGCGACGTTCCAGGCCACCATCGTGCTGGGGGTGGGAATATGGGCGTACCAGATCCCGTTTGCCGGATCGCTGGCGCTGTTTTACTTCACGATGGTGATTTACGGCCTGTCGCTGGTGGGGTTTGGGCTGCTGATTTCCGCGCTCTGCTCAACGCAGCAGCAGGCGTTTATCGGGGTGTTTGTCTTTATGATGCCGGCGATCTTGCTTTCAGGGTACGTTTCTCCAGTGGAGAACATGCCGGTGTGGTTACAGGATTTGACGTGGATAAACCCGATTCGTCACTTCACGGATATCACCAAGCAAATCTATCTGAAGGATGCGAGTCTGGATATTGTATGGGGAAGTTTGTGGCCGCTACTGGTCATCGCGGCCACAACGGGCTCAGTGGCCTATGCGATGTTTAGACGAAACATCGCGTAGTTTTTTCTCTTTGGTGAGCAATGACACCACCGCAGGCCCTGCGAGGATAGCCAGACCCGCCAGGGCCAGCAGCAGGTTGTTTTGCAGCACGCGTGACAACAGCCATAGGACGATCATTGCCGCACCAAAATACCAGGTGGTGGTGAGCTCTTCGAGCACATCACCCACTTCACGCCAGCGCGCGTCGTGGTGACGCTGTAAAAACAGCATCGACAGCACGGTCACGCCGTAAACCACGCATAACCCTAAGCCGACACGCACCAGCGTGCCGCTCATCCAGCCCATCACCAGTACGGCCACGACCAGTAAATGCAACATTATCTGCCAGCAACTCAAACCGGTTGCGACACGAACGCGTTGTTGCCACTTCATGGCTTCTCTCCTGAAGGATTTTTCTCTGCTAATTCAGACTACCGCACTTTACGGAAAATTCCGTAACGCCGCATCTTTTTGTGACGCCTACTACACTTTATTTTCATCGGGATAGTCACCCAGGAAGGTGTTTATGAGCAAAAAAACGCAGCATTTCTCGCTTAAGGTGCTGACGATAAACATTCATAAGGGCTTCACAGCATTTAACCGCCGCTTCATTTTACCGGAGCTGCGCGACGCGGTACGCACCGTCAGCGCCGATATTGTCTGCCTCCAGGAGGTCATGGGCGCGCACGAAGTGCACCCTATGCATTTCGAAAACTGGCCCGACACGCCCCACTACGAGTTTCTGGCGGATACCATGTGGAGCGATTACGCCTACGGGCGCAATGCGGTCTACCCGGAGGGGCATCACGGTAACGCGGTGCTGTCGCGTTTTCCTATCGAGCATTATGAGAACCGCGACGTCTCCGTTGGCGAGAGCGAAAAACGCGGGCTGTTATACTGTCGTATCACCCCCCCGGCGCTCGATTTTCCCATTCATGTGGGCTGTGTTCATCTTGGCCTGCGTGAAGCCCACCGTCAGGCCCAGCTACAGATGCTGGCAGACTGGACCAATGCGCTGCCGGAGGGCGAGCCCGTAGTGGTGGCCGGTGATTTCAACGACTGGCGACAGCGGGCCAACCATCCGCTGAAGGCGAAGGCGGGGCTGGAGGAGATCTTTACCCGCTCACGCGGTCGTCCCGCGCGGACGTTTCCGGTGCGCTTTCCCCTGCTGCGCCTTGACCGCATCTACGTAAAAAATGCCCACGCCAGCAGCCCGACGGCGCTGGCTTTACTCAACTGGCGACATCTCTCCGACCATGCCCCACTCAGCGCGGAGATCCACTTATGAAATGCACATGGCATGAAGGTAACCGTATTACGCTGCTGGAAAATGGCGATAACTTTTATCCGGCGGTTTTTGAGGCGATTAGCCACGCACAGCAGAAAGTCTTTCTCGAAACGTTTATCTGGTTTGAAGACGACGTGGGCAGGCAGTTGCACAGCGCACTGCTGCATGCCGCCCGTCGCGGTGTAAAAATCGAGGTTCTGCTCGACGGATATGGTTCGCCGGATCTCAGCGACGAATTTGTTAACGAGCTCACCGCCGCAGGGGTGGTGTTCCGCTATTACGATCCCGGCCCGCGTCTGTTCGGCATGCGCACCAACCTGTTCCGTCGAATGCACCGCAAAATTGTGGTGGTGGATGAAACGGTGGCCTTCGTTGGCGGCATTAACTACTCCGCCGAGCATATGTCGGATTACGGTCCCGAAGCTAAACAGGACTACGCGATCCGTATCGAAGGGCCGGTGGTTCAGGACATCCAGCTGTTCGTGCTGGAAAACTTACCCGGCAAAGAGGCCGCTCGCCGCTGGTGGCGACGCCGTCATCGCCCGGAAGAGAACCGCAAGCCCGGCGAGGCGCAGGCGCTGTTCGTCTGGCGGGATAACGAGGAGCACCGGGACGATATCGAGCGTCATTACCTGAAGATGCTGGCGAACGCGAAGCGCGAGGTGATTATCGCCAACGCCTATTTCTTCCCCGGTTACCGGATTTTGCACGCCATGCGCAACGCGGCCCGACGCGGCGTGAGCGTGAAGCTTATCGTGCAGGGTGAGCCCGATATGCCAATTGTGAAGGTCGGCGCGCGTCTGCTCTATCGCTATCTGGTCAAAAGCGGCGTGCAGATCTATGAATATCGCCGCCGCCCGCTGCACGGCAAAGTCGCCGTGATGGATGACCACTGGGCGACCGTTGGCTCCAGCAACCTCGATCCGCTGAGCTTATCGCTCAATCTGGAAGCGAACCTGATCATCCACGATCGCCAGTTTAATCAGACCCTGCGCGATAACCTTCAGGGTCTTATCAATAAAGACTGCGTGCGTGTGGATGAGTCCATGGTGCCGAAACGGAGCTGGTGGAACGTGGGCATCGGCGTGGTGGTGTTCCACTTCCTGCGCCACTTCCCGGCCATGGTGGGCTGGCTGCCCGCGCATACGCCGAAACTGGCGCTGGTGGATCCGCCTGTGCAACCCGAAATGGAAACCCAGGACCGCGTAGAGGCGGAAGATGGAGGGAAAACCTGATGTCGAAATCTCATCCTCGCTGGCGGCTGGCGAAAAAAATCCTGACCTGGCTGTTCTTCATTGCCGTCGCGGTCCTGCTGGTGGTGTATGCCCAAAAGGTGGACTGGGAAGAGGTGTGGAAAGTTATTCGCAACTACAACCGGACAGTCCTGCTGGGGGCCGTTGGGCTGGTGATTGTGAGCTACCTGATGTACGGCTGCTATGACCTGCTGGGACGTGCCTACTGCGGACATAAGCTTGCCAAACGGCAGGTTATGCTGGTGTCATTCATCTGCTATGCCTTTAACCTGACGCTGAGCACCTGGGTGGGCGGGATTGGTATGCGCTATCGCCTGTACTCCCGCCTTGGCTTACCGGGCGGCACCATCACGCGTATTTTCTCCTTAAGCATCACCACCAACTGGCTGGGGTATATCCTGCTGGGCGGGGTGATTTTCACCATCGGCGTGGTGCAGCTGCCTGCGCACTGGTACATCGATGAGGCTACCCTGCGCATCCTGGGCATCGTACTGCTGCTGATCATCACCGCCTACCTGTGGGCCTGCGCCTTTGCCAAACGTCGTCACATGACCATTAAAGGCCAGAAGCTGGTGCTGCCGTCATGGAAGTTTGCCGTCCTGCAAATGGTGGTTTCCAGCGCTAACTGGATGGCGATGGGGGCCATTATCTGGCTGTTGATTGGCGAAGATGTGAACTACTTCTTCGTGCTGGGCGTGCTGCTGGTAAGCAGTATTGCCGGGGTGATTGTGCATATTCCGGCGGGTATTGGCGTACTGGAGGCGGTGTTTATCGCGCTGCTTGCGGGGGAGCATGTGTCTCACGGGACGATTATCGCCGCCCTGCTCGCGTACCGCATGATCTACTACTTCCTGCCGCTGGCGCTGGCAACGGTCTGTTATCTGGTGCTGGAGAGTCGGGCGAAGAAGCTGCGCGCGAAGAACGAGAGGATGTTGGCGAAGTGAGTTGTGTCGGGTAGCGCTGCGGTCTGATGCCCTCACCCCGGCCCTCTCCCACGGGGAGAGGGAGAAAAGCCCGCACCGTGCAATCCCCTCTCCCTGAGGGAGAGGGTTAGGGTGAGGGGGAAATAACTAGCGACGGTTGCCGAAGATACGCAGCAGCATCAGGAACAGGTTGATGAAGTCCAGATAAAGCGTCAGCGCGCCCAGAATCGAGTATTTGCGCAGGTTTGAACTGTCGCGAACATCAATTTGTTCACCGATGTTTTTCAGCTTCTGGGTATCGTAAGCGGTTAAGCCCACGAAGATCACCACCCCGATATAGGTCACCGCCCACATCAGCGCGTCACTCTTCAGCCACAGGTTCACCAGCGACGCCAGCACAATCCCAATCAGCCCCATAAACAGCATGTTGCCGAAGCCGCTCAGGTCACGTTTGGTGGTGTAACCGTACAGGCTCATCACACCGAACATCCCGCCGGTCACCACAAACGTGCTGGCGATGGAAGAGTAGGTGTAAACGATGAAAATACTGGAGAGCGTCAGCCCGGTCAGCGCCGAATAGAGCATAAACAGCGTGGTCGCCATACCCGCGCTGAGCTTGTGCACCAGCCCGGAGAGCACGAACACCAGCGCCAGTTGCGCAATAATCAGCCCAAAGAAGGTGATTTTGCTTGAGAAGATAAACATCATCAGTTCAGGCGTATTTGCCGCATACCACGCGATAAACGCGGTAAGCAGCAGGCCAACCGTCATCCAGCCATACACCTGAGCCATGTAGGTTTGCAGCCCGCTACGGGTCTGCTGAACTATCGAATCGGAACGCGGAAATCGGTCCATGATTCACTCCTGATTAAGTAAACACACACGTTAAGAGTAACACATCCGCGTAAACCAACTACCAACGGCTGGCGGCATGTTTATCGCTGTCGCGTGATTCCACCCAGCGCTCACCTTCCGGCGTCGCTTCACGCTTCCAGAACGGCGCTTTGGTTTTAAGGTAATCCATGATGAACTCCCCCGCCGCAAAAGCACTCCCGCGATGGGCGCTGGTGACGCCGACAAACACAATCTCTTCGCCGGGCCACATTTCGCCGATGCGATGGATAACCGTAACGCGCCCTAGTGGCCAGCGGCCTCGCGCCTCTTCCACAATGGCCGCCAGCGATTTTTCGGTCATTCCCGGATAGTGCTCCAGCGTCAGCGCTTTTACGCTGTCGCCGAGATTATGATTACGCACTTTCCCGGTAAACGTCACGACCGCGCCGTCTTCGTCGCGCCCGGCCAGCCAGTCATATTCCGTGCCCACGTTAAAACGCTCATGGCCGACCAGAATTCGGGTTTCCGTCATCTTAACCCCCTGTGACCGGCGGGAAGAAGGCCACTTCGTCCCCATCGGCCAGCGGGTGGGTCAACTCCACCAGCGTCTGGTTCACGGCGGCCAGCAGTTTGCCTTCGTCCAGCGCCAGCGCCCAGCGGTCGCCTTGCGCCGCCAGATGCGCACGCAGGGCGGCGACATTTTCGAAAGAGCCGTCCAGCGTCAGGCTGTCGGTATTGACCAGCTCACGGACCTGGGCAAAAAAGAGCACCTTAATCATGGCTTTCCACCTTAAAATCACCGGATTTGCCGCCGCTTTTTGCCAGCAGACGCACCGGGCCAATCACCATATCTTTCTGTACCGCTTTACACATGTCGTAGATGGTCAGCGCCGCCACGGAGGCCGCCGTCAACGCCTCCATCTCCACGCCGGTTTTCCCGGTTAAGCGGCACAGGGACTCGATACGCACACGGTTATGCGCCGGCTGCGCCTGCAAATTTACCTCCACTTTGCTGAGCATCAGCGGATGGCAGAGCGGGATGAGGTCCCAGGTACGTTTAGCGGCCTGAATACCGGCGATGCGGGCGGTGGCAAACACGTCACCCTTGTGATGGCTGCCGTCGATAATCATCGCCAGCGTCTCCGGCAGCATGGTGACGAACGCTTCAGCACGCGCCTCGCGCACCGTTTCGGCTTTGGCGGAGACATCCACCATATGCGCTTCGCCAGCGGCGTTTATGTGGGTCAGTTGTGACATAGCTTATTTCTTTAAATGGGGATGAAAATTACACGGACGGGTACGGGCATCCAGCTGCGGGGCAATAATGTTTTCCCACGCGGTGCGGCAGGCTTTGGTCGACCCCGGCATGGCGAAGATCAGCGTCTTATTCGCCACCCCCGCGACGGCACGGGACTGAAGCGTAGAGGTGCCAATCTCTTCAAAGGAGAGCATGCGGAACACTTCGCCGAAGCCTTCCACTTCGCGATCGAACAGCGGGAGCAGCGCTTCCGGTGCCTGGTCGCCTGCGGTAAAGCCGGTGCCGCCAGTGATCAGCACAACCTGGACGTCATCACCCGCAATCCACTGTGAGACCTGAGCGCGAATGGCGTAACGGTTTTCTTTGACGATCGCTTTATCAACAATCTGGTGTCCGGCTTCGTGTGCCGCCTCGCGCAGCCAGTGGCCAGAGGTATCATCCTCTTCACCACGACGTTCGGAAACGGTAAGAATAGCAATGCGTGTCGGGATAAATTCCGCGCTTACCTGACTCATCTTCTGGTTCCTTCTAAAGCCTGATTACCCGCCGATATAGGACAGGTTCTGAGTAATGCCGGTGTTGCCCTGATGCAGGAAATGGGTCTGCTTTTTGTGCATCAGCGCCTCGGAAATACGTGCTTCAAGCGCGTCCTGCTGGGCGTCATCTTCCAGCAAATCGCGCAGATCGACGCCGCCATCCCCGAACAGGCAAAGATGGAGCTTGCCGACGGAGGAGACGCGCAGGCGGTTGCAGCTGGCACAGAAGTCTTTTTCATAGGGCATGATCAGGCCGATTTCGCCTTCATAATCCGGATGACAAAAGACCTGCGCCGGGCCATCGCTGCGCTGGCGGATCTGGTGGATCCAGCCGCGTTTCAGCAGTTCGTCGCGCAGAACCATGCCGGAGATATGATGGCGACGGAACAGCTCACTGCCCTCCCCGGTCTCCATCAGCTCAATAAAACGCAGTTGAATGCGGCGCGGTTTGATCCACGCCAGGAAAGTGTCCAGCTGATGGTGGTTCACATCACGCATCAACACGGTATTGACTTTGACCTTGTCGAAACCGGCGGTGAACGCGGCATCGATGCCGCCCATCACCTGCTGGAACTTATCCTGGCCGGTAATGGCGTGGAACTGACGGGCGTCCAGGCTATCGACGCTGACGTTGATCGCCGTCAGCCCCGCATCGCGCCAGTTCGCCACGTCACGCGCCATGCGGTAACCGTTGGTGGTCACCGCGATCTGGCGGATACGTTCGTTTTCACGCACGGCGGCAATGATGTCAGGGAAATCACGGCGCAGGGAGGGCTCTCCCCCGGTAAGACGCACTTTTTCCGTGCCAAGTTCAGAGAACGCGCGCGTGACGCGGCGTACTTCATCCACGGAGAGAAAGCCATTATTGGTGACGCTGCCCGGCTTGTAGCCATCGGGCAGGCAGTAGGTGCAACGGAAGTTACACACGTCGGTAATCGACAAACGTAAGTAGAAAAACTTACGCGCGAAAGCATCAGTAAGTTGTGAAGCCATGTACACCTTTCCAGATCGGGAGGCACAGTCATTTCTTTCTGTACCCTGGTGGCAAATCCGCCACGGCCAGGGCGCCATATCTCTCGACACAGGCGCCAGGGCTAGAGTGTATGTTTTCAGTTTTGAAAACGGGGTTATGGCGATAGTAGCGTGGAAATCGCCACTTCGCCATTGTCGCTTTTCGCTATATAAATTTATATATAACGGTGTTATCGTGCATTTTCACTACAGAATACGCAAAAACAGCGCTTTCGCATTGATATACGTCATTATGGTTTGTGAGAGGCATCGTCTTTTAGGAGTAGTTGCGTTACTGTGACGCAAGCTTAACAGGATAAGGAATAGGTATGCGCAATCGCACTTTTGCGGATCTGGACCGCGTGGTCGCTCTTGGCGGAGGTCACGGTCTGGGACGAGTGATGTCGTCGTTATCGTCACTGGGCTCGCGCCTGACGGGCATCGTGACAACAACGGACAACGGCGGCTCAACCGGGCGGATCCGACGTGCTGAAGGCGGGATTGCCTGGGGTGACATGCGCAATTGCCTCAACCAGCTTATCACGGAGCCAAGCGTGGCCTCGGCGATGTTTGAGTACCGTTTTGGCGGAAATGGTGAACTTTCAGGCCATAACCTTGGAAATCTGATGTTAAAGGCGCTGGATCACCTGAGCGTGCGCCCTCTGGAAGCGATCAATTTAATTCGTAACCTGTTAAAGGTGGATGCATTCCTGATCCCGATGTCTGAACAGCCGGTGGATTTAATGGCGATCGATGCCGACGATCACGAAGTGTATGGTGAAGTGAATATCGACCAGCTTCTTCTTCCGCCAAAAGAGCTGATGACCTACCCCAGCGTACCCGCAACGCGTGAAGCGGTAGAAGCGATTGCCGAGGCCGATCTGATCCTGATTGGGCCGGGAAGTTTTTATACCAGCCTGATGCCGATCCTGCTGGTGAAAGAGCTGGCGCAGGCGCTGCGCAGAACACCTGCGCCCATGGTCTATATCGGTAATTTAGGCCGCGAACTCAGCCCGGCGGCGGCAAGCCTGTCGCTGGCGGATAAGCTGGACCTGATGGAACAGTACGTTGGTAAGAAAATTATCGATGGTGTCGTGGTCGGGCCGAAAGTGGATGTATCGGGGATTGGCGATCGCGTGGTGGTGCAGGAGCCGCTGGAAGCCAGCGATATTAAATATCGCCACGACCGCCATCTGCTGCGCGAGGCGCTGGAGAAGGCGATTCAGGCATTAGGTTAGGTTCGTTTTGTGCGGCCTGATGCCCTCACCCCGGCCCTCTCCCACAGGGAGAGGGAGAAAACGCCACCGGGCAAAAAACTACGATGCCGCAATAAACAGATCCCGCAGCTGATGCAGCTGATCGCGGATTTGCGCGGCCTCTTCGAACTCCAGGTTCTGCGCATGCTGCATCATCTGCCCTTCCAGCTCGTGGATCTTCTGCTGCAACGCTTTCGGCGTCAGCGCGACGGTATCCTCTTCCACCACTGAACGGGCCTTGCTGCGGCCTTTCGCTTTGGTCTTCGCAATGTTCTGACCCAGCGCCAGGATATCCACCACCTTCTTGTTCAGCCCCTGCGGCGTGATGCCGTGCTCTTCGTTGTAGCGCTGCTGCTTCTCGCGACGACGTTCCGTTTCGCCAATCGCTTTGGCCATCGACGGGGTGATTTTATCCCCGTACAGGATCGCCTTCCCGTTGACGTTACGCGCGGCGCGGCCAATGGTCTGGATCAGCGAGCGCTCGGAACGCAGGAAGCCCTCTTTGTCCGCGTCCAGAATCGCCACCAGCGACACCTCAGGCATATCCAGCCCTTCTCGCAGAAGGTTAATACCGACCAGCACGTCGAACTCGCCCAGACGCAGATCGCGGATGATCTCCATACGCTCCACGGTATCGATATCCGAGTGCAGATACCGCACCTTCTCGCCGTGTTCTTCCAGATACTCCGTCAAATCTTCCGCCATACGTTTGGTGAGCGTGGTAACCAGCACGCGCTCGTTGATGGCGGAGCGGGCACGTATTTCCGAGAGCAGATCGTCCACCTGCGTCGCCACCGGACGCACCTCGATAATCGGATCCAGCAGCCCGGTCGGACGCACCACCTGGTCCACCACGTCATCACCGGATTTTTCCAGCTCGTAGTTGCCCGGCGTGGCCGATACGTAGATGGTCTGCGGAGCAAGCGCCTCAAATTCTTCAAACTTCATCGGACGGTTGTCCAGCGCTGACGGCAGTCGGAACCCGTACTCCACCAGCGTCTCTTTACGCGCGCGGTCACCGCGGTACATCCCGCCGATCTGGGGGATCGTAACGTGGGATTCGTCGATCACCAGCAGGCCGTCCGCCGGAAGGTAGTCAAACAGCGTCGGCGGCGCTTCGCCCGGCCCGCGCCCGGAGAGGTAGCGCGAGTAGTTTTCGATGCCGGAGCAGTAGCCCAGCTCGTTCATCATCTCCAGATCGAACTGGGTACGCTGGCTCAGGCGCTGCTCTTCCAGCAGCTTATTGTTCGCCAGCAGCACCTTGCGGCGGTCCGCCAGCTCGGTTTTGATCTCTTCCATCGCCTGCACAATACGCTCGCGCGGCGTTACATAGTGCGTTTTCGGGTAGATGGTGAAGCGCTGGATCACCGACTCGACGTGACCGGTCAACGGATCGAACAGCGACAGGCGTTCAACCTCTTCGTCGAACAGCTCCACGCGCAGCGCCATATCGTCCGACTCCGCCGGGAAGATATCAATCACCTCGCCGCGCACGCGGAAGGTCCCGCGCTGGAACGCCTGATCGTTACGGGTGTACTGCAACTCCGCCAGACGGCGCAAAATCGCACGCTGATCGATGATCATCCCCTGCGTCAGGTGCAGCATCATCTTGAGATAGAGATCCGGATCGCCCAGGCCGTAGATCGCCGACACCGAGGCCACCACCACCACATCACGACGCTCCAGCAGCGCCTTGGTCGCCGACAAACGCATCTGCTCGATATGTTCGTTCACCGAGGCATCTTTCTCGATAAACGTGTCGGAGCTGGGAACGTAGGCTTCCGGCTGGTAGTAGTCATAGTAGGAGACGAAATACTCCACCGCGTTTTCCGGGAAGAACTCTTTCATCTCACCATACAGCTGCGCCGCCAGCGTTTTGTTCGGCGCGAGAACCATCGTCGGACGCTGGAGATCGGCAATGACGTTGGCAATGGTGAAGGTTTTGCCCGAACCGGTAACCCCCAGCAGGGTCTGGTGCGCCAGCCCGTCCTCCAGCCCCTCTTCCAGGCGACGAATAGCCTCGGGCTGATCCCCGGAAGGACGGAAAGCAGAATTCAGTTTAAACGGTTTACTCATGGGCGACGACCTGATGACAGAATAAGCGGCAGGTGAGTAATTTTACTCGTTGTGGCCAGGATTGCCAGTAAAAAACACTGGATGAAAAACCAGTAGCGTGTCAGGATATTTAGCGTAGCGCAGAGAGGATTAGTGCGTTCGCGAGCCAAATTTCGACTGTGACAAAATAAAACACCAGCCTCAGGGGGTTATCCCCAGAACTATTACTTTTTTAACATTTGTCAAGGGCGGTTATGAAAGTTTTATGGCAACAGGTCTCGCTGGCGTTGAGGGAATTGCTTTTATCTAATTCGTTAAAAAATAAAGACTAATTTATTAAGCCGCGTTTCGCATCAATTTGGTTGTAACCCGCGTATTCTCTCGCTTATCGCGGGTTTTCTAACTCTAATGCACAAGGTTATCCACAGGAATAGTGGATAACTGCCTCCAGCCCGTACAGCATGCACTCCAGCTAATTCCCGGTTTTTCCCACGAAGCGGCAGTAAAAAATTTTTATCACTCTTTTTTGCCTGGAAAACGTTCATTTTTTCATAAGCGACTGGCGAGATCTTAATCACAATTCTGTCATTTCTCCTGCACCACAATTCGACATACGCAGCACCGGGAGTGTGCAATTCGTATAAACGTTCAGCTTTTGATAGTGAGTTATTCCTAAAAATGGCCTTTTTTTAATCATTATGAAGTTCCTGGCAGGCGTTTTGCAGACATCACTCTGTGCATCACCCCACACATTTTTAAGGAGAGAAAGATGTTGAGTCTGCGTGCTGTAAATCAGTTTTACGGAAGCCAACATACGCTATGGAACGTGAATATCGATTTCCCGCAAGGCATCTGTACGGGCATTGTTGGCCTGCCTGGCATGGGCAAATCCACGCTTATGAACTGCATTACCGGAAAGGTGCCCGTCGAGAGCGGCACCATCATCTGGCATGAGGCTGGCGCGCCGCCGCATAACTTGCTCAACCCTGCGTCAGCATTCCCGGCGCCGCCGACGATAGGCTACGTCCCGCAGGATCGGCGAATATTTTCCCAGCTCACCGTCGATGAAAATCTGCATATCGCTATGCGGGCGACGGGGAAACCCGATCCGGCATCTAAAAGTGACGTGTATGCCCTGTTTCCGGAGCTCTATCCGCTGCGACAGAGCCGTGCCTCTGCGCTGTCCCCTGACGACCAGTATCAGCTGGCCCTCGCCAGTGCGCTGGTTAATCGTCCGCGCGTGTTGATTCTGGATGAGCCCATGCATGGCGCAGGGCACGGTTTCGCGCGCAGGCTGGGGCAGTTGCTGGTGCGGTTGAATCGGGAGCTGGGAATGACGGTGCTGTTAGCGGAGCAACAGCTGTCGTTTATCCGCCGGGTAGCGGATCGTTTCTGCATGCTCTATCGCGGACGTAACGTGGCACAGGGCCACGTTAACGAGCTGGATGACGACCTTATTGCGCACTGGATGGCGCGGGACATAAGGCGCTGAGGTCGAGATAGCGTCCGGTTTCCGCCTGCTCTGCGCCGTCGGCAAGCCACGGGATCTCGCCGAGAAACGGCGCAGGCAGCACCCGCTTCAGCGTCGCCAGATACTCAGCATGACGTTTACCCGGCGCTACCACGTCATTGGCAATCCACCCTGCCAGACGCAACCCGGCCTGCTGCACGGCCTGGGCGGTCAGCATGGCGTGATTGATACAGCCAAGCTTCACGCCAACCACCAGAATGACCGGAAGCTGCTCGGCCTGCACCCAGTCAGCAAATGTCTGCTCGTCGGACAGCGGGGTAAACCAGCCGCCAGCCCCCTCCACCAGCACCCAGTCGGCCTGCGTTTCCAGGACGCGTAACCCGGAAGAGAGCACCGAAAAATCAATCGGACGATCTTCATCGACGCTGACGATGTGCGGCGAGGTGGGTTCAGCAAAGGTATAGGGGTTCACCGCAGAATAGGCCAGCGTAAGGCTGCTGTTACGCTGTAGCGCCAGCGCATCGGTATTACGTAAGCCTTCCGGCGTCATCTCGCTGCCGGAGGCTACGGGCTTATACCCGGCCGTAGTTTTCCCCAGCAGACGCGCCGCCTGCAACAGCGCGGCGCTGGCAACCGTTTTACCGACTTCAGTGTCCGTGCCGGTAACAAAATAACGTTCAGTCACGTTCAATAATCCCATGAAAAAGATGATAAGAGAGCGGGAACCGGCCCCGCTCCTGCGGCCAGGCCAGCTCGAGACGCTGGAGTTGGCCACGGGTAAGGGGTTTCTTCTCCCGTCCGGCGTGCAGGTGCGTCGCGCCTATGCCCTTAAGCGATCGCATGGCGCTTAACGCATCGCTAAATTCGAGGGTGACGGTCTGGACCATGCTGCGATAGCGCCAGCCTGCCAGCGCCTGAGTGACCTGTTGGTGCGAGAGAAACCGGTTGGCGTGCGGCTGCGCATCCACTGCCCTCCACGCCTGATTCAGCTCTGGCAACGAACTTTCCAGCAGGGTGGTAAAGGCCACCGCTCCGCCGGGCCGCGCCACGCGGTATAGCTCGCGTAGGGCCTGCGGCAGGCTGGCGCACCACTGCACCGCCAGATGGCTCCAGACAAGGTCAAACAGCGCATCCTCCAGCGGGATGGCCTCGATATCGGCCACCAGATAACGGTCTGCTGACTGCTGCTGGCGGGCCTCATCCAGCATCTGCGCGGATAAATCCAGCGCCGTGACGTGGCTACCCGTTGCGCGCCAGTAGCGGCTATTGCCGCCAGGCCCGCAGCCAGCGTCGAGCACCTGCGCAAAACGCCCCTCACCGAGCGCGGCCAGCAGCCCGCGGGCGCTCAGGCGTTGCAGCTCATCGTGCTGTGAATAGCTTTGCGCTGCCCGGCCAAACGCGGCGGCAACGGCCTGTTTATTGACAGGAGACATACAGTGCCTCCAGAAGCGTATCGATATCCTGCGGCTCGTGCGCTGCCGTGAGCGTCAGACGCAAGCGCGCGGTGCCTGGCGGCACGGTGGGTGGGCGGATCGCCGTGACCCACTGCCCCCGCTCTCGTAGCGCCTGTGCCAGCATCAGCGCCCGATGGTTTTCACCCACAATCACGGGCTGAATGGCGCTGTGCGAGTCGGTAAGCCGGTAAGGCAGTGCGCTTACCCCCCGGCGAAAACGCTGAATATGGTCGGCCAGGCGCGCCCGGCGTTCAGCGCCGTCTTCGCCGCGGATCACCGCAAGCGACGCAGAGAGCGCCACGGCCTGCGCCGGGGGCATGCTGGTGCTGTAGATCAGGTGCCGGGCGAACTGCACCAGGTAATCGGCCACCGGCTCGCTGCACAACACCGCGGCGCCGCTGACGCCAAAGCCTTTGCCAAAAGTGACCACCAGCAGTTCCGGCCTGACGCGTTGCTGGTGCGCGCTTCCGCGCCCCTCCTCGCCGGTGACGCCAATGCCGTGGGCATCGTCGACCAGCAGCCAGGCGTTCTGCTGTTTTGCGACGTCATGCAAGGTGGCAAGGGGCGCGCTGTCGCCGTCCATGCTGAATACCCCTTCCGTCACCGCCAGCTGAAGCCCTGAACAGGGTTTACCCAGCAGGACGTTCAGCTGAGAGGCATCGTTATGGGCAAAACGCCGCAGCTGCGCCGGGCTGAGACTGGCCGCTTCAAGCAGGGACGCGTGGCTCAGGCGGTCCGCGATGATGCGGTCGTCTTTGCCCATCAGGGCGGCAATCACCGCCTGATTCGCGGCAAAACCGGAGATAAACAGCAGCGCCCGCGGGTAGCCCAGCCAGTCGGCCAGCTCTTCCTCCAGCGCCTGATGCGCCGTGGTGTAGCCGCTGACGTGCCCGGAGCCACCGCTGCCTACGCCGTAACGATCCGCGCCCTGCTGCCAGGCGCGAACGATCTGCGGGTGCTGGCTCAGGCCCAGATAATCGTTGCTGGAGAAATTACAGAACCGCTCTCCTTCCCGGGAGAGAAAACGGCCTGCACCGTTTTCCACTACCCTGCGCACCCGAAACGCATCCGCCGCCCGCCGCTCGTCGAGCGCGGTCCTGATACGTGCCTGCCAGGTCATACGGCTGCCGCGTTGTAGAACTGGTCGGTGTCGGCGTTAAAAATCTGCTGCTCCAGCTGCTGCTGTTGCTCGTTATCCCCCGCCTGTACCTCGGTCTGGTGTGGGTTCAGCCCCAGCTTGCGGAACAGCTGGACATCTTTGTCCTCTTCCGGGTTTGGCGTGGTCAGCAGTTTGCAGCCGTAGAAGATGGAGTTGGCCCCGGCCATGAAGCACATCGACTGGGTCTGCTCGCTCATCTGCTCGCGACCGGCAGAGAGGCGAACGTAAGAGGTCGGCATCATGATGCGCGCCACCGCGATGGTGCGGATGAAATCGAAGGCATCCACGTCCTCGTTATCCGCCAGCGGCGTCCCTTTTACCTTCACCAGCATGTTGATGGGCACGCTTTCCGGCGGGGTCGGCAGGTTTGCCAGCTGTAACAGCAGGCCGGCACGATCTTTTACCGTCTCTCCCAGTCCCACGATCCCGCCGGAACAGACCTTGATCCCCGCATCACGCACTTTATCCAGCGTGTCCAGACGCTCCTGATAGGTGCGCGTGGTGATGATGTTGCCGTAGAATTCCGGCGAGGTATCGAGGTTGTGGTTATAGTAATCCAGCCCCGCCGCCGAGAGACGCTGCGCCTGCTCTTCGTTCAGCGTACCAAGGGTCATGCAGGCTTCAAGCCCCATCTCCTTCACCCCCTTCACCATCTGCTCCAGATAGGGCATGTCGCGGTCATGCGGATTTTTCCACGCCGCGCCCATGCAGAAGCGGGTCGAGCCAGCGTTTTTGGCCTTGCGCGCGGAGTCGAGCACCTGCTCGACTTCCATCAGGCGCTCGGATTCGAGACCGGTTTTATAGCGCGCGCTTTGCGGGCAATATTTGCAGTCTTCCGGGCAAGCCCCGGTTTTGATCGACAGCAGCGTGCTGACCTGAACATGACGCGGATCGAAGTGCTGGCGGTGCACCTGTTGCGCCTCAAACATCAGCTCCAGGAAAGGTTTGTTGAATAATTCAGTGACTTGCGACATCGTCCAGCGTGCGTGGTGAGCCATCGGGCTTCTCCAAAGGGTTTTGTTAATTGTCGGTTCGGTTTATACTTGTAAACCTAAAACTTTTCAAAATGGTTTACAAGTCGATTATGACCCAGGACGATCTCGCCTTCGACAAGCAGCATATCTGGCACCCTTACACCTCCACGACCCGCCCCCTTCCCGTCTATCCGGTAGCCTCGGCCCACGGCTGCGAGCTGCATCTTGCCAGCGGCGAGCGGCTTGTTGACGGGATGTCCTCCTGGTGGGCGGCGATCCATGGCTACAACCACCCGCGACTGAACGCGGCGATGAAAGCGCAGATTGACCAGATGTCACACGTGATGTTTGGCGGGATCACGCATCAGCCCGCGGTGGATTTATGCCGTCGCCTGGTAGCGATGACGCCTGAATCGCTGGAGTGCGTTTTCCTGGCCGACTCCGGCTCGGTGGCCGTGGAAGTGGCGATGAAAATGGCGTTGCAGTACTGGCATGCGAAGGGCGAAACGCGCCAGCGGTTCCTTACCTTCCGCAACGGCTATCACGGCGACACTTTCGGCGCGATGTCGGTATGTGATCCGGACAACTCCATGCACAGCCTGTGGAAAGGCTATCTGCCGGAAAACCTGTTTGCGCCAGCCCCGCAGAGCCGCTTCGACGGCGAATGGGACGAGATGGACATGGTGGGCTTCGCGCGGCTGATGGCGGCCCATCGCCACGAGATTGCCGCCGTTATTCTCGAACCGATTGTGCAGGGCGCGGGCGGAATGCGGATGTACCATCCCGAGTGGCTGAGGCGCATTCGGAAGATGTGCGACCGCGAAGGGATCCTGCTGATTGCCGATGAGATCGCCACCGGCTTTGGCCGCACCGGGAAATTGTTCGCCTGCGAGCATGCGGGGATCGCGCCGGATATTCTGTGCCTGGGGAAAGCGCTCACCGGCGGCACCATGACGCTCTCCGCCACGCTTACCACCCGCCAGGTTGCCGATACCATCAGCGACGGCGACGCGGGCTGCTTTATGCACGGCCCGACGTTTATGGGCAACCCGCTGGCCTGCGCCGTGGCAAGCGAAAGCCTCGCCATTCTGGAAAGCGGCGCATGGCAGACGCAGGTGGCGGCGATTGAGGCGCAGCTGAAGCAGCAGTTAAGCGCGGCGGCGGAGGCGGAATACGTCGCGGACGTCCGCGTACTGGGCGCCATCGGGGTAATCGAGACAACGCATCCGGTGAACATGGCCGCGTTGCAGCGCTTCTTCGTTGACCAGGGCGTGTGGGTGCGACCTTTCGGTAAGCTGATTTACCTCATGCCGCCGTACAGCATTTCTGCGGATCAGCTCCGCAAGCTGACCGGGGCAGTGGTTGAAGCCGTTAACACTTCAGCGCATTTCGCGATTTAACCCCATGCGTTACACTTTCTGAATGAGTGAGTAACGAGGGAAATCGGATGAAAATCATCAGTAAAGATTTGCGCGACGGCGAAAAGCTGCCGGAACGTCACGTGTTTAACGGGATGGGTTATCAGGGGGATAATATCTCTCCCCATCTGGCGTGGGACGATGTGCCAGCGGGAACCAAAAGTTTTGTCGTGACCTGCTACGATCCGGATGCGCCAACCGGGTCGGGCTGGTGGCACTGGATCGTGGCAAACCTGCCCGCCGACACGCGCGTGCTGCCGCAGGGCTCCGGTTCCGATCTGGTTGCTCTGCCTGACGGTGCGATTCAGACGCGCACTGACTTTGGCAAAGCGGGCTACGGCGGCGCGGCGCCGCCAAAAGGGGAAACGCACCGCTATATCTTCACCGTGCACGCGCTGGATGTGGACAAGATTGAGGTCGACGAAGGGGCGAGCGGCGCGATGGTAGGCTTTAACGTGCATTTCCATTCGCTGGGCAGCGCGTCGATTACGGCGATGTATTCGTAAAAAAAGCCGGGTGGCGGCTACGCCTTACCCGGCCTACATTTCGCACTCGTAGGCCCGGTAAGCGCAGCGCCACCGGGCATAAAATCACAGCACCGAAGGTAACAGCCCCACCAGCCGTCCTTCCTCCAGAAGCTGCATCGCCTTATCAATATCCGGCGCAAAGAAGCGGTCGTCATCGTAGTGCGTAACGTGCTCGCGCAGTTCCTGGCGCGCCTGCTCCAGCAGCGGGCTGGATTTTAGCCCTTCGCGCAAATCAATACCCTGACACGCCGCCAGCCACTCCACCGCCAGCACGCCGCGGGTGTTAGAGGCCATCTCCCAGAGGCGACGCCCGGCAGCCGGGGCCATCGAAACGTGATCTTCCTGGTTGGCTGAGGTTGGCAGGCTGTCCACGCTGTGCGGATGCGACAGGGCTTTGTTCTCACTTGCCAGTGCCGCGGCGGTGACCTGGGCTATCATGAAGCCCGAGTTCACGCCGCCGTTGCGCACCAGGAATGGCGGCAGCTGGGACATGTGCTTATCCATCATCAGCGCGATTCGACGCTCAGACAGCGCCCCGATTTCGGCAATCGCCAGGGCGATATTATCTGCGGCCATCGCCACCGGCTCGGCGTGGAAGTTACCGCCAGAAACCACCTCGTTTTCCTGAGCAAATACCAGTGGGTTATCGGACACCGCATTGGCTTCGACCAGCAGCACTTCTGCCGCCTGGCGCAGCTGCGTCAGGCATGCGCCCATCACCTGCGGCTGGCAGCGCAGGGAATACGGATCCTGCACCTTCTCACAGTTGTGATGCGAATCGGCAATGTCGCTGGTATCGGTAAGTACGTGGCGGTACATGGCGGCGGCATCAATCTGACCGCGCTGGCCGCGCACCTCGTGGATGCGGGCATCGAACGGACGACGCGAGCCGAGCACCGCCTCAGTGGTCAGTGCACCGCACACCACCGCCGAGGCGAACAGATCTTCCGCTTCAAACAGACCGCGCAGCGCGAAAGCGGTCGACGCCTGCGTGCCGTTGAGCAGCGCCAGCCCCTCTTTTGCCGCGAGGGTGATCGGCGTTAAGCCAGCTTTTTTCAGCGCCTCTTTCGCAGGCAGCCACTCCCCTTGCCAGCGCGCCTGGCCTTCACCCAGCAGGAGCAGCGACATATGCGCCAGCGGCGCCAGATCGCCGGAGGCGCCGACGGAGCCCTTCGCCGGGATCCACGGATAAACTTCCGCATTGACCAGCGCCATCAGCGCCTGGATCACGCTCAGACGAATGCCGGAAAACCCACGCGCCAGGCTGTTGATTTTCAACACCATCATCAGGCGGACGATCTCATCGTCCAGCGGCTGGCCAACCCCCGCCGCGTGCGACAGCACCAGCGAACGCTGTAAATTCTCCAGATCGTGCGTGGCGATGCGGGTCTGCGCCAGCAGGCCAAACCCGGTATTGATGCCGTAGGCGGTGCGCCCCTCCGCCACAATCGCCTCCACGCAGGCCACGCTGTCGTTAATGGCACGGTGGGCGCTTTCATCAAGGGAGAGTGTCACCGGCTGACGCCAGACGTGACGCAGCTGTTTGAGCGTCAGCGAGCCGGGAGTAAGTGTTAACGCGTTCATGCAGGCTTTCCTTGTGTGGCAGGGATCATCGGCAGGTTCAGGCCCTGCTCTTTGGCACAATCAATGGCAATCTCGTAACCCGCATCCGCGTGACGCATCACGCCGGTTGCCGGGTCGTTGTGCAGCACGCGAGCGATACGCGCGGCCGCTTCATCAGTTCCGTCACAGACGATGACCATCCCGGAGTGCTGGGAGAAGCCCATCCCGACGCCGCCGCCGTGGTGCAGCGATACCCAGGTCGCGCCGCTGGCGGTGTTCAGCAGGGCATTCAGCAGCGGCCAGTCGGAGACCGCATCCGAGCCGTCGCGCATGGCTTCGGTTTCACGGTTCGGACTGGCGACAGAGCCGGAGTCCAGGTGGTCGCGGCCAATGACGATCGGCGCGGAGACTTCGCCGCTGCGCACCATTTCGTTAAAGGCGAGGCCGAGTTTTTGCCGCCACTCCAGCCCGACCCAGCAGATACGCGCCGGCAGGCCCTGGAAGTTAATGCGTTCGCGCGCCATATCCAGCCAGCGATGCAGGTGTTCGTCATCGGCGACAATCTCTTTCACTCTGGCGTCGGTTTTGTAGATATCCTCCGGGTCGCCGGACAGGGCAACCCAGCGGAATGGCCCAATGCCGCGGCAGAACAGAGGACGAATATAGGCGGGCACGAAGCCGGGGAAGTCAAAGGCGTTAGTCACCCCCATCTCTTTCGCCATCTGGCGGATGTTATTCCCGTAATCAAAGGTCGGAATACCCATCTTACTGAAGGCCAGCATCGCGGAGACGTGTTCCGCCATGGCGCGTTTGGCCGCCAGTACCGTGCCCTCAGGATCGGTTTCCGCTTTTTGCTGGTAGTCTTCCCACGTCCAGCCTTTTGGCAGATAGCCGTGGAGCGGATCGTGAGCGCTGGTCTGGTCGGTGACCAGATCCGGACGCACGCCGCGCGCCACCAGTTCCGGCAGAATATCCGCCGCGTTGCCGCACAGGGCAACCGACACGGCTTTGCCTTCAGCGGTGTACTTTTTGATGCGCGCCAGCGCGTCATCGAGGTTGTCGGCCTGCTCATCGACATAGCGGGTACGCAGACGGAAATCGATGCGGCTCTGCTGGCACTCAATGTTCAGGGAGCACGCGCCCGCCAGCGTCGCGGCCAGCGGCTGCGCGCCGCCCATGCCGCCAAGTCCGGCGGTGAGCACCCAGCGGCCTTTCAGTGATCCGTTATAGTGCTGACGGCCCGCTTCCACGAAGGTTTCATACGTGCCCTGCACAATCCCCTGGCTGCCGATGTAGATCCAGCTACCCGCGGTCATCTGGCCGTACATGGCCAGCCCTTTTGCGTCCAGTTCGTTGAAGTGTTCCCACGTCGCCCAGTGCGGCACCAGGTTGGAGTTGGCAATCAGCACGCGGGGCGCATTTTTATGGGTTTTGAATACGCCAACCGGTTTGCCGGATTGCACCAGCAGCGTTTCGTCGTTTTCGAGATTCGTCAAAGACTCGACAATCGCGTCATAGCACGCCCAGTTGCGCGCGGCGCGGCCAATGCCGCCGTAGACCACCAGCTCGTGGGGATTTTCTGCTACCTCAGGATCAAGGTTGTTCATCAACATGCGCAGCGGTGCTTCGGTGAGCCAGCTTTTTGCGGTGAGCGTGGTGCCGCGCGCGGCGCGGACATCCTGCTTGCGGTATTTATCTGACGACATTGTGTGTTCCTCATAAGGGACAGGTGATGCATTTAGATATACTTGTATAGACAAGCACACACAAGGTCGGGTTTAACAAAAAAGATACAATTTTGCTATATTGCGTTAGCGATCACGCTTATAAAACTTATGACATAAAGTGGCCCTGCAACCGGTAGCGATTCCCCGGGAATAGCAGCTTCGCATGCGACACAATTTGCGAGGACGACCAGGTACGACGGCGGATCAGCAGACAGGGATCGTGCTCTTTAATACGCAACAGCTCGCACTCCTGCGGCGTGGCGCGCACGGCTTCCACGATATGCTCCCCTTCCGTCAGCGGGGCGACGAGCGAGAGATACGCATGCGGTGTGGTTTGGGTGTAATCCTGGCTCAGGTAGTCCGGTATCCGCTCCGCGTTGACGCAGCGATCTTCAATCTGGACCGGAATGTCGTTCTCATAATGCACCATCACCGAATGGAAAATCCGGGTGCCCTCGGTAACGTTCAGCTCGATGGCCTGTTCGGCGCTGGCCTGCGTCTCCTCAAGCACCAGCACCTCGCAGTGGTGCTGATGGTTGCGGGCGGCAATTTCATCGGCAATGCTGCGGATTTCAAACAGCGCCGACTGTCCTTTTGGCTCGGCGACAAAGGTTCCGACACCCTGCAAACGCACCAGCAACCCTTCATCGGTCAGTTCACGCAGTGCGCGGTTGATGGTCATTCGGCTAAAGCCAAACTGCGCCACCAGCTCGGCCTCGGACGGAATGCGGTCGTGCGGGCGCCAGACGCCGGCGGCGATTTTTTCGCTGATCGCCTGCTTCACCTTTTCGTAAAAAGGCGCGGGAGGGCTCGGCTGCGGCAGGGGCGAGCGTGAAAACATCATGACTCCTTGAATGTTGTTATGCCCACCAGTGAGCAATTTGCCAGGCCAGTCGGGCGGCAAGCTTCGCCCCCTGTCCGTCCCGATCGTAGTGCGGATTAAATTCCACCAGATCCGCCGCCTGTAGTTTACCGCTTCGGCAGATACGCTCAATCACCGGGAACAGATCCAGCGCCGGGATCCCCAACGCCGCAGGGGCGGACACGGCGGGCATTTCTGCGGCAGGCAGCACATCAAGGTCAACGGTGAGATAAACCCGGTCTGCCTGCGCAAGCACGTTATCCAGCACGGATAGCGTATCCCGGCGAAAATCGAGATCTTCAACCAGCGTCACGTTCAACCGCTCAGCTTCCTCCCACAGCGCCTGAGTATTCGCCGCACGGCTTACCCCCAGGCAGGCGTAGTGAAACACCCGCGACTGAGACGCGCAGTAGTGCGCCAGCTGGCGGAACGGCGTGCCGGACGTTGCCCGTTCGGCCTTGCGTAAATCGAGGTGCGCATCCAGGTTGATCACCGCAAGGCGATCGTTCGGAAAGGCGTCCAGCACGCCGCGCCCGTGCGCCCAGGCGGTTTCATGTCCACCACCGAAAACCAGAGTACGCATCCCGGATTGCTGGCACGCGGTTATGGCCTCGCTCAGCGCCTGCTGTGCCGCCTCCAGCGCGTGGCCTTCAACATAAATAGCGCCCATATCCACGAGGCGCGCATGACCCTGATGGCTCGCCATATTCGCCAGCGCGCCACGCAACACATCGGGCGCCTGTGCAGCACCGGGCCTGCCCTGGTTACGCTTAACCCCTTCATCACATTCAAAGCCCAGCAGGGCGATGCCTGACGGCGCGGGAGAAAAGTGTTCGCGCTGTTGTATGGTCTGGAAGAGACGTTTCGCGGTGCTGGACTCGGCGCTGTCGTCACGACCCTGCCAGACCTGCGGAGAGACGGGATGCCACAGTTTCATGCTACCTGCCCCCGAAACACGCGTTGATACATAGGATTCCGCCCCGGCTCGTAAACCATCTCAACCGGATGATTCGCCTCCCAGACGACGAAATCAGCCACATAACCGGGCTTTAACTGCCCGTGCGTCGCACCACGTCCTAGCGCCTGCGCCGCATGCCGCGTCACGCCAGCCCAGGCCTCTTCCGGCGTGAGGCCAAACTGGACGCAGGCCATGTTCATTGCCAGATGCAGGCTGGCAAACGGGCTGGTGCCCGGATTGTAGTCGGTAGCCACCGCCATCGGCACGCCCTGCTCTCTCAGCTGCGCCACCGGCGGACGCTGGCGCTCCTGAAGAAAATAGAACGCGCCGGGGAGCAATACCGCCACCGTGCCGCTTTGCGCCATCGCCTGAATACCTGAATCATCGAGATACTCAATATGATCGGCCGACAGCCCTTTATACTGGCTGACCAGCGCCGCGCCGCCGAGATTCGACAGTTGTTCTACATGCCCTTTTACCGGGATCCCGAGCGCGGCGGCGGCCCGGAACAGGCGCTCGGTTTGCGCCGGGGTAAAGCCGACGTTTTCACAAAACACGTCCACCGCTTCAAATAACTCTTTTTGCCACAGCGTGGGCATGATCTGCTCACAGACCAGCGCCAGATAGGCATCCGGATCCTGTCGGTACTCGGCAGGAACGGCGTGCGCGGCCAGCAGCGTCGGGCTGATATCGACCAGATTATTCAGGCTGAGCTGGCGGGCAACCAGCAGCATTTTCTCTTCGGCTTCGGCATTCAGTCCGTATCCCGATTTGATTTCAACGGTCGTTACGCCTTCATTCATCAGCCGCTGGAGTCGCTGCTGCGCCACCGTCAGGAGCGTTTCCGGCGAACTGTTGCGGGTGGCCGTGACCGTGGCGTTAATTCCGCCGCCCTGCGCGCTAATGGTCTGATATGACACGCCGTTAAGCCGTTGCTCCCATTCCGCTGCGCGATCGCCGCCGAACACCAGATGGGTGTGGCAATCGATCAGGCCGGGGGTAACCAGACGCCCGTCGAGATCGACACACTGACGATGCCCGGAGGGGATCTCGGATTCAGGAATAATGGCCAGAATCGTCTGGCCGCGCACAACGAGGGCATGTTGTTCTCTCAGGCCGTAGGGCTCCGCCTCACCTGTCGCCAGGGTTGCCAGTCGCGCATTTCGCCATATCACATCATCGGGATGAAGCTGCTGCATGTGCCTTCCACTTGTCATGGGTTGTATAGACATTTATTTTCATCTGCCGCCCGCTGTCAACCGCATTGGGGGAAAATGTTATTTATTTGTGATGACTTTCCCGTCGCCTGCGGGCAAAAATGCAACTTTTCCGGTTTTTATCTTCCCGTTTCGCTCAACTTAGTATAAAAAAGCAGGCTATTTCGTCTATCCAGATAAGACTTGCATACCCAGGAGCATTACCTTGAATATTTCCAGGATTTCCCGTCTGGCGTTGGCACTCGCCTTTGGCGTGACTTTATCCGCTTGCAGTTCAACACCACCGGATCAGCAACCTTCTGAGCAGGTTGCTCCGGGCACCGCTTCCCGTCCGATCCTGTCAGCGGCTGAAGCGAAGAACTTCACCCGTGCGCACTATTTCTCGGCGATGGATCCCAATGCAGCCCCGTGGACGCCTTCTTCTATTAACCTGCCGAAACAGCCAGACTTCGTTGTCGGCCCGGCCGGGGCAGAGGGCGTTACACACACCTCTATTCAGGCAGCCGTTGATGCCGCAATTACCAAACACAGCGCATCTCGTCAGTACATTGCCATCCTGCCGGGTGAATACGAAGGAACCGTTTATGTTCCGGCGGCACCGGGAAGCATTACGCTTTACGGCCTGGGCGAAAAAGCGGTCGACGTAAAAATTGGCCTGGCGATTGATTCAGAGATCGACAGCACCACCTGGCGCCATCTGGTGAACCCGGCCGGTAAATACATGCCAGGTAAACCGGCGTGGTATATGTTTGATAACTGCCAGCGCAAGCGTGCCGCCACCATTGGCGTGATGTGTTCAGCGGTATTCTGGTCACAGAACAATGGCCTGCAATTGCAGAACCTGACCATTCAGAACACCCTGGGCGACAGCGTTGACGCAGGTAATCATCAGGCCGTGGCGCTGCGTAGCGATGGCGACAAGGTACAGATTAACAACGTCAATATCCTGGGCCGCCAGAACACCTTCTTCGTGACCAACAGCGGCGTGCAGAATACCCTTCAGAACAACCGTCTGACGCGTACTCTGGTCACCAACAGCTACATTGAAGGCGACGTGGATATGGTCTCTGGCCGCGGCGCGGTGGTATTTGATAACACCGACTTCCGCGTGGTGAATTCACGTACGCAGCAGGAAGGTTACGTCTTTGCCCCGGCCACGCAGTCTAACCTGTTCTATGGCTTCCTGGCCGTGAATAGCCGCTTTACTGCTGCTGGCGATGGCGTGGCGCAGCTTGGTCGCTCTCTGGACGTGGACTCCGCCACTAACGGCCAGGTCGTGATCCGCGACAGCGTGATTAACGAAGGCTTTAACATGGCAAAACCGTGGGCGGATGCGGCGATCTCGAAACGTCCTTTCTCCGGCAACACCGGCACGGTGGATGATAAAGACAATGTGCAGCGTAACCTGAACGACGCTAACTTTAACCGCATGTGGGAATACAACAACCGCGGTCTGGGTAGCAAAGTGGTTGCTGAGCCGAAGCAGTAAAATGTCTGCTGCCGGGTGGCGGCTGCGCCTTACCCGGCCTACCTCATGCATTAACCGCGCATAAAAAAACCTCGCATTTGCGAGGTTTTTTTTCGTCTACGGATCAATGAGCGTTAATTACAACCCACATCGGCCCTTGTCCGACCGCATAGCGTCCTTTCTCTTCCAGTAGACCCTGCACGCCCTGGATTTCATAGAGCGCAATGTGGTGGGATTTCTGCCCCGCCGCAATCAGGTATTTGCCGCTGTGATCGACATTAAAGCCGCGCGGCTGGGTTTCTGTCGGCTGGAAGCCCTCAACTGCCAGAACGCTGCCGTCTTCGGAGACGCTGAAGACGGTGATCAGACTGGAGGTACGGTCACAGGCATACAGGTGACGGCCATCCGGCGTAATGTGAATGTCTGCCGCCCAGCGTGTGTCGGAGAAATCAGATGGCATCATGTCCAGCGTCTGTACGCACTCGATCTGCCCGTTAGGATCGTTCAGCTCCCACACGTCTACCGAGCTGTTCAGCTCGTTAACGACATAGGCATACTGCTGATTCGGATGGAAGACCATGTGGCGCGGGCCTGCGCCTTCCACGGTGGTGACTTCCGCCGGGCTCTGCGCGACCAGATGGCCGTCATCGCTCAGGGTGAACAGGCAGATGCGGTCCTGCTTAAGCGCTGGCACCCACAGCGTGCGGTTATCCGGCGAAATGTTGGCGGAGTGGCAACCTTCTAGCCCTTCTACCACGTCGACGGTTTCAACGGGAATACCGTCTTCCAGGCGGGTGACGCTCACGCAGCCTGCATTGTAGGAGCCGCTGAAGATAAAGTTGCCTTTATGGTCAGTGGAAATATGGGTCGGGCTGCCCGGCAGCGGGGCTTCTGCGGTATAGGTCAGCGCGCCGTCGTCCGGGGAGATGCGGTATGCCAGCACGCGGAATTCCGGGCGTACGCCGACATAAAGAAAACGTTTATCCGGGCTGACGACCATCGGCTGCACCTGGCCTGGCACATCAACAACCTGAACCAGCGTAAGCGAACCTTCTGTATTCAAACGCCAGACATGGATCTGCTGACTTTCAGGACTGGCGGTATAAACGGTTTGTTTCATGAATACTCCTGATTATTTTTAACGGTGAATGCTGAATTGTAGTCCGGGATTTTGCAGGGTTCCGCTCTCGGTGTACCATCCCGACAGACCTTAAATTCAACATTAACCCGGAAGAAAAAATGACCTCGCGAGTGATTGCCCTGGATTTAGACGGAACACTGCTTACCCCTCAGAAAACCCTGCTCCCCTCTTCTCTTGAGGCCCTCAAACGAGCCCAGGAAGCGGGGTATCAACTTCTCATCGTAACGGGTCGACATCACGTAGCCATTCATCCTTTTTATCAGGCA